>NZ_AOII01000084.1 GCF_000337615.1 Natrinema pallidum DSM 3751
GATCGTCATTGCAATCACCAACTACGAGCGAGGACACGATCCAGGACGTGAGATGCTCAAGCTATGAGTTGGATTCTATGACACGCTCACCCGTGGAAACGTGGGCGCGTTAGTTGGATTGTTCGCTGTAACTGTGGTCACGTTTTGGGGACTACTGGGCACAGGTGGTGAGTCGGATGTTCTAGTTGGGTTCCCCTACGCTGTGTTTCCAGTCGCCGTCATCATCGTTTCAGTTACGACCGGCGTAGACGTCGCTGCCCGAAAAGTAGCAAAACGGGTTGGTATGTGAGTTCTATCGAGGAAACGACCCGTCCGGTTACTGATTTCCAGTCATATGCTGGTGCGAGTGGACGACAGCGTCGTCTCGCCGGACGAAGGTATGACAATCCACGGTTTTCAGATGGCAGATGCGATGGCAGTGTACTCGCTGACCGTGCGGTCCGTCAGCCGCGTCGGTGACATGCGTGAATTCGCCGTCGGGAACGGCTATCGTAGCAACAGACAGTCATTGCATACCTGATCGCGCGAGGGCGTTGCGATCGGTGTGTAAACCGCTGTGCAGTTACTACTATGGATACTGTGTCTTAATTCCCATCCCAAGGACCTGTACTTCCCGTTCGACGTTTCCACCGGTGACACGGATCGCTGCGTCGACCTCGTCACGGGGTACTCCAGTCGTGTCGGAACTATCTGACTTGACCGTCGGGGTGCCGAGTCCTCGTTTTGGAACTTCTCGACTATCGACCGTCCCACTGACCTGCCACCCACGTAACGGTACCGAGACAGATCGGACGATCGGCGGGGACTGAGCGAGTTATTCGTCGGCCGGTTTCTCGAGCGGGTCACCGCCCTCGTCGTCGGCCATCGGCGGTAACTCGCCCGACTCGTGGGTTCCCACGGGCGGCCGGTTGACCTCCGCGGCCGGCGAGGACTCGAGGTCGGTCCGCGCCTTGCCTTCGATCGCTTGCATCTCGCCGTCCTCGCGGGCGTCCTGATCGATCCGCATCGAGCAGAATTCGGCACCGCACATCGAGCAAAAGCGGGCCTCTTTGTAGTTATCGCCGGGCAGGGTCTGGTCGTGGAACGAGCGTGCGCGGTCGGGATCGAGCGCGAGGTCGAACTGTTCGCGCCAGTCGAACTCGTAGCGCGCTTCGGAAAGGGCATCGTCCCAGTCGCGCGCGCCGGGGCGTTCGGTGCCCACGTCGGCGGCGTGGGCGGCGATCCGATATGCTGCGAGGCCGTCGCGAACGTCTTCCTCCTCGGGAAGGCCGAGGTGTTCCTTCGGCGTGACGTAGCACAGCATCGCGGCACCGGCCTGGGCTGCCATCGCGGCCCCGATGGCGCTGGTGATGTGGTCGTAGCCCGGCGCGATGTCGGTCACCAGCGGTCCGAGCACGTAGAAGGGCGCGCCGTCGCAGACCTCCTGCTGGCGCTCGACGTTCTCGGCGACCTTGTGCATCGGAACGTGGCCCGGTCCCTCGACCATCACCTGGACGCCGTGGTCCCAGCCGATGCGGGTCAGTTCGCCCAGCGTGTCGAGTTCGGCGTACTGTGCCTCGTCGCAGGCGTCAGCCAGACAGCCGGGCCGGAGACTGTCCCCGAGGCTGAAGGTGACATCATGCTCGGCGAAGATCTCACAGATGTCGTGGAAGACCTGATAGAACGGGTTCTGTTCGCCGTGTTCCTCCATCCACTTGGCCATGATCGAGCCGCCCCGCGAGACGATCCCGGTCTTCCGGCCGTCGGTCAACGGCAGGTGTTCGGCGAGGATGCCGGCGTGAATCGTCATGTAGTCGACTCCCTGTTTGGCCTGCTTCTCGACGACCTCGAGCAGCAGGTCTTTCGTGATAGCCTCGGGACTGCCCGCCTGCTTGACGGCCTCGTACAGCGGCACCGTCCCAAGCGGCACCGGCGAGTGGGCGATATGCGCCTCCCGAATCTCGTCGAGATCGCTGCCGGTGCCGAGGTCCATCACGGTGTCCGCGCCGTAGTGGACCGCGGTGTGGAGTTTCTCGAGTTCCGTCTCGAGGTCGCTGGTCGTCTCGCTGTTGCCGATGTTGGCGTTGACTTTCGTCGCGAACTCCCGACCGATAATCATCGCGTCGAGCGCGTCGTGGTGCTTGTTTGCCGGAATGACCGCCTGTCCCGCTGCGACCTGCTCGCGGACGAACTCCGGCGTGCGGTTCTCTCGCTCGGCGATGCGTTCCATTTCGGGCGTCACCGTTCCCTCGCGGGCGGCCTGGATCTGGGTCTGCGCCATCGATAACTAGGTTGTATTACTAAATTATAAATCAGTATCGGCTCCGTCCGAGTCGACGGGGGCTCCCGCCACCGACGCGGCCCGTTTCAGCCAACTTAAGGGGGCCGCGCTCGAGTCACCGGGTAGGTGGCCATCAGATGTCCGATCTACCGGACGATTTCGACTGTACCATAACCAACTGGGAGTACATTTACGGCCTGTGTCGGGACGTCAGTGACGACATTCGCGACGACGAGTTCGAGCCCGACGTCGTCGTCGCGCTCGCCCGCGGTGGCTGGTTCGCCGGCCGCTGTCTCTGTGACTTCCTTGGGCTGGACGACCTGACGAGCCTGAAGATGGAACACTACGTCGGCACCGCCGAGAAGGCCGGCGAGCCGACCGTCCGCTACCCGATGCCCGAGGGCAGCGTCAAAGGTAAGGACGTGCTCATCATCGACGACATCGCCGACACCGGCGGCTCGATCCAACGGGCCTACGAGTACGTCGACGACCGCGACGCCGGCGAGGTCCGGACCGCGACCCTCCAACTGTTGGGGACCAGCGAGTTCCGGCCCGACTACGTCGGCGAACGACTCGAGGAGTGGACCTGGGTCGTCTACCCGTGGAACTTCATCGAGGACATGGTCGATCTGATCACCAGTGCGATGGAAAAGGCGGACCAGGAGACCTTCACGATCGAAGCGCTCCGTCACTTCCTCAGCGAACACCACGGCATCGAGCGCATCGAGATGGAGATCGCCCAGCCGGATCGGCTGTCCGAAGTTCTCGCCGAGATGGAACGGCGCGAGGTCCTCGAGTCGGTCGGCACCGACGAGTGGGCGCTTACGGCCGACTAACGCACGGAGTCAGCGTCAGCAGTTCCGTATCGGTGCGAGCCGGTCGATGCCGTCCGACCGGCAGCAGTCGTCGTGACGGTGTCCGTCCGGTGGTGTCACCGAGACAAATATATACGCGACGGTTGTGACATTCCCGTCGTATGAAAGGCGTACTATCCAGCCTCGGTATCGGTGCCGCGACGGTCGATACGGTCCTACCGACGACGCTCACGGCGGGCGAGTCGGTCGATGCGCGCGTCGACATCACCGGCGGCAACGACACACAGGAAATCGACGGCATCTACTTCGCGCTCGCGACGCAGTACAAAACCGACGAGAGCACGAGAACGGCGAAGATCGAGACGGTCCGCGTGGGCGACTCGTTTACCATCGAGCCCGACGAGGAGCGGACCCGAACCGTGTCGATCGACGTTCCGGTCCACACGCCCGTCACGATGGGGACGACGAGCGTCTGGCTCGACACCGGCCTCGACATCGATTGGGCGGTCGACCCGGACGACCGCGACGCCCTCGAGATCGAGCCCGATCCGCTCCGTCGGGCGTTGTTCGACGCCGTCGACTCGCTCGGCTTCGTGCTCCGGACGGCACAGTGCGAGGCGACGGAATCGCTGTTCTCCGATCACCGCTTCGTCCAGGAGTTCGAGTTCGTCCCCCGCTCGGGTCCCTTCGCGGGCGACCTCGACGAACTGGAAATCGTCCCCCTCCCGGCGGACGACGGCTTCGAGCTGTTGCTCGAGGTCGACCGCCGCGGCGGCCTGCTTGCGGAACAGTTCGATGCCGACGAGCGCCACGAGCGTCTCTCACTGCGAGCCGGTACCGAAGCTGATCTCGAGGAGCGGTTGCGAACGGCGATCGAGCGTAATTGCTAAGCTCGGCAGTTCGAACGCCGACTCGCGTCCCCGCGGCTCTGTGCCGGCCACCGGACTCGAGCAGTCGCACCGATACGGAGAGCAAACCAGACCGTTTACGACGCTGGTCCGACGAGACCAGTGCATGACGATCGGCGTGATCGGCGGGAGCGGTATCTACGAGGCACTACCACTCGGGAACACCCGCAAAACGGAGGTCTCGACGCCGTACGGCGAACCGAGCGAGGCGGTCACCCTCGGCGAACTCGGCGGTCGGGACGTCGCCTTTCTCCCGCGCCACGGGGCGGACCACCAGCATCCGCCGACCGACGCGGCTTACCGCGCGAACATCTACGCGCTCAAGTCGGTCGGCGTCGACCGCGTCATCGCCACGAACGCAGTCGGGAGTCTACGCGAGGACCTGCCGCCGCGGACGCTGGTCGTTCCCGACCAGATATTCGACCGCACGAAGCACCGCTCGCCGTCCTTCTTCGGCGACGGCATGGTCGTCCACATGGGCTTTGCCGACCCCTACTGTCCCGAGATGGCGGCTCACCTCGCCGAATCGGCCCGCGAGGCGACCGACGACACGCCCGTCCAGACGGACGGCACCTACGTCTGCATCGAAGGCCCCCAGTACTCCACCCGCGCCGAGAGCGAGTTCTACCGCGAACAGGGCTGGGACATCGTCGGGATGACCGCCATCCCGGAGGCCAAACTCGCCCGCGAGGCCGAACTGAGCTACGCCACCGTCGCTGGCGTCACCGACTACGACGTCTGGAAGGCGGACAGCGAAGTCACGCTGGACGAGGTCCTCGAGAACGCGGCGGCCAACCGGGATGCGATCAACGCGGTCGTCGAACGTGCCATCCGAACGATGCCCGACGACTTCGAGAGCGAGGCCTGGAACGCGCTCGAGGGGACGATCAACACGCCGCCGGAATCGATCCCCGAGGCGACCAGGGAGCGCGTCGACCTACTGGCCGGCGACTACCTGTAGCGAGTCCCCGACGTGAAGCGGTGTCGCGGCCGTGATCGACGCGGGCCGTCGTCGCTCGCGAACGAGCGCGGCCGGTGACGAGGCGACGCCGGTCGACTCCGAGCGAGAGTATGACAATCCTTACTTTCGGACCCGTCGTACGACCGGTGTGGATAGAATTCTCCTCAGTACGCTCGCTCACCGGTCGCCCGAGGAGGTCTTCCCGTACGTTCGGTCCTTTACCGACTACCCGCGGTACACGGAACACCTGAAAGCGGTTCGGGTCGATGGCAACGGCGACGCCGGCTCCGTCTACGACCTCGAGTTGGCGTGGTGGAAGCTCAGCTACACCGCCCGATCGCGGGTTACCGACGTTTCCGCCCCCAGATCGCTGACGTGGCGGTTGGTCAACGACATCGACGCCCGTGGCGAGTGGCGCGTCGAACCGGAGCCGGAGTCCGCGCCGTCGGACGCGGAGACGGCGAGCCGGATCTACTTCGAGGCGATGTACGACCCGCATTCGGCCGACACGAACGCCATCTCGCTCCCGCGGTTCGTCTCGCTGGACTGGGTCGTCGAGAAAGTCCAGCCCAAACTGCTCGGCGAGGCCCGCGCGGTCGTCGAGCGGCTGGTTGCGGACATCGAGGGCCGTCAGCGAGACGTGGAGTTGACGGTACACGAGATGCCGTGACCGACCCTTTGCCGCCTCGCGTTCGCTCACCGCTGTTCTGCTCACGGGGCGCTTCGCTCGCGGCTGCCCGGTGAAGTACGTCCCGTCCCCGTGTGGATCACCCCGGCGATCGGGACCTGCGTCCCGAATCAGGCCGAACTCACTTACTGCTCGCGACCGATACTGCGGATATGTGCGGACTCCGGTCCGACTCGAGACAGCGCGCACCGCAGGTGAGGCTCCGATGCGCGTGATCGTCGTCGGTGCGGGCGAAGTCGGATCGAACATCGCCGCGAGCCTCGACGACGACCACAACGTGGTCGTCATCGATACGGACCCCGATCGTATCGACGCGATCACGTATGCCTACGACGTGTTGGCGATTCGGGGCGACGGCACCTCGATCGAGACGCTGCGGGAGGCCGGCATCGCGGACGCGGATCTGGTGATCGCGAGCACCGACGTCGACGAGACCAACATCGTCGTCTGCGGGGCGGCGAAGGCCGTCGGTGAGCCGTTCACGATCGCCCGCGTCAAGAAGACGAACCTGCTGCGCACCTGGGAGCAATCGCGGGGTGCGTTCGGTATCGATTTCATGGTCTGTACGGACTTGCAGACCGCCGAAACGATCGTCCGAATCGCCGGCTTACCCGGCGCACACGACGTCGAAACCTTCGCCGACGATCTCGTCCAGATGGCCGAGTTCGAAATCGAATCGGACAGCCCCATCGCCGGCGAGACGGTGTCCGAAGCCGATCGGTTCGAGTCGCTGACCTTCGCCGCGTTGCTTCGCGACGACGATATCGTCATCCCACAAGGGGACACCGTCATCGAGGCGGGGGATGCCGTCGTCGTCATCGGGTCGCGGGAGAGCGTCCGCGCCTTCGCGGGATCGCTGACGCCCGAGCCGACGCTCGAGGATGCAAACGAGATNGATCGTCATCGTCGGCGGGACCGAGATCGGCTATCAGACGGCCCGACTCTTCGAAGCCGAAGGGCTCGAGCCGCGACTGGTCGAACGGGACCCCAGGCGGGCGCGGGAACTGGCCGAGCACCTCCCGGGAACGATGGTCCTCCAGAGCGACGCGACCGACATCGACTTTCTCGTCCGGGAGCACGTCGACGAGTCCGACATCGTCGTTGCCGCCCTCGATAGCGACGAAAAGAACCTGCTCGTCTCCCTGTTGGCGAAGCGGATCGGGGTCGAACGAACCATCGGACTCGTCGAGTCCGGCGAGTACGTCGACCTCTTCGAGACGGTCGGCGTCGATGTCGCCGTCAACCCCCGACTCGTCACCTCCGAGGAGATCACCCGGTTTACACGCGAGCAGCGGACTGAAAACGTCGCGATGCTCGAGTCCGACCGCGCCGAGGTCCTCGAGATCGAGGTCGACGACGAGAGCGTGCTCTTCGAGCGGCGGATTCAGGACGCGATGGCCGATCTTCCGGACGGCGTCGTCGTCGGGGCGATCGGCCGTGCGGGGAGGCTGATCACGCCCCGCGGCGAGACGGTCGTCGCGGGCGGCGACCACGTGGTCGTCTTCGTCGATACTGCGGTGATAGACACCGTCACGTCGGCGGTGTAGCGCCGGCTCAGTGAACGCGGTCTACGATCCGGTCGCCGACCTCGAGGCCGTTTCGGAGCGCCGCGTGAAGCCTGGCGTCACCGGCAACCCAGTCGCCGAGGCAGTACAGCCCCTCGGCCTCGGCCAGTTGGAGGGGATCGCGGGCGACGCCGTCCTCGGGCAAGGCGTGCCGCCACCCCTGGTGGTCGGTCCAGTCCGGTTCGTACACCCGCTCGTCGCCGAGCAGGTCGGCGGCCAGCGCCGCGAGCCGCTCGCGGTTCCGTTCGTGGGGCTCGTCGTAGTGATCGACCGACCACTCGTGGTTCGCCTGGACGATCAGCAGCGATTCGCCGTCGGGGACGTGGCCGGGTTTGCACTCCTCGCGGCCGATCCAGCCGATATCGTGTTCCTTGTCCGTATTGACGAGCGCGTAGTAGGGCCGGTCGAGTTCGAACGGGTAGTGGAAGACGCCGGTCCAGATCGTCCGGAAGGGGACGGCGTCGATGGCCTCGGCAAGGCGGTCGCGTACGTCGGCGTCCCACTCGGCCGAGCGAAGCAGATCGACGGTCTGGGGTGCCGGCGGGTTCAGGAGGATGACGTCGAAGGGACCCCAACGATTGCCGTCGGCATCCGCTAGGTACCAGTCGCCGGCGTCGCTTCCACCATCGCCCTCGTCGGGTCTGATCACCGTCTCGACGCGGGTCTCCCGTTCGACGGTCGCGTCGGTCCGCGCGAACAGCCGCTTTGCGATCTGGGTCAGCCCCCGCCGGTAGGTCCACTTCCGCCCGCCGCGGTCGTCCCCCTCGGAGACGGTCCCGTCACTATCGAAGGTCCAGACCGGTGGCGTGATGTCGACCAGCCCATCGGTATCCAGGGTCTCGGTCAGCAGGTCGACTACCCGCTCGTCGTCGTTTTTCACGTAGTTCGCGCCGTAGTCGTAGACGATTCCGTCCCGCCGTCTCGTCGCAGCTCGGCCGCAGAGCCCGCGGGATTTCTCGAGTACCGTTATCTCCGTCTCGGTCGCGGCGTCATCGAGGGTCGCGGTCGCGGCCACGGCGGCCGCCCCCGCACCGACGATCCCGACTCGTACCATAGGAAACGGTTGGGGCTCGAACTATGAAACGTCGTGGGCTGTGCCAACCGGATTTCGGCGGCCGGCGCGTGCAGTCACTCGAGAAGGTCCCCGATCCACCGGTACGGTCGCGGCAGTTGGAGATACCGTTTCTGTTGGGCTTGCACCCAGCCGATCGTCGTCAGGGAGCCGGCGACCAGCGGTGCGACCGAGGCCGTCCCGGCGACGAGGACGTTGCTGCCGACGATCGCCGCGGTCGTCGCGGCCCCGACCATGGCGTAACTGCGCGTGTACCGGACGTCGGTCCCGCGTTGCCACGCGAGGCCGAAGAGAATCGTCCCCGCTCCGAACAGCGCGACGAGGAACGCCGTATGCAGCCAGTAGCCGACGTTCGGTTCGATGATCGTAAATGCCGGGATATCGGGTGCACTGCTGGCGATCTCCCAGTACAGTGCGTGTGCCGGGTTGGTGATCGCGAGCGCGATCTCGAGACCGGCCAGTAGCGCCACGAGCCGATAGACCACCCCCTGATAGGGCAACAGCGGCGTGCTACTCGCCGTACTGGCGAACAGCAACCAGCCGACCCCGGCCAGGATGGCACCCAGCGTCGCGATGCTGAAGAAGAACCCTTTCACGATCGGGCGCGGGTCGATTACCTGTGCGGCGAACAAGCCGTTCCAGACCGCGACGCCCATCAGGAAGACGATATACGAGAGGCCGTTATCGCGGTCCCGATAGGCGATCGCGGTCGCCAGATATGGATACGTCGTCAGGACGACGAGTACAGCCCCAGTTGCGAGCAGCACTGGTATCAACTGGGCGAAGTTCATACTCCCTGTCTCAGTGGCATTGACTTGTATATTCTGGCAGACAGTCACCACTGCCCGACCGTCGCCCGCGATCGATGGCTCACTCGAGTCGGTCGATCGAACGGCTTTTGCAACGTCGGCAGGTAGGAGCGGGCGATGGACGTATTGATCGTCGGCGCGGGGTCGATGGGGACATGGTTCGGGGGGGCCGTCGACGCTCCGGTCTCGTTCGCCGACCTCGATCCGGACGCGGCGGCGGCCGCGGCCGATGCGGTCGGCGGTGACGTCGCCGCTCTCGAGGGTGGAACGACGTACGATGTCGTCTGCCTCGCGGTACCGATGACCCACGTCGCCGACGCGATCGGGGAGCAGGCCGGGCGGGCCGAGCAAGCGATCATCGATGTCTCGGGCGTCATGGAACCCGCAGTCGAGGCGATGGCACGTCACGCACCCGATCCGGAACGCATGAGCCTGCATCCGCTTTTCGCGCCCGAGCGGGCACCCGGGTCGATCGCCGTCGTTCGCGATCGATCGGGGCCCGTGACCGACGCCCTTCTCGCGACCCTCGAGTCGCGTGGGAACGCATTGGTCGAGACGACCGCCGCGGAACACGACGAGGCCATGGAGTCGGTCCAGGCAGCGGCCCACGCCGCGGTTCTCTCCTTTGCGCTGGCCGCGGAGTCGGTTCCGCCGGAGTTCGAAACCCCGATCTACGAGGGGTTGCGCGGACTCGTCGAACGGGTGACCGGTGGCACGCCGCGGGTCTACGCCGACATTCAGGCGACGTTCGACGGTGCGGACGCGGTCGCCGACGCGGCCGCGGCGGTCGCCGCCGCCGACGCCGACGATCTCGAGTCGCTGTACCGAGAGGCGACAACGGGCTGGCAGGAGCGACGCGACGACGAGCGACACGATACCCGGGGTGACACCGAGTGAGCGAGCAACGCGAATCCATTCGATCGAACGCGAAGTACCTGCGCAACGTCCGACCGATCGATCCCGACGAGATCTGCGAGTACGTGACGGGGAACCCGCATCCCGCGGTCGTCCGACAGCACCTCCGTGAGGAGGCCGCCGCCCTCGGGCTGATCGAACGGGACGACGGCACGTTCGTCCCCGTCGACGACGACCCGGTGCGGCCGCGCCGGGGGCCGGTCGAACGCCTCCCCGCCGAGTACGAGCGCCGACTCGAGGACCTGCTCGTCGAGCGGTACGGCCCCGACTGGGAAACCGGCGCGTCCGGAGACCTGCTCCGGTCGACGATCCGCCGCTTCAAGGCCGACTATCTCGACGGCCGGTCCGTCGACTACGACGACGACGTCGCGGCCGGCTACGCGATCTATCACCTGCCGGGCTACTACGCGGCGATCCAGTACGCGCTCGACGACCTCGCGGACCGCGGCTTGCTCGACCGTACCCTCCGGATCCTCGATCTCGGTGCGGGCGTCGGCGGCCCCGCGCTCGGGCTCTGCGACTATCTGCCCGACGACGCCCTGCTCGAGTATCACGCGGTCGAGCCGAGCGCCGCCGCGGACGTACTCGAGGCGTTGCTCGCCGAGACGGGACGGAACGTCCACCCGACGATCCACCGGACGACCGCGGAGGCGTTCGATCCGAGCGCGGCCGGCAGCGGTGACGGAAGCGACGACGGGTTCGATCCCACCGCGCCCGACGACGGCTTCGATCTGATCCTCGCCTGTAACGTCCTGAGCGAACTCGAGGACCCCGTCGCCGTCGCGCGGTCGGCCCTCGAAACGCTCGCGCCGACGGGTACCGTCCTCGCGATGGCACCCGCGGACAAGAACACCAGCGTCGGCCTGCGCGAGGTGGAACGCGACCTCGAAGACGAGCGGCTCTGGGAGCGGGCGGCCGTGGATTTCGACGCCGAGGGCGGCGGGGACGCGGAGACGTACCGCCGCGGCGAAGTCACGGTCTACGGTCCCACGGTGCGGCTCTGGCCCGGCGAACGGCCCTCGGATCGCGGGTGGTCGTTCGACGTCCGACCCGAACTCGAGGTCCCGGCGTTCCAGCGCCGCCTCGACGAGGCGACCCCGGACGGCGACGATCACGCGCCCGGCGAGTTCGTCAACGTCGATGTCCAATTTTCCTACGCACAGTTGCGTCTCGACGGCCGGCGACGGATCGACATGCGACTCGAGACCAGCGAGTGGGCGCAGATGGCCGAGATGGAACGCCACGTCACCGAGCGGATCGACCTCGTCGCGGCGAAACTCAGCCGATCGCTGAGCGACGGCGACGGGAACGGCGGTCGCGGGAGCGGGCGGTCGAACCCCCTGTTCAAGATCAGCGACGGCAGCGAGGACACCGACCATTACGCCGTCGTCACGAAGGAGACGGCGCTCAACCGACCGCTGCTCGAGGCCGATTACGGCGACGTCTGCTCGTTCGAGGGCGTCCTCGCGCTCTGGAACGACGACGAAGGAGCGTACAACCTGGTCGTCGACGAGGAGACGATCGTCGACCGGATCGCCTGAGTCGCGCCCGGAAGCGGTGGGCTTTTCGCGCCGCCGGCCAACCGGGGTGACATGAGCGACGACTGCGAGATCCTGTTGACCAACGACGACGGGATCGATAGCACCGGTATCAGGGCATTGTACGACGCCCTTTCCGAGCACGCCAACGTGACCGTCGTCGCTCCGGCCGACGACCGGAGCGCCTGCGGTCGGTCGCTCTCCCACGAAGTCGAGGTCGACGAGCGCGGGCTGGGGTATGCGGTCCACGGGACGCCCGCCGACTGCGTCGTCGCCGGCCTCGCCGAACTCGGCCCGTATCCCGATCTGGTCGTCGCGGGCTGTAACAAGGGTGCGAACCTCGGGGAGTACGTTCTCGGCCGATCGGGCACGATCAGCGCGGCCGTCGAGGCCGCGTTTTTCGACGTGCCCGCGATCGCCACGTCGCTGTACGTCCCCGTCGACGACACTCCCTTCAAGGAGGTCGACGTGACCGCCGCGGAGTACGCCGAAGCCGCGCGCATCACCTCGTATCTCGCCGAAAACGCGCTCGAGGCGGGCGTTTTCGATCACGCGGCCTATCTCAACGTCAACGTGCCGCTGCCCGACGGCGATCCCGCGCCGATCGAGATCACGCGCCCCTCGAAGCGCTACGAGATGGACGCCGAACGCGACGGGGCCCACGTCACGCTTCACGACCGCGTCTGGGACGACATGGACCCCGATTCGCTCCCCGATCCCGCCGGCACGGATCGCCGCGCCGTCGTCGAGGGCCGCATTAGCGTCTCGCCGCTGACCGCCCCTCACACGACGAACCACCACGAAGCCCTCGCTGCACTCGCCGACGCCTACCACGACGCCGTCGCACCGGCTGATCGATGACGGGGCGCGGTCGCTCGAGCCGGGTTGGTCGGCGAGCCTGTCGGTCGCCGAAAGTGATAACTGACTTGCGGGTCGCAAGGGGGTCGCTATTCGACGACGGGGCCGTCACGATAGTCACACCGTACTCGACGGAAATCACTCATGATCCGTACAAAACATAAAATCAAGGTAGGTGGGCGTTCAAGCTGCGGTAGTCCCAACGGAGCGTGATCCATAGATGGTATTCAATACACTCTGGGCTCGGCTGTCGTCTCTCTGGAGCGGGTCGACCGACGACTCCCAATCGGACGAGTCCACGACGGCCACGGCGGAATCGAGCGAGGAATCCGAGGACGAAACATTAAGCTACGCCGAAGAAATCGAGTACGGCGTCGACGAACGCGATCTCCCCGACGAGGACAAGGTTCTCAGACTGCTCGTCAAACGCGGCGGCCGCGTCGATCAATCGACCGTCCGCGAGGAAACCGGCTGGTCGCCGGAGCGGCTCGAGGACGTCATCGACCGCATGGAAGCGGACGATCAGATCAGCGCGATCACCGTCGGCCGCAAGCGCGTGATCTGCCGGCGCGGGTTCGAACCCAAGGGGTATCGCGGCCATCTCAACGAATAATTCGCTGCTCCGTGTCCGACGATCGGGACCGATTTCCCGCTCCCGCTCCTGGGTTCGTGCTCGAGCGGCTGCCGACTGGGACCCCGCCCCGCCACTCCCGGCTCCGATGGTCTCACGCTCGAAGACGCCCAGGTCCCCGCTCGCGTCACCCACGAGCCCTCGACTCGCCACGGCCGTTTCGCTAAACGGACCATCACGTTTAAGCGATCGAATTACGATCACCGCCTATGGACGACGAATTCCTCGACGGCGAATCGCTCACCGGACGGCAGGCGGGACTGATCTTCATCGGCTTCCTCAGTTTTATCGTCCTCTCCGGGGTGGCCCTGGTACTCCTCAGAGGTCTGTTCTAACTCCCGGGCCGTCGTTCGACCGACTCGAGTCGGCCGATGAGCGACCGGTTCTCCGCGGGCGGGCTTACGATCCGGGTTCGACGAGATCCGCTTCCCCATGGGTCTCCTCGACGGTGGTCACGCGAACCGTAGCCTCGATCGCCGCGATGTCCGCCTCGAGAAAGAGGACGAAGCCGCTTTCGGTCTTACAGACGAGCGTACCGTCGGACTGCCGGTCGACGATGTCGACGGAGACCTCGTCGCCGATTTCGGGCTTTCCGCCCAGGGGATCACCGCATCGCCAGCACTCGGTGTCGTACTCCGCTGTCCCTTCCGGCGCGTTGTTCGCCCCGCATCGGGGCGTCTCGCACTTGATGAACGAGTCGTGTGTCCCCGGCTGATAGCGTCCCACGTCGCCATCGATGCGATTGCTTCGTAAAAGGGTGCCGCTGGCTCGCCGTCACGGCCGCGGCCGATGAGGACTGCAGTGTCGCCGTGCAGTTCGCCTCAGCTCACGCGACATCCGGTGCCGAAATGAAGCGGCGGGCGAACGTGTCCGATTCCGTTTCGGAACTGTTGCTTTCGGGACGCAGGACACCGTCGATCCCCCTCGGATAGCGATTCAGCGTCTCCCTCCCACGCCTCGTCATAGTTTTATCGGGGTCGGAGTCATCGAAAAGGTCCCGCTCTCATCCGTTCACCGGACGATCGCATACCAGTTCCGTTTCAACGTACGGAACGCGAGCGACCGCTTCGGGGACCCGTTTGATCTCGAGGGTCGTGTCGGCCGAAAGTTCTCGACCGGCCACCTGTTGTATCTCGGTGAAGAACTGGCGGACCGGATAGCGATGACGTGGCTTGTCGAGTCGATTGGTTCTAAACAACCGCCATCCAGCATATACTCGGCGTATAAAGTACACGCATGTCCCTGTCTGAGGGAGAGTAATCTACCACTTTAATATTGCCCGATAGGACATAACGTATGCCTTGAAAGTATTTAATCTGTATTATGGTTATTGAACGCATATCGTCGGCATGATACTGCTGGACAACCCGAGCCGACATCTGATTGGCTTACTACGAGAGAGGCGGAGACCTCTATTACCGGTAGCCTCTCGTGGTGTCCACGAAGCACAGCAGGGTTGAACAGGCAGTCTCGAGTCAATAGGAACTCTCGGTGTGAGAATCCGCTGAGTACCTGCCGATCAAAACTATATAAAATGTCATACTATCGTCCGAGAAAGGCCACTAGAAAGCGTCGTCAGGATGAAGCTGCCAAAAACATAGGAACAGGTAGATGAAGAGATTGATTTACAATAATGGTGAGAAAATGTGGGTATTTGGGTATGATTCGGATTATCCCCGGACTCTGTTGTGCTTCTACCCCTCCTGAAGGATTTCGGAGCCAGCAGGTGTGTCTAGTTCGACTTGCAACCCGGCATCTGCCTTCCACCACTCGTCACCAGCCGGTCGGTTTCCGTCTTCAGTGTCGAACTGAATCTCGTCGTAGTACGGGCTCTGACCCTTGACAGTGCCTTCAACGGTGGTTTCGCCGTTGTTCCTGGTGACATCATCGTTGCCGAGAATACCATTCTCAACGTTATTCAACGTTGCATCTTCATCAGGCACAGTCACTTCGTAGGTGAGAGTACCGTCGTCAGGTTCCGTTTCGAATCGGATTGCGAAGGACTCCGTGCCTGTCGGCTTGACGGATTCCTCATCCTCGGAAGATTCGTCTGCTGCTACTACTCCGGAGATACCCGCTACTCCCACTGCAGCGGCAGTGATGTTACGAACGACACTACGTCTGGTTATATTATCTCGACCCATTCCAATTAGATATACTACAATATAACTATTAAATCTTGTGCCAAACTAATAGATGGTATTCAGATACGCTGATTCGGCACCGTCTAGTTAGCGCAGTTCGAGAAGTGAGCAGGTCATAGAGTTGGTTGGAATGATGTTCGCAGACCTACTCAGCGAGAGCACCGCCGCTGGAAACGAGTACACCGATGATCCCTCCGCTAACTGCAGCTATAGTAGCAACTGAAATGATTGACACACTGATCGCAACGCCGTCGTGCGATCAGGTGTGCATTGACTTTCAGTTGCTACTATAATGTCCCCCGTCGTATCGTGCTCTCCCACGCACTCGGTGACGGCACCGACCGCTCCGAGACCGGCCGCGACGAGGAGAACGTCCGTATTCGTCTCGATTCTCCCGAATCGACTGGTGATGGGAGCAGACGCTCCGAGGACGAACAGCCCGCTGCCTGCGACGAGTCGTCCTCTCCTTCGACGGCCCATCGATTAGTAATCTGTTCGCCGTTAGTTTATACTATCTAACACGTTTTCTTTCGGAACGTCAACGCTTAACGGGACCCGCTCCCAGATATCGGTATGACTCGAGGTGTTGTCCGTGGTCAGTAGCGGCGGGATGAATCGACTTCTGACGGTCACCCTCGGTGGGCTCGCCTCCGCGGTGGTCGCAATCGCCCTGTTCATCGTCTACCCCGAGACGCTGACGGACCTGTTGGGTGTGCTGGTCGCGCTCGCGGCCGTTCTCGTCGGTCTGCGGTTTGCGAGCAACGCCGCCGATTCGCTGTATCCGACCTACGACGTCGCCGAAGTCGCCGTCGAGGGTCCGATCAGCCGAGACGGCGGTGGCGGGCCGCTCCCCACGACGCCGGGCGCGACGCCGGCCGACGACGTCGTCGAGCAGATCGATCGCGCGAACGAGGACGAGAGCGTGCGGGCGCTCCTCGTGAAGCTGAACACGCCCGGTGGCGAGGTCGTCCCCAGCGACGACATCCGCCTCGCGGCCGAGCGGTTCGACGGGCCGACCGTCGCCTACGCGACCGATGTCTGTGCCAGCGGGGGCTACTGGATCGCCAGCGGTTGCGACGAGTTGTGGGCGCGCGAGGGGTCGATCGTCGGCTCGATCGGTGTCATCGGCTCTCGAGTCAATGCCAGCGACCTCGCCGAGAAGGTCGGCCTCTCCTACGAGCGGTTCGCCGCCGGCGAGTTCAAGGACGCCGGCACGCCGCTGAAGGAACTCGAGGACGAGGAACGCGAGTACCTCCAGGGCTTGATCGACGACTACTACGACACTTTCGTCGAGCGGGTCAGCGACGGCCGGGATCTGGACGCCGAGTTCGTCCGGGACACCGAGGCCCGGATCTACCTCGGCGAGGAGGCCCACGAGATGGACCTGGTCGACCATCTCGGCACCCGTCGGGAGATCGAGGCCGAACTCGCCGACCGCCTCGACACCGACGAGGTGGCCGTCGAGGAGTTCGAGCCCGAACGGCCGCTGATGGCCCGCGTCGGCGCGGGAGCCCAGCAAGTCGCGTACGCCTTCGGTGCCGGAATCGCCGGCCTCGGCGACGGGCGCGGGTTCCGACTGCGGAGCTGATTTCGACGCGCTCGCGGGGTCGCCGCGGTCGCTACGGTCCCCGCGGCCGGTGTGAGCACCGTTCGCCGGTCGAGCGAGTTCGGACCGGATATCGCCGCGACCGTCTCCGAACGAGTAAGTGGTTTTATCGTCGCACAGAATGCATCGCCTACCGTGACAACGCTGGTCGTCTGTCTCGACCGGACCGACGATGTCGGCCGCAAGACCGGTCTTCGGTCGCCCGTCGTCGGCTGGGAGGCAGTCCGCGCGCTCGTGACCGATGTCGGCCTCGCGGACCCGGAGGACTCGGGGGTCAACACCTTGCTCGAGTCGCTCCGGGTCGCCCAGAACTTACGCGACGAAAACGAGGAGGTCGTCGTCGCGGTCGTCTCGGGGGACCACGAGTCGATGGTGTCGGCCGATCGAGCGGTCGCCGAGCAACTGGACGAGCTCATCGCCGAGTACGACCCGGAGTCGGCGGTCGTGGTGACCGACAGCGCGGAGGACGAACGGCTGATCCCGATCGTCGAGAGCCGCGTCCGGGTCGACTCCGTCGATCGAGTCGTCGTCCGGCAGGCCCGCGACATCGAATCGACCTACTACCTGCTCAAGCAGTTCCTCGCCGACGAGGAACTGCGACAGACCGTCCTCGTTCCGATCGGGTTGACCCTGCTGGTCTTCCCGCTGCTCGCGACGACGGTCGGCCCTGCACAGGGTGCGGCCGCGATCACCACCGTCATCGGCCTCTTCCTGCTCTACAAGGGGTTCAACGTCGACGAACTCCTGGCTCGAGCGGCCCGGCAGACCCAGGAGTCGCTGTACTCCGGGCAAGTGTCGGTCGTCACCTACGTCGTCGCCGCGGGACTGACGTTCGTCGGCCTGTTCGTCGGCGCGCTCAGCGTCTCGAACCTCGGCGAGACGCCGGGGGTGGTGATTCCGGCGACGCGGTTCGCCTTCGATAGCATTCCTTGGCTGGCGATGGCCGCGCTGACCGCCAGCGCCGGCCGACTGCTCGACGAGGCGATCGGTGACGAGCCGATCCGGAGTTCCTTTCTCAATCTCCCGTTTATCGTCCTCGCCGTCGCCCTGGTCGTCCGCGGGTTCTCGGCGTACTTCCTCGAGCAACAGGCGGTGATCGATCCCGTCGTCGTTCCCGCGAACGAGTTCGGCATCGTCTCCAACAAGCGGTTCGTGCTGGCCGCGGGCGAACGACTCGCCCTGTTCGTCGTCACCGCGATCCTCGTGAGCCTCGTCGGGGCGCGTGTTGCGGCCTCCCTTAGCGGCTCGAACGAGGCCGCCGAACGGGGCGACGGCGGTTCGGAGACGGCACTCGCCAACGGCGGGCAGGCGGACACGAACGGCGACCGCGAATCTGAGGCCGGAACCGACGCGATCCCGGAGCGGCGCGACCCCGAACTCACGGACGGGGGAGACGCGAACGCGGACCCGGGCAGCGGCGATCGAGATCGGTGACCCGTCCCTGACACGGTATTCATTTACCCGCGCCGAGCGACCACCGACTATGAGCGACGCAGACGGTGCGTGGGTGAGTCTCTTTTCGGGCGGCAAGGACTCCGCATGGGCGCTGTACCGCGCTCTCGAGGCGGGGCTGCCGGTCGAGCGGCTGGTCACTGTCCACCCCGCGGGCGACTCGTACATGTATCACGTTCCCGAAACGGAACTGGCCGCGCTGGCAGCCGAGAGCATCGGTATCGAACTGCTGGATGTCGAACCCGCGGACTTCGAGGCCGACGCGGCCACCGATTCGGGCGCACAGGGCGACGCCGAACTCGAGCCACTCGAGGCCGCGCTTGCGGAACTCGATCGCGATCTCGCGGACGGTATCGCCGGTCTCACGGCCGGAGCCGTCGAGAGCGAGTATCAGACGAGTCGCATTCGAGGGCTGTGTGATCGCCTCGACTGTGACCTGTTCGCTCCGCTCTGGCAGGAACCCCCACGTGACCTGGCCGACGCGATGCTCGCGGCCGGGTTCGAGATCGAAATCATTCAGGTCGCGGCCCACGGCCTCGACGAGTCGTGGCTCGGGCGAACGCTCGACCGGGACGCGATCGACGAACTCGAGACCCTCCACGAGGAGTACGGCGTCCACATTCTGGGCGAGGGCGGCGAGTTCGAGACGTTCGTCGTGGACGGACCGCACATGGACCGGCGGATCGCCCTCGAGTACGAGACGGAGTGGGCGGGGACGCGGGGACGGGTGCGGGTCACGAACGCACGACTGGAATAACGGCTCTCGCGGCGTTCGTCACGGCTTCCAGCGAGTCACGTCCGAGCAGATCGGCCGGCTCGAGCCGCTCTTCGAAGGAGCAGTTACCGGTCCGAGCCGTTGGTGATCGTCGTGTGGGCACCGATGAGCGCTCCCGCGAGGTCGAGCTCCTCGATGTGGGTCCCCTGATCGATGATCGAGCGCCGAATGTCGCCGTTGCGTACCGTCGCGTCCGGGAAGATGACCGTGTGCTCGAGATCGGTATCTGCCAGAGTTACGCCGTCCATGACGTGGACGTTCTCGCCGATCGTGGCGTCTTCGAGCGTCGCGGAGTCGGCGACCAGCGAGTCACCGTCCAGATGCCAGGCGACGGCGTCGAGGTAGCTCTCGGGAGTGCCGATATCGAACCACGCGCCCTCGAACGTGAAGGCGTAGGTATCTTCGCGGTTCTGGAGCCACTGGACGAACCAGCCGGGCTCGTCGGGGTTGTTGCCGTCCTCGAGATAGGTCGGGAGGAGGGACAGCGAATCCTGGGGGAACGCATAGCAGGCGATCGAAACGAGCGTGCTCTTCGGATCGTCGGGTTTCTCCTGGAAGTCGACGACGCGGTCGCCCTCGAGTTCGACGAGCCCGTAAGATGTCGCTTTCTCGCGGGAGCCAACGTCGTAGGCGGCGAGCGTGGGGGCCACTCGTCGTTCGAATTCGTCGAGGAACTCGTCGATGTCGAAGCTGATCAGGTTGTCGCCAGCGATGACCAGCAGGTCGTCGTCGACGTTCTCGCGGTCGATCAGTTGGGCTAGGGCACCGACGACACCGAACTTGTCGTCTTCCTCGGTCGTCTCTTCGATCGATAGCTGCGGCTTCTCGAACTCGCTGTCGGCGAGATGAGCCTCGAAGTCGGGCGCGAACCGCTCGTTCGTGCTGACGTAAACCTCCTCGATCCGGTCGTCAGCCTCGAGTTCCGAAAAGATCCGATCGATGACAGTCGACTCACCGATCGGGAGGAACATCTTGGGCCGATGCTTGGTAATTGGCCACATTCGCGTCGCGTACCCGCCTGCAAGGACGACGGCCTTCATGACCCTGACTTCATTTGGTGCCGGTAAGTTACTTGCCCTTTCAGTGAGTTCGTATCGCGATCCGGCCCGGTCGCCGAATCGCGACGCAGCTGTCGGACCAACGGACGTACTGCCGTGAGTATAAGTACGAGACCCGCGTGACCCAACGTATGCGCCAGGCCGACGAAACGACGCGACAGAAGCTCGCCGACGCGCTCCGTGCCGAGCCGGCGACGCCGAGCGAACTCGCGACCCAGTTCGATCTCACGCCGCACGCGGTGGTCCGGCACGTCGAACACGTCTCCCAGTCGGTCGACGGAACGGACGAACGGCTGCTCGTCGCGCCGCCGACCTGTCGGGACTGCGGGTTCGACGACTACGACGACCTGTTGAACCTCCCCTCGCGATGTCCCGACTGTAAGAGCGAGTCCGTCGGCGAGCCGACGTTTACCATCGAGTGAACCGGACGGTCATCGTCGACGGACTGTCAGCACCCTCGATTATTCAGTCTCCAATCCGATACTAATATTTATGGTGCAGGTGAGAACCCGATACGAACTCTCGAGCGAACGGCGGCGACGCGGTCGTTCGACGGCGACCGTCGTCCGTGTTCATCGCCGCGGCCGTTCGACTCGAGCCCTACGGAGCACATATGACTTCCAGATCCCACCCCGAGCGTGACTGCGTCGAGTCCGTACAGGCAGTGCTCGACTGGCTCGACGGGCACGACGGGGTCGACGCCTCGACCGAGTCGCTCGACGGCGCATTCGCTCTCCTGGCCGACCAGCGTCGCCGCCTGTTGCTTACCGTCATGCGGACCTACGGCGAGGAACTGACGCTGCCGGACGCGGCCGAGGAAGTCGCCGTCCGCGAAACGGGGCGCAAGGTGACGAACATCCCGGCCGAGCGGGTCAGAGAGGTGTATCTCTCACTCTACCACGACCACCTGCCGCGGCTCGTCGACGCCGGCCTGCTCGAGTACGATCAGGAGCGGGATCTGGTCGCCCCGGACGCGGTCTAGAACTCCACGTTCGAGGTCGACGCTCGGTCGAGATCGTCGCTCTCGAGCGGTCCGGGACCGACGAACTCGTAGTCCGCGTCGGTCAGGTAGACATCGCCGTCCGAGACGGTGATCTCGAGATCGGTGAGGTACGCTCCCTCGCAGGGGCCGAAGGTACAGCGTCCGGAGTCGGCCGCGAAGTACGCACCGTGGTTCGCACAGACGAGTTCACCGTCTCGCATCGGTGCACCCGAGCCCTTATCGAGTTTGATGTGCGTGAGATGCTGACAGTAGTTCAATCAACAGGCGATTCCGTCGGCGTTCGGGTCGTCACCGTCCGTCGTCGCCGTCCCGTCGGCGACGAGAATCGCTTCCCGTTCGTCGCCCGAGTCGTCGACGACACGAAAGAGGAACGTCGAGTCGTCTGGCACGTCCGCAAGCGCCGTGATCCGTCCTGCATTCATTACGCGCCGATTACCGGTCGGACATCCTGAACGTTACGACCGCCGCGAGCAACCGTCTGACTAACTTGCACCCCGTTTCCGACTTCCGCCACCGATGGACCCCCGTCTCATGTACCGATCCTATGGCTACACGAGGCGGGAGTCTCGGCTGTCGCGCATATCATCGAGGGCGCGTCACTCGTA
The DNA here is from genome assembly GCF_000337615.1 of Natrinema pallidum DSM 3751. Classification (GTDB taxonomy): domain Archaea; phylum Halobacteriota; class Halobacteria; order Halobacteriales; family Natrialbaceae; genus Natrinema; species Natrinema pallidum. Next base: position 21,664 of record NZ_AOII01000084.1, read on the forward strand.
GCACAGGTTCTCGACGCGGTCGTCGTACAGGCCCGCCAGCCGGTCCGTCACGGGACCGCCGCCGATCGCCCGTCCATCGAGCGTCGCGATCGGGCGTAGTTCCCAGGTTCGATTCGTGAGAAACGCTTCGTCAGCCTCGAGCACGTCGGCCGGCTCGTATCGCCCTTCGCGGACCGGCATCCCGGCCTCGCGAGCCAGTTCGAGCACGATATCGCGGGTGATCCCCGGCAACACCGGACCGTCGGTCGTCGGTGTGTGGATCACGTCGTCGCGGACGAAACACAGGTTGCTCGTCGCACCCTCGGCGATCCGGCCCTCGAGATCGCACAGCAGCGCCTCGTCGCTGTCGGCCGCGAGTTCGACGCGCGCGAGAATACCGTTCAGGTAGTTGTGGGTCTTGGCGGCGGCGGGGATCGACGCGTCCGGCACCCGTCGCGTCGCGACGGTTTCGACCGTCGCCGGGCCGTCCCAGACGGGGTCGCCCTCGAGTCCGCCCCGCGGCAGCGGTTTCACGTAGATTACGACCGTCGGCTCGACGTCGGGCTGGGGCGTGAGTTTTCCCGGCTGGACGCCGCGGGTGATCGAGAGCCGAACGTAGGCGTCGGCGAGGTCGTTCGCCGCGAGCGTCTCGTCGATCCGGCCGCGGAGGTCCGCAGCCGACAGCCCGTGCTCGAGCGAGAGCGCCTCGCAGGTGCGCTCGAGGCGCTCGAGATGGGCGTCCCACGCGAGGATCGTCCCGCCGTAGGCTCGCAGCGTCTCGAAGGCGGCGTCGCCGTAGCGAAAGCCCCGGTCGTCGACGCTGACGGTCGCCTCGCTGGCGGGGACGAGATCGCCGTCGACGTGGTAAATGTAGTCGTCGGTCATGGCAGGGCACTCGAGTCGCGGTCATCTCGTCGTGGCACTCGGAGGTGTATGAACCCACTGCTCCTCGAGAGTGTCCGGGATCGTCACGGCCGCCGCCGCGTTACAGCTATTACATTCCTTATAGAGGTCGAATATATCAATCAACATCGAACGGTTCGAAGGTGATCCGACCACGGAACTTCGGTCGAACGGACGGACGAACGCGGAAGGGGTCCTCTCGTACCTGGCGGCATCGCCCGAGCAGGCGCTCACGCCGAAGGAGATCCACGAGGCAACCGACGTTGCACGCGGGAGCGTCGGCGTCGGGATGACGACACAGAATCGTCCCGATGGCATCGCTGTTCCTGACGAGGCGTGGACTCGAGGTGGATCGAACGAGGACGCAATGAAAGGAACGGACACCTCAACCTGTACCAAGAGATCAGTTAGTCGGCCGCTTATATAATCCACTGATTGTTTGAGTTGATCGGCTAGCGTTGAGGTAACACAGGAGCAGGTAGTTTTACTTCCATTCTACGGCTCATCACTATGTTCCTGTTTCACAATCTATTATATAGACCGGCAGAAAACCCCGGATGTAAGAGCACCGAACCTAAAATACCACTCACTGAACCACGACAATGGATCTTGACTCCGACCGGTACTGCCAGATGAGTAAGCGAGAAATCCTCCGAGAGCTCATTGAGCACGTAGTAACCTCTAAAGAGGGCCAAGAGGAGAAAGAACACCGGAGCGGGAAGTCCACGGATCTCAACCTTTATCTCTTAGATAACCAGGGATACGAGATTGGATCACTCGACGACTATATTAACCAGATCACGAAGAATAATCGAATTAGTGGACATGCACAGAATTACGTAGCGAAGCACACCTTCTCAGAAGAAGCCGTAGGTGACGAAACAGCAATCGTCAGTATTACCACGCCCGAGAAATCAAGGACTGACGACTCTGTTTGGATTCAGCAGGGTGAGTACATTTGGGCTCTCACAACTGTACGTCAAGAGTGGCGAGAAAAGACGGTAGAAAAATTAATCAAATATCTCCCACAGGTTGAACGACTGTATCTCTCGTCCGAGTACCTTGATGCTCTCACGCAAGAGAATATCATCCAAGACTCCTATATTTCAGGATTTACATCTCAATATCATGCGCCTTACGCGGACAGACACGCAACACTTCGCTTCCATGGTGGACGTAGGAACGACCTCAAGAAAGCAGAGAAATACTTCAATGCGAAACCCACCCGGATCGAGTTCGACCAAACAAACAGTCCCGAAGCCGCAATTCAGGGGGCAAGTACAAACGATGGGCGTCTATCATTCCAGTCGGTGGTTGATGGGTCACAGGACAAGGCAGTTGAGACGTTGTTAAGCGTTTCTGAGGAATACCAAGAACTGGATAGGGAGAATTTCGAAATTGATCACGCTCCAAAGCACAATAGCTTCGAGAACGGGTTTTCGGTAGACGGGTTCACAGCTATCGAACTCACGGATCCTGATCGAGACAACGAGACAGATGATTCATTGATTGATGAACTAAAGGAGAATGTTCTGAACGGTCCACAGTATAAATTCGGCCAGCGGGATGAAAATACGCTACGAGTATACGATACTCATCATGAGGAGATTTTTGATCTTGCCGTAGAGCCCCCGGACATTATAATCTATCCCCGTGAGCCAGCGACTGCGATGAGTCTCAGAGACATTGTACAGCAGATTTACGAATACGACTCGACGTACTCCCAAGAGAAAGTCGAGAATCCTGTTGCGGCACCATTATAGAAATGTCGGAGTCGCCAGAAGTAGATCGGCAGTTTAGAGAAAAACAAACCTACAATCTATTCTTTAGCGCCATGACAGCTCGTGCATCACCCTGCCTTGCTGACCTTGGATGGCGCATGCCGGTCAAGTTCGGAGAAATCAACGATACGTACTCTGGCGTCGATTCAGAGCCGGATTTCGTGCTATACGATGGAGACACCTGCCTGCTTGTCGAGATCAAGTCTGGAAATAATATCGAGGATAGACACATCAGGCAGATGCAGCGGTGTAATGAACTCACTATCGACGGTGTAGAAGAAGAACTCGAGAATGCGAATGTACGTGAGAAAACACCGTACGATGGGTCAGTCCAGACGATTGACCGTTGCATTGTCTATCACGATATTGACGAAGATTGGATAGGTCAATGTCGGAATGAGTGGCAAAGTTGTCAAAAGCAACTCGAAAGACTTGAAGAAGAAGCAGCGGTTCTCACTCAGGACTTCGGTGGAAAGTTACGCCGGGTGGCCGGCGAATTCAAGTCAGGTCGTCTCCAGAACCGGTTCAATCGAGGGATTGAGCTACCTGAGAATCCGAAAGAGGAATTCGTATTGACTGAACAGATGGAGAAAGAGATCCTTGCAGTTGCCGTCTGCGGGATTTGGGGAGAACAGTCGATGGGATATGAAAATCCAGTGCAGGTGAGTGTAAATCAGGTTCGAGATCATTTTGCACCGGTGTTTAACGTGCCTCCTGACAGAGTTAACCGAGTACTCTATTATTTGCAAAAAGTCGGAGCATGTAATCACGTAGAGGGCCTGACGTACGAGTTCTCTCATAATCATATCTCGGAAGTGCTGCAAATCACCCAAACGGTACGTGAGAATCGGGTTGATGATGTTCTCGAGGATATTAATCATAATCTCCCAGATGAGCAACAAACGACATGGGATATGATCTCTGAGGAGGGAATCGCTGACGGAAGTGGCGATAAAAGTGTTGACGAAGATGGCAGGAATCAAGAAGGAAGCAATTCTAACGACTCAAACGCAGAGTGACCGCGACCAAGATCTCTCCTGACAATTTTGAATTATATTCTCTGCTAACCGGTCAGCTAGTACGGTTAGTATCTCAGATGTCACTATTTGAAGGGCAGGTCTAAGAGTAGCTGGCCTTGGATGCTGCTCTCTCAACTGCTTTGCCTGTACTAGTCTCACGATCGTCGTCAATTTCACCCGTCTAACCAATAAAACCGATTACGAGGTCCCATTCTGGGCTATGTATAAGATCGGACCACTGGATAGTCGCATAATATTTGCGAGCGTGGCGCACGCACTGCACGGCTGTCTCGGCAACAGGTTAACATCCTAACGTTCTTTAGGGTAGATTGCGTAACGCACAGACGCGCACGAAAGTGCGCAAGAGCCGGAGTGCACAGGACCAACCAAGCCCTCCGGCTCACACACGGCCCCCGCGTAGCGGGAGCAATCCACCATTGGCGTTGGCGAAATAAAGACCTGCCGACGTACCGCCGACCCAGTCGTAGCCGTCGCTGCGTCTCTCGCTGGATTGTGTNGGAGCTACACATGGTTTCGAACGTCACGATCCACTGCGACTGCGGTACCGATGTCCACACAACGACGACTGCCGCCCCGGCAACGTGTCCGGACTGCGAGGCAGCGTTCGCACTGACCGTCGTCAAACTCCCCGAGACTCACGATGCATTCAGCACTCACAACGGCTCTCGATCGTATCGCGGCCCGTAAGGGCTGTGACCGAGCGGCGTTGCCACCGCTGTACGACGCGATCGATCCCGAGGCGCTGGCCGCCGTCCTCGAGTCGGACGCGGACGTCACTGTCCGGTTCGAGTACGCGGGCTCCCGCGTCGTGATCGGTCCCGACNTACGACGCGATCGATCCCGAGGCGCTGGCCGCCGTCCTCGAGTCGGACGCGGACGTCACTGTCCGGTTCGAGTACGCGGGCTCCCGCGTCGTGATCGGTCCCGACTCCGACGAGGTGGTGGTGACCGATCCGGATCGGTAACCGGCACCGATCCGGCCGCTCGAGCGACGATTCCGGCGGCCCGATCACGCGTCGCCTCGAGCGGCGACCCGACGGAAGTTCTCGATCAGCCGCTTGCCGAGTGCGAGCGAGATGTCGTCGCCGCGGCCGTCGTCCGCCGCGTCCGTCGCCGCGTCCGACTGGGCCCGCGTGAGGATGCTCTCGGGATGGAACTGCACCCCGAGGTGCGGTTTCTCGCGGTGGCGGACCGCCATCAAAACGCCGCGCTCGTCGGTCGTTCGGGCGGTCTCCGCGAGCGTCGCCGGCAGGCTAGCGCGCTCAACCGACAGCGAGTGGTAGCGGCCGACCTGAAACGTCTCCGGGAGGCCGTCGAAGAGTCCCGTCCCGTCGTGAGTGATCGTCGACGGCTTCCCGTGGACGACCTCGGGGGCGTGGCCCACCGGCGCGCCGTTGGCCGCACACAGCGCCTGATGGCCGAGGCAGACGCCCAGAATCGGGTACTCGGTTTCCGCAAACAACGGGATCGAGATGCCCGCTTCCTGTGGGGTACCCGGTCCGGGTGAGACGATGATCCCGGTCGGCTCGAGGTCGCGAACGCCCGCGAGATCGATCTCGTCGTTTCGCCGAACGATCACCTCGTCCGCGACCTCGCCGACGTACTGGACGAGGTTGTACGCGAACGAATCGTAGTTGTCGATCACGAGTATCCGCTCGCTGCGGTCGCCGTCCGCGTTACTCACGCCGGTCACCTCCGGGTGCCGGCTCGAGTCCCAGATCGGCCCGCTTGCCGAGCGCGTCGTCGACCGCCGTGATGAGCGCGCGGGCCTTGTCGAGGGTCTCGTCGTACTCGCTGCCGGGGTCGGAGTCGTGGACGATCCCCGCACCGACCCGCAGGTGGTACTCGTCGGCGTGACGGACCAGCGTCCGGATGACGATATTGAGGGTGGCGCGGCCGTCGAAGCCAAAGATACCGACGCTGCCCGTGTAGGGGCCGCGCCGAGTCGCCTCGAGTTCGTCGATGAGCGCCATCGTCCGCGGTTTCGGCGCGCCGGTGATCGTGCCGCCGGGGAACGTCGCCGCGATGGCGTCGGCGAGCGACTCGTCCGAGCGCAGTCGCCCCGTCACGTTCGAGACCAGATGCATCACCTCGGAGTAACGGTCGATCCGTCGGTACTCCGCGACGTCGACGGAGCCGTACGCACAGACTTTCCCGAGATCGTTGCGCTCGAGATCGACCAGCATGGCGTGCTCGGCCCGCTCCTTCTCGTCGCCGAGCAGGTCCGCCTCGAGCGCGTCGTCGGCGGCGGGCGTCTCCCCGCGCGGTCGGGTGCCGGCGATGGGTTCCGTGCGGACGAAGTCGCCGTCGCGCTCGAGCAGCAGTTCGGGGCTCGCGCTCACCAGCGTTGCCGACCGGAACTCGAGCAGACAGGAGTAGGGGGCCGGGTTGACCCGTCGCAGGGCGTCGTAGGCGGCGACCGGGTGGACCGCGGCGGGCGCGACCAGTCGCTGGGAGATGTTCGCCTGAAACGTGTCGCCGTCGCGGACGGACTCCTTGACTCGCCGCACCCGCTCGGCGAAGGCCGCCCGGCCGCACTCGCTCTCGAAGGTCGCCGTCGGGCTCGAGACCGGCGGCTCGCCGATTTCGGGATCGCCGTCGCGGACGGCTCGCGCGAGTTCGAGCGCCCGCTCGCGGCCGCGCTCGTAGGCCGCCTCCAGGTCGGCGTCGGTGCCGACCTGCGGACAGGCCGTAATTCGAAGCGTCACCTCGCCATCGGTCGGTTCCTCCCAGGCGACGAGTCGGTCGTAGACCGCGACCTCGAGACGCGGCAGTCCGCGGTCGTCGACGGCCGAGTCGGGCAACGCCTCGAGTTCGCGGGCGATATCGTACGAGAGCCAGCCGACGGCACCACAGGGGTAGGGCACGTCGCAGTCCCCGCGGGCGATCGAGTCGCCCGCCAGCAGTCCCTCGAGCGCGGCCAGCGTCGGCGACCCGTCGTCGTCGGGTCGCCGAACCGCGTCTGAACCGACGGTGAGCCGGTCGACGGGGTCCACGCCGAAGTAGCCCCAGCCGGGCTGCCCGCCGGTCGTCTCGAGGAACACGGCTCCGTCGGGTCCGTTGCGGGCCCGCCGATAGGCGAGAAACGGGTCGGCAACTGTCACGCGGACTTCGACTGGAACGCGACAGCCGGTGTGTGTCGTCGCACCGGCCGCCGCCGACGCGTCCCTGTCGCGGTCGCGAGCGGCGGCGCGAAACGCGTCCGGCGTCGTCACGACATGGGGATCGCTCATGGGTCTCGAGACGAAACGAGCGAGTAATCCTCTTGCGATTTCCGGGGTAGCGATCCCACGCCGAACGACGGAACGAACCGTGACCGCAGACGGCGTGCCGGTAAAATGACGAGTACCGCAGAGTGAGACGAATCGGGTGGACTCGGGGTCGGTGGCGGGCCGTTACCTGACTTCGGCGCGGTCGATCCAGCCCTGAATGCGTTTTTCGGAGATGTCGGTCCGGTCGGCCAGTTCGGCGGCGTCCGCGTCGGCCAGTTCGCCGACGGTGTCGACGCCGGCACCGGCAAGACGGTCGGCGTAGGCCGGGCCGATTCCTTTGATCTCATCGACCGGTTCCTGGGTCGTCTCGTCGGGCTCGGTGGTAGCGGCCGTGTCGTCGACCGACGGATCGGACGCGGTCTCCTCGGCTGCGGCGTCGGCGTCATCGGCCGTCTCGGACGCCATCTCCGCCGTCTCCGCGTCGTCGGTCGCGTCAGCGCCCGACTCTGATTCCGAGTCCGGTTCCGACTCCGTCTCACGTTCGGGTTCGGTATCGGGTTCCGCGTCCGTCTCGACGGGTTCCGATTCCGCGTCGGCGTCGGGCTCGGCCTCCTCGATGGGCGACGGCTCCGCCGGCTCGATGTCCTCCTCGGACTCCGTCGCCGAGGCCGCACTCGAGTCGCTTGCGGCCGTTCGTGACGGCTCCGGGGTGATGCCGCCGGTCGCGGGTTCGGTTCGATCGGTGTCTCGTCCGTCGTCCGTCGACCCTTCCCGTTCGACCGTTACCCCGACCTCTCGAGCGCCTCCGCGCTCCGAGTCCGACTCGTCGAACCCCAACAGGGACTTCAGCTTTTGGAGGATTGCCATTATCTCGTGGTAGTCGGTTCCACCACTTAAATTCGCCTGATACTGACAGGGTTGCGACCGAGTCGCCGGCGCTACAGTCGCGAGCGCAGCGCTTCGTTCATTACGTCGACCGGTGCGTCCCGACCGGTCCAGATCTCGAAGGCTTCGACGCCCTGATAGAGCAGCATCCACGCGCCGTCGATCGTCGTCGCCCCGGCGTCGGCCGCATCCCGAAGCAGTCGCGTCTCGAGCGGGCTGTAGACCGCGTCGAGCACGGCGAGCCCCTCGTGGAGCGCGTCCTCGGGCACCGGCGTCGCGTCCGCGTCCATCCCCACGCTGGTCGCGTTGACCAGCACGTCAGCGTCCGCCAGCAGTTCCTCGAGGGCCGCGAGCCCGTGGCCGGTCGCGCGGGGGACCGCCGCGGCCAGATCGTGGGCCGTCGACTCGGTTCGATTGGCGACCGCGACCGTCGCGCCGGCATCGGCGAGGCCGAAGGCGATCGCTCGACCGGCCCCGCCGGCACCGACGACGACCGCCTGCTCGCCCTCGAGCGCGACGTCGTGCTCGCGAAGCGCGCGCAACGCGCCGATGGCGTCGGTGTTGTACCCCGTCGGTGGTCCCGAGCCGGAGAAATCGATCGTGTTGACCGCGCCGATCCTGGTCGCCAGGTCTTCGGGCGCGACGAGTTCGAGGGCCGCTTGCTTGAACGGGATCGTCACGTTTAGCCCTGCGATCCCGAGCGCGTCGGCCCCGCGGATCGCGTCCTCGATGTCGTCCGCCTCGGGCTCGAAGGTCGCGTAGCGTGCCTCGAGTCCGAGTTCGTCGTAGGCCGCCTCGTGCATCGGCGGCGATAGGGAGTGACCGACCGGGTTACCGAGCAGACCGTATACGTCCATAGCCATTGCTCTCTCACTCGTTTCGGCAGGGATATAATCGGTCTGGCTTCGGCAGGGTATCGCCTCCCGACCGGGGATCGTTTCGCGTCGCTTTTAGGCCGGAGTTGAGTAGCCGACGCCATGCTCTCCGGAACCCCGCTTTTCGTCCTCCTGTTGGCGGCCGGCATCGTCGCGCTGTACGGCGGTGCGGAGTTGCTGGTTGCGGGTGCGGGCCGACTGGCGCTCGGAATCGGTCTGCGGGCGGCGACCGTCGGCGTGACGGTGATCGCGTTCGCGACGACTGCACCGGAACTGTTCGTCTCGACGATCGGCGCGTTGAACGTCTCGACTGACATCGGTCTGGGTGCGGTCGTCGGCTCGAACATCGCGAACATCGGACTGGTACTCGGGATCGCCGCGCTGATCAAACCCCTGCCGATCGCGGACCGGGTCATGCGGCGACACGTCCCCACGATGGTGCTCGCGGCGATCCTCCTGGTCGGGCTGGGCGCGAACGGCCGGATCGGTCGCTTCGAAGGGGCGGTTTTCCTGCTCGTCCTCGCCGGGTTCACGGCCTTTCTGCTGTACTACGTCAACGCGGACCCCATGCCGTCGACGGACGATCCGGACGCGGGCGGCGGTGTCTCGCTGCGGGACGTTGCGCTCGTGATTGGCGGGCTGCTCGCGCTCGTCGTCGGGTCCCGGTGGCTCGTGGCCGGCGGAACCGGGCTCCTGTCGGCGCTTGGGGTATCGGACCTCGTCATCGGGCTGACGGTGCTCGCGCTCGGCACGTCGCTGCCGGAGCTGGCGGCGTCGGTCGTCGGGGCCGTCCGCGGCGAGACGGAGTTCGCGATCGGCAACGTCGTTGGCTCGAACATCTACAATATCTTCGCGGTTCTCGGCATCGTGGCGCTGATCACGCCGATCGAGATCGAGCCGGCGACGCTCCGGTTCGAACTCCCGATCATGGTCGCCTTTACGCTCGTGCTGGTCGGGATGATGGCATACGGTCGTCGGCTCAGCCGGATCGACGGCGCGATCCTCGTCGCCGGCTACGCCGGGTTCGTCTACGCTCTCGTTCCCTGAGATGTCCCGTTCGACCGGCTCGACGGGAGCCGATCCGAGTCACATCGGCAGCGGCGTCCCGTCTCGAACGTCGCGGTCGTCGTGTGCGGCCGCGAGTCTGTCGAGACGCGGTCCGAGGTGGTCACGGAGGACCGAGACAAGCGGGTTCTCGCGGCCGTCGCCGGCCAGGGCACTCACCCGCGATTCCGCGTCGGAATCGGCCCCGTCGGTCGTCACGACCAGGGCTCGTTCGCGGTCGGCGAAGACGACGTGTCCGTGCTGTGTCGCCTCGAGCGGGAAGTTGAGCCAGTCGAACTGTGGCTCGCAGACGGCAGCATCCGGAACCATCGAGCGGACGGTATCGCGGACCCGCGGTGACTGCGACCCGACGTAGACGTCGACGCCCCGCTCGGCCGCGGCGTGCCACTGCTCGAGGCACTCCCGCTCGAGTCGACTGCCGTCCGGAACCGTCACGACCAGTTCCGCGTCGGCACCGGCGGCGATATCGCGCCCGCGAGCGTGGACCGGCCCCGCACCGGTGATCGTCTCGCAGCCCTCCGCGTGAACGTGGTCTCCCTCGTGGTCCCCGTTTACGGCCGCCTCACCCGTCGCTGCGTTCGAGACGCTGTTATCGGCTGTCGATCCGCCGGACGATTCCCGAACCGCCGCGATGGGAACGGCGCTGTCGGCGAGCGGCCCCTCGAGCAGCCAGTCGCTCTCCCACTGCGGCGCGATCGTGACGAGTGCGGCTCGACCCGCCGCGTCGTCGTACGCGACGAGTCCGGCGTCGGACAGCGCGGGGAGGTGGTCGTGGGTGAGCGTCTCCGCGACGGGCAGCCACTCCTCCTCGGAGACGTCGACCAGTCGCATCCCGTCGCCGCCCTCCCGAGCGACGACCGCCGCGGCGAGAGTCGGGAGGGGAACGGCACCGCGGCGCGCCGCCAGCGCGGCACAGACGGTTCGACGGCGCGGCCTCCGAAGGGCCTCGAGCGTCCGGTTCAGCGTCGTCTCGGCGGCGGGAAACGCCTCGCCCGTCGGGTCGTCGAGGAGCGTCCGGACCCACTCGGCCTCGAGGAGCGGGTGATCGGCGAGCGCGACCGTCGGCACGTCCCCGTCGTCGATCCGAACCAGGACGCCGATGTCGACCAGTCGGGGGACGTGGGCGTGAACGAGATCGGTCCGAGTCCGTGCACACTGTTCGTCGGTAACGATCGGCCGGTCACGTTCGGTGGTCGCCACCTCGGTCGCGAGCGCGGTGAGCGACATCGCCGCCGTCGTCACTGGCGAACCGACCGCGGACGTGTCCCCGCGCTCGAGCAACGCGGCGAGGAGGTATCGACGCCGCGGCACCGCGAGCACGTCCAGCGCAGTTGATGTCGGTTCGTCATCCGGTGGAGAACTCATTGGCGGATAGGAGACGATGATCGGGGGAAAGAACTGTACCAGCATGCTCTGGTATCACCCAGTTGTCGTCTCGTTCCGTGCCCCGAAGTACGCCGAGAGGAGCTTCGCCTGTGCCACTCGGAGATGCTGGTGGAACGTCTGGCGGGCGATGTCGAGCCGATCGGCGATCTCGCTCGCGTCGCTGTTTCGCGTTGGCCACTCGAAATAGCCGCCGTGATAGGCCGCCTCGAGAGCCAGCCGCTGTTTCTCGGTCAGGATCGATTCGACGGTCCGCCGGAAGTCGCCGTGTGTCCGGATCGGTCGCTCGATGGTTCGCTTCGAGACGAGTTCGGTATCGGGGTACGTCGACGTGATCGCCCCGACGAGGTCGCGCAGATCCGTGTCGAGGCTCACGTGAACTGTCAGCTCCGCGATGCCGTCGTGAACGACCTGTGACTGGAGGCGTGCGCCGTACTCTCCGAGGAGCCCGGCGACCGTCGCGTCGCGAACGACGACTTCCCAGTCGCTTTCGTCGTCGGCGGCGTCGATGAGTCGAAGTTCCGTGATCGAGGGGGTGTCCCGCGCGACCGCACGAATCGCGTCGGGATCGATATCGGAGACGGTGAGATAGTAGACGAACACCTCGTCGGTCAGCGGTAACACGTGATCGACCGAGAGATCACAGCCGGCCCCGTGGGAAAGCGCGATACAGCTGTCACCGGCGTCGGTCGATTCGAACTCGAGTTCGACGACGGTGTCCAGATAGAGGAGTCGCCGGACAGCCATCGCGTTGATCGCGTGGCCGACGGTGCCGCCGAACTCCTGGAGGATCTCTCGTTCCCGATCGGCGAACGCCGACGGCTCGGCGGCGGCCACCACGAGCGCGCCGAAGGCGCGGTCGGTCGCAACGATCGGGACGACCGCCACCGATCCGTAGCCGCGCTCGCGGGCGTCGGCCCGCCACTCGTCGATCGGGCTCTCGTGGAGATGCCGGTATCGCTGTGTCGATCGGGTCTCGAACGGTGACACGCCAGGCGCGTCGGCCGGCGGCTCGACGAACGACGGGAGCACGCCGTCGACCGCGGTCGTGTCGATCCCCGCCCGTGCCGTCGGTTCCCACGAGTAGCCTGCGGTACTCGCGGCGGGTTCGGTCCGCCCGATGGCCGCGAACCGGTAGGCGTCGGCGGCCGCGAACTCCTCGACGATCGCCTGCTCGATCTCGTCGCGAGTCTCGGCCGCGACCACGGTTTCGTCGATCGTCCGTACGATCGCGTTGAGCCGCTCGAGGCGCTCGAGTTCCCGCTCGCGGGCCTTGCGATCGCTGATGTCCCGACCGGTACCGGTAAACCCCAGGACTGCGCCGTCGTCGTCGGTGATCCGTGCGCTGTTGAACTCGTAGGGAATCCGCCGGCCGTCTTTCGTAACGAGGTCCGCTTCGGCGGTGACGTACTCGTCGACCTCGAGCAGCCGTCGAATCGTCCCGGCGATCCGGTCCCGGTCCTCGGGGGCGACGAACTCGAGGGGCTCCATCTCGGCCAACTCCGCGTCGGTGTAGCCCGTCACCGCCCGCACCCGCTCGTTCCACTCGAGGTGGTTCTCGTCCGCATCGAACGCGTAGACGATGTCCGGCTGGGCCTCGAAGACGCTCTCGGCGAATGCCGTCTCTTCGCGGAGGGTGCGTTCGCGCTCGTAGTCTTCGGTGCGGTCGTGGACGAGCCAGACGTACCCCGCCAACTCGACCGGCCGGTCGACGGGGACGCCGATCTCGTCGTCCTCGCGGACCGGCGCGACTACCTCGTGAACCCGGATGCGGTCGCCGTCGTCCCGGAGACGCCACCCCTCGGTTTCGGCCGTCCCGTTCGATCGCGCTCGCTCGAGAACCCGTTCGGGCCGGTCGGATTCGCGTGCGTCCGGCGGAAAGAACGTCCGGTAGTGTGCCCCCACGATCGTCTCCGCGTCGTACCCGGTGAGTCGACGCGCACCGTCGTTCCACCGGTTCACGCGGCCGTCAGGGCCGAACGGTGCCACCGCACAGTCATCGACGAGCGTACTGAGTTCGTGGATCTCGAAGTGACGGTCGGTTCGCCCGTCGACCCGGTTGCCGTCCGTTGCGTCACGGTCCGATCCGGTCGTCGAATCGGTTCGATCGGCCGGATCGTCGCTCATTGCTGCCACCCACTCACAATGGTGTCTGGTCACCACCCACATCCGAAAAAGCACGGGTCGTCTTCACCGGGGCCATTTACGGCCGGCTCCGAACCGGCGACGTTAACGGCCCCACCGTCCGAGCACGGATATGACCTCGCTCGCGATCGTCGAAAGTCGCGCCGACCGCGCCTCGGAGCACATCTGTGACCGACTCCGCGAGCGCGCGGACTGGACGGAACGGACCGATGACACCCGGCCGGACGCCGCGGGCGGCGGCACCTATTACCGAACCGACCGGGCCGAACTCCGCTCGTTCGACGGGTTGCATATCGAACTCGAGCGCCCGGCCGATGCCTTCGACTGCGACCCGACGCTGCTCGTCTTCGCCTCCCGACACTCGGGCGACACCGGCCCGCTGCTGACCGGTCACTTCACGGGGAACTTCGGCCCCGCCGAGTTCGGCGGCGAGCCCGACGCGCTTGCTGCGGCCGCCCCGAACGCCCTCGCTCACCTGCTCGAGGCCTTCGACGAGTACGCCCCAGCGGAGTACGAGGTCGGCATGGAAGGGACCCACCACGGCCCCACCGACGTGGGCTGTCCGTCGCTCTTTGCCGAACTCGGCAGCGGCGACGAGCAGTGGGACGACCCCGCCGGTGCCGACGCCGTCGCCCGTGCGATCCTCGCCCTCCGCGGCGTCAACCCACACTGCGACCGACTCGAGAGCGATACCCTCACGAGCCGTCGGAATCGCGATACGGTTCCGAGAAGGCAGGTCGTCGGCTTCGGCGGCAACCACTACGCCCCCCGATTCGAGCGACTCGTCCGCGAAACCGACTGGGCGGTCGGCCACGTCGCCCCCGACTGGGCGCTCGAGGCGATGGACCATCCGACGGCCCATCGCGACGTCATCGAACGTGCCTTCGAGGCCAGCGACGCCGAGATCGCACTGCTCGACGGCGAGTGGCCGGTTCTCGAAGAAACCCTCGCGGACGTCGACTGTCGGGTCGTGGGCGAGACCTGGCTGCGCGAGGTCGACGACCGCCCGCTCGAACTCGTCGACGCGGTCGAGGCTGCCCTCGGAGCCGTCGAGGACGGCGTCCGCTTTGGCGACCGGATCGCGGCGTCGATTACCGTCATCGACCTCCCGACGGCGCTTCTGGGAACCGCACAGGGGATCGATCCCGACCACGTTCGGACGATCGTCGAGGCCCATACGGTGGCGTTTACCACCGAAAACGGCGGTAGCCGGGTCGGCTCGCGGGCGGCGGTCCCCGAAACCGACGCGACGGAAGCCGACGCGCACGAGCCGCGACGCACGATCGTTGCGGCACTGGCCACCGTGCTCGAGGCGAAGTACGACGCGGTGCGGGTCGAAGACGATACCGTCGTCGCCGAAGAGACGGCGTTCGACCCCGCGCTGGCTCGTCAGGTCGGCGTTCCGGAGGGGCCGAAGTTCGGTACTCTCGCCGACGGCGAGCCGGTCACCGTCGACGGGGAAACAGTCAGTCCCCAGAGGGTTCGGGCCGAGCGGACGGATCGATTCCCGATCTGAGCGGCTCGACCGGCAATAGTAAGCCGCTATTACTCGACTCACTCCCGCGAATACGGCGTTCTCCTCGACCGGACACGTAAGAACCGATTACGTTGTCAGACGGCTGGCTGACGTGTAGGGGAAAGGTAATTATGCTCCATTGTTTAGACAGGGCCAAGAATGGACTCTCTAATCGACGACGCGATCGACGAGGCCGAAACCGGGGAGGCCGCGGTCCCCGAGGACGCCGCGCCGCGGGACGGACAGCCGTCCGACGGCGACGGGTCGGCCGGCCGGCAGACAGGGACGATGACCGACGACGAACTCGAGGACGTCCTTCAGGACCTCCAGACCGACATTACGGTCGTCGGCTGTGGCGGTGCCGGCGGTAACACGGTCAACCGGATGCACGAGGAGGGCATCCACGGGGCGAAACTCGTCGCCGCCAACACCGACGTACAACACCTCGTCGAAATCGACGCCGACACCAAGATCCTGATGGGCGAGGAGAAGACCGGCGGCCGCGGTGCCGGCTCGCTCCCGCAGGTCGGCGAAGAAGCCGCCCTCGAGAGCCAGCAGGACATCTACGACGCCATCGACGGCTCCGACATGGTCTTCGTCACGGCCGGCCTCGGCGGCGGCACCGGCACCGGCTCCGCACCGGTCGTCGCCAAGGCCGCCCGCGAGGCCGGCGCGCTCACGATTTCGATCGTCACGACGCCGTTTACCGCCGAGGGCGAAGTTCGGCGAACCAACGCCGAAGCGGGGCTCGAGCGCCTGCGCGACGTAAGCGACACCGTGATCGTGGTCCCCAACGATCGCCTGCTCGATTCGGTCGGCAAACTGCCCGTCCGCCAGGCGTTCAAAGTTTCCGACGAGGTGTTGATGCGCTCGGTCAAGGGTATCACCGAACTCATCACGAAACCCGGCCTCGTCAATCTGGACTTCGCCGACGTTCGCACCGTCATGGAACGGGGCGGCGTCGCCATGATCGGCCTCGGCGAAGCCGACTCCGAAGCCAAGGCCGAGGACTCCGTCAAGACGGCACTGCGCTCACCCCTGCTCGATGTCGACATCTCCGGCGCGAGTTCCGCGCTGGTCAACGTCACCGGCGGCAACGACATGGCCATCGAGGAAGCCGAAGGCGTCGTCGAGGAGATCTACGACCGGATCGACCCCGACGCCCGCATCATCTGGGGGACGTCGATCGACGAGACCCTCGAGGGCAGCATGCGGACGATGATCGTCGTCACGGGCGTCGAGTCGCCCCAGATCTACGGTCGGCCGGACGGCGAGGACCCCGTCCAGCCCCAGACACCCGCACAGGGCGAAGACATCGACTTCGTCGAATAATCGAGCCCGTTCGCGTCGGCGATTCGAGTCCCAGATTCCGTTCGCGTTCGTTTCTCTCGGCCGGCGGCAGCGTCACGACAGCCGCCGCTGCGCTACACGTCGGACCCCGCTCAACAGATCGGCTTCGGATCGATGCCGAGATCGTCCAGCGAATCGGCGTACGCCCCGTACGCGATCTCGATCACGTCCTCGGCGACCGTCCGCGCCCGGTCCCAGTCGTCGCTGTCCGTACTGATGTCTCCGAGTCGTTCAGCCGCTCGGTCCCCCTGCGAAGCCGTTTCCTCCCGCAGTTCCCGGAAGCAGTCGGTGCGCTTCGTATCCCCTTCGTTCACGAAGAAACTGATCAACTGAAGGTGCGTCCGATCGGCGACCAGCGCTCGCCCGACGAGTCCGCCCAGCCGGGCCGTCGTTGCCTCGAGCGAGCGAAGCTTCGCGTGCATCGGCCCGGCGTCCCCCGCGCCGACCTCGTCGTCCGCAAGCATGGCCGTAATCCGATCGTAGTGGTCGCGTTCCTGATCGTGGTACTCGTCGAACAGCCGGCGGACGTCCTCGTTCGTCTCGTCGGTCGCCCACGCCTCGAGCGTCTCCATCGCGGCTCGTTCGCTCCTCGCAGCGGTTCTGAGAATCCGGTCTTCCGTCAGGTCGGCGTCGGTAAGCGCAACGAGGAGTTTCGACGAGCCGAGGCGGTCGAGTTCGACGGCCATCGATGCTTCGATCGATTGCTGGAAGTCGGTAGCGTCCATATCGGACCGACATTGCGAAGCGTGTTGAACGTTAGTGACTGTTCAGTCGACCACGACCATTACACGCCTCGAGCACGTACCGACGAGCATGACCGATCGGAGCGACGCCGCCGACGCAGCCGACGAGACGCCCTCCATCGCTCCCGACGAACTGTCCGAACGGCTGCAGTCCGGCGATCCCATGACCGTCCTCGACGTCCGTGACCGCGACGAGTTCGAACGCTGGCACCTCACTGGCGACGGGATCGAGGCCGTCCAGATCCCGCACATGAAGGTCGTCCAGGCCCAGGCCACCGGCGACGTAACCGATCTCGTAACCGATCTCGAGGAGCCGATCCTCGCGGTCTGCGGTCACGGCGAAGCGAGCGCTCACGCCGTCGACCTCCTCCGGGACGCGGGTCTCGATGCGGCCAACCTCGCCGGCGGGATGGACGCCTGGGCCGACCTGTATCGGGTCCGCGAACTCGATGTCGACGCACCAGCGCGAGTCCTGCAGTACGACCGCCCCTCGAGCGGCTGTCTCGCCTACGCGATCTATAGCGGCGGCGAAGCGGCGGTGATCGACCCGCTACGGGCGTTCGCCGACCGGTACGACGCCGACGCCACCGACCGAGACGCGGCGCTCACGTACGCGATCGACACTCACGTCCACGCCGACCACGTCAGCGGCGTTCGCGCGCTCGCGGACCGGACCGACGCGACGGCGGTCGTCCCCGACGGCGCGACGGAGCGGGGCCTCACGTTCGACGCGATGACCATCGGAGACGCCGCGGAACGCAGTTCCGCGAGCCCTGCGTCGCACACTCGGCAGGATGCCGTCGATGAACTGCGAATCGGCGATGTGACGTTGACCGTGCTGGCGACGCCGGGCCACACGACCGAATCGATCTCGCTTCGACTCGAGGGCGGCGATTCCCCGATCCTGTTTACCGGCGACACGCTGTTTCTCGAGGGAGTCGGCCGACCGGATCTGGAACGCGGCGACGACGGCGCGGCCGCTGCCGCCGGGCAGTTGTACGAGACGCTTCGGACCCGTCTCCTCGAGCACCCCGACGAGACGACGGTCGCGCCGGGCCATTACAGCGACGCCGCAGAACCGCGAGATGACGGGACGTATGCCGCTCGGCTCGGGACCCTCCGCGATCGACTCGACGCGCTCTCGATGGACGACGCCGCGTTCGTCGCTCACGCGACGAGCGAACTCCCGCCGCGGCCATCCAACTACGACCGCATCGTCGCAGCGAACCTGGGACTCGAGGACGTCGACGCGGACACGGCGTTCGAACTCGAACTCGGGCCGAACAATTGTGCGGTCGCGGACTGACGCGGCCGGCCCCTTCCCGGCCAGTGCTGGCGCACCCGCGACCTGTCCGTGTGCCGATACAGTTGACCGGACCAGCTCAGTCGTCGGCGGCCGCGCCGTCGATCGCGCCGGTGGCTTCGAGATCGCCCTCGATACTCGGCGGATACTTCCCGCGGTCGAGTTTCAGGTCCGACTGTGGCCGCGCCATACAGGTCAGCGCGTAGTTCTCGGCCTCTTCGTCGGTCAGCCCGCGGGCGGCGGGCTGGGTGACCTCTCCGTCGATGATCTCGGCCGAACACGCCAGACACATCCCGACTCGGCAGGAGTACTCCTGGGCGATGCCCTCCTCGAGACACCGGCTCAGGATCGTTTCCGTGTCGGAGCAGGTGATCGTCTCACCCGTCCCGACGAACTCGATGGTGTACTCTGTCATACCTCTCGGTACGACTGACCTCCCTAAAACGTTTTATGTGCCGGCGGACGCCGGCGTCGGCTGGCTCCGTCCCACCACGGGAAGCGGCTAGATTTCCCGAACGAAATCCTCCGCGATCCACCAGTCGTCGTCTAGCTTGTGCCAGTCGACCTTGTAGACCTCCGTTCCGCCGTCGTCGGCGATCGCCTGAACGTATCCCGCCCAGGAGCGATTGATCTCCGTCCAATCACCGCTTCTGCCGCCGGTCTCCCAACCGGGAGCGTACCCGAAGTCACCCCAGGCCTGCACTTGATCTCCCACGTCGATCCAATCGGACGCACTGGCCGTACCGACCGCGGCGACCGTACCGACACCCGCAGCGACCGTCGCGGCGGACGTTTTCAGCACGTTTCGTCGAGACCGTCCGTCGTCGTTTCCAGGCATTACATCGGAGTAGTGAACGGTGCCACACATAAATTTAATCTAGCATATATTACGAATGTGATCTGTATCGCATTGGTGAACCCGTGGGCCACGGCTATGAGCGAAAAGACAGCCGCACCACAACGCCGCGCTTGCTCCGAACCGGGTACCGTCGCGGTCGACGCGACACTACCGCGGACCGACCATAAAACGTTTTCTTACCACGGCCTCCACACAGTTGATATGAGTACGCAGGAGCAGTCGGCCGCCACGACGCCGAAGACTCAGTCGCCGGACGCGGTCGTCGTCGGGGCCGGAACGGCAGGGTGCTACGCCGCAGCGACCATCGCACGAGCGGGGTACGAGGTCGTCATCCTCGAGCGAAAGGACGAGCAGGAAGCGGGCCACATCGCCTGCGGCGACGCCCTGAAGGGTGCCGATTCCTTCCCCGAAGCGATCCCGAAGTCGAAACTCGAGCCGGCCTTTACCAACACGGACGTCGATCACGGCCGCTTCGAGATTCCCCAGGAGGACACCGTTCTCGAGATTCCGGTTCCCGGCGAACTCGCCGTCATCGACCGCTGGGAGTACGGCCGACGGATCATCGACGGGGCCGAGGATGTCGGCGTCGAGTTCCGATACGACACCGTCGTTACAAACGTCGTCCAGAACGACGACGGTCGCGTCACGGGCGTCGAGGCGATCCGGAAGGGTGACCCGATCACGTACGAGGCCGACATCGTCATCGACGCCGCCGGCTCGCTGTCGGTGCTACAGGACAACGTCGATTTCTCGGCGTCGACGTTCGACACCAACGTCGATTACAGCCACTTCTGTTCGGCCTACCGGGAAATCGTCGAGGTCGAGGAGCCGGTCGAGTGGGACGACGCCCTCGTCTTCAAGCCGACCGAGCGCGCCGCGGGCTATCTCTGGTACTTCCCGCGAACGGACACCGAGATCAACGCCGGCCTGGGCTTCCAGATGACCGAGGAGCCGATGCAGCTGGTCGACGACCTCAAACGCGACCTCGAGACCCGCCCCGAGTTCGACGGCGCAACCGTCGAGGATAAACTCGGCGCGGCGCTGCCGACCCGACGACCGTACGATTCCGCCGTCCATCCGGGGTACATGGCCATCGGCGACGCCGCCGGCCACGTCAACCCCACCACCGGCGGCGGCATCGCCGGGGCCGCCTACGGCGGCAAGTACGCCGCCGAGCGCGCCATCGAAGCCCTCGAGACGGACGACTACGGCGAGGACGTCCTCTGGGAGTACAACGAGAAGGTGATGGAGCACTTCGGCGCACGCTACGCCGCGCTGGACGTCTACAACATCCTCTCGACGGCCGTCGACGTCGACGACCTGATGGGCTTACTCGCCGCGATGCCCGGCGACAAGCTCGCCGAGGCGCTGTACTCGGGCAGTACGGACATCGGACTCAAGCTCAAACTCGAGGCGCTGGTCAAGAGCCGCGGCCACTGGGGCACCATCTGGAACCTCTACAAGACCAAGCGCCGGGCCGACGAACTGCTCTCTCACTACGAGAACTATCCGACCAGCCCCGCGGGACTGGCGGCCTGGCAGGACCGCCGCGACGAACTGATGGAGAAGGTCTACGAGACGACTGGGGCCGACCCCAAGTACTAGAACCGAAATTTTACGCTGCGGTCTGTCGCGCTGGCGGCTTTGCCACACAGCGCGACGTCCCTCGGTGAAATTTCGATCGTATGTGTTTACCCCCAGAAATCGCAGGAGGACAGTAGGTTCAAAATCGGGGAATTCAATTAGAAATCCGTAAAATTCGACCGCCGNCACTGAGAGATATATAAATCAAATAGAGGGTGCTGTTTTCAGCCGTCTCAGTGGCTCAGCCAGGAACTCTATGGGGGTAAACACATGCTTTCGATCAAAAGCACTCCTCCTTCCCCTCCATTCACTTCGTTCATTCCGGGTCAGTCGTTGGCCCGCTCGTTCGCTTCGCTCACTCGCGGTTGGGTACTGGGCAACTGCCTGCCCTTCCCCGCTGAGCGGAAACTTCGTTTCCGCGATGCTCGGAAGAGTTTGCTCTAGGGGCGCGGACTCCTCGCGATGCTCGGCACCCGCTTCCGGCCACTCCCGCTCGAAATCAGTCGGAACCGTGTCGATCAGGATCGTCGACGGCTAATTTGCTCGATCGACCCCGCGAGGACGTCGATCCCGTGACCGATGCTGGCCTCGTCGACGTCGAACGTCGCGGTGTGGTGGCCGGTCGGGTGGTCGGTTCCGACGCCGACGTAGCAGGCCGTCCCGCCGTTTTCCTGCACTGCCTTCATTAGGAACGTCGCGTCCTCGCTGCCGCCGAGTTCGTCGCGCTCGAGCACTCGCTCGACGCCCGCCGTCTGGCCCGCCACGTCGGCGACGATCGAGGCGAGTTCCCCGTCGCTGGTCGCGCTGGGGGCCTCCGCGCCGGTCTCGAACGAGACCGTACAGTCGTGCATCTCGGCGGCGCTCCGAAGGACCCGCCGGGACCGGCGTTTCATGTACTCCATCAGCTCGGTCGTTTCGCCGCGCACTTCGGCGACGACCCGCGCGTCGCCCGGGATGACGTTGGCGGCGCTGCCACCCTCGACGACGCCCACGTTGACCCGCGTCGCGCCGTCGTTGTGCCGGGGAATGCCGTAGAGGTTCTGGACGGCCGTCGCCATCGCCTGAACGGCGTTGCGACCCTGTTCAGGGTGTCCGCCCGCGTGGGCCGGTTCGCCGGCGAACGCCGCGTGGATGTGTGAGACAGCCAGAAAGCCGTCGATACCGGCGACGATCTCGCCGGTCGGATGATCGAGCCCGATATGGACCGCGAGCAAGGCGTCGATGTCTTGGATGTGATCGCTTTCGGCCATCGACTTGCCGCCGCCGACGACCTCCTCGGCGGGCTGGAAGAGGACTTTGAGCGTTCCCGCGAAGTCGCTCTCGGCGATGCGCTCGAGCACGCCGACCCCGATCGTCGCGTGGGCGTCGTGGCCGCAGGCGTGCATCGCGCCCTCGTGTTCGGACCGAAAGCCGTCGGCGACGGGCGCGTGGTCCGGCGCGTCTGACTCCCGCTGCGGGAGACCGTCGATGTCGACCCGCAGCCCGACGGTCGGCCCCGCGCCGCGCTCGAGGACGGCGACGGCACCCGTGTAGCCGCCCGCGAGCCGCTCGAGGATCGCTTCGTCGACGCCTGCCTCCCGTGCCCGGTCGTACCAGCGGGTCAGCTCAGCGTCGTCGGGGACCGCCATTCGGTGGTCGCCCGCGATGGCCTCGGGGCCGACGTGGAGCTCGGCGAGGTCGTCGCCGAGTCGGGACTCGAGTTCGGTGACGATCCGTGCAGTCGTATAGAATTCGCGCCAGGCAGGTTCGGGTCTCCGGTGCAGGGCTCGGCGCAACGAGACGAGGTCGTCTGCGGTCATATGCTGCCCTCGTCGGGAACGGTACAAAGCCCTGTCGACGGTCTGGCACGTACTGATAAACCCAGTCAGTTCCCGCGGCCCGCGCCGTGGATCTGCTCGACCTCGGCCTCGATGTGGACCGAGTCGGGAAAGCTCTGCGAGGCGATATTGCGTGCGAGGCTGTCGTGGCCGTGAATCTCGAGTTCGCGGGTGAAAACGGTGTACTGCCACGACGAAAAGTGGCGGTCGTCGTCGGCGTGGAGCCGACAGCGCTGGGGCACCGAGAACGTCTCGGGCGGGTGGGAGTGCGGGCCTTTCAGCGCGGCCCCCTTCCGTTCGGCGTTGGCTTTGATGTCGTCGACGATACTATCGAGGGCGGCCCGATCGCCGCTCTGGAGGGTGAGACGGGTGACGAAGGTCATGGCTGGTACTGTCGCATACGTCCACGGTGGGCGCGTAAAAACTTGCTGAGATGGCTCCCGCCGTGCCACCGGGCCACGACCGCGGTCGACATACTGTCAGTTACTTCATACTCGGGCGCGGAATCAGTGTTCGTTGGACGAACAGTCCGATATTCTCTTAACGTCGCACCTATTAGCTCACTTAATGGCAGTCGAAGCTACGAGCGCAGGCGCGATCCTCTTCCGCGATACGCGGGGCCGGCGCGAGTATCTTCTACTCAAGAGCCGCCCAGGCGATTGGGAGTTTCCCAAGGGCGGTGTCGAAGGAGATGAAGAACTACAGCAGACGGCGATCCGCGAAGTAACGGAAGAGGCAGGTATCGAACAGTTCCGACTACTCGACGGCTTTCGCAAGGACTACGACTACGTCTTCGAGGCGAACGGCAAGACGATCCACAAGACCGTTCATCTCTTCATCGCGAAGTCGTTCGAGGCCAGCGCGGAACTCTCAAACGAACACCGAGATCTCCAGTGGCGCGATTACGAACAGGCGGTCAACACCGTCACGCAGGACGGTCCCCGGGAGATCCTCGAGGACGCCCACGACTTCCTCGACGAGCGCGAGGAGGAGGACGACGACGAAGCGTAGTCGAGCACGACGACCGTCAGCGTCGGTTCCGACAGGACGGTCCCGTGCCGTAGACACACCGTGAGGGAGAGGTCGCGTTTCACACCCGGCGATCGGCCGGCAGCACCGTTGCCGTCGCGTTCACGTTGATCGGTGCCGGCCGATCGAATAGCGTTTTTGCGCTCGCGTTCCAACGCCCCGCCGTGGACCCACACACTGCCGAGTTCGGGTTCGAACTCCGAACCTGTCGGTGGGCCGAACGCGAGTGGCCGCCAGGGGCGGACCCCGCCGGCGATAGCTACGCGATCGTCGTCGCCCGCCAACTCGGGACGAAGCGCCGCCGCTGGGATACTATCGTCCTCGAGTGTGACCCCGTAGCCCTCCGCCAACGGGCCGCCTTCGGCCGCGAGCGACTCGACGGCGACCTCCGCCACGTGGTCCGAAACGCTCCGGCGGAGTGGACCTACTATCGCGACGCGCTTCCCCACCCCGGCTACCCGTGGCGGTACGTCCGCGAGGCGATCCACCGCGCCGCCGATCGCGGCATCCTCGAGACCCGCAAGAACGGGACTCGAATCGAAATCAGACGCAAGTGGGTCTATCCGGACTGGCTCGAGCGGATCGTCGCGATCGAGAACAAGCCGGACTTAGACGCCAGCGCCGCCCGCACACTCGCCTCGCAACTCGAGTACGATGTCGCCGTCGGCCTGGCCGACGAGGTCTGGGTCGCGACCGAGACGACGGGCGAGCGCGTCGAACCCGCCATTTTCGAGGACCTGCCGGTCGAGGCGGGTATCCTCGCGCTCGCGCCCGACGACCTGACCGCCGAGGTCGCGTGGCACCCCCGCTCGCTCGCGGTCGACAAGCCGGGGACTCGAATCCTCGAGCGGCCCGACGGCGGCGAGCGTGACGACTCGGCCGCCCGCTTCGAGTACGCCGATCCCGAGTGGAAGGTCGACAAACGGCTCGGGATCGCCGAGCGCGCCTACGAACGCGGTTGGCGCTCGTTCGCCGACACGATGCGTCCCGACTGTCGCCACTTCCAGTTGCGCGCTCGAGACGCGACGCAGGCGCTGCCGTACTGCGCCGCCATGAGCCGGTGCCAGACGGCCGCCGAGTGTGCCGGCTCCTGTGACGAGTTCGAACCCGAGCCGCCGGTCTGGCGTACCCGCGGCTGGCCGATCGAAGGCGGCCCCGGAAAACGGTTACAGCAACTCCTCGCGGACCGCCGGCGGCGACGGCGGCCGGGACTATAGCGTCGCTCCCGGCGGCGGCATCAGTCCGAAACGGCGACCTCGAGATCCTCGCGCTCGACCGCCAGCCGGAACGTGGGGACGGTGCGGTACTCGACCTCGACGACGCCCTTCCGGCGCAGACTCTGAAGCCCCGACCGGACGGCTTCGGCCTCGGGATCGATATCGTACTCCGCCCGGAGCTTGTGGAGCACCGAAACGACGCTCTCGGTGCGGTCCGTCGGCCCCGCCATCACCGCGACGATCCGCGCCTGTAACTCGGGCACGCGGATCTTGGAGGGGACGCCGTCGCCCTCGGGATCGCTCTCGATGCCCGGCTCGACGTCGACCAGGTCGGCCGCCGCCGCGGTCGCACGGATCAGGCTGTTGTCGTCCCGGAAGTAGTAGTCGCCGAGTTCGTCCTCGAGGTACTGGTGAACCTCGCTGCCGCTTTCCATCCCCCACCGCTCCTGGAGTTCGGAATTCTTCGTCGGCTGTAGCTCCACCACGTCCGCCAACCGGTCCTGGGCCTCCTCCGAGAGCGTCATGGTGAAACCGTATGGTGATCCGGTACTTTTGCGTTGCGTCCCGCCGCGGGCCCCGGGCCCGCGTCCGTTCGCGCACGCCCGCCGTCAAACTCAGCCGGATCGAACCCGTCCTGGCTGACCTCGAGTCGAAACGCAACAACGGCCTGCCGCGAGCGATCGCGGCGGCCCCTTCCACTCCGCGGGCGAGGGATAGCGCTCGAGCGACCGCGGCGGGCCGAGGGGCGGCCCCAAACGGGTGGCTTAAGTCGCTCGCCCTCCGTAGCCCGGACAACGATGGAATTCTGCGACGAATGCGGTTCGATGATGAAAGCCGAGGACGGTCTCTGGGAGTGTGGCAGTTGCGGCTACACGGAGCCGAAAGGCGACGCCGACCAGTACATCGTCACCGACGATCAGGAGGCCAGCGAAATCATCGAGTCGTCCGGCGAGACTTCGTTGCCCGAAACCGACGCCATCTGTCCCGAATGTGGCAACGACCGCGCCCACTGGTACATGCAACAGATCCGGTCGGCCGACGAGTCCGAGACACGCTTTTTCATCTGTACCGAGTGCGAACACAAGTGGCGCGAGGACGACAACTAGAACCGAACTTTTGCGCTGCGGGCGCGGCTTCGCCGCGCCCTCGGCAAAACTTCGATGAAAAGCACTCCTCCCTCCCCTGGCTCGCGGCCTTCGGCCGCTCGCCTCGACGCGGCGCTTCGCGCCGCGCTCTCCGGGTCGGTCGTCGGCCCGCTCGCTCACTTCGTTCGCTCGCGGTCGGTACCGGATGGCGGCCTGCCCTCCCCCGGATCGCGGGCTCCTCGCGTTGCTCGGAGCCCGCTCTCGGCCATCGCTCTCGCGAGTTGAAGACAGGTTTGAGGAAAGAAGATCGCCCTATTCGTTGCGCGCGATCGTCAGATAGCCGGTATGCCCGACGGGTGCGGTCGTCGGCCGCGACCCACGGTCGTCGAACTGCATCTCGCGCTGGATCGTCTCGCGGGTCGTGACGTTTGCGAGGCCGACCTCGCGGGCCGTCCGTGCGACCTCGCGGGTCGACTCGATGAAGGGACTGTAGACCGCGACGAAGCCGCCGTCGACCAGCAGGTCCGGGGCATGTTCGACCATCGCGGGCGCGTCGGCCGTATCAAGGGTCATGACGTCGAACGACGACGGCTTGAGGGCGTCGACCTCGTCGGTCACGTCGCCGGTCCGGACGTCGACGGCGTCGGTCACGTCGCCGGTCCGGACGTCGACGGCGTCGGCCACGCCGCCGAGTGCCATGTTCTCGCGGGCCACGTCGGCGAACTCGGCGTCCTGCTCGTAGGTCACGACTTCGGCACCGGCCCGAGCCAGCAGGGCCGCGAGGACGCCGGTTCCGGTACCGGCGTCGAGGACCCGATCGCCGCCGGCGATGCCGGTCTCGCCGATGACGAGCCCGATGTCGCGGGGCACCATCGGCGCGCCGGTCCGCTCGAAGTGATGGAAGAGGTCCGGGCCGCGCAACCGGCGCACCTGAAACTCGTCGCCCAGATGCGTTTCGATGGTGTCGCCCGACTGCACGTCCGTGGGGACCTCGAGCACGCCGAGGTCGGTTCCCTGTTCGCCGCCGGGTTCGACGAGATACTCGCGGTCCCCGCGAACGAGCAGCACCGGGACGCGGTTGCTCTCGCCCTCGGTTCCGGCGTCCTCGCTGTCGTCTTCGATATCGTCGCCGCTCACGCGAGTCACTCGAGGGACTCGATCGCCGCGGCGAGGTCGCCGCCGTTGTCCTCGAGCGCCGCGCGGGCCTCGTCCTCGCTGACGCCGGCACGCGTCGCGACGAGGTCGATATCATCGTCGGGGATCGACGAACCGGCGTCGGAGTCGTCCGCACCGCCGGCGCTGCCGCCGGCCGAGCCGGCCTCGACTTCCGCGGGCGAGCCGATGACCTGGTAGGTCTCCTGGCCGCGGGCGTCCATCTTCGTGACTTCGGCGTCGTCGAAGACGAGGTCGTACTCGTCGGTCCGGATAATGACTTCCTCGGCGTCGATGTCCTCGACATCGATGCCCATCTGTTCCATCATCTGTTCCATCTTGCGCGGGTTGAGTCCGCCGCCGCCTCCTCCAAACATACTCGACACGTGGCCACGGGTGACCTTTTAGTTTGTCGTTCGCCCGAGAGTGGGGACGGGCTCCCGGCCGTCAGTGTCGGCGACCGCAGGACGACTCGAGGTCGCGCCGCCGATCGTACAGCAGCCCGTCTCAGGCGTCGTCCGGCCGCGAGTAGTCCGGATCGAACAACTGTGCCGACGTCGGTTCGGGATCGCCTTCGGTGAGGTTGTACTCGGCGAAGTCCTCGACACCGGCCTCGCGGAGGAAGTCCTCGTCGTAGACGCGGTTCCCGGTGAACTCGGCTGGGTCGCGGGCCAGAATCTCGAGGACCGTATCCGAGACGATGTCGGGCGTGCGCCAGTCGTCTTCGGTCCCCATCTCGAAGTACCGGGTCGCGCGCGTGTCGATCGCGGTGACCGGCCAGAAGGTGTTACAGCCGATCTCGTCGTCGGCCAGTTCCTGTGCCATCGACAGCGTCACGAACGACATCCCCATCTTCGACCAGGAGTAGGCGGCCGATCCCGGGGCGCGGTCGAGTTCGACCGGCGGCGCGTTCGTCAGGATCCAGGCGTCTTCCTCGACGCCCTTGAGGTGGTCGATGAACGCCCGCGAGACGAGATAGGTGCCGCGCACGTTGACCTCGTTCAGGAGGTCGTAGCGACTCGCCGGTAGGTCCTCGACCGCTCCCATCTGGATGGCCGAGGCGTTGTTGATGACGATATTGATCTCGCCCATCTCGTCGATCGCTTCCTCGACGGCCGCCTCGATGGCGTCCTCGTCGCGCACGTCCAACTGGATCGCGTGCGTCTCGACGCCCGTCTCGGCGCACTCCTCGGCGGTCTTGTGGATCGTTCCTTCAAGGTCCGAGTCCGAGTCGTCGACGGTCTTCCCCGTCGAAACGATGTCACAGCCGCGTTCGGCGAGCGCGAGCGCGAGTTGCTTTCCGATTCCGCGCGTGGTACCCGTTATAAACGCGGCCTGTCCGCTCAGATCTGGTTTCTGTGGCATTCGTGATTGATACACACTCCCGCGCCCCTAATAGTCCATTCAAACTCCCGGACCGCCGATCGACGTTTTCAATCCCCGCCGGCGCGTGGGTGAGCGTAATGGCCGACGAACTCGACGCCCTTCTCGAGGCCCTCGAATTGAAAGACGAGCGCCGGACCGGATGGATCCTCCGCGGGATCGAATCCCCGGAGTCGGTTGCAGCCCACACGTGGGGCGTGGCGACGCTGTGTCTGTGCTACGCCGACCGTGCCGACAATGTGGACCGGGACCGCGCGGTATCGATGGCGCTGGTCCACGATCTCGGGGAAGCGCGGACGGGCGACGTTGCGACGCGCGCCGAAGACGGCAACCAGCGGGTCGACGCCGAGGAGAAAGTCGCCCGCGAGCGGGACGCGATCACGGATCTGCTCGAGCCGTTCGACCGCGACGACGAGTTCCGGTCGCTCTGGCAGGCGTACGAGGCCCGTGAGACCCCGACGGCGCGGTTCGTCAAGGACATGGACCTGATCGACAACTGTCTGCAGGCACTCAAATACGAGCGCGAGGAACGGTACGACGAGACCGATCGCAACGAGGCGTTCGACGAGTACGAGAACCTCGACGAGTTCTTCGCGACGGCCGCGCCCCGACTTCGAACGCCGATCGGCGAACGGCTGTTCGAGGCGATCAAGACGCGGTACGAGCGTGAGATCGGCCGGGAGTGTCAGCTGTAGCGGGCCGGCGACCGCCCGTTTACGTCTCGGCGGGTGCGCCCTCGCGCACGTTGACCGCCATCCCCGTCTCGAAGTCCCGAATCGCGCCGGCGTCGAGCCGTGCCGTCCCGACCGCGAGCAACTCGCCGCGCTCGTGGACGACCAGTACCTCGTCGCCCGGCCGGATCTCGTCGCCGACCGCGAGGACGAACTTCGTGAACACGTTCTTTTCCTCGCGGACGAAGGGCTCGCTCTCGTCGTCGACGACGACGCGGTAGGCGGGTTCGGCGAGCGCGTCGGCGAGCCGGCGACCGCCCTCGAGTCCCAGCGTGAACCGGCCGTCGATGCCGAAGGAGACGATCCGGCCGTCGTCGGCGTGAATCTGCTGTGGTCGGCCCGACGACGTCCGTTTGACCGTCAGCGATTCGGCGGGCGGGAACAGTGCTGTGCCCGCGCCCGCTCCGAACTGGTAGTCCGCGATCGTTCGGAGCTGGGGCAGTCCCGCGCTCCCGTCTGTTGACTCGCTCATTGACCGGGCTTCGAGGCGGCGGGTCGAAAGCCCTTCGACCTGACTGCGCGGGTCGCTCTCGGCGTCCCCGCGGTGGGGTCTCGTCGGTGCCCACGGACGACACTCCCGCCCGGCCGTCCCGCCGAACAACGACCTCCCAACCGGAAGAGAATGGTGACGCTTATACTAACCGATACGGTACGTCCGCTATCGTATGGACGTCACGCAAATCGGGCTCGGGGCCACCCTGTTCGTCATCGGTTCCCTGACGCTCGCCGGCCCCGCTACGCTCGTCACGGGGCCGTTCGTCTATCTCTTGACGGGCGCGACCCTGCTCGTCACGGCGTACGCACTGGTGATCGGCCTCTGGCAGCGCCGGCCACCGAATTCGAGTACCCAGTGACTCGGCGTCCACCGCTCGAGACGCGGGTCGGTAGCCGCACCGATCTCAGAGCAGGAACGTCTCGTGGCGGTCGCCGAGGTCGAGGAACGAATCGGAGGCCTCGATGAGCTCCTCGGCCGTCGAGGATTCGAAGGCCATGACTTCCACGCGGACGCCCTCGTGGCGCAGGTGTGAACACAGCCGCGAGAAGTCGCCGTCGCCCGTACAGAGGACGATCGTGTCCACGTGATTCGCGAGCGTGACCGCGTCCAGGCTCATTCCGACGTCCCAATCGGCCTTCTTGGAGCCGTCCGCGAAGGTCTTGATGGCCTTGATCTTCGGCTCGAAACCGATATCGATCAGCGCCTCGAAGAAGCTCTCTTCCTCCGGCGAGTCGGCACGGATGACGTAGGCGATCGCGCGCGTGAGTTGCCGATCTTGAACGGCCTTCTCGAGCAGCGCGGAGTAGTCGATGTTCCGGCTGTGGAGGCTTTGTGCGGTGTGATAGAGGTTCTGCGCATCGACGAGGACGGCGACGCGCTGACCGGGATGAATTTCAGTCATATACTAGCATGTCGCGGGCGGCCATAAAAAATCGCGGCGTTCGATCTTCCGAGACCCGACCCCTGGGGGCGGCGCTTAGCTTCGGAGTTTCTGGATGCGCTTTTCGGTCGGCGGGTGCGTCGCGAACAGCGTCTGTAGAAGTCCGTTCTCCGAATTGAAGATACACAGCGCGCTTACGCTGTCGTCGACCTGTGATTCGCGACCCTGCGCTCCCTGTGAGATCTTCTCGAGGGCGCGGGCCAGCGGGTCGCCGCTCCCGATGTACTGGCGTGCGTCCTCGTCGGCGACGTACTCGCGGTACCGCGAGATGGCCAACACGAAGACCATCACGAGCATCTGGGCGATGTTCGAGATGACCATTCCGACGATGAAACTCCCGATGTTGCGCTCGCCGCCCATCATGTAGACCATGTAGGCGACCCAGCCGACCATCATGGCGATGGAACTGCCCAACACCATGGCGACGACGTCGCGGTTTTTGATGTGGGCGAGTTCGTGGGCGATCACGCCCTCGAGTTCGTCGCGCTGGAGGAGGCGGATGAGTTCCGTCGAGACGACGACGACGCCGTTGCCCTTGCGACCGGTCGCGAAGGCGTTGGGGACGCCCATATCCATGACCATCAGTTTGGGCTTTTTAATGCCCATATCCCGACAGAGCGAGTCGACTGTCCGATGGATATCCTGATACTGGCCGTCCTCGGGCATCGGCTCGGCCCGTCTGGTCGCGGACCAGGTCCCGATCTTGTACTGGATAACCGGCAACACGAGCAGTCCCAGGAGAACGAAGGGCCACGCGCCGAAGCCGAACATCGCCAGGCCGAAAGCGCCGACGAGCATGTAGAACGCGAACAGGATCGAGCCGACGACCGCCATTCGCACTTTCAATCCGAAATCCGTCATAGACGACTATAAGTAACGACTCGGGATAAATGACGCGGACCCGGGCTGTAAGCTCTCCCACACGATCGGGAGGCAAAGACACAACTAATAAGTCGGAATAGGCCAGTCCACCGTACATGCGTCTCGCCGCTCACCCGATCGCCGGTTCCGTCGTGAGTGGCGTCCGCCCTCGGTTTCTCAAACGTAAACGTGCGTAGGTGTGCTCGTTGCGGGCTGGCAACCCGTTTCGGGGACGATTCGACCGCGCACGATCGATTCCAGTAACTACCCGCCGATCGGAACCGATACACCGCCGATCGTGCTGGCTACGCGACCCAAGAGACCACACGACACATGAGTTCAGCTATCGACCTTTCGGGCGTCTTCCCGGCGATGTGCACGCCCTTCGACGATGACGAACGGATCGACTTCGAAACACTGCAAGCGGACGCCCAGCGCCTCGAGGCCGCGGGCGTCGACGGACTCGTCCCCGTCGGCTCGACGGGCGAGTCGGCGACCCTGACCCACGACGAACACGTACAGGTCGTCGAGGCGGTCATCGAGGCCGTCGACGATGTCCCTGTCATCGCCGGGACGGGATCGAACAACACGCGCGAGGCGCTCGAACTCTCCGAACGCGCCGCCGACGCGGGTGCCGACGGCCTATTGCTCATCTCGCCGTATTACAACAAGCCCGAGCAACGCGGGCTGCTCGAGCATTACCGAACGGTCGCGGACGCCGTCGACCTGCCACAGATCGTCTACAACGTGCCCTCGCGGACGGGCCGGAACATCGAGCCCGATACCGCCGTCGAACTCGCAAGCCACGACAACATCGCGGGGTTCAAGGCCGCCAGCGGCGATCTGGGCCAGATCGGCGAGATCGCCGAGCGAACGGTCGACGAGGCGTTCGCCGTCCTCTCGGGCGACGACGCGCTCACCCTCCCGACGATCTCCGTCGGCGGAACCGGGACGATCAGCGTCGCGGCGAACATCGAACCCGAGCGCACGTGTGCGATGGTCGGTGCGGCGCTCGACGGCGACTACGCCCGCGCTCGAGCAATCCACCACGAACTCGGGCCGCTGTTCCGCGGGCTCTTCGTCGAGACCAACCCGATCCCGGTCAAGGAGGCCATGCGAATCCGCGGCTACGGTCCCGCTCGCATGCGGTCGCCGCTCACCCGACTGGCAGCGGAGTACCGCGAGGATCTCGAGGCAGTGCTGTCCGATCTCGAGCGCGACTCGGCGGCGGTCGCCGACACGGAGGGCGAGCGATGACGACGCGGATCGGCGTCACCGGCGCGACCGGCCGCATGGGCCGGGAAGTGATCGCCGCGGCGACGGGCCGCGAGGACTGCGAGGTCGTCTGTGCCGTCAACCGGGAGCCCGCCGGGGCGATCGTCGACGGCGTCGAGATCGAGCCCGCAGCGGAGTTCGAATCGCTGGTCGCCGATCGGGAGCCGACCGCCGTGATCGACTTCACCGAGCCGGCGTCGGCCGCCGACTACGTCGCGACCTGTGCCGACGCCGGCGTCGCGTTCGTCACCGGGACGACCGGGTTCGACGACGAGGGGTACGAGGCGCTCGAGGCGGCCAGCGAGGACACCGCCGTCCTCCACGCGCCAAACTTCGCCCGCGGGGTTCAGGCGCTTGTCAACGTCGTCGGCGAGGCCGTCCGGAACCTGCAGGGCTACGACGTGGAACTCGTCGAGACCCACCACAACGGAAAGCGCGATGCGCCGAGCGGCACCGCCAACCGGCTGCTCGATGAGATCGAGGCAAACGGCGACTTCGACGGCCGCACGCATGGCCGCGAGGGCGACGCTCCGCGAGAGTCGGGCGAGATCGGCGTCCACGCGCTGCGGGCGGGCGATATCACGGGCGAACACGAGATCGTCCTCGCGGGCAACCACGAGGAGGTACGGCTGACACACCGCGCCGAGGATCGCGGCGTCTTTGCCGCGGGCGCGGTCGACGCGGCGGTCTGGATCGCCGGACAGAAGGCAGGGTGGTACGACTTCGCAGACGTGATCAGCGAATGAGCGCACTCGAGACCGAAATCGGCGAGCTGTGGGAGCGCAAGCAAAACGGCGACATCAGCGCCGAGAACGCCGGCGACGACGCGTCCGCGACGCTCGAGGCCTTCCTCGACGCCCTCGAGGCCGGCGAGGTCCGCGCCGCCGAGAAACGGGGCGACGAGTGGGAGGCAAACGAGTGGGTCAAACAGGGCATCCTGCTCACCTTCGGCCTCCGCTCGATCGGCCAGTACGAACACGGCGGTACGACGTACAACGACGTGCTGCCGCTGGCGGACGCGAGCGACTACGGCAATCGTGGGAGCCGCAACACGCCGGACGGTACCGTCGTTCGCCGCGGCGCGAACATCGGCTCGGACTGCATCCTGATGAGTCCCGCCTTCGTCAACATCGGCGCTCGCGTCGGTGACGGGACCCTCGTCGACTCCTGCGATACGGTCGGTTCCTGCGCCCAGATCGGTGACAACGTCAAACTCGGCGCGAACACGCTCATCGGCGGCGTCCTCGAGCCGGTCGAGAACGCGCCGGTCATCGTCGAGGACAACGTGTCGCTGGGTGCGGGCTGCCGAGTGACGAGCGGCTTCGTCGTCGGCGAAAACAGCGTCGTCGGCGAGAACACGCTGCTGACGCCGCGAATCCCCGTCTACGACCTCGTCGAGGAGGCGGTCATCTACGGCGAACTGCCCGCCGACCGCCGCGCGTTCACTCGGTTCGTCGAGTCCTCGATCAGCGACCACGACCTCTTCGAGGGTGGCGCGTACAAGCCCGCCGTCGTCGCGACGGATCTCGAAACGGAGACGCTCGAGGCGACCGAACGCGAGGACGCGCTGCGGGAGTAACCTCGTTCGCTGCCGATTTCCTTCGGGAGACTCGCCTTCACGTCGATTCAGCGGCGCTCGTTCCCGACGTAGGTCACCTCGACGCGCCGAGAGAGATGACCGAGCAGTGAAAGCCCGAGCAACGGCGCGAGATACGTCAACAGGAAATCGAGGCCGCGCGCCGGAAGAGACGGGGCGCTCCGCTCGGCCAGCGTGACGTACTGGAAGCTCTCGTCCTCGAGTCGGATCGGTGTGTCAGGAGTCTCGACCTTGCGATGAGAGTCGGCGGCTCCGCTTCGCGCGGCTTCGGCGATGGTCGGTGAGACCTCATCGGCCGTCACGGGGATACTCACGTCACGTAGCACCTGCTCGAGCGTCGTCCGCTCGAGCGCCAGATCGATGCGGTAGCCGTCGTTCTGTCGGGCCGACTCGTTCGCGATGTATATCGTCTCGTAGACGGTCTCGTTGAGGAGGACGTACTGGTAGCGGTCGTCAACCGGCGGCCATACACGACCGGCACTGCCGTATTGGATATCCGTCGGGACGGTCCGATTCTCGAGCAGTAATCGCTCGAACGCACACGCTCGACTGTCCCACGGTATCCCGTCCGTACAGGCAATTTCGTCGCGAAGCGGTGTTTCGTGCGAGACGGCGTCGGCATCGGCGTAGTCGATGCTACCGTTGCCGGCCGTCACCGCCGTCCGCTCGTACCGATAGGTCGGTTCGTCCACGTGCAACGGCAGTACCCACAGGGACGCAGCGAGCAATCCGAGCGCGAGGATGGCGAGAACGACATCGCGACGGATCGTGAAAGGCATCGGGCGAACGTCTCGCGAGCAACGGGTTAGTATTTATTATCCAACTTCCGGAAGATGGATAATATCGATCCGGTATTCGAACGGCGGAGTGAGACGGGAGTCCGGAATCCAAACCTTGAATTCTCACGGTCACGTGGACTTGACAATGACTGACGTTGCGGATTCGCCGCCCGTTCGCCGCCTCTCCGACTGGGACGCGGCCGAACTACTGGCGCTCGTCGACGACTACGGCACGCCGCTGTACGCGCTCGACCTCGAGCGCGTCCGCCGGAACTACCGACGGCTCGAGGCCGCCTTTCCCGACGCCGACGTTCTCTACGCGGTGAAGGCGAACGCGCTGGGTGAGGTGCTGTCGACGCTGCACGAAGCGGGCGCTGGCCTCGAGTGTGCCTCCGCCGGCGAAGTACAGCGGGCGCTCGCGGCGGGTGCACTCGGCTCCGAGATTCATTATACGGCGGTTAACCCGCCCGCGGGCGACCTCGACTGGATCGTCGACGCCTGGGCGGACCACCCCGACCTGACAGTCACCGCCGGCTCCGAGGACACGATCGATCGCCTCGCAGATCGGGGCTACGACGGTCGGCTCTGCCTCCGCGTGAATCCGGGGATCGGTGCCGGCCACCACGAAAAGGTCCGGACGGGTGCCGCGGCGAAGTTCGGCGTCCCCGCGGAGCGTGCGGTCGACGTGCTCGCGGATGCCGCCGCCCGCGGCTTCGACGTCGTCGGCATCCACGCTCACGTCGGCTCGGGCGTCTCGAGCGACCAGCTCGATGCCCACCGGGAGTTCGTCGCGCGGATGGGTGATCTCGCTCGAGACGCTGCGGGGGCCGTCGGCGACCTCGAGTTCGTCGACATCGGCGGCGGCTTCGGCGTGCCCTATCGCGAGGACGAGGCCCCGCTGGACCTCGAGCGCGTCACGGACGCGACGCGGGACGCGCTCGGCGAGCTCGACGCGGCGTTGACGATCGAACCCGGCCGCTACTTCGTCGCGGACGCGGGCGTGCTCCTCACCACGGTGAACACGGTCAAGGAGGCCCGCGAGACGACCGTCGTCGGCGTCGATGCGGGGCTGACGACGCTGCTCCGACCGGCGATGTACGACGCGTACCACCAGATTCGGAACCTGACTGCCGACACGAGCGAGCGTGGCTCCTCCCGCGAACGGAGCCCCCAGACCGTCGCCGGCCCCATCTGCGAGAGCGGCGACGTTTTCTGTACCGACCGTGAACTCCCGGGAAGCGAACGCGGGGATCTCCTCGCGATCGGCAACGCGGGGGCCTACGGCTACGAGATGGCGTCCCAGTACAACACCCGACCCCGACCCGCATCGGTCGTCCTCGACGACGGCGACGTGCGACTCGCGCGCCGCCGCGAGACGATCGCCGACGTGACGCGGCCGGAGCGCGAGGCACTCCGCTCCTCGAGCGCGGACCGAAAGACCGACCACGACCGAGCGACCGACACCGACAACGAACGCGATCGATAGCACGATGAGTATCCCATTCCAGAAGTACCACGGCACCGGCAACGACTTTCTAATTATCCACGCGGACGAACACGTCCCCGATCGGGGCGCGCTCGCCGAACGCGAGTGCGACCGGACCGACGGCGTCGGTGCCGACGGCATCCTCTTTCTCGCACTCGAGGAGCAGTTCAACCCGCCACGCGTCGTGATGACGCTGGTCCAGCCCGACGGCGCGACGGCACCCATGTGCGGCAACGGCGCTCGCTGTGCCGCCGAGTGGGCGATGGATCGGACGGGCTCCGAGAGCGTGATGATCGATACCCAGGCGGGAACGCTGCGCGCCGAACGCGACGGCGAGACCGTCGTCGTCGAGATGACCGAACTCACGTTCGTTCCCGACGAGGTTCCGGTCAACGCCGACGAACCGGTCCTCCGGGAGGAGATCGAAGGGCTCGAGGTCTCGGTCGTCAACACCGGCGTCCCCCACGCGGTGAGCTTCGTCGACGACGTCGACGACGTCGATCTCGAGGCGGTCGCGCCGCCGGTTCGCTACGCCGATGTCTTCCCGAAGGGGACGAACGTCTGCGTGGCCAGCCCGGACGGCTCGGGCGGGTTCCGCCAGCGAACCTACGAGCGCGGCGTCGAGGGCGAGACCGACTCCTGTGGCACCGGTGCGGTCGCCATCGCCGTCGCGGCGCGTCGCCTCGGTCTCACCGACGCCGATCCGGTCGCCGTCAGCCCGCCGGGCGGCGACCTTCGGGTGAGCTTCAACGACCGCGGGCGGCCGACGCTCGCCGGCCCCGTCGAACACGAGTTCGACGGCGAAGTGGCCGTCGAATCCCCGGTCGAGCCGTGACGGACGCCGATGCAGCCGTCGATGCCGGGAACGCCGACGCGTTCGACCCGATCGATTTCCTCGAGACCGCCGTCCAGCACCCCTCCCACGAGAATGTCGACCCGATGCGGGAGTTCCTCTGCGAGACGCTCGCCAACCAGGGGATCGAGCCCCACGTCGACGACGCCGGGAACGTGCTGGCGAACCGCGGCCGAGCGATCGAGGACGCCGAGACCCACGTCGTTTTGAATACCCACATCGATACGGTCTCGCCACACGTTCCCTTCGACCGCGACGCGGACGCTCCGGAAGCCGACGGTGCCCCGGTCGTTCGCGGCCGCGGCTCCTGTGACGCGAAGGGACCCCTCGCAGCGCTGCTCTCGGCGTTCTTCGCGGTCGACCCGACCGACGGCCGCGTCACGCTCGCGGTCACGCCCGACGAGGAGGTCCTGTCGACGGGGGCCCACGCGATCGTCTCGAGCGAGCAGCCGCCCACGCGGGACGCCGACGCGGTGATCGTCGGCGAGCCCACCGATCTCGACGTCTGTACGGCCGCGAAGGGACGGTTTCAGGGCACGATTCAGCTCTCCGGTGCCAACGCCCACGCCGCCGAACCCGACACCGGAAGCAACGCGGTCGCCGCGCTCGAGCCGGTACTCGAGGCGATCCGGACGTTCGGCGAGCGCGCGGACGCGCCGCCGACCCACCCGCAACTCGGCGCGGCGACGCTGACGCCGACCGTCGTCGAGGGCGGCGAGGCGACCAATCAGGTGCCCGCCGACTGTGCGCTGACGGTCGACCGCCGGAGCGTGCCGCCGGAGACGGCCGACGACTTCCACGCGTCGCTGACCGCCCACCTGCGGGCCGCCGTCCCCGACGACGTAGCCCTCGCGTTCCGGTTTACCGACCGGCCGACGCCGTTTCTCGAGGCGTGGGAGACCGACCCCGACGCGGCAGTCGTCGACATCCTCGCGGATGCCTCCGGCGGCGCGGTGCGTCCGTTCACCGCGGCGACGGAGGCCTCCTACTTCGCGTCCGCGGCCCCGACGGTCGTCTTCGGACCCGGCGTTCTCGCCGACGACGAGGGAGCCGTCGCACACGCCCCGCGCGAGTACGTACGCGTCGATGCCGTCCGCAAAGCGGCGCGGGCGCTCGAGGCGACAGTGACCGAACTGCTCGAGGACCGGTCCCCGCCCGGCAGTCAAAGCTAATACTCGCTCCGGCTCGTATCCGTTTCCGCCGCGCTGACGATACCGTCGAACAGCCGTCCGTCCCCGTACGGTTCCCGGCCGGTCGACCGCACTTTTTTACCGGTTTCCCGTCTGTCTCGAGACGAACCGTGGTTCCCACTGTTGCCGCACTCCCCGTGCCGGGACGTACAGCCACCGCGCCGCTCTCGCAAGCGGCGTCGGTGACGCTCGCCTGGATGGCGATTACCGCCGTCGCCGCGACCGTCCTGTTGCTCGGCGCGCCGAGAGCGATGCGCGGATTTCGTGACGATCTCGTTACCGAGCCGGATACGACGTTCGCCGTCGGGTTCGTCGCCCTCTTCGGCGTGCTCGTCTGTTCCGGACTGCCGCTGTTCGTCGGCACGTCGCTCGAGCACTCGGGGCTGATCGCGGTCGGCCTGATCGTGGCCACGCCGGGACTGCTCGCGTGTGTCGTGTTGCTGATCGGCGGCGGCTGCGTCGGCACCGTCGCCGTCGGCGATCGGCTCGGCAACCGGCTCGGATCGGGAGCGCCGTCAGCGTGGCAGTCGCTCGGGCTCGGACTCCTCGCGGTCGGCGGCAGCCAGCTCGTCCCGATCGCCGGCACGATCGCGACGATCGCAGTGGCGAGCGTCGGCAGCGGTGCGATCGTCAATCACGGGACCGAAGCGTGGCGCGGCGAGCCGTTGCTCGGGGCGTCGGCCGACGGTCGCACCGATCGCCGGACGGCGGCTCGGTCAGCAGCGCCGTCGGAACGGGATCGGTCGGACCGACATGTCTCGAGCGACCCCACCGACGGCGGCGGGGACACGGACCCGATCCCGGCCGTGACCGGGACTCGATCGGCTGGAAAAGCCGACCGCCGCGGCGACGCGTCGTGGGGGCTCGAGAACGGTGAACCGGATCTCGAGGCCGGCGACCAAGCAGCAGACGAGCGTCGGGGTACTGATGAGACATCACGGGACGATCGCGGCGGCGAGCGCCGGGATGACGCGACCTGATCGATCGGCGGCGCGGGCAGGCGTCTCCCGGCCCGCCGACGGATCGGTCACGCGTAGGTCAGATAGTTCGTGAGATAGACGGTCGCGTTGAAGCAGCCGTGGATCAGCGCGGGGACGAGCAGCGTCCCGCTGCACTCGTAGAGGACCCCGAAGTACAGCCCGAGCGTCGTCACCGTCCCGAGGCTGACGACGACTGCGCTGGGTTCGGAACCCATGTAGACGGGCAGGTGGACCGCCCCGAAGACGAGCCCGGTCAGCACCACCGCGACCGTCGTCGGGAACGTCTCTCTGAGCCGCGACTGGAGGACACCCCGGAACAGGAGTTCCTCGCCGGGCCCCGTCAACAGGACCGCGAGCGGAATCCCGAGGAGGAACAGGACCGGATACTCCCGGCCGGCCTCGATCCCGGAGTGAGTCGTCCCCTCGCTGCCGCCGAGCGGTTCGATCAGGTCGACGACCTGCTGGTAGCCGACGACCGCGACGAACGCGCCGATGAGACCGACGACGACCCAGCCGAGGTCCCAGCGGGTCGGTCGTCGGAGTCGGAGGAAGTCGACGATGAACTCCCGATCGAACCCGTGGCGGCGGACGATCAGATACGACACGGCGGTCCCACCGGCCCCGACGACGTTGAACGCCACCGAA
Source organism: Natrinema pallidum DSM 3751 (assembly GCF_000337615.1). Taxonomy (GTDB): domain Archaea; phylum Halobacteriota; class Halobacteria; order Halobacteriales; family Natrialbaceae; genus Natrinema; species Natrinema pallidum. Next base: position 61,803 of record NZ_AOII01000084.1, read on the forward strand.
AGCCCGATCTCGTCGACCGTTTCCGTGCTGTACCCCAGAACGGAGAGGTGACCGATCGTACCGATTCCCGCGGCCGTGCCGCTGAGATAGCCCAATACCCCGACTGCAAGACAGACGGTGATCGCCCGGCCACCGCGCTTGATCCGCGTTCCGATTCGCTGACGCCGTTGGCTCGAGGACACACGATCACGTTGCCGGGAGACACAAAAATAGGTACTGACACGTCGAGGCACCGGCGACCGCCGTCGCGGCGACTCTACTCGAGATCGTCGACCAACTCGCTCGCGACGCCGGTGTAGCCCGCCGGCGTCAGCGCGCTGAGTTCCTCGCGCACGTCCTCGTCGATGTCGAGTTCGTCGAACAGTTCGCGGAAGTCCGCGAGGGTGACGTCCTTCCCGCGGGTGACGGCCTTGACGCGCTCGTAGGCGTCCGCTTGGCCCTCGCGGCGGAGGATCGTTTGGACGGCCTCACCGATGATCTCGGGGGTGGCCTCGAGTTCGTCGCGCATGACCTGTTCGTTGGGAACGACCTTCGAGAGGCCCGCAGCGGTCTTGCCGTAGCCGATCAGGCAGTGGGCGAAGGCACCGCCGATATTGCGCTTGACCGTCGAATCCGAGAGGTCCCGCTGGAGCCGGGAGGTGGTGACGTAGTCCGCGAGGAAGGTGAGATCCGAGTTGGCCTTCGAGAGGTTCCCCTCACTGTTCTCGAAGTCGATCGGGTTGACCTTGTGGGGCATCGTCGAGGAGCCGGTCTCGCCGTCGACGGCCTCCTGGCCCAGATAGCGATCGGAGACGTAGAGCCACACGTCCAGATCGAGGTCGAGGAGGACGGTATTGGCTCCGCGGAACGCGTCGAACAGCGCCGCGAGGTCGTCACAGGGGTTGACCTGCGTCGTCAGCGGCTCGAACTCGAGGCCGAGCCCCTCGACAAATTCCTGCGCGAAGGCCTGCCAGTCGACGTCGGGATAGGCCGCGACGTGGGCCGCGTAGGTGCCCGACGCGCCGCCGAGCTTGCCGCTGAGTTCGTCGGTCGCCTGTCGAATGCGTCCGGTGGCTCGGCCGAGCCGCGCGGCGTAAACGGCCATCTCCTTGCCGAAGGTCGTCGGCGTGGCGGGCTGGCCGTGGGTCCGCGCGAGCATCGGGATCGCGCGGTAGTCACGCGCCATGTCGGCAAGGGTGTCCCGCACGTCGTACAGCTGTGGCAAAAGCACCTCGTCGACCGCGTCGCGGACGAGTAGCCGGTGGGCGAGGTTGTTCACGTCCTCGCTCGTCAGCCCGAAGTGGATCCACGGCGAGGCGTCGCTGCCTTCGGGGAGTCGGTGCCGGACGAAGTACTCGATGGCCTTGACGTCGTGGTTCGTCGCCTCGAACTCGGCGTGACCCTCCGTCTCGAGTTTCTTGATCAGCTGGGCGTCCTCCTCGGCGAAGTGCTGGTAGAGGCCACGCAGGTGGTTGCGATCGTCGAGATCGAGTTCGAGCGGCGTCGCCTCGAGTTCCGCCAGCGCGATCAGGTACTCGACTTCGACGCGAACGCGGGCGCGCATGAGCGCGGCCTCGCTCGCGTACGGCGACAACGGTGCGGTCCGGCCGTCGTACCGGCCGTCCAGCGGCGAGACGGCGTACAGGGCGTCGGTCTCGGTCATACTGGCCGTTGGTCCGGGCCGTCGCAAAAGCGTATCGATACCGTGACCCGTTCGAGACCACGAGCGTGTATACCTCCACGCAGTCGATGGCGAATGTGGCCGTAATAATGCACAGACATGCATATGTTGGCACTCGAGACCGCAACCACTTTGCTGCTCGCGAGTGCGGACTAGACCATGACGCGAATCGCCGGGATGGCCGGCAACCGAGGGCGCAACCTGTTGAACATCGCCGACCGCGAACCGGGCGGAGCCGAGTTCGCCGTCGTTTTGACGACCGACCCGGACGCGCCGGTGCTCGAGGCCGCCGCCGAGCGCGACATCCCGACCGAGGTCGTCCCGCTCGCCGACGAACTGAGCCGCCGCGAGCACGAGGAGGCGGTAGTCGAGGCGCTGTCCGACTACGAGTTCGACCTCGTCTGTCTGGACGGCTACATGCGAATCCTCTCGAACACCTTCCTCGACGAGATGCCAACGACGCTGAACGTCCACCCCGCACTGTTGCCGTCGTTCCCCGGCATGGACGCCTGGGGCGACGCGCTCGAGGCCGGCGTCTCGGTGACGGGTTGTACGGTCCACGTGGTCACGGACGCGACCGACGAGGACGGGGCGGTCGTCGAGGAAAAAGTCGACGCCGGTCCGATCGTCACGCAGGAACCGATCCCGGTTTACGAGGGCGACGACGAGGAGACCCTGAAGGATCGCGTTCTCTACGAGTGCGAGTTCCGCGCCTATCCGCGAGCCGTGAAGTGGTTCGCGGAGGGTGCGATGGACGTGGATTTCGCGACAGGCGAGGTATCGGTCGACGCCGACGTTGCGACCGCCGAGGGAGACGACCACGACGGTCTCCCGGCGCGACGGCTGGTCTCCGACGATCGCGCGGAGACGCTTCGCTACGGGGAAAACCCCCATCAGGACGCTGCGGTCTACACCGACTACACCTGTGACGAGGCCAGCGTCGTCCACGCCGACCAGTTAAACGAGGGCGCGAAGGCGCTGTCGTACAACAACTACAACGACGCCGACGGCGCGCTCAATCTGATCAAGGAGTTCGACGAGCCAGCCGCAGCGGTCATCAAACACACCAATCCGGCGGGCTGTGCGACCGCCGACTCGCTCGCCGCGGCCTACGAGAAGGCCCTCTCGACGGACCCGATGAGCGCCTTCGGCGGCATCGTCGCCCTCAACCGCGAGTGCGACGCCGCGACCGCCGAGCAGGTCATCGACTCGTTCAAGGAAGTCGTCGTCGCGCCCGGCTATACCGACGCCGCCCTCGAGGTCCTCCTCGAGAAGGACAACCTCCGCGTCCTCGATGTCGGCGACCTGAACGAGACACGCACCGAACGCTTCACGGAGAAGCCCCTCGTCGGCGGGCGACTCGTCCAGGAACGGGATCTACAGTCGATCTCGGCCGCCGACCTCGAGATCGTTACTGAGCGCGAACCGACAGACGCGGAACTCGAGACGATGGTCTTCGCGTGGCAGACCCTGAAACACGTCAAGTCGAACGGCATCTGCTTTGCCGAAGGCACGGAGACGGTCGGGATCGGCATGGGGCAGGTCTCCCGCGTCGACGCGGTTCGGCTGGCGGCGATGAAAGCCGACGAGCACGCCGAGGGCAAGGACGCCGAGGGCGCGGTCATGGCTTCGGACGCCTTTTTCCCGTTCCCGGACGGGATCGAGGAGGCCGCGGAGGCGGGCATCGAAGCGGTGATCCAGCCCGGTGGCTCGGTCAACGACGAGGACGTAATCGAGGCCGCCGACGAGCACGACATGGCGATGGTGTTTACCGGCCAGCGGTCGTTCAGACACGACTGAACGAAACGACGGCGAATCCGACGTTTCGGCGGGACTGACTGACAGCGGTCCGTTTCAGTGTCCAACCCCTGGGACTCGGATGCGGCCGACCGTCCCGCCAAGCCAGTCGCCGATCCACGCGCCGATCATGGCGACGACGATGGCCATGCCGACGCCGAGCACCGTGAACCCGGCCACGAACGTGACGGTAACTGCCCGGAGCCACGGCGGCGAGGTCGTCTCAGTGAGGGCGAAAACCACCATATCGCTGCACTGCCAGAGCACCGGCAACGAACTGATACACCCGACCCGAGTCGCGACTCGGGAGCGGTCGGTGGAGCCGGATTCGTAGACATAGCCCGCCAGCAGGCCGGCGTAAAACACCGGGCCGAAATCGATCTCGGTCCCCGTCCGCACGTAGCTGGCGGTCGTAAACGGCAGCGCGGCGACGCCGGCGACGAGCGCCACCCGCCACGCGTCGTCCTCGAGTAGGGTTCGGAGGATCGGGGTACGGCTCACAGTCGTCATTCATGTCCACGGGATTATAAAGACAAGCCATCGACACGCCCGACCAGCGGGCCGCGGCCGCGAGCGCTCGGTGGCGAGCGAGCCGTCACCGTTCGACCGGGCGATCCGTCGCGGTCGATGCCACGAAGCTATCAGCACCGTCCCCGTTCGTGTGGCTATGATCGCGAACCGTGATCGCCTCGCCGCGAGCGAGGCCCGCGACATCGCACTCGACTGCGTCGCGGCCGGCATCGAGGCGGGCCATCCTCGAACGGTCGTCCGCGATACCGTCGCTCTCGAGGGTGCGACGCTCCGCATCGCGGACGCGACGTACGACCTCCGCGAGTACGACACCCTCGTCGTCCTCGGCGGCGGCAACGCCGCGGCACACGTCGCCGTCGCGCTCGAGGCGATTCTGGGTGATCGAATCGATAGCGGCGTCGTCGTCACGGACGATCCCGCCGAGACCGAGCGCGTGACGGTCCGGGCGGGTGACCACCCGATACCGAGCGAGCGCGGCGTCGACGCGGCGGGCGACGTCCTCGCAGCGGCGGACGCGGCCGACGGGGATACGCTCGTGCTAGCGGCGATCACCGGCGGCGGAAGCGCCCTCATGCCCGCACCCGCGGGGGACCTCTCCCTCGCCGATCTCCGGACGACCACCGACGCCCTGCTCGCCAGCGGGGCCGACATCGGCGACATCAACGCGGTCCGCAAGCACCTCTCGGCGCTGAAGGGGGGCCGACTGGCGCGCCGCGCCGCCCCCGCGACGGTCGCTTCGCTCGTCCTCAGCGACGTGGTGGGGAACGACCCGAGCGTGATCGCCAGCGGCCCCGTTGCGCCCGACGAGTCGACCTTCGACGACGCGCTCGCAGTCCTCGAGCGGTACGAAATCGACGCTCCCGGCTCCGTCCAGGCTCGCCTCGAGCGCGGAGCCGCCGGCGAGATCGCCGAAACGCCCGGACCCGACGACGCGGCGTTCGAGACCGTTTCGAACCACATCATCGCGGACGGCATGACCACCCTCGACGCGGCTCGCGATGCGGCGGCCGAGCGGGGGTATGAGACGCTCGTCCTTTCTTCGCGCGTTCGTGGCGAGGCTCGCGACGCGGCCGCGACCCACGTCGCGATCGCGGAGGAGGTGCTGGCGACCGGCAGGCCGGTCGCGCCGCCGGCCGTCGTGCTTTCCGGGGGCGAGACGACGGTGACGGTCCGGGGCGACGGGACGGGCGGACCGAATCAGGAGTTCGCGACGAGCGCGGCGCTCCACCTCGCGGACGGGAGCGAAATCGCGGTCGCTGCGGTCGACACCGACGGCAGCGACGGGGCGACCGACGCGGCGGGNCGCGCCATCAGAGATGTGTATAAGAGACAGACCTGCGGGTCATCGGTATCGAGTAGACCGTCCACGGCCCGGAGCGGCTCGAGCCGGCCGACTCAGCTCCAGTAGTCCCCATCGGGCGCGAGCGGGTCGATCACGCGGCAGGCGTTTTTCGAGAAGGCACGACGCAGCAGGTCCTCCGAGACATCGAGGGTCAGGATCTCCATGACAGCGACGTTCGGGTGACAGGCGGGTGCGCCGCTCCCGAAGAAGACGCGATCGGGGTGTTCCATGAGCGCCCGCTCGAGGTGGTCGCGATACCGGACGAAGCTCGTCTCGAGATAGCAGTCGTCGTATTCGGCGAGCAGATCGATCATCTCGGTCATGAGCGACCGATCGAGCGGATAGCCGCCGAAGCAGCCGACGACGACGGGGAACGAGCGCTCGAGGAGGACGTCCGCGAGCGTCTCGGGCGGGGCGTCGACGCCGCCGCGGACGATCACCGGCAGGCCGACGTCCTCGAGAGCCGCGAGAACGTCGTCGTCGGGGTAGTCGTCGACGGCGGGGTCGAGGACGAACCCGTGAAAGCGATCGTCGTACGCGTACTTCTCGATGTCTTCGGGGGACGTGTGGTAGCCCTCGCGACTGCTGACTGCGTTGCGCAGACGGCCGGTCGCGTTTCGACCCGGCGTCTGGGTACCGTTGATTCGGGCGAAAGCGACGAACGGGCGGTCGACGCTCCGTCTGGCGACGCCGTTGTTCGGCGCGAGATAGCTCGTCTCCGCCAGCGCCGGCGGGCAGACGACCGACCGCGTGATCCCGGCCTGATGCATCTCCCGCTCGAGCCGTTCCGCCGTCATCGGTCGCCCCCCGTGCCCCCCACTACCGTCCGTCGGCGGCAGCCGCGTCGAGACGTCGACGACGCGGAACCCGTGTTCCAACTCCAGCATCTTCCGAAACGTTTCGCGTCGATCCATATTTCCCTACCGGCTCCGTCGCCGCCCGCCGTGGCGGTCGTTCACATGCGCAATCGCAAGACGGAACGGCGGTCGGAGGGAAAGAATTATATAGAAGTGCTGACGACATGGTTAGTGAGGATCAACGATGGCACAACAGCGACGCATGGGTGGGCAGCCCATGTTCATCATGAGCGAGGATAGTCAGCGAACGCAGGGTCGCGACGCGCAGTCGTCGAACATCATGGCCGGCAAGGCCGTGGCCGAGTCGGTACGCACGACGCTCGGACCCCGCGGTATGGACAAGATGCTCGTCGACTCCGGCGGGGACGTCGTCATCACCAACGACGGGGCGACCATCCTGAACGAGATGGATATCGAGCACCCCGCGGCACAGATGATCGTCGAGGTCTCCGACTCCCAGGAGGAGGAAGTCGGCGACGGGACGACCACGGCTGCGGTGCTCGCCGGCAACCTGCTGGGCGAGGCCGAAGACCTCATCGAGCAGGACGTCCACGCGACGACGATCGTCGAAGGATATCACGAGGCCGCCGAGATCGCCCTCGAGGCGATCGACGAACAGGTCAACGAGGCCGACGTCGATGACGAAATCCTCCGGCAGGTCGCCGAGTCGAGCATGACCGGCAAGGGCACCGGCGGACTCACCGCCGCGTCGCTGGCGGAGACGGTCGTCGAAGCGATCCGCCACGTCGATACTGACGCGGGCGTCGCACGCGACAACGTCACCGTCCACACACAGATCGGAGCCTCGTCGAACGCGACCGAACTCGTCCCCGGAATCGTCGTCGACGAGGACCCCGCTCACGACGGCATGCCGAGCGAGGTCGAGGACGCGTCGATCGCCGTTCTGGACGTCGAACTCGATGTCCGCACGGGCGACGTCGACGCCGAGTACGCCATCGACTCGATCGACCAGCTCAACGCCGCAATCGACGCCGAGGAGGGCGAACTCGAGGGCTACGCCGAGACCGTCGCCGAGAGCGGTGCCGATGTCGTCTTCACGACCGAAGACGTCGCCGACCGCGTCGCCAACGCCCTCGCCAACGAGGGCGTCCTCGTCTTCGAGGGACTCGGCGACAGCGACGCCCGGCAGGTCGCCTCCGCGACCGGCGCACGCCGCGTCGGTGACCTCGACGATCTCGAGGAATCCGACTTCGGCTCGGCCGACCGCATCCACACCGAGACCTACGGCGATGACGATCTCGCCTTCGTCGAAGGCGGCGCAGCGGCCGAGACGGTCACCGTCTTCGTCCGCGGCGGCACCGAACACATCGTCGACGAACTCGAGCGTGCCATCGGTGACGCGCTCGATGTCGTCGCGACGGCGCTGGAATCCGGCGAAGTCGTCCCGGGTGCCGGCGCGACCGAAATCTCGATCGCGGACAAGATCCGCGAGGAAGCCGCCGGTATCGAGGGCCGCAAGCAACTCGCCGTGACGGCCTTTGCCGACGCGGTCGACATCGTCCCACGCACGCTCGCGGCCAATACCGGACGCGACCCGATCGACGTGCTCGTGGACCTTCGTGCCGCCCACGAATCCGAGGGTCGAGCCGGCCTGATCACCAAGGGTGACGAGGTCACGATCGACGATCCCTTCGAGCACGGCGTCGTCGACCCCGCCGACGTCAAGCGCGAGGCCGTCGAGAGCGCGACCGAGGCCGCCACGATGATCGCCCGCATCGACGACGTTATCGCGGCCGAATAACGTCGCCGTTCGCGACATCCGTTTCGAACGTCCGCTTTTTTCGAGCGCTGTTGTCCCGATAGCCATCACGATTAGCCAATAGTGTTAAGTGTTAACATCAATCAGTTAGAAGTATTATGTCCGGCACTGCTCCGCGAGACACACTGACGCCGATCGCCGTCACTGACGGCCGCACGGTCTACTACGACGACGACCGTGGCACCTACCACACGTGGTGCGAGGACGGCGCGTACGAGCCGGTGAGTACGGCACTGCTCATGACCGTCTCGTCGGTGCTCGGGATCGAACCGGACGATCTCGAGTCGCTCTCCGAGTGCGTCGAACCGGACGCGCTGAACGCCCTCTTCGTCCACTGGCGCGGTGCCGGCCCCCGTTCCGGTGACGGGACGATCACGTTCACGTTTTCGCAGTGCGTCGTCACGGTCCGTGCCGACGGCGAGCTCGTGATCGATCCGGCCCGGACACACGCCGGTCCGACCGGCGATTGATTCGGGGTTCCACCGCCGTGTTTCATCCCCACTGAGCCGTCACGAGGACGCTTCGAGGACGACTCGATCGCCGGGCGCGAGGCCGAACGCGTCCTCACCGCGGCCCCGATTGACATCGAGTTCCACGTACCCGTGACTGCCGACGGTCGCGAGTCGGGCACCCATGGAAACGGCCGCGAAGGTCTCGCCGACCGGAACCGCGTCGCCGTTTACCAGGACCCGGGCCCGGCCGTCGAGGAACGACCCGGGAACGTTCGTGATCGCGTTCCCGAACCCGTCGACAACCATCACCTCGCCGATTGCACGGTGCCCCTCGAGATCGGCTGTCGGAAGTTCGAGGTCGACCGCGACGGCCCCCGACTCGAGACACGTGAGCGAGCCGAGTGCATCGCTCTCGACGTCGTGAACGGCGGCGGCAGCGGGGGCGAAGACGTCCCGACCGTGAAAGGTGTTGCTCCGCGGTGAGCGGTGCTCGCTCGGCTGTGACGGTATCGTCGGTTCCACGGTATCGAGTTCGTCCTCGGCGATCACGTATGCCTCGAGTTCGCCGTCGTCGCCGCCCGCGAGTCGCCGCGCCGCGGGGCACAAAACTCCGTTATCCGGGCCCACGAGCGTGTGGTCGCCGGCACGGAGCACCAGCGCGGCCCGCTCGGTGCCGACACCGGGATCGATCACGACGAGGTGGGTTGCCGGAGGGAAGTACGGCAATACCTCGCGAAGCCAGAACGCCGCCGTTCGAACGTCCTGCCGCGGAAAATCGTGCGCGACATCGACTAATCGAGCATCCGTCCGCTGTCCCAGTACGCCCTTCATCGCCGCCGGATACGGCGTGCCGAAGTCGGACGCGAGCGTAATCATGAACGGCCGTACGGCGTGAGCACCCAAAGACAGCGGGGATTCGGCGGCGGTTGCTCGTCAGTCGTGTTCGATCCGCCCGGTTCAGTCCCCGTTCGAGTCCGAGTCGCTGACCATCTGAATGCGCTCGATCCCGTTCATCTCCTCGACGACATCGACGACCGCTTCGGGGACGAGCGACTCCCAGTCGCCGCCCGTGATCATCCGCTCGCGGACCTCCGACCCTTCGAGGACCTCGCGGTTGAACATCGGCGACTGGCGGATTTCGATGTCGGCCTCGTGGAAGAGTTGGATCACGAGTGGGTTGTTCGAGTAGGCGACATCGAAGTCGGGACTCATGCTCTGGACGTGGCTGACCCATACCGAGTTGCGTTCGAGGTCCTCGATCGGGACGGCGTAAGTGACGAGATCGAACTCGACGAGCGACTTCGTGATCATCATGATCCGTTCGCCCGCCGTAAACGGGTTCCGGACGGTATGCGAATCGTCGGCGCTTCCGATTCCGAGGACGAGTTCGTCGACGTCCTCGGCGATCTGCTCGACCATACTCCGATGGCCGTTGTGAAAGGGCTGAAAGCGACCGATGTAGAACCCCCGAGTCATGCCGGTCACTGCACGGGCGCGGCGCTTAAGGGTGGCGAGTTCACCTCGAGTCGAGCGATCGACATCCCGGTCGATCCGTGCCGACGTTCCGCCGTCCCTGACACTGCTCGACGGGGACTGATCAGACAACTATATATTCCTCCCCAGACGATACTGTATTAAACAAACCGCTCTCATCGGCTGCTTTCCGCTGTCGACCGCTGTTCCGCCCGGTATCACCGACTGACACCATCCTCCGCATGGAGAAAGTATATCAGTCGCAACCCCTTCGAACCAGGTACCGAACAGAGTTCTATGAGTAACGATACGAACGTTGACGACCCTCCCGAAGACGCTTCGGAGACTGTTTCCGACGGGACCGACCCCGTTGAGCAGCCCGAGCGTCAGGGAGACCGGTCGCCGCTCGAGGAGGACGGTGACCGTCGCAACGACGTCGACGATCCGATCGACGAGTTCGAGCCGTCGTCCGACGAGGACGACGACATCGAGACCGTCGAGGACCTCGGGAGTACCGTCGAGGTCGATCCAGGCGTCGAGGTCGACGAAGAGATCGCCGAGGACGATCTGCTGGGCGGTCTGAAGATCGATTCGACCGAGGACATCGAAGTCCCCGATCGGCTCGTCGATCAGGTCATCGGCCAGGACGAAGCGCGAGATATCATTATCAAGGCGGCGAAGCAGCGCCGGCACGTCATGATGATCGGTTCGCCGGGGACCGGCAAGTCGATGCTGGCGAAGGCGATGAGCCAACTGCTTCCGAAGGAGGATCTTCAGGACGTTTTAGTCTACCACAATCCCGACGACGGCAACGAACCGAAGGTTCGGACCGTTCCCGCCGGGAAGGGCGAACAGATCATCGACGCCCACAAGGAGGAGGCCCGCAAGCGCAACCAGATGCGCTCGATCCTGATGTGGATCATCATCGCCGTCGTTATCGGCTATGCGCTTCTGGTAGGCGGGCAGATATTGCTTGGCATCCTCGCAGCGGGGATCGTCTGGCTGATCTTCCGCTACACCTCCCGCGGGACCGATGCGATGGTGCCCAACATGATCGTCAACAACGGCGATCAGCGCGTCGCGCCCTTCGAGGACGCGACCGGTGCCCACGCCGGCGCACTGCTCGGTGACGTCCGCCACGACCCCTTCCAGTCCGGCGGCATGGAGACACCGAGCCACGACCGCGTCGAGCCGGGCGCGATCCACAAGTCCAACAAGGGCGTGCTGTTCGTCGACGAGATCAACACGCTCGACATCCGGACCCAGCAGAAACTGATGACGGCCATCCAGGAAGGCGAGTTCGCCATCACGGGCCAGTCCGAGCGCTCCTCGGGCGCGATGGTCCAGACCGAACCCGTCCCCTGTGACTTCATCATGGTCGCCGCCGGGAACCTCGACGCCATGGAGAACATGCACCCCGCGCTCCGCAACCGGATCAAGGGGTACGGGTACGAGGTCTACATGGACGACACCATCGAGGACACCCCCGAGATGCGGCGCAAGTACGCCCGCTTCATCGCCCAGGAGGTCGAACGCGACGGCCGCCTGCCCCACTTCACCGACGACGCCGTCGAGGAACTCATCCTCGAGGCGAAACGCCGCTCGGGCCGCAAGAACCACCTCACGCTGCTGTTCCGCAGCCTCGGTGGGCTGGTCCGCGTCGCGGGCGACATCGCCCGCGCTGAGGATCGCGAGTACACCACCCGTGACGACGTCTTGCAGGCGAAGAAACGCTCGCGCTCGATCGAACAACAGCTCGCCGACGACTACATCGAGCGCCGCAAGGACTACGAGCTGCAGGTCAACGAGGGCGGTGTCGAGGGCCGCGTCAACGGCCTCGCCGTCATGGGCGAAGACTCGGGCATCATGCTGCCGGTCATGGCCGAAATCGCCCCCGCACAGGGCGGCGGACAGGTCATCGCCACCGGCAAGCTTCAGGAGATGGCCGAGGAATCCGTCCAGAACGTCTCCGCGATCATCAAGAAGTTCTCCGACGTCGATCTCTCGGAGAAGGACATCCACATCCAGTTCGTCCAGGCCGGCCAACAGGGCGTCGACGGCGACTCCGCTTCCATCACGGTCGCGACCGCCGTCATCTCCGCGCTGGAGAACATCCCGGTCGACCAGTCGGTCGCGATGACCGGCTCGCTGTCGGTCCGCGGCGACGTGCTGCCGGTCGGCGGCGTCACCCACAAGATCGAAGCCGCCGCCAAGGCCGGCTGCACGAAGGTCATCATCCCCGAAGCGAACGAACAGGACGTGATGATCGAAGAGGAGTACGAGGACATGATCGAGATCATCCCCTGTGCGAACATCAGCGAGGTCTTGGACGTCGCCCTGATGGGCGAACCGAAGAAGGACTCGCTGGTCGACCGTCTCAAGTCGATCACCGGGACGGCGTTCGATCAGGGCACCGTCGGCTCCGCCGGCGGGTCGAACCCGAGCCCGCAGTAAATGCCGCAGTGGGCGACGTTCGTCGGCATAACCGGCGTCGTCCTCGCGCTCCTGCTCGTTTTATCACATCTGACACAGTCCGCGTTTACCGACGGCGATCCCGACTCGAGCGACGGCGAACCCCGGGCGAACGCGACGACCGCCGCCGAGACGGTCGACGGGACGGGCAACTCGCAGCCGCGAGATGCCGAGCAGGCGGCCGGTTCGGACGGGGGCGAGCAGCCGCCCGTCGCGAGGGACAACGAGTCGGCGCGAGACGATCGCTCCGCCGATGTCCCGTCCGACGTCGCGGGCGAGCCACGTGACGTGCCACTCGAGTCACACGGACGGCAGCGGCCGGCCGACCGCGGCGTCGATCCGGACTCGCTGTCGACCGGACTGGTCCTCGCGAACGTCGCCTTCTCGCAGGGTCTGTTCGCGCTCGTGTTACTCGGTGCCGCGGTCTACACCGCCGTTCCGGCCGCGGCACTGGGGATCGAGTTGTCCGTCGCATACCTCCGATCGGGGCTGCTCTGGGGGACGGCCGCCGGATGCGTCTTCTACGTCGCGAACGAACTCGCCGGGGCGGCGGCGACCCGCGTCGGATTCGACCACGACGAGGCCCTCCGAGAGCTGTTGTCTCCCGACTCGCTCGAGGGCTGGCTCGTCCTGTTGCTGGGCGTGCTCCCGATCATCGCCCTCTTCGAGGAGTTCCTCTTCCGGGCGGCGCTGATCGGCGTCCCCGCCGCCGGCTACGGACTCTCGCCGTGGCTGCTCGCGGTCGGGTCCTCGATCGCGTTCGCGCTCGGCCACGGCATGCAGGGCCCGGTCGGTGTCGTCGTCACCGGCCTCCTCGGGTTCGTCCTCGCGGCCGTCTTCATCGCCACCGGGAGTCTCCTGGTCGTCGTCGTCGCCCACTACCTGATCAACGCCCTCGAGTTCGTCGTCCACGAGGGGATCGGTCTCGAGTGGGCAGACCCCCTCGAAGGCTAAGGGTTGGTTCAAATACGAACCCTCATCGATAAGTGGTTTCAACTCGAATGATTGTCATATTCAGTGTCGAACGCGCTCGAGCCACCGTTCATAATTGGGTTCACAAGGCCGATCTACAGCCCGAATCTGGTCGGTGTCCGGATCACGTTGCGGTTGACGAGACGGTGATCCAACTGAATGCTGAGCAGTATTGGCTGTACGCCGCAGTCGTATACGCTCGAGCGGTGGCTCTCGGACTCGCCGTCGGAGTCGATTCACTCGGGATAACGTGCGAACGCAACCCCTCGTTCGCAGTCGCAATCGGATACTCGCGGGTCCGCTCCGTCAGCGCCGCCTCGAGTCGGACCGGGGCCCGCCATCGGTCTGTGCCGATCGCGTCGGATCGCCGTCCGCAGCCGATCCCGTCTCGGTCGGATCCGCGCCATCGCCGCCGATTTCCGTCTCCGTATCGGTCCCGACCTCGACATCCCGCTCGGTCTCGGGTCGCGGCTCCCCGTCGGAGCGGCTCTCGAGCCACGCCCGGACGAGATTCACGCCGTCCTGGAAGAACGGCACCGGGTCGTCGGCGACCGCGTAATCGAACCGAGGCTGGCGGACGAGCGACGTGGCGACCTCGCGTGCGGCCGCGGCGAGCGACGGGCGGTCGACGAGCGGGTACTCCTCGGTCGCCACGCTGTGGAGGTAGCTGAGTTCGCCACGCAACAGATGGCCACCCAGCCCGACCTCGTACGTCGGCTCCGACCTGATCGGCTCGTCTATCGCCAACTGCCAGTAGTAGTAGGGGAAGTCGGCCCCCGCCCGAATCGAGAACGGCAGCGACGACCAGAACCGCGGGTTGATCTCCATGAGTTTGAACTCGCCGTCCGCAGGGTCGCGCAGGAACTCGACCATGGCGAGCCCGTGCCACTCGAGTTCGCTCAGGAGCGCGCGACCGGCGGTCTCGAGGGCCGGGATGTGGACCGATTCACGGTAGGCGCTGGGGCCGCCGCAGTACTCCCAGCCGCGACGCTGGCAGTGCTGGAAGGTCGCGACCGGGTCGCCGCGGTCGTAGAGCGCGAAGAAGCCGAACTCCCGCGAGTCGGCGATCCGCTCCTGGACGATCGGGGTATGGCCACGTTTCTCGACGACCGCTTGCTCGTCCGGCGGCTTCCCGGGCCGCTGGTACGCCGTCGAACCGATCTCCGCGTCCTCGAACCGCGCCCCGAGATACGTCGGCGATGCCACGGTGTAGCGTGGTTTCACGACCGTCTCACGGCTCCAGTCGGTCCACTGATCGAGGAGGTCGGTCTCGGGCGTGCCGACGCCGGCCGCCTCGGCGGCTGCGAAGAGTTCGACGCGGTCCTGTACTCGTCGCAGCGTCTCGAAGTCGGGCCACGGCGTCGCGATTTCGTCGGCGAACGCTGCCTTGCGCTTTGCGAGCACGTAGACGTCTTCCTCACGGACCGGAACGATCGTCCGAACGGCCGGGCGTTCGGCAAGCGAGAGCAGCGCATCCCCGTACGCGGCGAGTTCGGTTTCCGGGTCCGGCAGCGTGACGAACTCGTCGCGGTAGGCCGAGCTGGCCGCCGGCGTCGACCGTGACTCCGAGCCCACGATGGTCCGAATACCCCGCGGGTGCAGTGAGCGGAGACAGGCAACGGTGCTCGGTGCATCGATCCCGGGCACGAGCACGCTCGCGTCGTCCCTGTGACGTTGCATAACCGGTAGCTGGGGGGCTTATTGCATTGTTATAGATCGAATAATTCGGGGCGTCGGTCGTCGTTCCGGATTCGATCGGGAGACGCGGCGTTAGGCGTCGAATACGCTCCGCTCGAGCGCGGGGTCGCTGTAGGCCGTCCACCGACGAATCCGTCCGTCTCGAACGGCGAACGCGTGAGCGAACGGGACATCGAAGGGGCGGCCGTCGATCGTTCCGACGTAGGCACCCGTTACGATCGTCCGCTCGCCGGCGTCGACGAACCGCTCGGGGAGCGCCTGGAGATGCGCGGCCCGTTGTCCCGTCGCCAGCACCACGTTCTCGAGGACCGCGTCGATCCCCGTCTCCGTTCGCCCGGCGCGGTCGCCAGTCGTCGCATCGGTCCAGACGATGTCGGCCTCGAGTATCGGTGCCAGCTCGTCCGCTCCGCCCCGACCCGTGACGACACGGTTGAACGTGGCGTAAAACGCCGTGAGCCGTTCCCGTGTGGACCTCCGCTCGGCCGCTCGCCGTTCGGTCGCTGTCATGAGTGCGGTGGTAGCAAAAACGCGATCGGACAACAGAGCGCGATCCGAGTGCACGCGGTGAGAACGTCACGAAGTCCGGCACGTCGGTTCGGCGATCAGCGGGGTCCGCCGGCCGCGTTTCGGGGTGCCGGCAGAGAGCGGTCGCTGTTCGGGCGCTTGAAATCCCCGAAGACTCGGGGGAGAGAAATCGCGGTAGACGGAATCGACTTAGAGCAGTCCCGTCTTCTGGAGTTTCATCAGGTCCTCGGTGTCGAGGGTTTCGCCTTCCTTGAACTTCTGATAGATTTCCTCGGCCTCCTCCTTGGCCTCCTCTTTCTTCTTGTCGCGTTCGGACTTGCGCTCCTCTTCTTCCTGCTTGTCGAGTTCGCGCAGGCGCTTCTGGACGCGGACGAAGTCCTCGTGGTGGCGGTCGGCGGCCTCCTGGGCCTCGACGAACTTCTCGTGCATCTCGTCGGCCTCGTCACGGATGTCGTCGGCTTCCCGATAGGCCTCGATCATCTGGTTGTGATGTTCCTGGGCCTTGTCCGCCAGTTCCGTGACCTTCTGGTGGTGCTGGGAGGCTTCCGATCGCACTTCCTCGGCCTCATCGACGAGTTCTTCGAGATCCTCGTTCTGATCGAGTTTCTGCTTGCGCTCCTCGTACTCCTCGCGTTTGCTCTCGATCTTCTCGATGAGTTCCTTCTCGTCCTCGCTCGAGAGGACCTCGGTCTGTTGTTTGAACTCGAGTTCCTCGATCTCCTCTTCGAGTTCCTCGAGGTCCTTGCCCTCGTCGAGCTCCATGTCCGACTTGAGCTGTTCGACCTTGTCGAACAGCTCGTTGGCTTCGGCGTTGAGCTCGTTGCGGCTCTCCTTGTGTTCCTGGACCTGCTCGTTGAGCTCGTCGCGTTTCTCGCGGTGCTCCTGGGCCTCGTCGACCTTCTCGCGAGTCTTCGCGTTGAGGTCGTCGCGCTTGGAGGCCCGGTCGGAGGCCATCTGGTTCAGCTCGTTTCGCCGGTCCCGCAGTTGACCGGCCATTTTGATGAGCTGTCCTTTCGATTTGTTTTCTAGGTCGTCCTCTGTCAGTTCGATGTTCTTCGATTCGTCTACCATGTTAGTCAAACCTCTGTGCCATACCCGCACCGGAGAACCCGTCGACGGCTACTCGAGTCGGTCGCCGACGGCTCGGCGGGTGACTCGAGTAGCCGTTCGACCGTTCGAAGCGACTGCTCACGATCTGCGAAACCTCGGTGAATAAGATTTCCTGTCATCGATCGTCGAGCGATACGCGCCCCGGTGGCGTTCTGGTGACTGGTACTACTGGCCCCTATAGTTTAAATGTACCGGTCACGACACCCCTGAAAACCGTTAGCAGGGACCTCCTTCCACCGTGTTGTGTCATGCCACGGCTGCTGTCGGCAGTATAAACCTGGGCCGACTCGACCGCTCGGCAACGGCACCGTTCGTGATCGCGAGCGAACCGGTGACGGCGACCCGACGCTAAAAGAGGTTCTCGAGACGTTCGTCGGCGAACTCCTCGGCGTGGTCCGTCGCTTCCGCCTCCTGGGCGTCTTTCGCCTCGCGGGCGCGGTCCATGAACGCCTCGATCCGGTCGGAGCGCTCCGCGCCGCCGAGCAAGACGAGCGCGCCGAGTCGGTCGCTGTCCATGGGGAAGTCACCGCCACGGACCTGCATGCTTCCGGTTTCGTCCTCGAGCCAGCGGCGGGCGCGTTCGACGCCCTTGCGCGGGATCGCATCGGGCTGGCCGGCAATGACGAGCAGCGCCGAGTCGGCCGTCGTCGCATCCGGCAGGCTGGTTCCGGTCAACAGCGCCTGTCGAGCGACGCTCATCGTGTTCGTGATGTTCTCGCTGCTGTCCTCGCTTGCGACCTCGGTCGCGTAGCCGAGCGCCGCGACCCCACCCGCGCGAAGGGTGTTGATTACTTCGCTCGAGTCGACGACGCTCTCGCCGACGCCGTTGACGGCCTCGCCGGCGGCAAAGAGCAGGCCGACACGTTTGGCGATCCGTTCGTTGATCGTCTCGAAGGCGCTCTCGATGCTCTCGCCCTGTTCGTGCCAGGCGTCGTTGTCGATCAACAGCGTCGAGTCGGCCTCCCGGAGGAGCGTCTTCAGGGAGCGACCGGCGTTGGCTTGATAGAGCGCGCCCTCGTTCCGTCCCGGAAGGATGCCGAGCGCGTAGACCGGGATGTCGTAGATCTGCTGGAGGTGATGGACGAGGACCGGCGCGCCGCCGCTCCCGGTGCCGCCGCCGAGGCCGGCGACGACGAAGACGGCTTCGGCCGTCGACGTGACGCGCCCGTCGAGACCGTCCAGTACTTGCTGGATGTCCGATTGCATCACTTCGGTCCCGAGTTCGTTGTCGGCACCGACGCCGTGCCCGTTCACGCGGTCGGCACCGATCAACTGCGTCTCGACGAACTGCAGCGACTCGAGGTCGGCTTCCGCCGAGTTGACGGCCAGCGCTCCCTGGATGGCTTCGAAACCCATGTCCGCGTCGAACCTGGCGAGTCGTTCAGTGACGTTGCCGCCAGCCTGGCCGACTCCGATCAGGGCTACTTTCATGTACGTCCCATATGATGGCGGTCTGTTGAAAGTTCCGGTCGGGTAATGAGTTCGGCAGCGGTGAACGGACCCGACCGCTCGGACTCATCTAGAGATACGCGGCGAACGCGTCCGCGATCTTTTCCTCGGCGCGTCTGAGGTGATGGTCGACGGTCCGACGGCTGAGATCCAGCGCGTCCGCGATGTCGGCCGTCGTCGTCCCGCGCGGGATTTCGTAGTATCCCCACTCGTAGGCGGCCAGGAACACCTCGCGCTGGCGGTCGGAGAGCGTCGGCAGAAAGGAGTCGACCGAAAGGACCGGCGTCTCGGATCGAACGGTTTGCAGTTCTTTTTTCGACTCGACGGTCACGGTCGAGTCGGCCGCGATGTCGCTGTAGAAGGCGGTCAGGTTCGATGCGGTGAGCGCGAGGACGCGAACGACCTTTGCCCCGCTCTCGTACCGTAACGGCGGCAAGAGTAGACAATCGTTGGCGGCAAGCGGCGCTTCGATATAGTCGTCACCGTACTGTTTCAGACACGACTCCGTGACGATCGTCCGATCGCTGCCGTTTTCGATCCGCTGTCGAACCCCGACCTCCGCGGCCACCTGAGCCTCCACGTCGGCTTGCTGGTCCCCGGTCACGTGGAGCAAGTCACAGTGATCGTTACACCACAACTCGATGCTCGTCTCGTTGTTCGCCGTCGAACTCGAGTACGGATCGTCGCTCTCGATCCGAAATACCGCCTTGTACATAGGGCACGTTCGCCCGGTTTCCTTAAAAAATATTGGCCAAAGGGAGAGTGACAGGATTTCACGTTCGCTAGCGTGAGAGCTAGACGCATGACACGAGACGATTCCGGTCACGAAATCGGCGAGCCGTCGTCGGACTGGCGCGAATACCAGGGGTCTCCGACGGGGACCGACATCGAGTGTGAGGGGTGGCGACAGGAGGCCGCTCTGCGATTGCTCAACAACAACCTCGACCCCGAGGTCGCAGAAGAGCCGGAGGACCTCGTCGTCTACGGCGGGACCGGCCGCGCCGCGCGGAGTTGGGACGCGTACGACGCGATCCTCGACGAACTCCGGGACCTCGACGACGACGAAACGTTGCTCGTCCAGTCGGGGAAACCCGTCGGGCGCTTTCGAACGCACGACCGTGCGCCGCGCGTGTTGATCGCGAACTCGAACCTCGTCGGGAACTGGGACGACTGGGAGCACTTCCACGAACTCGAGTCGAAGGGGCTCATCATGTACGGGCAGATGACCGCGGGTTCGTGGGCCTACATCGGCACGCAGGGGATCATCCAGGGGACCTTCGAGACGCTGGCCGAGGTCGCACGCCAGCACTTCCCCGACCGCGAGGGACTCCGCGGGACCATCACCGCCACCGCCGGCCTCGGCGGGATGGGCGGTGCACAGCCACTCGCCGTGACGATGAACCACGGCGTCTGTATCGCAGCCGAAGTCGACGAGCGGCGCATCGACCGGCGACTCGAGACGGACTACTGCATGGAGAAGACCGACGACATCGACGAGGCGATCGAACTGGCCCGCGACGCCGCGGCGGCCGGCGAACCGCGCTCGATCGCGCTCCATATGAACGCGGCGGAGATGTTCGACGGGTTCCTCGAGCGGGGGTTCGTCCCGGAGATCGTCACCGATCAGACGAGCGCCCACGACGAACTCGAGGGGTATTATCCGAGCGGCTACACCGTCGACGAGGCCGATGCGCTCCGCGAGTCCGATCCCGAACGGTACGTCGCCGAGAGCCTCGACACGATGGAGCGCCACGTCGAGGGGATTCTGGCGATGCAGGACCGAGGCGCGGTGGCGTTCGAGTACGGGAACAACATCCGCGGTCAGGTCGAAACACATCGCGGGCTCGACACCGCATTCGACTTCCCGGGGTTCGTGCCGGCATACGTTCGGCCGTTGTTCTGCCGCGGCAAGGGACCGTTCCGCTGGGTCGCCCTTTCCGGGGACGAGTCGGACATCCATCGGACCGACGAGGCCGTCAAGGAGCTGTTCCCGGACAAGGAGCAACTCCATCGCTGGATCGATCTCGCGCAGGAACAGGTCTCGTTCCAGGGGCTTCCCAGCCGCGTCTGCTGGCTGGGGTATCAGGCCGACGACGGGCTGACCGAACGCGCACGGTTCGCGTTACACATCAACGACCTCGTCGCAGACGGCGAGATTTCGGCCCCGGTCGTCGTCACGCGCGACCACCTCGACGCGGGCAGCGTCGCCAGTCCGAACCGGGAGACCGAGGCCATGCGCGACGGCTCGGACGCCGTCGCCGACTGGCCGGTGCTCAACGCCTTGCTCAACTGCGCTGCCGGTGCGGACATCGTCAGCGTCCACGACGGCGGCGGCGTCGGGATCGGGAACTCTTTACACACCAACAATCACGTCGTCCTCGACGGGTCGGACCTCGCTGCACGGAAGGCCCGGCGCGTGTTTACCACCGACCCCGGGATGGGTGTCATCCGCCACGCCGACGCCGGCTACGACGAAGCGCTCGAGGAGGCCGCGGATTCGAACGTCCACGTCCCGATGCAGGAGGACGAATGAGTTCGTTCATCGACCCACCGACGTGGTCAGGGACATCGTCGGACCCCGTCGACGAGCAGTTCGGCGATGTCGTTACCGCGACGATGCTCGAGGAGGCGGACTCGTTCGATGCCGTCCTCGTCGGCGAGCCGTACGACGGTGCGGTCATCTCCCGAACCGGGGCGGCTGCGGGTCCCCGTGCGCTCAGGGAATCGCTCTCAGGGGTCAAGACCCACCATTTCGGGAGTGGCCCCATTCGGAGCGTCGCCGACCTCGGGGACATGCCGATTCCCGACGGCTCCGTCGCCGACGTCCAGCGGGCGGTCCGCGAGCGCGCGGCGGCGGTACACGAGCGCGAAGCGTTGCCGGTGTTCCTCGGCGGAGACAACTCGCTGACCTACCCGAACGTCGCCCCGCTTCTCGAAGACGCCAGCGTCGGCGTCGTCAACATCGACGCCCACCTCGACGTCCGCGAGACACGGGACGGCCCGACCAGCGGGACGCCCTATCGCCAGTTACACGAGGCCGGGCTGGACGGCTACGCGTGTCTCGGTGCGCGCCATTTCGAGACGAGTACGGCCTACCACGAGTTCGTCCGCGAGCGCGGCGGCGCGGTCGTCACCGCGACGGAGGCGGCAACCGATCCCGCCGACGCTGTCGATCGAGCGTTATCGGCACTCGAGGGCGTCGACCGGCTCTACTGTAGCGTCGACATCGACGTTCTCGACGCACCCTACTGCGGTGTCAGCGCCCCGACGCCCGGCGGGTTGTTGCCGCGGGAGCTATTCGATCTCGTCAGTCGCATCGCGGCCGACGACCGTCTCGCCGGCTTCGAGGTCGTCGAATGCGCGCCGCCGCTCGACGAGGGCGGGCGAACCGTTGACGCCGCGTCGCGGACCGTCGCACACGCTCTCGCGGGGTGGGCAGCATGACCGATCTCGTCGTGTACAACGCCGCCGAGCTCGCGACGCCGACCGAAAACGACCCCCTCGAGACGACGGCGAACGGGGCCGTCGCGATCGACGACGGCATCGTGGTCGCAACGGGATCGACAGACGAAGTCACCCGTGTGTATCCGCCGGAAAACGCAGCGAATAGCATCGATGCGACCGGGCAGACGATACTGCCGGGGTTCGTCGATCCACACACGCACGCCGTCTTCGGCGGGACCCGTGCCGACGAGTTCACCGCGAAGCTCGAGGGCGCGTCGTATCAGGAGCTCCTCGAGGACGGCGGTGGCATTCTACGGACGGTTCGGTCGACGCGCGAGGCGTCCCGCGAGCAACTCGTCGAGACCCTCGTGGCACAGCTCGATGTCATGCTCGCCCACGGAACGACGACGGCCGAAGTGAAATCCGGTTACGGGCTCGACATCGAGACCGAACTGAAACTGCTCGAGGCGATCGCGATCGCGGACGAGCGACACCCGATCGACGTGGTCCCGACGTTCATGGGGGCCCACGCCGTTCCTGAAGGGATGGCGGCCGACGACTACGTGGATCGGGTCGTCGAAGACCAACTGCCGGCGGTCGCGGACGCCGGCCTCGCCGAGTTCTGTGACGTCTTCTGTGAAGCGGGCGTCTTCTCGGTCGCACAGTCCCGCCGCGTCCTCGAGGCCGGACAGGAGGCGGGACTGTCGGCGAAGATCCACGCCGAAGAGTTCGAGCGACTCGGCGGCTCCCAACTAGCTGCCTCTCTGGACGCGACGAGCGCCGATCACCTGTTGCAGGCGACCGACGACGATATCGAGGCGCTGGGTGACGCAGGCGTCACACCCGTCCTGCTCCCGGGGACGGCGTTCTCGCTCGGAGCCGAGTACGCGGACGCGGCTGCCTTCGAGGCGGCCGATGTACCGGTGGCGATTGCAACGGATTTCAACCCGAACTGCTACTCACAGAGCATGGAGTTCGCTATCGACCTCGCGTGCAATGGGATGCGAATGGGACCGGCCGCGGCGATCCGCAGTGCGACCAGCACCGCCGCCGCTGCCATCGATCGCACGGACGGAACGGGGACGCTGTGCGAGGGCGCGCCGGGCGATCTGGTCGTCGCGAACGTCGCCGACCACCAGCATCTCCCGTACAATTTCGGTGTCTCGACTGTCCAAACCGTCGTGAAAGATGGCGAGGTGGTCCACCGTGAGTGATCGATCGGTCGTCGTTGACGGAACGTCGCTGACACCCGCAGATGTCGAACGCGTCGCCCGCGAGGGAGCCACCGTCTCGGTTCCCGAATCGGCGCGGCAACGAGTCCGCGCGTCCCGCGAGCGGATCGTCGACATTGTCGACTCCGGACAGGCAGTCTACGGCGTCAACACCGGGTTCGGCGAACTCGTACAGGAACGAATTCCGGACGACGAGATCGAAGCCCTCCAGCACAACCTCGTTCGAAGTCACGCCGCGGGCACCGGGCGCGACCTCGAGCGACCGGAGATTCGGGCGATGCTCGTGACGCGCCTCAACGCGCTCGTCGCGGGGTACAGCGGCGTCCGCGAATGCGTCGTGGATCTCCTCGTCGGCATGCTCAACAACGGCGTTCACCCCGTGGTAAAGGCCAAAGGCAGTCTGGGTGCGAGCGGCGATCTCGCGCCCCTCGCACACCTCGCACTCGTCGTCATCGGGGAGGGCGAAGCACTCGTCGACGGCGACCGCCTCGCCGGCGACGAGGCACTGGCCCGCGTCGGCCTCGAGCCGCTCGATCTCCGGCCGAAGGAAGGGTTGGCACTGATCAACGGGACGCAGCTAACCGTCGCGATCGGCGCGCTCGTCGTCCGCGATGCCGAGCGGGCGATGCGGATGGCGGACGTCGCCGGGGCGATGACGACGGAGGCGACGATGAGCACCACGGCGAGCGCCCACGCCAGCATCCAGCGCGTTCGCCCGCATCAAGGGCAGGCCACAAGCGCGGCGAACATCCGCCGGCTGACGCGCGACTCCGAAATCGTCGAATCGCACCGGAACTGCGACCGGGTCCAGGACGCCTACTCGATCCGGTGTCTCCCGCAAGTTCACGGGGCCGTCCGCGACGCGATTCGCCACCTTCGGTCGGCCATCGAGACGGAACTCAACAGTGCGACGGACAACCCGCTCGTCTTCCCCGCCGACGAGGCCGACGAGCGAGCGAGCGGCACGGATCGGGCGGCGGTGCTGTCCGGCGGAAACTTCCACGGCCAGCCGCTTGCGTTGCGACTGGATTACGTGACGAGCGCCCTCGCGAACCTGGCGTCGATCGCGGAACGGCGGGTCGATCGACTGCTCAATCCGAACGTCCAGGAGCCACACTTACCGCCGTTCCTGACCACCGACAGCGGCCTCGAGTCGGGCTACATGATCGCCCAGTATACGGCCGCGGACCTCGTCAGCACGATCCAGACGCAGGGACGCCCGTCGACGGACAGCGTCCCGGTGAGCGGCAACCAGGAGGATCACGTGAGTATGAGCGCCCAGAGCGCTCACGTCGCCAGCGACGCCGTCGATCGGACGATACGCGTGGTCGGCATCGAACTGGCCTGTGCCGCGCAGGCGCTCGACTTCATCGACGACCGCGTTCCCGGCGTCGGGACGCGGGCCGCCCACCGAACCATCCGCGACCACGTCCCGCACCTCGAGACGGATCGTCCCATCCACCGCGACATCGAGACGATGGCGGACCTGATCCGTTCCGACGAGTTGCTCGCGGCCATCGAACGGAACCTCGACGACGGCGTGGCGTGAGATCAGCGGCGCTCCCGTCGGACGCTCCCATCGGACGCCGTCCCGGCCCATCGCGCGTTTCGACGCTTGTTTTTTCCTGGTTTGGAGCGCGATCGCGAGTGCAGTGACGCGGTTCGGACGCTTTTGTGTGCCGACTGCAACGCCACTCGCAGTGCTCTCGTATGCCGACAGTATGTCGACACGGACTGTCACGTAGCGTGACAGCGAGCGCGGAACGGAAACCGATATACAACCGGACCGGATTCGTCGGGACGAACGCGCCGCACTGACAGTCGACATATAAACAGTTGACCGTATGGAAACCAGTACTACTTGGAGTGAACCACGAGTGTTGTTTACATGGTAGCGAGCATCACCCACGCGACGCGCGCCCAGCATCGAACCGAGACACCGAGACGACGGACACCCCGGCTTGGGGCGGGACTGTCCACGGGACGGCCCGACCGCGTGGACGCCGTTCCCGATGCGGGAGGCACTGACGACACCGATCGATCGGTTGCACGTCGACAGCGGGTCCCGTCGTCGGCTCGACTCGGCCGCGACCGGACCGGGCTCGAGGTGACCCGATGGTAGCGCTCGAGCCGCAGCTGTTCGAGGATATCGATCCCGAGAAACGACCGTCGTTGCTTGCGGCGCTCGTACCCGTCGTGGCGATGCTCGGATTCCTCAGCGTCGGGATCGTCCTGCTCGAGCTTGACCCGCAGTTCCCGCTCTTTTGGGGGATCGCGTTTACCGGGCTGTTCGCCCGATACCACCTCGGCCTGTCGTGGGACGACCTGTACGACGGGATCACGGATAGCCTCCTCATGGGGATGCAGGTCATCCTCATCATGTTCGTCGTCTACGCGCTTATCGCCACGTGGATTCAGGCGGGAACGATTCCGGGGCTGATGTACTACGGGCTCGAACTGCTCACGCCGGCGATCTTCCTGCCGATGACCGCGATCCTCGCCGCAATCGTCACGTTCGCCGTCGGCTCGTCGTGGACGACTGCGGGGACGCTCGGCGTCGCGTTCATCGGTATCGGAGCCGGGCTCGGCATTCCGATGCCGATGACGGCCGGTGCCATTCTGACCGGCGCATACACCGGGGACAAGCAGTCCCCGCTCTCGGACACGACGAACCTCGCGGCTGCCGTGACGAGCACCGACCTCTACGATCACATCAACGCGATGCGGTTCGGGACGCTCATCGCGTTCAGCCTCTCCGTCGCGCTCTATGCCATCCTCGGCCTCCGTGCCTCCGGGACGATTCCCGCCGGACGAGTCGCGGAGATTCAGGGTGCCATTCAGGGGACGTACGTCGTGACACCGCTCGTCTTCGTGCCGCTGGTGCTGACGTTCGGACTGGCCATCTACGGCCTCCCGGCGCTGCCGGCGCTCGGCGTCGGCGTGTTCGCCGGCGTTCTCACTTCCGTCGGCATTCAGGGGACCGGGTTCGCCGCGGCGTGGACCGTCGCACAGTCCGGAACGGCTCCCGAGACCGGGATGGAACTGGTAAGCGGACTGCTCCAGAGCGACGGCCTGCTCGGCGGTGCGTGGATCGTCACCATCGCGATCGCCGCGCTCTCGCTCGGGGGGATACTCGAGCGCGCCGGCGTGCTGGCGGTTCTCGCACACCACCTCGGCCGCCTGAGTCGCGGCGAGGCGAGTCTCACTGGCGTCACCATCGTCTCCGCGATCTCGATGAACGTCCTCGCGGCCGAACAGTACATCAGCATCGTCGTCCCCGGGATGTCCCTTCGAAACCTCTACCGCGAACAGGGGCTGAAGATGGAGAACCTCTCGCGTGCCGTCGAAGCGTCGGGCACGACGACCGCGGTCCTCATCCCGTGGTCGAGCGGCGGCCTGTTCATGGCCGGAACCCTGGGCGTCCCGACGCTGTCGTACGCGCCGTACTACTTCTTCGGCTTCCTGTCGCCGCTCGTGCTCCTCCTGATGGGCGTGACCGGCTGGCAAATGACATCCGAAACTCGAGCGGAGCCCCGTGAGACCGCATCGACGACCGACGGAACGGCGGCCGTCACGGGCGGCGAAGAGTAACGACGGCTGCGGGGTCGCATCGGCCCGCCGACCGACCGCCACCCGTCATCGATATCGGAGCACCGGCCGCCCGGTTACGGCGGCACAGACCCAACGGGAATGTCACAATATCTTTCTACGCCATTCCCGTCCCTTCGCATATGTTCTACGAACAGCGGATGACCGTTCCTGACTCGCCCGCCGACCTCCGGGCCGAGTACGAGGCCGATTTCGCAGCGATCGTCGATGAGCGCGGCCCCGAGGCCATCGCCGACGACACCGACCTCGAGCGGGAGACGCTCGAGGCGATAGCCGCGGGCGACTCCCCCGCGTTGACCCTCGAACAGGCCGCCCGGATTCAGTCGCTCGAGGAGGGTGCGCCCGACCCGGAGACGATCGTGACGATGGCGCTGGAACACCTGCTATTGGGCATGTCGACGGCGGTCCTCGACGTCGACGCGGTCGAGAGTCACCTCGAGATCGACCTGGATGCAAAGGAAATCCACCAGAAGATCGAAGGGCGAGCACCCATGTCGTTCGGGGAGTTCGTCCACATCCAGTACGTGATCGCGGACGGCGCGCCCTGACTTCGGAGCGACGGGTCGTCCCGCCGGCTCACCCGCGTCGGCTGGTCGGCGGCGGCGAACCCGCCCGCAGGCCAGCCGCCGATTCGGGCGGCGATCATCACTGAACGGGAGAGAACGTCGTCTCGAGCGGGGGCATTATGTAGATTCGGCCACGAGTCGGGCTATGAAGGTTGCAATTCTCGGCTGCGGGTACGTCGGCATCGAGCTCGGCCGACAGCTCGCCTCGCGAGGCCACGAGCCGATCGGCGTTCGCCGGTCCGAGGAGGGGGTCGAACGGATCGCTGCCGCCGGCTTCGAGGCGATGCGGGCGGATATCACCGATCGGGAGGCGCTCGCGGCGGTTCCGGACGTCGACGCGCTCGTCTTCGCCGCGAGTAGCGGCGGACGGGGTGCCGAGGCCGCCCGGGACGTGTACGTCGACGGGCTACGGACGGCGATCGAAGCGTTCGGGGAACGCGAGAACGCACCCGACAGGCTCGTGTACACCTCCTCGACCGGCGTCCACGGCGACCACGACGGCGACTGGGTCGACGAGGAGACGCCGCTCGATCCCACCACGGAAAAGACCGCGGTGCTCGTCGACGCCGAGCGACTCGCGCTCGACCTGCCTCCCGAGTACGGCATCGACGGGACCGTGGCGCGCTATGCCGGGCTGTACGGCCCCGGCCGGTACCGGCTCGAGCGCTACCTCGACGGACCCGTCACCGAGGGGTATCTGAACATGGTCCACCGGGACGACGCCGCGGGTGCGGTTCGCCACCTGCTCGAGGAGGCTCTCGCTCGCGGCGAGGTCGTTCAGGTGGTCGACGACGAGCCGGCCTCGAAGTGGGCGTTCGCGGACTGGCTGGCCGACGCGTGTGACGTCGAGCGTCCGCCGAAGCGGACGAAAGCCGACCGGCTCGCGGACGACGACCTCTCCGAGGCGGGCCGTCGACGAATCCTGACGAGCAAGCGCTGTTCGAACGAGAAGCTCCGGGCGCTGGACTACGAGTTCGACTTCCCCACGTACCGAGAAGGGTACCGCGACGCGATCGAGACCTATCGGAAGGGCTGATCGGTCCGGCGTACACCCGATCCAAAGCGTTCGAGCGGCGTGTGCACCGTTTCGATGGCTCGAGGCCCGACTGGTTCGACGGCTGATGAGTGTCGCTGCGACCCGTGGAATCGGGGGAAATTTCTTGGTGGTTCGATTTGATCACCCGATATGAGCTCTCGGAGCGTCCCGACCGACGGTCCCGTCGTCGGGGCGACCCCGCTCGTCACCGAGTCGGTTGCCGACTCGATCCGGTCCCTCGAGCCGCTCGTTCTCTCGCTTCTGGTGCTCGCCGTCGTCGGCCTCGTCCTCGGTGGGTGGTGGGCGGTTCGTTGGTTCCGTCGTCCGCCGGGTGCACGCCTTCGGCGCATGCTCGCCGCACACGACGCGGTGACGGTGTTGATGCATCCGAATCCCGATCCGGACGCGATGTCGTGTGCGATGGGCGTCGCGCGGATCGCTGACTCGGTCGATACCGACGCGACGCTGCAGTACTCCGGCGAGATCCGCCATCAGGAAAACCGCGCGTTCCGGACCGTCCTCGATCTGGACCTCGAGTCGATCGAGGCGAGTTCCCAACTCGCCACCGACCCGGTCGTCCTGGTCGATCACAACACGCCGCGGGGCTTTACTGGAGCCCAGACCGTCGAGCCGATCGCAGTCGTCGACCACCATCCCGGCAACGGAGCCGGGACGCAGTTTACCGACGTCCGGACCGACTACGGCGCGGCGTCGACGATCATCGTCGAGTACTTGACGGATATCGGCGCGTCGATGGCCGACGAGGACGGCTCGGGCGACGTTCAGGTATCGCCGGAGCTCGCGACGGGGCTGCTCTACGGCATTCAATCCGACACGAACCACCTGACCAACGGTTGCTCCCGGGCCGAGTTCGACGCCTGCGCCGCGCTGTTCTCGGGGATCGACGAGGACCTGCTCGACCGGATCGCCAATCCGCAGGTCAGCGACGACGTCTTACAGGTCAAGGCGNGCGCCATCAGAGATGTGTATAAGAGACAGCCTTCGCGGTCTGCGATGTCGGCGAGATCGGTAACGTCGACGCAGTTCCCCAGGCCGCGGACGAACTCATGCACCTCGAGGGCGTCACGGCCGTCGTCGTCTACGGCGAACACGACGGGACGATCCACCTCTCCGGCCGGTCCCGCGACGACCGGGTCCACATGGGTGAGACGCTGCGCCACGCCATCAACGACATTCCGATGGCCAGCGCCGGCGGCCACGCCCGGATGGGTGGCGGTCAGCTCTCGGTCGACCACATGAACGGAATCGGACCCTCCGACGGGATCAGCCGTACGGAGTTCGAGGAGCGACTCTTCTCCGCGATGGCGGGCGAGCGCTAGCCGGCCGCGCCGAGCAGCGATAGGAGAGACTGAACCGAGTTACACACTGGTTGCAACGCTGTCGTGCGAGCGGGTGTCCGATACCGTTCCGTTGCTGTCGCGCACGGGATCTCGTCGTCGGAACGCCGTCGCGGCTACTGATCGCACGCCGTTCTCGCCGCGGTCTTCGAGAGGGCGCGCAAGCAACGGCCGTGCTCCCGCCTAGCGGATCTCCTTCCACTCCGCGCCGCAGTCCGGACAGATACGAACCGTCTTGATCTCGTCCGGGTCGTTTTCGGTCTTTAGCGGCTTCTTGCACTCGCCACAGACGAGCCGATCGTACGTATCCTTCTCGAGGTCGCCGGCGCGAAGCGCCTTCCGGACTGAGTTCATGTTCGCCCTGTAGGCAGGAGGGGAAGAAAAAGACCGGTGCTTTAGCCGGTCTCGACTCGGCTCCGCGTTCGGTGGCATTCCGTCCCTCGACCCGGTCCCGCCGACGGTTTATCTGGCCGCATCCGTGGCCGTTTTACCGGTCCGCTCGAAGACCCCACCGATGGAGTACGTCCAGGAGCGGATCGCTACGCTCCACGAGTTCGACGGCGGGGACGTGGGGATGGGTGGCGACCTCGCCCGCGAGGCCGCCGCTGCGGTCGCCGAGACGGCCGTCATCGTCCCGATGACCGGCCGCGAGTACGAGAGCCCCGCCGCCGAGCGCGTCCTCGCGGAACTCGAGCGCCTCGAGCCGGCACCCGCGGCGGTTTTCGTCCCCGTCAGGGCCGACGCCGACCGAATCGGACCGTTTCGAGACTGGCTCGGTTCGTTCGCCCTGCCGACCCGGGTCCTGTGGTGTAACGCGCCGGCCGTCGATGCCGTGCTCGCCGATGCCGGGTTGGACGGCGGGCTCGGAAAGGGACGGGACGTCTGGCTCGCCCTCGGTCCCGCCGCGGACGTCGCCGACGCGGTCGTCGTCCACGACGCCGACGCGCGCAGCTACGAGGCTGCACACGTCCAGCGCCTGCTCGCACCGCTGACGATGGACTTCGACTTTGCAAAGGGATACTACGCGCGCGTCGAAGGTGACCGGCTCTATGGGCGGCTCTGCCGACTGTTCTACGAGCCGTTGCTTCGAGCCCTGGCCGACGCCCGCGACGCGCCGATCGTCGACTACCTCGGCGCGTTCCGGTACGCGCTCGCCGGCGAGTTCGCCGCGAGTGCCCACCTCGCCCGGCGGCTTCGCGCACCGCGTGCGTGGGGACTCGAGGTCGGCACGCTCGGCGATGCCTACGAGATCGCCGGCTTCGACGGCTCCGCACAGGTCGACCTCGGTCGCCACGAACACGACCACCGCGCGGTCACCGGCGACACCGGACTCGAGGGGATGAGCCGGGAAGTGGCGGCCACCCTCCTGGGGGTGGTAGAAGAGCACGGCGTCGACCCCGCGTACGAGACCCTCCCCGAGCGATACCGGGCCGCCGGTAACGAGTT
Organism: Natrinema pallidum DSM 3751; assembly: GCF_000337615.1. Lineage (GTDB taxonomy): Archaea > Halobacteriota > Halobacteria > Halobacteriales > Natrialbaceae > Natrinema > Natrinema pallidum. Next base: position 92,612 of record NZ_AOII01000084.1, read on the forward strand.
GATCGACCAGTACCGCGCCGACGCGGCGTTCAACGGTCTGGCGTACGACCCCGCGGACGAGCGGGAGCAGGTGTCGCGCTATGCCGACTCGATCGCACCGCCGGGGCCGGACACGCGCCTGCCGCGGTGGACCGACGCCCCGTTCGAGCCGGCCGACGTGCTCGCGGCCGCCCGCCCCTGGCGGGAGCACCGCGTTGGCTCGCAAGACTAATCCCGCCATCGGCCGTTGGGCAGCGTATGGACGCGACCGCCGACGAACTGGCCGGCGTGGTCGACCTCTTCGGCGGGTTGACCCGCGCGGAACTCGAGCGGGCGCTCGCCGAGGCCGCCTACCGGGCCGACGGACGGACCGTCGAAGACGCGGCCCTCGCGGCGGCCATCGACGAGGCAGTCGAGTCGTTCGCGCTCGTTCGGTACGCACCCGACGCGGACGGCGAGGCGCTGCTGGTCGCCGGCCCGACGGCGTTTCCGACGGTGCCGGAGCACGCGGAAGACGTCCCACATATCCTCGATATCGAGCCGCGAGCCCCCGATCGCGAGGCGCTGGGGGAGACGGCCCGCGAGCGCGTGCTCGAGGTCGCCGACGAGGCCGTCGCCGCGGGCGAGACGGAACGGATCAAGACCATGATCGACGTGAGCTACGACATCGAAGCGTGGGCACCGGTCGATCTCACGGACGAACGACGGCGGCTGGAGGACGCGCTCGAGGAATGACCGACCGGAGACTGGTGCTCGATCCGGTCGCGAGCTACGAGCCGACCGAGATCGGCGATCAGGAGTACGACGCGGCCGTTCTCGCGCCGATCGTCGACCGCGACGGCGAGGACGCCCTGCTCTTTACCCGGCGAGCCGACCACCTCGGCGAGCACCCCGGACAGATGAGTTTTCCCGGCGGCGGCGCGGAGCCCGAAGACGAGACGATCCTCGAGACGGCGCTCCGAGAGGCCAACGAGGAGATCGGCCTCGAGCGACGCGAAGCCGAAGTGGTCGGGCAACTCGACGACATCCGGACCGTCACCGAATACGCCGTGACGCCGTTCGTCGCCCACGTCCCCGACCGGGAGTACGTCCGCGACGAAAGCGAAGTCGCCGAGATCGTCGTCCTCCCGCTGTCGGGACTGCTCGATCCGGACAACTACGAGTACGAGCGCCGCTCCCATCCCTACTACGGCGACATCGTCATCCACTACTTCCGCGTGAACGGCTACACCGTCTGGGGTGCGACCGGCCGGATTCTGGTCCAGTTGCTCGAGCTGGCGACCGCGTTCGAAGCGCCGGAAACGGTCGACCGGTCGGGGTTTTGAGAACGACCGCCCGCTACAGTCCCTCGAGCGATCGCAGCTTCTGTTCGACGTCCGGCGGCGCGGCGCTTGGGCCGTCACGCACGCGGTGATCCGGGAGTAAAAGCGGCGCGGGGTTCTCGGCGAGCGCGGTCCGGACGAGGATGATGTCGTCCTCGGCCTCGTGATCGAGCCCGGACGTCATCCGGGCGAGCGTCTCGACGGAGATCTGGTCGCCGTAGGGAATCCCCTGGACCCCTTCGAGGACCGCCCGCCGGTCTGTCGGCATGGTCATCGCGACCTGCACGTCCTCGAAGGTGATCTCCTCGAGACCGTCGAGATATTCGAAGATCCGATCGAGAAGGGGGTGGTCGTCCTCGGCGTCGTCGGCTGGACGGTCCGGAAACGAAACGCTCAGCACCCGTCCGCTGGCGACACCGAGCTGGATGTACCGGTCGAGATACGGCGATTCCCGCGCGTAGATTCCAGCGTCCGTAACGTCCTCCATGGGTGTCCGTAGCCCGTCGGGACTTGAATAGCCGCCGGTCCGGCGTCGCCCGCACGTCGACTCAGCATACGACGCCGTCGCGCTCGCAGGAGGGGGCGTCGCGGCGTGACGACGGGGCCGCTTCCGATGGTTCTTGGCGTCTGAGAACTCCGAGCGGACTCTTGTCCCCGATGTTCCGAACACTAGTTATGAACGCAAAGGAAGACGGGACGACCGTTGGGACACCGGGTGACGAACGGGAGATCCGTGCCGAAATCCGACTCGATCTCACCGGAACGGACTGCATTCTCGAGGGGGCTCAGGAGGAGCCGATGGTCCGGCATCAGATCATGAACGACACGTGCTACGTCCTGTCGGATACTGGGACGAAGGCGACGGGGGTCACGCAGACGGAAACCACCGTCGACAACTCCTGTCCGTGTGCGGTCTTTCGTCGCCATCAGTGTGTCCCACTGTTCGGAGCGGTCGAGGACGGCACGACGGTGGTGACGACGTATCTGCCGGACCGCGACACGTTACAGCAGTTGATCGAGGAGTTACGCGATGTCGTCGGCCACGTCTCGTTGCGGCGACTCACGACGTCCGACACGGACGAAGTGACCGACGTTCGAACCGTCGATCTCGCGCTGCTGACCGAGCGCGAAGAGGAGACCCTGACGCGGGCGATCGAAGCCGGCTACTACGACGATCCGCGGGGGATCGAGTTCGAGGCGCTGGCGTCCCGACTCGGGATTTCGAAGTCGGCGCTCTCACAGCGACTCAGCGCTGCCGAATCGAAACTGTTGCTCGACCTTCTCGAAGGGTAGCGGGATTGTTGCGCGGGAATATCGGCGTCGACCAAGCCGAGGTCGGCATCGGCGATCACGGCGCTGCTTATAAAGGACGAAACTATTTGCCCGTGAGGGCTCGGCCTCGCGGCTCGTAGCCGAACGTGGAGGGATCACGATGGGAAACTCAGACGAGACGCGGATGATCGACGACGAGTCGGTCGGTATCGATGCAGCGGTCTGGGAGGAGACGGCCGACGAACTCCTCGCGGACAGTCCCTATGATCCGAAGCTCGGCAAGGAGATGAGCAGGGACGCGGTCCGGGTCAGCACCGGCCGCATGACGGAGGCGGAGTTCCACGAGAAGTACCACGACGCCGTTCTCGAGGAGTTCGGCGTCGACGACCGGCCGATAGAAACGGGTGATGCCGATGAGTGAGCAGGACGGGGTCGGCGTGAGTCGGCGGTCCGTGCTCCTCTCGGCCGGGGCAGCAGCCGGCATGCTGGGGCTTGGCGGGCACAGCGCCCTCCAATCGCTCACGCGGGACGAGACGGACGCTGCGGTCGAGGGCCTGTTCGACGAAACGCAGGTCCTCAATACGGCGTGTGCGCCGAACTGTCGGGGCAAGTGTCCCCTCAACGTTCACGTCAGGGACGGACAGATCAAGTTCGTCGAACCGCAGATGACCGACGACGAACGGTATCGACGGGGATGTCTCCTCGGCCAGTCACACGTCCAGCGCGTGTACAGTCCGAAGCGCCTGAAGTACCCGATGGTACGGGCCGACTGGGAACCCGGCGCTCCCAATCCGGGCGGCCGCGGCGAGGACGCCCGATTCGAGCAGGTCTCGTGGGACGACGCGCTGCAGTACGTCGCCGACGAGATGCGCCGCGTCCGGTCGGAGTACGGACCGGAGAGCGTGTTCTTCCATACCGGGTCCGGGGACAACGGCATGGGTACCACGCTCTTCGGTCGGCTGGCGTCGATGTTCGGCGGGACCCAACAGAGTTGGTCGATCGACTCGAACGTCGGCGTCGGATTCAACCGGATCACCGGACACGGGTTCTTCCTCCCGCCGACGAACGAGTCCGCCGACTGGGTCAACGCCAACACGATCATCGTCTGGGGCTCCGATCTCTTCAAGAGTCAGTTCCAGAACGACGCCTCGAAAGTCCTCGACGCGATCGAAAGCGGTGCCAAACTGGTCGTCGTCGATCCGGTATACACGACGACGGCGTCGAAAGCGGACCTCTGGCTGCCGATCAAACCGGGGAAGGACACCCACCTCGCGCTCGCGATGATTCATACTGTCCTCGCCGACGGGTCCTACGACGACGCGTTCCTTCGCGAGCGAACGACCGCGGGTGCGCTCGTCCGCGACGACACCGACGAGATGCTTCGGATGCGGGATCTCGAGGGCGACGCCGACGACGATCGGGTCGTCGGTATCCACGCCGAAACCGGCGAGCCGGTGCCGCTCGAGCCCGACACGTACGCGGAGATAGAGCTGTTCGGCGAGTACGAGGTCGACGGCATCCGGGCGACGACCGGGCTGTCGCTGCTCGAGGACCACGTCGCGGACTACTCGCCGGAGACGGTCGCGTCGGTCGCCGACCTCGACCCGGCCGACATCAAAACCGCGGCCCGATGGCTCGCGACCCGCGGTCCGGGAGGGATCGCGCCGAGCTACGCGCTCGGCCGGTACAAGTACGGGCACGTCTTCGGCCAGACCTACGCCATCTTACTGGCGCTGACGGGGGATTACGGGAAGTCGGGCACGATCCACGCCCAGCACCCCGCCGGGACGACGCTAAACAGCGGCGAGTACGGCTCCCCGGACGGCGCGCCGGGAACGCAGTCGCTGTCCATGCACGAAGTGCCCGCCGCGCTCGAGGACGGCGAGCCGTTCCCCATCAAGGCGATCTACGGGATGGAGTCGAACATGCTGGCCAACCAGTTCCCGAACCGCCAGCGCTGGCACGACCTCCTCGAGAACGTCGACATGTTCGCGATGGCGGACTTCCATCGCACGCCGACGGTCCAGCACGCGGATATCATCCTGCCGGCGGCCCACTGGTTCGAACGGGAGGACATCACCGACGCGTGGGGGTCACATCCGCACATCTCACACCGGACGAAGGCACACGAGCCGCTCTGGGATGCGCGGGACGACTACCACATCATCGCGGAGTTGGCGGACAAACTCGGGTACGACGACCTGTTCCTCGACGACAAGCGCGCCGAACTCAGGAAGATCGCGTCGAACGACGATCGGTTCGACTTCGACGAACTCCGTCGGAAGGGGAACGTTCGCGTCGAGGACGAAGCGGCAGGGATCAAGTACACCGATCCGTTCCCGACCGATACCGGACGGATCGAGCTCTACGACGAGGATCACCCCGTCGAGGACGACGGAACGGTGCTTGACCTCCCGCGGCCGATCGAGGACAGAACCGCCACCGATCACGACCTCGCCGACGAGTATCCGCTGCTCTTCATGCAGAAACACTCCAAGTGGCGGATCCACTCCCAGTGGGCGGACAACGCGATGGTCCGGAAGTTCAACGCGGAACCGACCCTCGACATCCATCCGTCGGATGCGAGAGAGCGGGGGATCGACGACGGCGACTACGTCCGCGTCTACAACGACCGCGGGGAGGTGGTCGTCCGCGCCAGCTACAACGAAGGGATGCGACCCGGACTGATCAACATCGATCAAGGCTGGTGGACGGACGACTACGTCCACGGGAGCCATCAGGATCTCACCCACATGGAGGTCAACGATCTGGCCCCGACATTCGCGTTCTACGACGTTCGAGCGGACGTCGAACCCGCACCGGAAACCATCGATACGAGCAAATACACGGCCCCCGAGTCGGCCGACTGGCTCGAGGGGTACCCGAACGGAGGTGACAACTGATGACCGACTACGGCATGGTAATCGACCTCGAGCGGTGTATCGGCTGTAACGCGTGTGCGGTGAGTTGCAGCCAGGAGAACAACGTCTCGCTCGACAAACAGTGGAACCGCATCCTCACGGAAGGCGGCGACGCGATGGACACACCCGAGGGCTCGTACCCGGAAAACGGACGCGACGGGACGCTCTCGATGAACCATCTGCCGCTTGCGTGCCAGCACTGCGACAACGCTCCGTGCGTCAAGGTCTGTCCGGTCAACGCGACCTACAAACGCGACGACGGCATCGTCGAGATCGACTACGACAAGTGTATGGGCTGTCGGTACTGTATGAGCGCCTGTCCGTACAACGCGCGGGTGTTCAACTTCGACGAGCCCAAGACGCTGCCCACCGACGGGACCGGCAACGTCGAGGAGCGCAAGCAAGGCGTCGTCGAGAAGTGTACCTTCTGTAGTCACCGGGTGGAGGAGGACCTCGACCCGGCTTGTACGGTTGCGTGCCCGGCCGATGCCCGCATCTTCGGCGATCTCGATGACGAGGAGAGTACCGCCTCGCGGTACGTCGAGAAATACGAAACCGAGCAGCTCCTCGACGAACTCGAGACCGATCCGAACACCTACTACATCCGCGGCGAGATGAGTCCCGGCCGAACGCGAAGCGGCAACGAACTCGAAGGTACCGAGAAGAAAGCCGTCGGGAACCCGAACGGCGTCGCGACCGACGGAGGTGACGGCCAATGAGTGCCGCGTCGGACGCCGGCGTCGTCGTTCCTCGCTTCGGAACGCGGGGCAAAGCCTGGCTCGCCCTGCTGGGCGTTCTGATCGTGGCCGGGCTCGGTGCCTGGGCGTATCAGCTCCGGCAGGGGCTTGCGGTCACCGGGATGGACAACGTCTTCTCCTGGGGACTGTACATCATGCTGTTCGTCCTGTTCATCGGCCTCTCGGCGGGAGGGCTGATCATCTCGAGCGCGCCGAAGTTCTTCCACTCGAAGCGGTACGACAGCCTGGCCGCGCTGGGCGTGCTGTTGAGCCTGGGGTGTATCGTCGTCGCCGGGCTGTTGATTCTGCCGGACCTCGGGAGCCCGAGCCGAGTGACCGGCTTCCTGACATCGCCGGACCCCCGCTCGCCGATGGTCTGGGACTTCGGGATCGTGCTCCTCTACGGGCTGTTCAACGTGGGGTATCTCTGGTTGCTAACCAGACGGGACTTCGCGAAGATGGGGTCATGGCTGGCGTTCGGCGTCGAGGACACGCCCGCGGGCCGGGAACGCGACCGCAAATTCGCCTTCTGGGCGGCGGCGATCGCGATGCCGCTTGCGGTCGGATTGCACTCGGTGACCGGCTGGATCTTCGCGACCCAGATCGGCCGTGGCGACTGGTTCAATCCGCTGGTCGCGCCGATGTTCATCATGAAAGCGTTGGTATCGGGACTGGCGCTGTTGCTGGTGACCGGCATCCTCGTCGACCGGTTCACGCGGTTTCGGTTCCCGCGGGAACTGGTGCCTGAACTCGGGAAATTGCTGGGTATCTTCGTGGCCGTCCACGTTATCTACCTGGTCGCGGCAGAACGACTCCCCCACGCGTGGGCGGCGCACTTCGAGTTCTGGTCGATCACCCGCGCGTTCCTCGTCGGGGATACCATCCACTTCTGGCTGTGGACGCTCATCGGCGGCGTGCTTCCGATCGCGTTGCTCGCCGTGCCGTCCCTCCGGCGTCGGATCAAAGCGGTCTTCGTGGCCAGCGTCGCGGCGATCGTCGGTATCCTCTTCGAGGGCGTGTACCTGATATTTACCGGGTACCACGACCTGAACATCGACGCCGCACCCGGCGTGACGACCGGAACCGACTACACCGGACTCGAGGCGGATATCTGGGCGACGACCGGCAGCTACACCCCCACGATCGTCGAGCTGGCGGTCGCAGTCGGCCTCGTCGCCGTGGGCGCGCTGATCGTGACGCTCGGCCTTCGGTTCGTTCCGATCCAGCCCAACGATCGCACCCCCGTCAGCGCCGAGCGGGACGAGACGACTGCAACGACGGCCGACCCCGTCGCGACCGACGGCGGAGCCGATGCGGAGGTGGCCGGCGATGCGTAACTCGATGCTCGAGGGCGACGATCGCGGTCGACTGGCGGGTGGGTACTCGGTACTGGCTCGCTGCTGGCGACAGCCGACCGCGGACCTCCTCGCGGCGGTGTCGGACGGGACGTTCGAACGGATCGAACCCGAGGTGGCCGAGACCTCGGTCGAGGACCTCCGCGTCGAGTACGCGCGGCTGTTCGTCGGTCCGGCCGAACCCGCGTGTCCGCCCTACGAGAGCCTCTATCGGGATGGGGACGACGCGGTGCTCGGGCCGTCGACGCGCGCCGTCGTCACGTGGTACCGGTCGTACGGGCTCGGACTCGAGCCGGAGTGGCCGGACCTGCCCGACCACATCGCGACCGAACTCGAGTTCGCCGCGTATCTCCTCGAACGGGAGGACCCGGAGACGTGCGAACGGTTTCTCGACGAGCATCCTCGGCTGTGGATCGAGGAGTTCCTCGACGACGTCGAGCGAGAAACGCGCGAGCCCTATTATCGGGCGTTAGCGACGATGACTGCCGCCGCCATCGACGGGTGACCGGCCGCCATCCCGCGGGAGCCGTCCGCGCCGCGAGGTCGCCGGGACCTCCGGCCGGTCTCCCGTCCGGTCGACCGGCGACGGACCATCGCCATGGAAGGCGGCGGCTCCCGTTCTCCCGCACGTTCAACTACGTCGAGGGCGTCGGCCTCGAGTCGAACGCCGGGACGTGACGCAAGCCTTATGTACATATGAGTACGTCGATGTACAATAATGAACTCCGATACGGAGCTCGCCCCCGCGGTGCAGTCGATACTTGCGGCCGCACGGGAGCGTGCCGGCGGTGAGGGCGTCGTCGACATCGACGCGCGCTCGCTGACCGACGCGTTGGCCGACGCCGAGGCCGACGGGCGGGTCCCACTGATCGCGGAGGTGAAACCGACGAGTCCGACGGCCGAGGGGACTCGAGACGACGATCCGGTCGAACTGGCTCGAGCGATGGTCGCGGGCGGCGCGGCGGCGATCTCGGTGCTGACGGAGCCGAGCCACTTCGGCGGTTCGCCCGAGGCGCTGACCCGAATTCGGGAGGCCGTCGACGTCCCGGTTCTGCGGAAGGACTTCGTAGTCGACGAGGACGGCATGGACCTCGTCGAAGCGGACCTGCTCCTGTTGATCGTCAGATTCGTCGACGATCTCGAGTCCCTCGTGGCGGCCGCCCGCGATCGCGGGTTCCAGCCCCTCGTGGAGGTCCACGACCGGGACGAACTCGAGACCGCCCTCGAAGCGGGTGCGGACATGATCGGGGTGAACAACCGCGATCTGGCGAGCCTCGAGGTCGATCTCGAAACCGTCGAATCGGTCGCACCTGCAGTCCCCGAGGACGTAACGCTGATCGCCGAGAGCGGGGTGTCGTCGCCGGCCGACGTTCGGCGGATGCGGGAGGCGGATGCCGACGCCCTGCTGGTCGGGAGTGCCATCATGGACCACGGCGGTGACAGCGACGTGACCGAAAACACGCGACGGCTCGCCGGAGCGGAATCGATGGAGGCCGCGGACTCGGCGACGGGGTCCGCGGCGACGGACCACGACGGAGGCAGTCAGATATGAGCATGGAACACGACGACGAGCACGAATCCGGGCGGACCGGGACGTTCGGCGACTACGGCGGCCAGTACGTTCCCGAGGCACTGATGCCGGCCCTGCAAGAACTCGAGGACGCCTACGAGCGGTACGTCCTGGAGAACGAGGACGGCTTCATGGACGAGTTCCGGGAGCGACTGCGCGATTTCGGCGGGCGGCCGACGCCGCTCCAGCGCGCGGATCGCCTGAGCGAGCGCTACGACCGCGAAATATACCTCAAACGCGAGGACCTCCTCCACGGCGGAGCCCACAAACTCAACAACGCGCTCGGACAGGTTCTCCTAGCGAAATACATGGGCAAAGAGCGGATCATCGCCGAAACCGGGGCCGGCCAGCACGGCACTGCGACGGCGATGGCCGCGGCCCACCTCGACATGCCCTGCGAGATCTATATGGGTCGAACGGACGTCAATCGCCAGCGTCCCAACGTCTACCGCATGCGAATGAACGGAGCCGACGTGAACCCCGTCGCGGCCGGCAGCGGGACGTTGAAAGAGGCGATCAACGAGACGATGCGCGACTGGGCGACGACCGTCGAGCGGACCCACTACGTGATCGGCTCGGTCGTCGGCCCGCACCCGTTCCCGAAGATGGTCCGGGACTTCCAGGCGGTCATCGGCGACGAAACGCGAACGCAGATCCGGGAGCAGGCGGGTCGGCTCCCCGACAGCGTCGTCGCCTGCGCCGGCGGCGGTTCGAACACGATGGGGACGTTCCACGCCTTCGTTCCCGACGACGAGGTCGCCCTCCACGCCGTCGAGGCCGGCGGCTCGAGCCTCGAGATCGACGAGGACGCGGGGCTGGCACCGAACTCCGCGACGCTCTCGACGGGAACCGACGGGGTGCTCCACGGCGCGATGACGAAGCTCCTCCAGGGAACCGACGGGCAGATCGTCGAATCCCACAGCGTCAGCGCCGGTCTCGACTACGCCGGCGTCGGGCCGGAGCTTTCGCATCTCGTCGAGACGGGACGGGTCGTCCCCGCGACCGTCGACGACGAAGACGCACTCGAGGGCTTTCACCGTCTCTCGCGGCTCGAGGGTATCATTCCAGCGCTCGAATCGAGTCACGCGCTGGGCTATCTCGAGCGCGCGGCGGGGTCCGCCGGGGAGACGGCAGGCGGACAACGGCCGCGAGACGAGGATCGCGGGGACCTCGGCGATCTCGTCGTCGTCAACGTCTCCGGGCGCGGGGACAAGGACCTCGAGACCGTGCTCGAGGAAACCGAGACCCGTGATCTCGAGGCCGCGCCGGACGTGGAGGTGTTCGACGGATGACCGACGCCGGACGGTCGACGGTCGGCGAGTCCGACAGCGACGTCGAGGCGGCCATCAGGGAGCACCACCCCGCGCTCATCACCTACATTACGGCGGGCGATCCCTCGCTCGCGGACACGAAGGCGTACGTCGAGGCACTCGACCGGGGCGGCGCGGACCTGATCGAACTCGGCCTCCCGTTCTCGGAACCGGTCGCGGAGGGAGCGACGATCCAGGCCGCGATCAATCGTGCGCTCGAGGCCGGCACGACCCCCGAGGGCTTCTTCGAGTTGGTCGCCGACCTCGAGACCGAGGCACCGCTGCTGGTGATGACGTACTACAACATGATCCTTCAGTACGGTGCCGCACCCGACGTGCGACCGTTCGTCGAGCGCGCCGCCGAGGTCGGCCTCTCGGGGATCATCGTCCCCGACCTGCCCGCCGAGGAGGCCGATCCGCTGCGGGAGGCCTGCGACGACAACGGACTCGATCTCGTCTTCATCATCGCGCCGACGACCGAGGGCGAGCGTCTGGACCGGATCATGTCTCACGTGTCGGGCTTCGCCTACGTCCAGGCGCGTCTCGGGACGACGGGCGCACGCGAGAACGTCTCGGGTGCGACCCACGACAGCCTCGCGCGGCTCTCGGAGTACGACGTCCCCAAGGCGGTCGGGTTCGGCGTCAGCGAGGGCGACCACGCGGCCGAAATCATCGATGCCGGCGCGGACGGCGTCATCGTCGGGAGCGCCCTGGTCGATATCATCGCCGAGCACGGCCCAGCGGGCACCGAGACGGCGACCCGGAGCGACACTCCCGGCGACGCGGCCGCCGCACTCGAGGCCAAAGCCGAGGAACTCAAACGCGGCGCACGCCGCGGTGCGGACACTATCACGGACGATCACGAGAAAGAACCGGAACCAGAACAGCCATAACTGCAAGCTTGCTACACTCCCGCAATGACCACAGGAATCGACGCACGACTCGACCGGATCGGGACAGACGGATCGTACGTGATCATTCCCATGGACCACGGTATCACGATGGGTGCCGTCCAGGGGCTGAAAGACATCGAATCGACGATTGACGGCGTCACGAGCGGAGGGGCGGACGCGGTTCTCACCCAGAAGGGGATCGCGCCGCGCGTCCACGACAACAAAAACGACAAGGGCTACATCGTCCACCTCAACGGCTCGACGACGATCGGGCCGGACGAGCAGGACAAGCGGCTGACCGGGACCGTCGAAGAGGCGGTTCGTGTCGGTGCCGACGCCGTCTCCTTCCATATCAACGTCGGCTCGGATCACGAACCCGATCAGATCAGCCAGCTTTCGGAGGTCACCGAGCAGGCCCAGCGGTTCGGCATGCCGGTCCTCGCGATGGCCTACGCCCGCGGCCCCGGCGTCGACTCGACGGACCCCGAAGCGCTCGGCCACGCGGTTCGACTCGCCGAGGAACTCGGCGCTGACATCGTCAAAACGGGGTACAGCGGCGACGCCGAGAGCTTCCAGCACGTCGTCGAGTCGACGCGGCTGCCCGTCGTCATCGCCGGCGGCTCGAAGGGGACCGACCGCGAGACGGTCGAAATGGTCCGCGGCGTGATGGACGCCGGCGGTGCCGGCGTCTCAATGGGCCGCTCGGTCTTCCAGCACGAAACCCCGGCGGCCATCGCGCGGGCGGTCTCCGGCGTCGTCCACGAGGATCTCTCGACCGACGAGGCACTGGCCGAGTCGGGACTCGCGCTCGAGGCCTAACTCTCCGTTCTCCTGGTACGTTCGACCGGCCCACAGCGGCGGCGCTCGCGACGCGCCGGCCCTCAGTGACAGTGCGTATCGAGGTGGACGTCCCGGTCGGCGTACCGCGGGCTCAGTTCGACGGTGGCATGATCGACGCCGTGACGGTCGAGTTCGTCGTGGACGCGGCCGACGACCGTCTCGGCTTCGGCCATCGTCTCGACACCGGTTTCGATGTGGACCGTCGCGACCGTGATCTGGCTGCAGATCTGCCACGCGTGAAAGTCATCGACACGGTCGACGCCCTCGATATCGGTGAGGTGGGCGCGGATCTCGCCGCTCTCGAGGGGGGTCTTGAGGAAGAAAATTTCGCCGCTGCCGCGCAGGACGGTGATCGCCGACCAGGCCACGACGGCGGCGATCAGCGCCGCGGTGATCGGGTCGACGGCGCGGATACCGGTCACCTCGATGGCCAGCACCGAGACGATGACGGCGACCGAGCCGCCGGCGTCACCGAGCAGGTGGTAGAACGCGCCCTTCTCGTTGAGGCTCATCGCATCGCCGTGGAGGACGACGACCGAACCGACGTTGACGAGCAGGCCCCCGATCGCGATGGCGATCGTCGGTCCGGTCCCGATCGCGATGGGATCGAGAAACCGCTGGACGGACTCCCAGAGGATGAATCCGACCATCGGGAGGAGGAGCAGGCCGTTGAGGAAGGCGGCGAACGGCTCGAGGCGATGGAGACCGTACGACCAGCGGTCGCCGTCGCCGTAGCGTTCGGCGACGTGGGCGGCGGCGAAGGCCATCACGTACGCGAGCGCGTCGAACAGCATGTGGACGGCGTCGCTGATGAGCGCGACGGAACCGAACGCCAGTCCGCCCGCGAGTTCGACGACGAAGCCGACGACGTTGATCAGCGAGACGACGGCGAGTTTGCGGCTGCTCGTCGTATCCCCGCCGTGGTCGTGTCCGTGCCCGTGGCCGTCGTGCGTGTGTGAATCGTCGTGAGAGCGAGTCGAGTCGGTCCGACCCATCGTGGGTCGGACTCGGAGCGCCGGGTTATTAATTCAGCTGCTATTAATCGGCGTATTCTATGTTAATCATAACAAAATCCTGTGCCTATGTTGTTAACACGGCCGTGCGGCGTATGGTCGCTCCCGCACACGACTAGTCGAGCGCGGAAGGCTTATTCGACTGACCATACCTGTTTCGAGTATGGGAATACTCGACTTGATGCTGGGCAAGTCCGGTCCCGGCGAGCAAGGCGTCGCAGCGAAGTCGTACACGCTCCCGAAGGAGACCCACGATTTCGTCTACCCCGTCGCGGTCCGCCGCGCGGAACTCGAGGCGTTCGCCGAGTTGCTCGAGGCGGAAGCGGACGCGCCGGCGCTCGAGGCCGAAACCGACGACATGCAGGCGGCCTTCGAGGACCTGACCGGCGAGGCCGACACCGGCATCGATACCGACGAACTGGTCGAACGGATGCGACGGCCGCGGCGCGCGGCCGAACCGGTGATCGAGCGCTGGCGCGAGGGGTTCGAGCAGGACATCGGCGTGGTCTACGCTCGCAGCGGGACCTACGACGCGCTGATCGCGTTCGTCAAACTCTGTAAGCAACGCGACGACGCGGCGTCCGACGCGTTCGAACTGCCCGAAAGCTTCCCCGATGCGGCGGCCCTGCTCAAGCGACTCGAGGAAGGAACGGACACGCAGTATCGGGCCGTGGTCCACACGGACCTACTTCCAGACCGGTAGCGACGACGCCGTATCGGCCGTCGGAACCGTCCGGACGACGGTTCAGACGATCGTCTCGAACGCCTCGAGCGACGCGAGTTCGTAGGTCGGCTCGTGCTCGCCGGTCGCCCCGTCGCGGCCGGGATCGAGCCAGGCCGAGTCGAGTCCCATCGCGTTAGCACCCGCGATATCGGCGTGGAGGGAATCGCCGACGTGGATCGCCGCGTCGGGCGCGACGGAAAGTTCGGTCAGCGCGTGCTCGAAGGGGGCCGCGCTGGGTTTCGGGTGAATCCCGGCGCTCGGGTCCGTAAAGACGCGCACGTCGAAGGCATCAGCGATGCCCAACGCCTGGAGTTTCCGCGTCTGCGTCTGTCGACCGCCGTTCGTGATGAGCCCGAGTCCGACACGGCTGCGGTTGCGGGCATGCTCGAGCGCCGCTTTCGCGCCCGGGCGAAAGTCGACGGCGGTCGGGTCCTGAACCGCGAGGTATTCCGCCGCGAGCGCGGGCGCAACGTCGGCATCGACGCCGGCACGATCCGCGACGGCGGTAAACAGATGCTCGTAGAACTCGCGGTCCGTCTCGGCGGTCGGCAGCTCCGGGACGGCGGTTCGCAGGTCCGCGGGCGTACAGAACGGCTCGTAGCCGGCGCGCTCGAAGGTCGACTCGAGCAGGGTCGTGGGGTCTTGTGTCGATTCACAGAGGGTGGCATCGAGATCGAAACAGATCGCGTCGTAGGCGGCCATCTGGAATCGCGTACGTGCTCGGGCGTTCTGAACGTTTCGCCGACCGGGGTCCTCATGCGACGTTACGGCCGCTGTCGCCGTGACTCGCGCGAAATTCCCGACCCCTTTCATGTTCGCCGGACGGGGGACGCGGCCGGTCGGTCGAAACTGCCGGCTGGCGGCGATTCGACGCGAGTCCGACCGTCGATCCGTAGCAGTTATTTTTACTGACGAGTCTGTCGGCGTATGGAGGTCGTCAAGCGAGTCCACATCGTGCCGCTGGGATACGAGTTCGATCGGATTCTCGAGCCGATCCGGAACCAGCGGGCGGATTTGGTCTACCTGCTCGAAGACGAGCGCGCGGGCAGCGGACGGCAGGGTGGGGCACCGAGTGGGACGGACGGTGGAACGAGCGAACGAAACGCGACGGTAACAGCCGATTATCACCCGGAGTTGCGGGCGGAACTCGAGTCGATCGTCCCCGAGGTCCGAACCCGAGAGTGTGATCTCACGGACGTGTACGCGGTGCTTGGCGACGTGACGACGCTGGCCGACGTACACGCCGACGATCAGGTGTACGTCAACGTATCAGGAGCCGGCACGATCCCGGCGATCGGCGCGACGATCGCGTGCATGGACGTCTCGACGGACGCTCACGCCTACTACGTCGAGCCATCGGAGTACGCCCACGACGGGACGAGCGAGCCCGTCTCCGCCGGCCTCGACGAGATCGAGGAGGTCCCGACCTACCCGATCGAGTCACCGACGCGTGATCAGGTGGCGATCATGGGATTCCTCGCCGACCCGGCCGCGTGGGAGGGGTACCACGACGACCGGACGGCCCCGCCGAAGAAGAAAGACCTCATCGAGTACGCTCGCGACCGGAAACTCGACTTCATGGCCGATCGCCGCTCCCCCGGCGAGCGTTCCGGCGAGGACAAAGGGGCGTTCCGCGTGCTCGATACGCACGTCCTCGAGCCGCTGGCCGAGGACGGATACGTCACGATCGAATCGGTCGGTCGGCGGCGCGTGGTGGAGTTGACCACACGGGGCGAAAACGCCTACCGGGCGTTTCGACACAAACTCATCGAGGAGGGCGGCGAGCCCCAATAGAGTGCGCGGGCGTCAGCGGGAAGAGTTACGGACGGCTCAGTCCTCGTCGACCAGCGTGTACAGTTTCGTCCCGAGCCGAGCCAGTTCGAGATCGGCCTCGAGGCGCTCGATATGGTCGCGAAGCGCCGCCGTCTCGAGCCCCGGGTACTCGCGGTCGGTGCGGGAATCGAGGTGGCTGCTCGCACGAGCGAGCAGGAAGGGCGCGGCATCAGCGAGGTGCGAGCCCGGAAGCTCGGGGCCAGCGTTCCGACCACGCTCGACCGCGGCCCGGACCTCCCGGGCCACAACGAGCGTCCGGCGCAGCGAGCGGATCTCGTCCTGATCGGCGGGCGGACTCAGATACGTCGCCAGCACCTCGTCGGCCGCGACGACCCGTTCCGGGTCGACATCGAACGACTCCGCGAGCCGCTCGGGAGCGGGTTCGCCGACGCCGGTACGGCGAGCAGCGAGGCGAACAGCACCGAGCACGGCAGCGGTGTGACCGCACTCGAGCGTCGCCATTTCGCCCGCGTGATCGAACGCCGCTCGGGCGACATCGACGGTGGATTCCACCCCGAGTCGGCGGGCGGCGCAGTCGATCGTCGGTTCGGCGCTCATCTCGAGGTGGCGCTGACCCATACGAAACCGTTCGTCCGGACGGATATTATCAATTTCTGAGAAAGTACTCATACAATCGTTACTATCGTGAGTGTGTATACTATCCATAAACAGACGGCTGGCGTGACGATCGCGATGGTCGGCGAGCCGCCGGCTCGCGTCGATTCGCCCGGCAGCCAACGATCGCTCCGTCGCCCCTCCCCGATCCGCCACGTTCAAGCCGGTTCCCTTCGACCGTCGAGTCATGACGCGAGCTGTCTGGGTAAAAGCCGACGATGCCGTCGGCGACTGGGACGACCGTCGGGCACGGATCACCGCCGCGCTCGAGGCGGGTGCAGACTGGGTACTGGTCGACGAGGACGACGTCGAGCGCGTCCGCGAACTCGGCGATATCAACGTCGCGGCGTTTCGGACCGACGGAAACGTAACCCTGGTCGACGACATCGACGAAGCCGAGGACGAGACGGGAGACGCCGCCACGCGGGCGGACGCCATCGTCGTCGGGAAAGACGGCGAGGGCGACGCGACTATCGACCTCCCCGAGGACTTCTCGGGGTCGGCGGATCTCTCGACGCTGCGCCGTGACGGTGACTTCGACCGGGGCGCGTACGTCCTGTCTCTTATAC
>NZ_AOII01000085.1 GCF_000337615.1 Natrinema pallidum DSM 3751
CTCAGAGATGTGTATAAGAGACAGAGCCGGTCGAGGTCCGCGACGAGGCCGCACGCGAGAGCCTCGACCTCGAGTCCGCCGAAGTGCTCGACATCGAGCGGGCCGGCAGCGCCGATCGGGTTTGCGTCGACACCGGCACCTTACTCGAACACGACGAGGGAATGCTCGTGGGTTCGATGGCCCGCGGTCTGGTCTTCGTCCACGGCGAAACCGCCGAATCACCATACGTCGCGTCCCGCCCGTTCCGGGTCAACGCGGGCGCGGTCCACGCCTACGTCCGCACGCCCGACGGCGGCACCAAGTACCTCTCGGAGCTCCAGAGCGGCGACGAGGTCCAGGTCGTCGACCTCGAGGGCAACACTCGCGAGGCCATCGTCGGCCGCGTCAAGATCGAACAACGCCCGATGTTCCGGATCGCTCTCGAGACCGAGAGCGGGGATCGGGTCGAAACCCTGCTCCAGAACGCCGAGACGATCAAGGTCGCCTCGTCGGAGGGGCGCAAAGCGGTGACGGACCTCGAATCGGGCGACGAGATCCTGCTGTACTACGAGGACACGGCTCGTCACTTCGGCGAGGCCGTCGAGGAAAGCATCATCGAGAAGTAATATCGTCGACCGAGACAGGGGAGTCA
The DNA here is from genome assembly GCF_000337615.1 of Natrinema pallidum DSM 3751. GTDB lineage: Archaea > Halobacteriota > Halobacteria > Halobacteriales > Natrialbaceae > Natrinema > Natrinema pallidum. Next base: position 632 of record NZ_AOII01000085.1, read on the forward strand.
GATGTCGTTCGTCTCCGACTCGGGCTCCATCGGTTCGAGCCGCGTCGTACACCAGTGACAGAACTGCAGGTCCTCGTCGATTTCCTTTCCGCACTCGGGACAGGTCGGCCCCTCAGCGCCGCCGGTGCCGCCGGGCGAGTGGCCGAGCGCACGGAAGGTCGCGTCGATCGCGGCGAACAGGGCGATAAACGAGAGGAAGAACTGTGCGATCACGTCCGTCTCTTCGGCCATGACATCCGCGTACGCGTTGATATCGCTGACGCTCGTTACCGGTCCGACAGCGGACAACTGATCGATCGGCAGGAAGACGGCACTAGCAGACAGGAAGAGGCCAGCAAAGAGGGCGGCACGGAGCCAATCTCGAACGAGGACGTGGCCTGCACCGGGCATAATCACCGAGAGACCGGCGGCGAGGAGCGCACGGAACCATGTCATTGTATGTGAGAACGGTAGGGATCGGTCGTCCTTAACATTCCGATTCTCGTTATTTTTCTCAGCCGAGGCGTGTCACCAGCCCCGCTAGCGTCTCGAGATCGTACTGTCCGGGCGCGGTCGCATCGGCCGGGTCGACGGGTGCGTACCCGATTTTCGACCCGTAGACCGGGGCCACGGCCCGCGTGTGACTGCCGACATCGCCCATCGCCATCGTCGCGACGGACTCCCCGCGAGCGGTCAGTTGCTCCGTCACCGAGAGCAAGGCGAGCGTGTCGGCCGTCGATTCGGCCGTGACGGCCAGCTTCGCGACGTCGGCGTCCGTGCCCGCCTCCGTCAACGTCCGTACCATCGCCTCCCGAGGCGGGGTGCCCTCGAAATCGTGGGCCGACGCGACGATCGACACGTCCCGGTCGCGAGCGGTCTCGAGCACTGCCGCCGCCGACCCGTCCTGAATCGACTCGAGTTCGAGATCGATCGCCCCGACGGCGTCGACCGCGGTCGCCTCGGCGAGCGCCTCGAGTCGCCCCTCGGCTGCGGCCTCTCCACCCTCCCACTCGGCCCGATTGGTCGCCAGAATCGGCAACTCGCCGTCGTAGGCCTCGAGCGCGGCTAGGGGCTCGTCGGCCAGGTCCATCCGAAATTCGATCGCGTCAGCGTGCTCGCGGGCCGCGGGCTCGTCGGTGAGCGCGGCCGTCGACGCTGCGAGGACGAACGAGTCGAACTGTAGTTCCATTGGGACCAACTGCGAGCGAGCGCGGCAAAAACGATATCGGTCCGGCGAATACCTGCGGCGAGCGCCGTCCTTACGCCATCCCGATGGTCTCCTCGGCCTCGAGGAGTTCGTGGTAGCGGTTCCGGATCGTGACTTCGGAGATGTCGGCGACATCGGAGACGGCGGCCTGGGTGGTCTTCTCGTTGGTCAGCAGTGCGGCGGCGTAGACCGCGGCGGCCGCGAGGCCGACCGGCGACTTGCCGGAGTGGACGCCCTTCTCCTTGGCGTTCTGGAGCAGCGAGCGCGCGCGGTGTTCGGCCTCGTCGGAGAGTTCCAGTCCCGAGGCGAAACGAGGGACGTAGCTCTCGGGGTCGGCCGGCTGGACCTCGAGACCGAGTTCACGGACCACGTAGCGGTAGGTGCGTGCGATCTCGTTTTTCTCGACGCGGGAGACGTCGGCGATCTCGTCGAGACTGCGGGGGACGCCGGCCTGACGGGCGGCGGCGTAGACACAGGCCGTCGAGACGCCCTCGATGGAGCGGCCGGGGAGGAGGTCCTCGTCGAGCGCGCGGCGGTAGATGACGCTGGCCGTTTCGCGGACGTTCGTCGGGAGACCAAGCGCGGACGCCATGCGGTCGATCTCGCCCAGCGCCTGTTTGAGGTTGCGCTCCTTGGAGTCGCGGGTACGGAAGCGCTCGTTCCACTTGCGCAGGCGCTGCATCTTCTCGCGCTGGCGCGAGCCAAGCGAGTTGCCGTAGGCGTCCTTGTTGCGCCAGTCGATGTTCGTCGAGAGCCCCTTGTCGTGCATCGTGTTCGTCGTGGGCGCGCCCACGCGGGACTTCTCGTTTTTCTCGGCGGCGTCGAACGCGCGCCACTCGGGGCCGCGGTCGACGGAATCCTCCTCGACGACCAGTCCGCAGTCCTCACAGACGGTCTCGCCGTGTTCGTCGTCGACGACGAGATTGCCCGCACACTCGGGACAGGCCAGGTCCTGCTCCTCGCTTTCGGTCTCCTGTTCGTTCGTTTCGGGTTCGCTACGTCGTACTCTCGTGTTCGATGGTGCGTTAGTCATACGATGGCGATTGCTGCCCGGCCGAACCGATCGCAAAAGCCCGGACGGTTCCGTTACCTCCCACGTTCAGAGACTCGAGGGTTAAGGGTTTCGGAATCTCAATCCCATATCCCGCGAAAACCAGTAATTCGGGCGAAAGAGCATGATGGATAGAAACATTGAAGCAATGGAACCGGTCGGAAACGCAGTCCCCAAATCGGTCCCCGCCAAACGACCGGTATGGACCTCGCAGTCGGAAGCACGAATCCCGTCAAGATCGACGCGGTCGAACGAACGCTCGAGCGCTACGAGCCGACCGTGACCGCCGTCGACGTGGATTCCGGCGTGGCCGAACAGCCGCGGTCGATCGACGAGACCGTCACCGGTGCGGAGAACCGTGCCCGGCGAGCGCTCGCGGCGACCGACGCCGACTACGGGGTGGGACTCGAGGGTGGCGTCGCTCGGCTGGACGGGACGCCGGGACTGTCCCTGATTATGTGGGGGGCCGTGACGGACGGCGACCGAACGGCGCGGGGCGGTGGGCCGACGCTGCGTCTCCCCGACGGGATCGCGGAACGAGTCGCCGACGGGGCCGAGCTGGGACCGGTAATGGACGACCGCCTCGGTACCGACGGTATCGCCGAGGCCGACGGTGCTGCAGGCGTACTCACGGACGGGCTGACGGACCGAACACAAGCGCTCGGCGAGGCCGTTGCGTCCGCGTTCGGACCGTTCGTCACGAATTACTACGACGGCGACGGCTGATCGTCACCGGGATGCGATCGACACCTGAACCGGCCGGTCGAACCCCGCGTCCGACACGGTCACGGACAAACGACACTCACGAATGGGTATATATTAACCTGCCGTACCAACGAAAGCTTTCCGCTCGGTTATTCATCTCTTACTCCCGACGGAAAGCGCATGACGGCGGCGGGTTAACCGCGCGTACCAAACCCCCTAAGGGTATTCCTGTCGTCCGATCGTGTATGAGCACTGCAATGGCCCCCGACCTCACGAGCAAGCAACGGCGGATTCTGGAGTACCTCCGGAACAATGCAGCGACGAAGACGTACTTCAAATCCCGCCTCATCGGCAACGAGCTCGGTATGACGGCGAAAGAGGTCGGCTCGAACATCACCGCCCTTCAGGAGGGCGACTACGATATCGAGATCGAAAAATGGGGCTACTCCTCGAGCACGACCTGGAAAGTCGATACGTAACTCCGCGGTGGCGACGCAGTGGACGCTGCTCGTATTTTACCGATCGTCAGGAGTAGCCAGCGACGGCCGTCGCGACGCCGAACGCTCTTTTCTCACGAGCCCCAGTATCGGGATATGACGACGGTACTGTTCGATATGGATGGCGTCATCCTCGAGGGGCCGCGGACCGACCCCCAGGTGTACGCTGCCGCCGCCGACGCAGCGCTTGCCGATCTGGGGGCCGACCCGACGCCGGCCCAGCGTCGCGGCGTTCGCACTCACGATCACGAACGGATCAAGACGCACTGCCGCGAACTCGGGATCGATCCCGACCGGTTCTGGAAACTGAAGGAAACGCACGCCTCGAAGGGGACCCACGACCGGCTCCGGTCAGGGGAGCGCGGCATCTACGACGATATCGATGCGATTCGCGACCTCGGTGACCGGACGGCGATCGGCCTCGTCACCAACAACCGCCACGAGACGGCCGCGTTCGTCGCCGACTACGTCGGGTTCGACTTCGACATCGTCCGCGGTCGAGACCCCACGTTCGAGGGCTACGAGCGGCGCAAACCCGATCCGTATTATATCGACGACGCGCTCGACGCCCTCGGCGTCACCGACGGCATCTACGTCGGCGATTCCCCGACGGACGTAACGGCCGGCCGAGCGGCCGGCCTCGAGACCGCGTTCCTCCGGCGGCCACACAATCGCGACCGGGAGCGGCCACGGAACGCGACACACGAACTCGCATCGCTGGCCGACGTGTCCTCACTCGTCGGACCGGAGTAAGATGCTCTTACAGCGGGAGCCACCGGCTTAGCCCTCGTACGTGAGGAACTGATCCGCGTTCCGGGCGAGCGCTCGAGCCCGGTCGCCGAACGAATCCGCGTGGCGGACGACCAGCACCAGCACCGTTTCCGGCCGTTCGACCGCGTAGCCGTCATCGCGAGAGAGCAGGCCGGCCTCCTCGAGTTCGCCGGCGTACTTGCTCACCGTCGGTGCCGAGACGTCGAGGGCCGCGGCGAGGTCGCCGGCAGTGGTCTCGGAGTTCAAGAGGAGTTCGATCAGCATGCCGCGGGGCGTCTCCCGGCGGAGGTATCCCAGGGCCCGCTTCTCGAAATCGTCGAAGCGGCCGGCGGTAACGAACCGCTTGTAGTCGCCGTCGCGATAGCGCTCGATCGCACCGACGTCCTCGAGTCGCCGCAAGTGGTGTTGGGTTTCGCCGGTCCCGAGTTGGAGGTCGTCGCGGATCTTGGAGAAGTGCGCGCCGGGCGTCGTCGAGAGATACCCCGCGATCGCGTCGCGAGCGTCGCTTTCGCCCGTGTCAGCGGCCGCTGCGTCCGCGCGGCCGACCAGGGGAGAAGCAGCACCGAGAGCGGCGAATCGGCGCAGGGTCGCTCGTTTGTCGTCGTCGACCCCATCGGGCGATGTCATAGCTACCTACTACCCGTAACGGGACGACCCGTAAAACAGGTTTCGCTCCCCGTTGTGCACCGACTACGATCGGTTAGTCAGGTACTAACGAGCGTGGCAGCCGACCCATTGCCGGGGCCTCGAGCAAAAATTGAAGTCGGGAACGCGTCGAGACTGCTGCCGACCGACCGATCAGTCGCCCGTGGACGACCCGTCCTCGTCGGCCGACATCTCGGTGCCGCCGTCGGCCTGACTCTGGAAGTCCTGATCCATCTCCTCGATGACTTCGTCGGGGTCGGATATCTCGGCCGGGTCCTTCCCCTCCTTGATCGCCTGGGCTTCCTGTTCCATCGCTTCGACGTCCATATCCGCTTCCTGGTCGATCTCGCCGATGATCTCGGCGATGTCGTCCAATCCGATCAGTTCGCGCGTCTCGTCGTCGAACTCGCGGCTCTCGAGTTCGTGGCCGTCCGCCTCGACGTCGCTGCCCGAGAGGTGCTTGCCGTAGCGGCCGACCAGCGAGGTGAGTTCCTGGGGCATGACGAACGTCGTCGATTCGCCCTGGCCGATGTCGGCCAGCGTCTCCATCCCCTTGTCGATGACCGCGCGTTCGCCCATCGATTCTGCCGAGCGGGCGCGCAGGACGGTCGAAATCGCGTCACCCTGTGCTTCGAGGATCTGGCTCTGCTTTTCACCCTGGGCGCGGATGATCTCGCTCTGTTTGTCACCTTCCGCCTTCTCGACGGCGCTGCGGCGTTCACCCTGCGCCTCGAGAATCATGGCGCGGCGTTTCCGCTCGGCGGAGGTCTGTTGCTCCATCGCGCGCTGGACGTCCTTCGAGGGGTTGACCTCGCGGACCTCGACGCTCTCGACGCGGATACCCCACTCGTCGGTGGGTTCGTCGAGTTCCTCGCGGATGCGGGCGTTGATTTCCTGGCGCTTGTTCAGCGTGTCGTCCAGTTCCATGTCACCCAGTACGGCGCGCAGGGTGGTCTGGGCGAGGTTCGAGACGGCTTTCTTGTAGTCGTCGACCTGCAGGAACGCCTTCTTGGCGTCCATCACTTTGATGTAGACGACGGCGTCGGCGGTCACCGGCGAGTTGTCGCGGGTGATCGCTTCCTGCCGGGGCACGTCCAGCGTCTGCGTTCGCATGTCGAACGCGTACGTGTTCGAGACGAACGGCGGGACGAAATTGATCCCCGGCTCGAGCAGTTTGCGATACTCGCCGAAGACGGTCAGGGCGCGTTTCTCGTAGGCATCGACGATTTCGATCGCGCTGAGCAACGCGACGATGACGACGACGAGGACGAGGGCACCGACGAGCAACAGCGCACCGCCGGCGGTTTGCATTGGGAACAGTTGGACCACCATATTTCGGCCTTACGGCGGTGGGGAGAAAAGCGTTCCCTTGTCTCGACAACATTTGGGGGCCGCTCGCGTTTCTCACCCCGAGTTTTCGGTTTCCGTTTCGGTCTCGGGTTCCGGGTCGGAGATGGATTCGCCGCTGCCGTCCGTGGCCTCCCGATCGGCTCTCTTCGTTTCCTCGTCGCGTGCGAGCGCGCGATCGATTTCGTCCTCGCCGATCGCGTTGACGGATTCGACCGTCAGGACGTTCCCGCCGCCGGGATCGATGACGATGACCTCCTCTCCCTCCTCGATCGTCCCGTCGGTCGTCCGCGCGCTGTAGTAGGGAGCGAACCCGCCCTCGTCGAGTTTCACTTCGCCGCTGCGGGTCGTGACCGTCTCGGTGACGTAGCCCGTCACGCCGGACAGCGAATCCGAATCCGTCGTTCGAGCGGTGCCTTTCCCGCCGTAGAAGTCGAACTCGTTGTAGACGTACGCCGCCGCGAGTCCGATCGCGAGGGTGAGACCCGCCAAGATGATGGGGCTAAGCGGGCTCGGAAAGAGGACGCCGATCAACCCCGCACCGACCAGGGCGATCCCGATCACGATGAGGTGGGCTCCCGGTGAAATGGCCTCGAGCACCATCAACACGAGACCAACGACCAAGAGCAGGAGCGGCACATTCCCCACGAGGGATTCGACCATACTTAGCGCTATAGCCTCGCACGAATTAAATGTTTGTCAGCGCCACGGCACCGTTCGGATCGACAGCCTATGCGACGCTTGCGTCGCGGCCTCGTGAACGCTCCGACGGCGATGAGTCAGCGGTCGATCGATCGGCGGTCCTCGGCAGCGGCGCTCGCGGCGGCAGCACAATCGCTCGGGGACGGAAGACGATACCCGACCGAAACGTTCGGGGAAAATTTTTGATCCCGCGGGACGGAACTCGACCGAACGCCCGCCATGATCCTTCGCCTGCGTATCGGTGCCGTCCTCGGCGTGTTCGTCGCGGTTACAGGCGTGTTCGTCCTCGCGCTGCTGTGGGCGTACGGCGTCCTAGTACCGGGACTCGTCGGCGGGACGATCGTCTACCTCCAGCATGGAACCGTCGAACTCGATCTCGTTCGGTTGCCGGTCTCGCGTCTCACGGCGCTGGTCCTGATCGGCGGTTTCCTCGCCGTACAGACGTATTACGGCTACCAGCGCGTTCTCGCCGGGACCCACGGCAGCGCCGACGACGAGGACCACGCCATCGCCCGAACGGTCCGACGACTGGCGATGCGAACCGATATTCCTGAGCCGGCCGTCCGCGTCGTCGCCGACGAGACGGCGAGTTGTTACACCGTCGGCCGGCTCACCGACGCGACGATCGTCGTCACGACGGGGCTGGTCGACCGTCTCGACGCCGACGAACTCGAGGCCGTGCTGGCCCACGAGATCGCCCACGTTGCCAACCGTGACGTGACGCTGATGACGATCACGACGCTGTTTCTGGAGATCGCCGATCGAGCGTACCACGCGGCACGGCTGGCCCGTCGCGCACTGGCCGAACCGCGCGACCTGTCGGACGGCGGCCGGATCGCGCTGTACTGGTTCCTCCCGCTGGTGGCGCTGACGTACGTCTTCGTTGCGCCGCTGCTATGGGTGTTCCCCGCCGTCGCCGACTGGGCGACGCGCACGCTCTCGCGGAGCCGGGAGTTCGCCGCGGACGCCGCGGCCGCCCGGATCACCGGCAATCCGCTGGCTCTCGCGAGCGCGCTGGTGATCCTCGCCGAGACGACCGGGACGCCCGAGACCGACCTTCGAACCGCCAAAACTCGCGCGCTGTGTATCGTCCCGACGGACCTCGTCACGGGCGCGGACACGTCGTCGCTGCCCCGGATCGTTCGGCCGACGGCCGACGCCCGTCGCCGCGAGCGCGTGACCTCGTGGCTCGAGGCCGCCACGCCACCGGGGCCGGTCGACGACGGCTCCGCGACGCACCCGCCCGTCGACGACCGCGTACGGCGACTCTCCGAGATGGCGGCCGAACGGAGGGGACGAGCGTGACTCGGGCGCGCCGACTCCTGTTCGTCGTCGGCTGCCTGTGTTGCCTGCTCGCGGTGGCGACCGCGCTCCCCGCGGCCGATCCGCGACTCGAGAACCCCGGCACTGGCGGTGACGGAGACCCGGTCGCCGGCGACTGGGAGACGTTGGAAGACCGGCCGAATTTCAGCACGACGCCGCGGGTGGACGGGAACGAGTCGGACAACGAGCCACAGTCGACGGACGGTGTCCAGATCGAGGGGGTGGTCGAGCCCGGGAACGACGTGACGGTCAATATCGGCGTTAGCGGGTTTGCGTCGACGAAGACGATCACGGTGAACGGTGCGTCCGTCGCGACGGCCGACAGGATCGGACGCGCCACGGTCACCGTGCCGTACGCCGAGGAGATGACCGTCGGGGTTCCCGAGGACAACCGCTCGCGGACCGTCGACGTGGCGACCAACGCAACGATCACCACGCACAGCGGGGCGGCACCGGCTCGCGATCTCGAGGTGAAAGCGACGGTCGGGGAGACACCGGTGACAAACGCCACGGTGACCCTCGACGGGGACGCCGTCGGGATGACGGACGAGGACGGCGAAGCCGAAGTGAGGCTGCCGGAGACCGCCGGCCCGGTCGATCTGCACGTCGCACGCGGTCCGGTAACGGGCAACCGGACCGTCGACGTCGACGAGCCGCGGATCGAGTTCGTCTCGCCGTTCCTGTTCCCGGGCTCGCCCGCTCCCGTCCAGGTGTCCGCCGACGGAACGGGCGTTTCGAACGCGACGGTCTCCCTCGAGAGCGGCGGGACGGCGACGACCGGCAGCGGTGGGCGGACCCACGTCTGGCTGCCGATCGACGACGAGGCGACCGTCACGGTCTCGGTCGGCGAGGAGCACGCGACGGCGACCGTCGGAAACCTCTATCTCCGGCTGACGGCGGTCGTCGTGTTCGTCCCCGGGTTCGTCATCGGCGGCGTTGTGACCTATTTCCGACTGGTTGCAAACGCCGAGCGGGGACGCGCGGGCGGGGCGACCGATCTATTCGTCGCGCTCGCCGACGTGTTCGGGGCGCTGGCCGACGCGCTCGGCGCGCTCGTGAGCGGCATCGGCCAGTTCGGGTGGCCGTCGATATCGCTGCCGACGATATCGCTGCCGCGTCTCGAGTTCGGCGGGAGCGGTCGCGAGTTCCCGTCGCTCGGACCGGCCCTCTCGTCGATCGGCCGGGCGTTCGTGACCCTCCCGTCGCTGGGATCACTGGGATCGCTCGGGCGGTCGTCGAGTGGCGGCGACGGATCGGTGCTCGCGGCCGTGTTCGGAACGCGCGACGACGAATCCGAGACGTCGAACGAGTCCGCGGACGACAGCCCCGACCTCGCGGCCGCCCCGCTCGCGCCCCGCGGGCCTCACGCCGAGATTCGCGCGGCGTGGCACGCGTTCCTCGACCGACTCGAGGTGGACGACCGCGAGACGGCAACCCCCGGCGAAGTGGCCCGCGACGCGCTCGCCGCCGGGTTCCCGGCCGAGAACGTGCGTCAGCTGGTCGCGATCGTTCGCGACGTCGAGTACGGCGGTCACGAGGCGTCTCCGGATCGGGTGGCGGCGGCGCGCGCGACGGCCCGTGAACTGCTCGCTCACGACCCCGACGAGGAGGGATTGGAATGAGTCGGCGCTCGTCGCCGGGACCGTGGCAGCGACTGCTGGGCCGACTCGAGGCGATCCATCCGGAGGCGATCGCGGTGGGGATCGTCGGTGCCGGGGCCGCCCTGGCGGTCGGTGCGACGGTCTTCGGCGGCTTTCTGCCGTCCGTCCAGTCGCTCACCGTGTTACTGTATCCGTTCGCGATGCTGTTTCCGGCGATCGGAGCCGTCCTCGCTGTCGGCGCGTGCTGGTGGGTGTGGGCCGCCGACCGGTCGGACGGCTCGCAGCTACTCGAAGGACCGCCGCCGGAAGCGGCGGTCACCACAACCGAGCACCCGGTCGGTCGCGAGTCGGCGAAGACCCTCCTCGTCGCCGGGGAGGGACGATACCGCTGTCGGCGAAACGAGTCGGCCGCGGCGGTTCGACGAGGGCTCGTCGACGGAGCGGTTCGCGTCGTCACGACGAGCCGCGGCCTCGCAGCCGACTCAGCTCGGGAGGCGGTCCGCACGGGAACGTGGACCGACGATCCGGTCGCCGCCGCGTTCCTGGCGGAGGAGCTGCCCCAGCCACCCCGCGAACGGTTGCGAGCCGCGGTCGACCCCGGGGCAGCGTACCACCGCCGCGTCCGTCGCACGCTCGCGGCGATCGAGCGGATCGACGACGGGACGGCGCGGAACGCGGAGGTGGATCGATGACGGAGCGAACCGTCGACCGGTTCACGGACGGCGACTGGGCCGTCGCCGCGACGGTCGCGCTCGCCGGACTGGGCATCACCGTCGGGAGTCAACTCCTCGTCGCCGCCGCCACGCTCCCGCTGTGGTACGTCGCCGCGGCCGTCCTGGGAAGCGATCGGTCGGCGATGGTCCGCGTCCGTCGCCGCGTGACGGTTCACGACGCCTCGAGCGAGAGCGGTGATGCTGACGAGGGCGAGGGACCGATACCCGCCAGCCCGGGGGCTACCGCGACCGTGCGAACGACCGTCCGAAACGACGGTTCGGGGACGCTCGTCGATCTGCGCGTCGTCGACGGCGTTCCGGACGCGTTGCCGGTCGTCTCCGGCTCGCCGCGCGCTTGCGAGACGCTCGAACCCCTCGAAACGGCGACACTCGAGTACGAGGTCGAACTCCGGCGGGGCGAGCACGCGTTCGGCGACGCGACGGTGCGAACGCGCGATCTCACCGGCACGGTCGCCGAAACCTGGACGGCGGGCGTCGAGGGCGACGATGCGGTCCACTGTTCGCCAACGGTCGAGACGGTGCCGCCGGGCAACGGGACGAACGAGTACGCGGGTGAGGTGCCCACCGATGAGGGCGGCAGCGGCCTCGAGTTCTACGCCGTTCGGGAGTACGAGCCGGGCGATCAGGTACGCGCGATCGATTGGCGGCGGTACGCCGGCACGCGGGAGTTGGCGACCGTCGAGTACCGCGCCGAGCGGTCGACACGGATCGTCTGCATCGTGGACGCGCGGCCGAGCCAGTTCCGTGCGGCGACGACCGACCGGGTGCCGGCGATCCAGCGCTCGGCCGACGCGGCCGGGCGAGCGTTCGAGGCGTTGGTGGCCGCGGGCCATCCGACCGGCATCGTCGGCATCCACGAGCAGGGGGTGACGAGCGTCCCGCCGGGAACCGGTCCCGCAACGAGGCAGGAGGCGACGGACCTGCTGGACGCGATGCAGGTGCCCGGTTACGTCGCAGCCGCCCGCTCACGGACGGGTGACCCGTTCGCCGCCCTCCTCCAGTCGCTTCCCGGTGACGTCCAGGTGTACCTGTTTTCCGCGTTCGTCGATGACGATCCGCTCGAACTCGTCGAGGCGCTTCGGGCGAGAGGATACGGCGTTCGCGTCGTCTCCCCGGACGTCACCGCCGACACTGCCGACACTGCGACGCGGCTGGCGGCTCTCGAGCGGGGGACGCGACTCGCTCGCGCCCGCGAGACCGGCGCTCAGGTCCTCGACTGGGACCGCGAGCGATCGCTCGGCGCGGTACTTCGCACTGTCGTCGGGGAGGTGGCGACCGAATGAGCCCGCCCGACGATCGGTTGCCGACGACCGTCACACGGGGACTCGTGCTCGCCGCCCTCGTGGGTACGCTCGCACTCGCCGTCTCCCAACCGATCGTCGCCGCCGGCGTCCCGATCGGGCTCGGTCTCGCAGTCGCGGTCGGGGCCGCCGGCGGCTCCAATCGTCGCGTCGCGCTCGGGGCCGCGTTGCTACCGGTCGTCGTCCTCGCCGGCGTCGCAACCATCGGGCTCGCGGGGACGCCGATCGCCGGTCTCGTGGCGGTCGTCGGAGCGGCTCTCGCGGCCGCCGTCTGCGGTGTCGTCTGTGGCCAGCCGACGGCGGTCGCACTCATGCGAACGGGCGGGGCCGCGCTCTGTGCGTCGGTCCTCGCCGGCGGGAGTGCACTGGTCGCGATCGGTATCGATACCGTGGGCGGGATACAGGCGGCGCTCACCACGGCGCTGTGGCTCACCGGCGACGGCGTCTCCGGACTGCTCGTTGCGCTCATCGTCGCCCCCGTCGCAGTCGTGGCTGCACTCCTCGTCGTCCCGCCGGCGGCGGTTACCGTCCCCTCGAGATACGATTCATACGTCACGAGCAGAAACGCACTCGCGAAGCTCATCGGGATCGCAGCCGCGGTCGCGATCGGCGGGCTCTCGATACTCACGGTCGGGTCGATGCTCGTCCCGACACTCGAGCCGGTCGTCGAAGCGGTCACCGGCAGCGCCGCGGTCCGCGGACTGCTCGCGGCCGTGACGGGAACGGCTCTCCTCGGCGTCGCGGTAGCGGTCATCGCCCGAAGCGTCTGGAGCCAGACGGGAGGCCGCCGGAACGCCGCGGTCGCGATCGTCGCAGGCACGCTCCCGGGCGTGGGGCTGCCGTTCGCGGCGGCAATCGGGAGCGGCGGCATCGGGACGACGACCGTGGCGACGCTCTTCGGCGCGGCGGCGGCCGCACTCGGCGTCGGCTGGCTTGCAGCCTGGCTCTACGAGGGCGTGGTGGGACGAAACGAGGCCACGAATCCCGAAACCGCCGTCGCGGCCGCGCTCGCCGTGGGCGGCGTCGTCAGCGGGGCGAGCGTCGACACCGCGACGCTCAGCCTCGAGCTGATGCGGGCGGGAGTGGCAACGTTCATCCCGATCGCGGCCGCGCTGTTCGCGTACGATGTCGGTCGGTACGGACGGACGCTGGCCCGCGAGATCGGGGCCGAGGCGTCCCGCCGGCCACAGCTCGTGCGACTCGGCTGGAGCGGCGGCGTCGCGGCCGTCGGCGTCCCCGTCGGCGCGCTCGGGATGGCGGGGGCGACGGCGTTCGCACCGACACTGTCGGTCCCGGCGACCGCGGGCGTGATCGTCGCCGTGGCCGCGGTCGTGGGCGGAACGTGGGTGCTAGTCCGCTGACGGCGGGTCCATCGCCGGGACGTCACAGTTCTCGAGGACGGCGTCGATAACCTCGCGTCGCGAGACGCCATCGACGATCGCGTCCGGGGTCAACACGAGCCGATGGGCGAGCGCGGGCCCGGCGATTCGTTTGACGTCTTCCGGGACGACGTACTCGCGGCCCTCGAGGACGGCGCGGGCACGACTGACTTCGAACAGCCGCTGGACGCCGCGGGGCGAGACGCCGACGTCGACGCGGCCGTCGGTCCGCGTGGACCGACAGACCGCGCCGATATAGTCCCGAACCGGTCCCTCGACGGCGATCCCCTCGGGAACGGCCTGGAGTTCGAGGACGTGCTCACGATCGGTGACCGGTTCGACCGTCGGCGTCGGCCGATCGCGGTCGGCCCGGCGGTCGAGCAGTTCGCGCGTTCCCTCGGCGTCGGGATAGCCGAGCGATGTCTGTATCATGAATCGGTCGCGCTGGGCCTCCGGCAGTTCGAAGGTCCCCTCCTGCTCGACCGGGTTCTGCGTCGCGATGACGACGAACGGGTCAGGGAGTTCGTAAGTGTCGCCGTCGACGGTCACCTGCCCCTCCGCCATCGCTTCCAGCAGCGCGGACTGTGTCTTCGGCGGCGCGCGGTTGATCTCGTCGGCCAGCACGACGTTCGCGAACACCGGACCCGGGGTAAAGTGAAACTCGCCGGTCTCCTCCTCGAAGACGTACGAGCCGGTGATGTCGGCGGGCATCAGGTCCGGTGTAAACTGGATGCGAGAGAACTCGAGGCCGAGCGCGGTCGCGAACGACCGCGCGGTGAGCGTCTTGCCCGTTCCGGGCACGTCCTCGAGCAACACGTGCCCGCGGGCGAGCACGCCGGCGGTGATCTCCTCGAGGACGGTGCGATCGGCGACGACTGCGGAACGGATCTCGTCGACGACGGCTGCCACCGTCGTCGCGGTGTCGGGGACTGACATACCGGTAGCGGCCCCTCCGGGAACTTATATCTCACGACGGCCGACACGATCGACTCGGATCGGACGGCTCAGTCGTTACGAGAATCGCCCGGTTCGGGAGCGGGAGTGTCGTTTGCCGGCCCGCTTCGATAGACGGCATAGAGGACCAGCACCGCGATCAGGAAGTCGAAACCGTGCTCGACGAGGTGGTGGACCGTCATCGGGACGAGTCCGAGGACGGTCCCCAGCCCGGTCACCGAACGGACGACGAGCACGCCCAGGACCACCGTGATCAACAGGTAGCGGAGCGTCCGACGCCGGGAGTAGGCGACGAGGCCCGCGACGAACAACACCGTCGTTCCCAGCGCCGCGAGCGTGATCACGCAGACGAGGACTGGCGCGAGTTGGGGGTCCAACCACTCGCTGGTGACCGACAGTGCAAGCACCATGAATCGATATCAATACTGGGCCGGACAGTCACCTATTCGCTTCGGTGTTTCCCGACCGGCAGCGACCGCGCTCGAGTCAGCCCGAACGCGGATACATATATTTGACTTCGATGTGCCGACGTTGTAACTCCTCCTCCCGGTTTATCCCTCACTCGGGCGTACGCTCCCCCGTATGAGTGATGCAGACGTGACGATCACGACAACGGACAGTCTCGAGGGACGGGAGATCACGGCGTACCGCGGCGTGATTTCGGGCGAAGCGGTCATCGGTGCGAACGTCGTCAGCGACATCGCCGCCGGCATCCGGGACGTCGTCGGCGGCCGGAGCGGGTCCTACGAGAAGAAAATCGAGAAGGGGCGGACGGAAGCGATCGCCGATATCGAGGCCGAGGCGCGGGAGGTCGGTGCCGACGCCGTCGTCGGCGCGACGTTCGATTACGAGGAGATGGGCGAAGGCATGCTGTGGGTCAACCTCTCCGGAACCGCCGTCGAGACGCGTCGCTCGAGCGAGTAACGCGGCGGTATTTCGACGGGCCGATCGGATAGAGACGGCGCGCGCCCGCTCGAGCGACCGAGGCCGCGAACGACAGCGCCCGTCGGCGGCCGCCAGCGATCGCCTGTGAGCCCCGTCGCCGTCGTTCCCGGGGGTTGGGAACGCGCGAAACCCGTTATATGCACCACGGCACTAGCGCCGAGTACGTTCCACCAAGGGAGAGCTATGACTGACACTCGAGAACGGATTCGGACGCACGTCGGCGCGAACGCCGGCGTCCATTTCAACGAACTCGTCAGGGAGTCCGACTTCGCGCCGGGACAGGTCCAGTACCACGTCCGACGGCTACGCGAGGAGGGACGACTCGTCCGCGAGGAGTTCTACGGCCGAACCCACTACTACCCGCCGACGTACGACGAGTGGGAGCGGGCCGCACTGGCACTGTTTCGGCGGGAAACCGCCCGCGAGATCGTCGTCTACCTGATCGAGCACGAACCGGCCGGCCCCGGAGCGATCACCGACGCCCTCGATATCGCTCGGAGCACGCTCGAGTATCACGTCGACCGCCTGGTCGACCACGGCCTCGTCGAGAAGCGCTACGACGAGCGGAACCGCGTCGTCCTCGAACTCGCGGAACCCGAAGCGACGGGGCGACTACTGACGACGGTGACGCCGACCGTTCCCGATCGGCTCGTCGATCGGTTCACGCGGCTCGTCGACGAACTGCTCGCGGGGACACAGGAACCACAGTAGGACCGCGACCCGCCGGCCGGTCACTGCATTCCGGGTTCGTTCTCGAGGCGATCGTAGTGGTCGTTCATGACCGCCAGCGTCGCGATCAGCGCGCCGAGGACGACGGGGCCGTAGAACAGCCCCATAACGCCGAACGCGTAGACGCCGCCGAGCACCCCGAGGATGATGACGGAGGGATTGAGTTCGGCGTAGCGATCGACAACGATCGGCCGAAGGTAGTCGTCGGAGAGGCCGACGACGATCACGCTGTATCCGAACAGCCCGGCGGCGAGCAGGAGGTCGCCGGTCAGTCCGAGGTAGATCACGGCCGGCCCCCACACCATGAACGACCCGATCAACGGGATCAGCGAGAGGATGATCATGACGAACGTCCAGAACGCGGCGTTGGGAACGCCGGTCGCGAGGAGTCCGAGTCCGGCGATGGTCCCCTGGATGATCGCGATCAGGACGTGTCCGGCGAGGACGGCCCACATGACCTCGTCCAGTCGCTGATAGAAGTCGTCCTGAACGTCGTCCGGAAGCGGCGTCAGCTCCCGCATCCAGGCCAGGAGATCGCTGCCGTCCTTGAGCAGGTAATACAGCAGGAAGACGGCGAGCCCCAACCCGACCAGGACGTGCGTGATCGCGCTGAACCACTCTGTCGAACGGCCGAGCACTACCGATCCGACGTTCTGTGCGGCGTCGGCAAGCACCGACGGCAGGTCGACGGTCCGGCCGGTCTGTTCCTCGATCGCCCGCTCGAGTTCGGCCATCTCCAACGAGTCGGTGTTGACCTGCTCGAGGAGTCGCCGGGCGTCGCTGGCGACCGCCGCGACGACGACGAGAAGCGGGACGACGAAGCCGGCGATCGCGAGCGCGACGAGTCCGCCGGCGGCGATCGCCGGCGACATGCGCCGCTCGAGACGCTCCTGAATGGGATAGAGAACGTACGCGATGAGGATGGCCCCCAGAATGTACTGGGAAAACGGCAGGACGAGCAACAACGAGAGGTACGCAAAGAGGGCGATAAGCGCGAGGAGGAACCCCTTACTGAGATTCACACGGCTTATTTTCGAGCACGTCGGCATAAAACCACGGCTTGGACCTGTTCCCACATCGGACTGTCGTGTGAATTCGTCACACGGCTTCAAGAGCCTGCTCGGTGAATTTCGACCCGAATGTCGACCCAGCTCGATCCCCTCTCGCTCTCGGCCGATCTCCTGTATACGGTCAAGACTGAGGGCGACGCCGACCCGCTGCGGGAGCATCTGGCGTCGGTCGAGCGATCGCAACTCGAGCGGGCGCTCGCCAGTCGCGAGGAGAAACTCTCCTTCTGGCTTAACTGCTACAACGCCTACGCGCAGTTGCTGTTAGAGGAGGAAGAGCCCGACCTAGGCGAGGGCGGGCTCCTCGATAGCTGGAAGTTCTTCGCGCGCGACCAGATCCCCGTCGGCGGGGTCTGGCTGAGTCTCAACGACATCGAGCACGGGCTGCTCCGCAGTTCGAAGCAGCCGTGGGGCTTTGGCTACCTCCCTCGGCTGTTTCCCTCCTCGTTCGAACGGCAGTTCCGACTCGCCGACTGTGACCCGCGCGTGCACTTCGCGCTGGGTCATAGCTCGGAGCACTGTCCGCCGATCGCGGTCTACTCGCCGCGAGACGTCGACGAGGAACTCGACATCGCGATCGAGTGGTTCCTCGAGGAAAACGTCACTTACGACGACGCGGCAAACACCGCGACGGTCCCGCGGCTGTTCAGGCAGTACCGCGGTGATTTCGGCGGCAAACGCGGTATCGTCGGGTTCCTCCGGGAGTACAACGCCGTCCCCGACGATACCACGCCCGTACTCGAGTACGAACGGGTCGACCACTCCGCGGAGCTCGACGTGGATCTCGAGGCCGACGACGTTCGGCCGTAGGTCGCCGACGGCGTGCCGGGGCGTCTACTCGAGTCGCCGGATATTCGCCGTCGGTGCGCTGCGCATGACGCCCCGGGCCGCCCGTTCGGCGTTCGATCGCGAACTGTACCCTTCGCCGCTGTCGGCGACGATGTTCCCGTTCCAGTGGACGAGTCGCCAGCGCCACTGACCCGCGTTGTCTTCGTAGACCTCGAACCGGCTGGTCCGGCCGGAGTCGTCCGATCGGTCGGTCCCCTCGGCGGTCGTCACCGCCGTCTCGGCCGTCTCGGCGTCGTCCGTCCCATCGTCGTGGTCCGCACCCACGTCGAGGGGCATCACCGCCGCCGCGGGATCGACGGCCGTCGGGTCCGCCGCACCGCGCTCGTCGCCGTCGTCGATCCCGTCGGCGTCGGCGGACTCGGCAGTGTCGGCGGTCGAACCGCGATCGGAGAGACGAACGCTCGAGCCCTCGGGATCGTCCCACTCGAGTTCGAGTTCGAGTTCGCCGACCGGCGGGTCGGCGTCGGAAGCGTACTCGGCCTCGAATTCGGCGACGACCCGCTCCGGCACGGCGATCCTGGCGGCCCGGTCCACGCCGGTCAGGCGGACGGGGCGGCCGGACTCGAAAGCGGTCGCGAACTCGCGGAAGACGGCGGCGAGGTCGGCACGGTCGTACGCGCGCTCGAAGTCGAACTCGTCCCCGTCGGCCGCGGCCGATTCCTCCGGTCGGTCCGTGTCGTCCGGCGCGTCGCTCATAGGTGAACGTACGATCGGCTATGTGTTAATATTACCCACTCGCCGGGCGGGATAGTAACAGATGTCGACCGCACGACTGTCGGAGCGTTTTTGTCGCCGCGCTGTCTTCGCTCGCCCGTGACTTCACGCGACTGGCGTGCCGACCGAGAGGCCGTTTTCGACCGCGACGCGTTCACGTGTCGCCACTGCGGGACCGACGGCGGCGACGACCCGGCGACGCTCCGAGCCTACCCCGTCGGCGACGTCCCGCTCGAGGGACGGGTCCACGAGAGTGCGCTCGTCACCGTCTGTGACGACTGTTTCGAGACGCTCGAGGGGTCGGTGGCGACGGAGCCGATCGCAGCCGATGCGTTGTTTCACCGCGTCCGGGAGACCACCCGACTCCAGGGGACGACGATTTCGGCGGTCGCCGATTTCGCGTCGCTGGCGACGGCGCTCCCGTCGACCCTCGAGACCGCCCTCGAACCGGGGACCGACGCCGACATCGACGACTCGGTCTCGGAGTATCGCCGAACCAGACGCGACATTCTGCTCGCCATCGCCGTCGTCGACGCCCGACTCGAGCGACTCGCGGCGCTCGACGACGAGGACTACGAGCCGGCGACCCGGCGCGCGCTCGCGGCGTTTTCGGACACCGCGGCGGACCTCCAGTCGACCCTCCGCGAGGTCGTCGGACTGAGCGAAACGGTTCCCATCGGCCTCGAACGCTGTCAGGGCTGTTTCGAGTCGCTCGAGGGCGAGTCGTGTGCGACCTGCGGGCTCGCAGCCCGCGAGGCAGCGGCGTGGCGGAAAGACGACGGCACCCTCGCGTTCGAGGGACTGTTCACGACGATCAACGACCGGCTCCAGGGAGCCTCCGAGACGACCGAAACGCTGACCGAGCGGACGACCACGCTGGCCGAACGGCTCACGGCGGCGTAGCGACAGCGCGACGCGCGAGGTCGGCGGGGCGTTCCGCACCGGGCGGCCGACCGAGCGGTCGCTTCGCGAACGGTTGGTGGTCACTCGAGAGAGGCACAGAACGGCCGTCGCTCGACCCGCGACGACCGGTCGCGTCGAACCGCTACAGGTGGGTCGCGGCCTCGAGCGAGAGATCGATCGCGCGGCCGACGTTGTTCTTGGCCTTTTCAGGGAGTTCGTCGTCCTCGGTGGCGGTTCCCTTCTGGGTTCCTTCGACGAGGTTCCCGTCGACGGTACAGATCGCACCGGCGCGCAGGCCCTTGCGGCGGGCCAGCGAGAAGACGGCGGCGGCCTCCATCTCGACGGCGAGCATGCCGGCGGCCTCCCAGTCGTCGACGGCCGCGTCGGTCTCGGCGTAGTAGGCGTCGTCGGAGGCGATCGGACCGACGTGGACGTCCTCGTCGTTCGCCTCGGCGGCGTCGGCTAACGCCGACAGCACGTCGTAGTCCGGAACCGCGGGGTACTCGGCGGCCTCGTACCGTTTCGACGTGCCCTCGTTTTTCGCTGCGCCCGTCGCGACGATCATGTCGCCGATCTCGATACCCGACTGGAGCGCGCCGGTCGTGCCGACGCGGATGAACGTCTCGACGCCGACGTTCGCCAGTTCTTCGATGGCGATCGCGGCGGACGGGCAGCCGATCCCCGTCGAACAGATCGTCAGCTCTCGGCCCTCGTAGGTTGCGTTGACGACCTTGTACTCGCGGTTCTGTGCGATCGTCTCCGATTCGTCGCAGTGGTCGGCGATGCGATCGACCCGCCCGGGATCGCCCGGGATGAGCGCGATATCTGTCAGGTCGCCGTCGTCGACCAACAAGTGTGGCTGCGTCGCCATACCGTCGGGTTCCGTGGGCGGTGGCAAAAAAGGTTCGAGGGAGGGCCACGCAGCGATCGGTGTGACCGGTGCTCATCGATGCCACCCCCGTCCCCCGCTCGACGGCGGCTCCGCCCGCGATCTCACTCGGCCGGACGAACATCGACGCGCTCCGGGCGAATCGTAACGACCGCGTCGTCGATCTCGAACTCGACTAGCCCCGTCGTCCGGGTATCGCCGCGGTTCGTCTCGGCGAAGAGGCTGTCGAGTGCGTCCGGGTCGATGTACTCGTAGAGCTGCGTACTGGTTCCGGTGGCGTCGTCACCGTAATACCGGGCCAGTGCCATCGCAGCGGCGATACTCGGCGGTTCGTCCGCTCGTCGCTCGTACCGGACCGGCCGTCTAAAGCCGCATCCGTTCGAGTCGTTTACCCTTCCTTCCGTCATGTCTCTCAGTCACGGGATCGTGACTGTTCACTCAGGTGGCCAACGTCCCCACGCATATAACTACCGTCAGACGACACCCGGTGAGAATCGCGTGACTGCGGTACTGGTCCCAGCTCACACGGCTCATAAGAATCCATCGGTTACGACCGCTCCGTGAGAACGTCCTCGACGGCCGCGGCCGTCGGCGCGCTCCGCGCGCCGTCGCGACCCGCAGTCAGCGCACCACAGGCGTTCCCGAACGCGAGCGCGCAGTCGATATCCCCTCCCTCGAGCCACGTCGCGAGAAAGCCGGCGGCGAAGGCGTCGCCCGCTCCGGCGGTATCGACGGGATCGACATCGAATCCCGCGTGAACGACGGTCCGATCCGGGGTGTACGCTTCGGCCCCGTCGGCTCCGCAGGTGACGACGATGATGCTCCCGTCGGCCGCGTCGGTCCGATCATCCCCGAACAGCACCGTGGCTTCCCGCTCGGTCACGAAGACGACATCCGCGAGCGCGAGCGCCTCGCCGTACTCCCGGTCCCCGAGCCGGCGACCGGGATCGAAACTGACGGATCGCCCCGCGTCGCTCGCGAGTCGGGCGATCGCAGCGGCGGTGTCCGGCCGTTGCCCCGTGAGGTGAACGTGATCGGCCGACCGAACGCGCTCCGGGTCGACATCGTCGGGTGCGACCGCCTCGTTGACCCCGTCGTTGCCGAGTATCGCGACCTCCCCCGTCTCGTCGACGAGGAGGTACTTGACCGCCGTTTCGGCTCCCTCGACCACGCGAACGCCGGACAGCGAGACGCCCGCCGCCTCGAGTTCACGGCGGGCGAGCAGGCCGTGATCGTCGTCGCCGACGCTGCCGATCAGCCCGGTCTCGACATCGAGGCCGGCGAGTGCGGCGGCGACGTTGGCGGCGCTACCGCCGCCGGACTGGCGTTGCGAGCGGATCGACGCCTCGCCGTCGGGTTCGGGGAACCTGTCGACACGGAGGGTCACGTCCCAGTTGACGTGTCCGGCAGCGAGTACCGTAACCGAATCCATTCGATGACAGTGGGACGACGACCGCACGCGGCAAAAACCTAGGTGACGACGGGCAGCCGGCCGGTAGAATCGACGGCGCTCAGCCGACCGCGAACAACAGCGTGTTGTGAACGGCCGGCCCGAGCCCGACCGCGGCGACCAACGCGAGGACGGTCCGCGCCTGCTGGGGTCGGTCCTCGACGTACTCGCGGAAGAGCCCGAGGATGACCACCGCGAGGACGACCTTGACGAGGACGAACAGCCACCCGGCACCGATGTACTGCGCGGTCGGCAGCGCCTTGCCGGCCTCGAGGATCAACAGGGAGAGCGGGACGTCCTCGCCGGCCGTGAGGACGTCGTATCCGATCGCGGTCGTGACTCCGTCCAACGCGTGGCCGAAGACGACGAGCACGCCCGTTGCACCCGTGGTCGCCGCGATGTCGGTGACCCAGAGACTCACCACGAGCCAGACGACCGCGGTGACGATGCCGGCGGCGACGACGCCGATAACCGGCCAAAAGGGCGCGATGGTCCCGGTCTCGAGACTGAGAAGGATCGCGCCGGTCGCGAAGACGGTGAAAAACGCCGTGCCGGCGATGCCGACGAACCGGGGGATCGTCCGCTGGAGGCCGCCGACGTGGAGGAAGACGGCGACGATCCAGACGGCCCCCGCGACAGTCGCCGTCACCGCATAGACCATCGGCGCGGTAAACAGCGGCTCGATGCTCGGCGGGAACGCGGCCAGTTTGTAGAGGACGTGGAGCGTCGCACCGAACATCATCCACGGCGCGAAGGCGATGACCGTCCGGTCGGTCACCGGCGGCTCGAGCGCCCACAGCAGTGCGATGATGCTGCCGAGGATAACGATGACCGGTACCAGCAGGTACCACGGCGGGACGACGAACCCCTCGGGTAATACCATAGGGCCAATAGCTCACACCAGGAACTAACACTTTCCGATTATCGAAGATTCAGTCCGGTGAAAAATTCTAGTCCGACCGGTGGCGAATACAGCACAGGTCGTCGAGTTGCGGCCGCTTCAGACCGTCCACGGTTCGTCGGTCGTCTCGCCGAAGAGTTCTCGCATGAGTGTCACAATGCTTTCCGGGGGGAACTGGCCGCGCTCGGTGACGATCGCATCGACGTACCGCGCCGGCGTCACGTCGAAGGCGGGGTTGTCGACGGTCAGGCCGTCGTCTTCGGCAGCGGATTCGTCCTCGTCCCCTTTGCCGATGATCGTCGCTCGCTCCTCGTCGGAGAGTACCTCGCGCTCGTCGCGCAGTTCGATCTCGACGGTGTGGCCCGTCATCGTGTCCGGATGGAGTTTGATCGTCTGGGCCGCGACCATGACGGGGACGCCCCGCTCGCGGGCGTTGACCGCGAGCCCGCTCGTTCCGACCTTGTTGATCACGCTGCCGTCGGCCGCGATGCTGTCGGCCCCGACTAACACGTGGTCCACCCTGTCGAGGTACCGGCGGGCCGCGTTGTCCACGATCACGGTCACCGGAACGCCCCACTCCCGGAGCTGTCGAGCCGTGATGTGGCCCTGTTTTCGCGGCCTGGTTTCCTTGACGATCGCTTCGATCGCTTTCCCCGACTCGAGGGCGACGTCGATACAGGCGAGCGCGTCCGTCGAGTGGCAGTGGGTCATCACGACGTCGCCGTCTCGGAGCCGGTTCGCGCCGATCTCGCCGAGCGTCTCCTGGGCGCGCTCGAGGTCCCGACGGAAGGTCTCGGCGCGGGCGATCGTCGACGCCCGGAGGTCGGCGACGGTCTCGCCGTCCATCCCGCGGAGCACGTACCGGAGGGCGTTCGGGAGACTGACCGCGGTGGGCCGGGTCTCGTAGAGCGTTCTGGCGGCGGCTCGCAGGTGGCGTCGGAACGCCGCCGGGCTCTCGGCTCCGGAGCGGTCGGCCTGGGTCGCCAGCGCCGCGGCGGCCGCGTCGGCGATCGTCGCCGCGCCCCGAATCTCCATGGTGGCGATATCGTCGGCAGTGGCTTCGACGGCCGGGACGACTCCGGGTTCGGCATCGGCCATGCCGGGGGATTACACGCCGCCGCTCAAAAGGATACTGTCGGTCGTCCCCGTGTGGACCCGTCAGCGGACGAATCGGCGTCGCTCACGGCACCGGTCGGACGAGGTGTCCCGGTAGGTCCGTTTTTCGGCGAGGGATACAGCAGCGTCAGGGCGGCTCGAGTGCCGGTCACGAACGGTGCCAGTCGAAGACGATCGGACGGCTTTTTGCCCGTCCGGCGAGTCCGCTCGGGTATGGATCGCAGCGAACTCGCGCCCCTGATCGACCACACCGTCCTCGGCCCCGCGACGACTCCCGCCGACGTCCGGGGCGTCCTGGACGAGGCTACCGAGTACGGCATGAACGCCTGCATTCCGCCGTACGCGGTCGAACTGGCGGCCGAGTACGCCCCTGACGTAACTCTCGCGACGGTAATCGGATTCCCCCACGGCCAGCACGCGCCCGCCGCGAAACGGAAGGAGGGAGTCGCCGCCTGGCAGGACGGCGCGGACGAACTCGATGTCGTGCTCAACATTGGTCGGCTGAAAGCCGGCGAGGACGACGCGGTCAGGGACGAACTCGCAGAATTGGTTGCCGCGGTACCGATTCCGGTCAAGGTGATTATCGAAACCGCGCTCCTGACCGACGTGGAGAAACGGCGGGCCTGCGAGGCCGCCGCGGCAGCCGACGCCGCGATGGTCAAGACCGCGACCGGGTTCGCGGACGGCGGGGCCACGGTCGACGACGTGGACCTCATGAGCGACTTCCTCCCCGTCAAGGCCAGCGGCGGGATCGGCAGCTACGAGGCTGCCGTCGCCATGCTCGAGGCGGGTGCCGAACGGATCGGGGCCTCGAGCGGAGTCGACATTCTCGAGGGCGCACCGGAGTAGCCGGGCACGGGGGACCGTCTTCGAGCAGCGGTTATCGAAGCGGAACGCGGACTCCGACACGGGGTCCTCCTATCGGATGGACTGAAACATCGCTCAGCGGCCGGTTTCGAACCGTGGCGTCGTTCGGTCGCAGGTGTCCCGGTCGACGCGCTCCCGACCCAAGCCGAACGGTTTTCCTCGCGCCACGAGCAACGACTCCCCATGCTCGAGCAGGTGCGGGTTCGGCTCCACGCGCTCGCGAGACGACTCCGTCGGTTAGAGCGACGCGAACTCGACGCGTTCGTCCGGTGGCTCGAGCACACGGGAAACCTCCTGCAGCTCTCGGTGCTCGTCTTCGTCCCGCTGTTGATCGCCGCGGTGACGTGGCTGACGAACATGACCGCGGCGGTCTCGTTTCTGCTGTTCCCGCCGCTGGCCTCCGGCACGTACACGCTCTTTGCCGACCCGGAAGGGAAACACGCGACGCCGTGGGTGTTCGTCGGCGGGATGACCGTCGGGGCGTGTTGCGGGTGGCTCGCAGTCGTAATCGCGGCCGCGATCGGTCTAAGCGGCGGCGGAGCTAGCGCGACCGGGGCCGCCCTCAGCGTCTTCTTCACCGGGGTGTGTACCTGGGCGCTCGATCTCGAGGTGCCGACCGCGTTTTCGACCGCGCTGCTGGTCCTCGTCACCGGGAACGCACAGGTGGCCTACGTCCTGGGCATCGTCGTCTCGAGTGCGTTCGTCGCGGGCGCGTTCGTCCTCTGGCGGAACCGCTTTTACGAGAAACGCGCGCGCTACCTCTACCAGACGACCAGCGGGGACGACCACGTGCTCGTCCCGCTGGGCGATGGCGAGGAGACGGTCGCCCGCTTTGCCGCGTCGATCGCCGGAGCACACGACGCCGGAAAGGTCGTGCTTTTCGATGTGATCGACGAGACGAGCGTCGAACGACAGTCCGAAGACCACCCCGAGAGCGGTCGGCCGGCCGAGGCGGACCGCACCGAACGCGCGGCCACCGAGGCCGCACGCCGTCTCGAGTCGCTCGCGGCGGACCTCGAGATGGCGTACGACGTTCCCTGCGAGGTGGTCGTCGCCGGTGACGGCGGTCGCTCGGCCGGACTCGTGCTCCAAACTGCCCGCGAGAAAAACTGTGATCTCATCGTCACACCGTACGCCGAACGCGAGAGCGGCGGCCTTTCGTCGTTCATCACGGGCCTGTTCGACAGCGAGATCGACGTGATCGCGTTCCGATCGACCGGCGTCCCGCGACGCCGCTGGCGGGACAGCCTCGTTGCGGTCCGGGGTGCCGGCGACACCGCTCGCGCGATGCTCGACTTCGCGATACGGGTGAGCGAGCCCGGCCGGCCGGTCAGTGTCTGTACCTGTATCGATAACGAATCGCGACGGCGGACGGCCGAAAGCACGCTCGCCGACCTCGTCGACGCGTTCTCGGGACGCTTCGAGACCCACGTCGTCACCGCCGCGGTCGCGTCCTACCTCAGCCGTGCCGCTCCCCGGTACGACGTCTGTTTCGTCGGCTCGAGCACCGATCGCTCGGCCGCCTCGCGGTTCGTCTCCCCGCCGACGTTCCGGAAACTCAGCGATCTCGAGACCGACGTGGCGATCGTCCACCGCGGCCGTCGTCGGTGACGCTCACTCCCGCTCGAGGATACGATCGATCAGGTCGCTTTCGTCGCTGCCGAGCGCCGATCGCACGAGCAGGTGGCCGCCGAGCATCGAGGGGCTAATAACCGTGTCAGCGCCGGCTCGCTCGAGTTTCTTGACGTTCTCGCGGTCGGTCGCGCCGGCGACGATCCGCCTGTCCGGCGCGAGCTGGCGGGCAGTGAGGATGGCGAGCGCGTCTTCGGCGTCGTGGTTCGTAGCGACGAGGATCGCGCTCGCCCGGTCGATCTTCGCGCGATGGAGCGGGTCCTCGTCACTGGGATTGCCGGTGACGACCGCGATATCCCGTTCACTGAGTTTGGTTGTGGCCTCGCGGTCGTTGGTAACGACGACGAACTTCCGACCGCTGTCGGCGAGTTCGTCGACGATCGGTTCCGTCAGTTCGCCGTAGCCGAGCACGAGGAGATGCTCCTCGAGGAGTTGGAGTTGTGATTCGCTCATCTTGCCGAGTGTTTTCGAGATGCGGTCTTGAATCAGCGGACCGACGAGTGCACCGATGGCGATACCGAAACTGGCGACGCCCAACACGAGCACGGTCATCGTGAACAACAGCCCCTGAACCGACTCGGGGTTGGGTGTCACGTCGCCGTAGCCGACCGTACTCGAGGTGATCAGCGTGAAGTAGAACGCATCGAGGATGGTGTTGATGCCCTCGAAGTGCTCCCGGAGGGCGTAGCCGCCGATGGTACCGTACAGTTGCACGCCGACGAGCGCCGAGCCGGCGGCGATCTGTGTCGTGGTCAGCGAGAGCGGTTTCTCGAACCGGTCGCGAGTGAGCAGGAGGATCGGCATCGCGACCAGCGAGAGGACGACCAGCGGGACCGAGTACTGGCTCGTCTGGAGCAGTCCCTGCGCTGCGGTCAGCGGCAAGAGCAGGAACGTCGCCCGCCATCCCGCTTTGAGGCCGCGCCGGAGCGCAAGCGCGCTGCCGACCATCAGAAACCCGGTGAGTGCGCCGGTAAAACCGGCGGCGTCCTGAACGACATCGGGGATGTACTCCGCGAGCGGCCCATAAACGGTCTCGGTCCCGATGTTGATGACCGCGGTGGCGACCGAGAGCAAGGCGACGAGCAACACGAGCACGACGGCGATCCGCGTCGTGACCACTCGTCGCCAGTTCTCCGGGAGACGCGCTCGAGGCGACCGGTCGACCATACACACCGCTGTGCGACAGCGTTAGTTAAACGTCTCCGTTTGAACTTCGCTCGGAACGACCATCGCGTTCGCGACCGAACTCGGTCAGCGGACGACGATCACCGGAACGGGAGAGCGCTCGAACACCGTTTCGGCGACGTTGCCGACGAACAACCGATCGACCACGTCACCACCGTGGCTGCCGATCACGACCGCGTCGTACTCGTCAGCCCGCGTGACGATCGCTCGTGCGGGACGGCCGACAGCGACGACGGTATCGATCTCGGCGTCGTGGTCGGCGGCGATTTCCCGAGCGCGATCGAAAATCGGCTCGGCGCGGTCCGTCGCGGCCGTCTCGAGGTCGTCTTCGAAGGCGAGACCTACCGCGTCCCCCAGCATCACCGACGGTTCGCCGACGACGGTCATGACGGTAACCGACGCGTCGGGATGGTTCTCGAGGGCATACGTGAGCGCGCGCTCGGAGAGCGTCGAGCCGTCCATCGGGACGAGAACGCGAGAGAGCATAGGTCCGCTACCGTCGGCGGAGTGATAAACCCCACACCGAGCACGTCGAGAGAGGATGCCGGGACGATTCACGTCGGGTCTTCGATCTCACCGGCGTCGTCGGA
Organism: Natrinema pallidum DSM 3751; assembly: GCF_000337615.1. Taxonomy (GTDB): domain Archaea; phylum Halobacteriota; class Halobacteria; order Halobacteriales; family Natrialbaceae; genus Natrinema; species Natrinema pallidum. The sequence goes on from NZ_AOII01000085.1 coordinate 28,665, forward strand.
CAACGCTGCGGCCGAAGTCATCGGCCCCGCGAAAGATCGGATGGTCGACAGGGCGATACAGATGAGTGCCGCCGGCACGGTGATCGCCGTCGGGACACCGTCACGACGCCCGTGTCGGTGCTGATTTAACGAGGCCGGCCCACGGTCCCACAATGCAATCGCTTCCGGTCGACCTGCTGATCGAAGTCCTGCTCGGGCTCTATCTCGGGCTCCTGACCGGGATCGTCCCCGCGTTCGTCGCCGGGTCGCTGGGCTTTCTCGTGCGATATTTCACCGGCGTCACGCTGCCCGGGTTCGGTGTCGTCGTCCTCGCGCTGTCGATCGCCAGCGTCCAAGGTGGGCTGCTCGGACTCGTCGAACCGACGATTGCGCAGTCGCCGCGGCTGTTCATTGCCGTCCTGATCGTCCTCATGCTCGCGCTCTACGCCCACAACCAGGGCGACAAACTCGGGGCCGAACTCCCGCGCCGGCTCTCGTTTACCCGTCTGCGACAGCGGACCCTCTCGGCCGACGTCGTCGAACTCGTCGGCTCGGTCGGACAGGTCACGGTCCGTCCGACCGGCGAGGTCCGCGACATGGAAGGCTACCCGCCGCTCTCGCCCGCCCTCCGTGGGACACTGAAGACCGGATCGTGGCGACTGCCGGCCGACCTTCCCCTCTCGGAACTCGAGGCTCGACTCGAGGAACGGCTCCGAACGGACCACGACCTCGCGGATATCGACGTCGCGATCGACGAACGGGCGCGGGCGACGATCACCGCAGCACCGCCGTCCGGCAGCCTCTCGCGACGCGTGCCGGCGGGCCAACGGGCCGTCTCGATCGCGACCCTCGTCCCGACGGGCATCGCTCGCGGCGACGAGGTGACCGTCCGCACCGGCGACCGCTCGATCACCGGGACGGTTCTGAGCGCCCGGACCGATATCGACGGCGACCGCGCGACGGCCGCCGCCCCCGAGACGCCGGACGAGGTGGCGACCGATGGCGGGGACGCCATCGAACCCGCAAGCGCCGACGCGAAACCGAACGCGGCGACCGCCGGCGGTCCGGGCCGCGTGACCCTCGCCGTCGCTCGGCGGGACGTGAAACCCGTTCTCGAGGGCGAGTCGCCACGCCTCGTCGTACGGTCCCGGGGAACGAGCCGCGAGTTCGAGGCGCTCGCGCTGGTCAAACGCGAGGGGTACGCCATCCGTCGATGCACCGTCGGTGCGACCGGTGTGGACGACGAGACCGCCGGCCTCGAGACGACGGCCTCGCCGGCGGACGTGACGATCCTCGCCGTGCGGCGGCAGGGCAGCGAAACGAGCGGCCGCCGCCACGACTGGGTGTTCGGTCCCGACATCGAACGCCGACTCGAGGCCGGCGACGAGGCGTTCGTCGCGGGGCCGGACGACGCAACTGAGGCGTTCGTGGAGGCGATCGCGCGATGAGCGGGCACCCCCGTGCGGTCAGCCGCGATACCGACGGCGGTGAGCGGTCGTGGTAGCCCTCGTCGTCGCCCAGTTGGTCCCGACCGAGACGCTTCTGGAAGCGCTCGTTCGGATCCTCGCGTTCGCCCTGCTGGCGGCCGGAGCCGGAGCGAGCGTGGCGTTTCTCTACCGGTGGTACAGCGCCGACGAGATCCCGGAGGGCATCGCGGTCCTCGTCGGCGTCGCCCTCGTCGCGATCTGGTTGAACACCCAAAGCGCGCTGTCCCAGGCGATCATCGGGAACACCGGCCTGACCGAACCGACCACCGCCGTCTACACCGTCGCCGCGTTCGTCGCCAGCGCGATCGCGGCCGACGCGGGACGACGGCTTGGCGACTTCCTCGCGGTGGACGTGTTCGTGGTCGCGACCCCGCGGACGATCACCGAAGTCACGCAACTCGTTCGCTCGGCTGGCCGCGTCGTCACGGTCGAACTGCCGGCCGAGATCGGCGATATCGACGGCTACGACCCCGTCGACGAGTCGGTCAAGACCGACCTTGCGGGCCAGACGTTGCTCTTCCCGCGCCGGCTTACCGTCGAGGAGTTGCGCGACCGGCTGATCGCCCGCCTCGAGCGCGACTTCGGGATCGGCCACGTCGATGTCGATCTCACCGCCGACGGGACGGTGGACTACCTCGCGGTCGGGAGCCGACCGGCGGGGATCGGGCCGACGCTCGCACCTGGGACCGTCGCGGTCGCGCTGGCGGGCGATCCCGCGGCCGACGCCAGCCCGGGGGACGCGGTTCGGATCTGGGCGCGCGACGAGGACGGGACCGCCAGACGGATCGCCGGCGGCGAACTGCGCGCGACCGTCGACGACACTGCGACCATCGCTCTCGACGCCGACGACGCCCGCGACCTCGACCCCGAGCGGGGCTATCGGCTCGTGACGCTGCCCGGCAGTCCGGACGCCGAGCGGGACCTCGTCTCCCTGCTCCGGGCGGCCGACGAGACGGTCACGACCGTCTCGGTCGAGTCCGACGATCCGCTCGTGGATGTCCCGATCGAGTCGCTACCGGTGCTGGTGCTCGCGCTCGAGCGCGAGACCGCCGCGGGCGACGGCGACGAGCATCTGCCGCTGCCGGCCGGCGATCTGCGACTGGCCGCCGGCGATGTGGCCTACGTGCTCGGCCGGCCGGAGGCGCTTCGCCGGGTGACGGAGCGGACGCTGGTCGAGACGACGGAGCAACGCGCGGACCCCGACCGCGAGTCCGACGTGGCGTCCGAGCGGAACTGAAACCCGACCGGGAGCGGTAGCTACTTGCCGTCGGCACCGATAGCGCCACGTATGCCCACGGAGTGGAAACTGTTTGCCGACCTCGCCGAGCGTGCGGGCGACAAACACGTGACCGTCGACGCCGCGGCCGGCGACACCGTCGGGGACGCGCTCGAGGCGCTGCTCGAGGCGGCACCCGAACTCGAGGGCCGCGTGCTCGAGGACGGCGAGTTACGATCGCAGATCAACGTGCTTCGCAACGGCACGAACGTCCTGGTCGAAGAGGAGGGCATGGAGACGGTACTCGAAGCGGACGACGAACTCGCGCTGTTCCCGCCCGTCAGCGGCGGGTGATCGGTTCGATGCGCGAGGCGGGGCACGGAAATCGGTGACCGGACGACGATCCGGGCTCGAGTCGGCGTCCTAGGACACCAAGTCGATCGACAACACGACGTCCGGTTCGTCGGCGAGTTCGGCACCCGTTGCGGCGGCATCGGTGACGAACCGCGCCGTTTCGGGGAGCAAGACGCGCGTCCCGTCGGCACCGATTTCGGCCGCGTCTCGCGCGATCGCGGCGAAGAGTGCCCGCGCCGCCTCGAGATCGTCCCAGGCGCTGACGGCGTATTCGGCTCGCGTCTCCGTTTGTCCATCGCCTACCACGTCGTCGACCGTCCGTTCGACGGTCCGTATCCGAGCGGCCGTTCCCACGAGTCCGTCACTGCGCTCGAGCGCGAAGACGGCCGTCTCGTCGGCCGCCCGCTCGAAGTCGGCCCGCGTGAGTTCCCGCATCGCCCAGGTCTCCTCGGGTGCCAGCCCCAACCCGCACAGATGCGAGCGGGCATCGCTATGGGTCCAGTAGCGCCATGCACTCGCGGGATCGGTGGAGACGGCGTACTCGGTCGGCAGTTCCGCGTCGTGATCGGGGTCCGGATTCGCAAAGCGGAACTCGGTGCTCGGTTCGAAGCCGCTCGTCCGCGCCGCGCCCAGCGAGACCGCGTTCCACGAGAAGACCATGACGCGGCCGACGGTCGCTCCCTGTTCGCGGGCCCATTCGAAGGACGCCTCGTTCAGCCGGCGGCTCACGCCCTGCCGGCGATACTCCGCCGCGACCCGCATTCCCTGGAACCAGGCCTCGTCCGGCGAGAGCATGACCGCCTGTACGATCCCCGCAGCCTCGCCGTCGACTTCCGCGAGGAAGGTCTTTTTCCCCTGACCGGGGCCGTCCTCGAGCCAGTCGTGGTAGACCCGCGGGATGTAATCGCCGCCCCGGTCGGGCCAGATGTCACTCGTGAAGTCGGCGACGGCCTCGTAGTCGTCGGGAGTCGCGCGACGGATCTCGATCGGAGACGCGAAATTTGTATTGGTTGTCATTATTCGTTGGACAGTGCTATATGATGTAGTCAGACGGGAAAGAATTTCGCAGACGAAGAGACGGTACCAACGTCGGGAACCCACACTGTGTCCGAGGTGATCGGTGGACCGGACGCATCGAGCGTTCGTCCTATGGGACGGAACACCGGCCATCAATGGGGACGATCGCCCCGTCGATCCGGTCAGAGTTGTCGGGACCTGAGTGACCGCGATCTACTCCCAGGGGACCGACCGCTCCTGAATCTCGCCGGCCAGAGAGGTCCCCATCGCCTCCGCGACGTTCTCGCTGTTTGCAAGCGCCCACATCAACTTCACTTTCGCCGTCCCGGGCAGCGTGTCGCCGGCTTCGACGACGCCGGCCTCGAGCAGGTCCCGCCCCGTATCGTAGACGCGGTCACAGACTCGGCCCTCGAGACATTGACTCGTCATGACGACCGTCGTCCCGTCCTCGATCAGTTCCTCGATGTGGGGAACGAGGTCGGTGTGGACGTGGCCGAGCCCGGTTCCCTCGATGATCAGCCCCTCGCTTCCGTCGACGACATCGAGGAACGCGGGCTCCATTCCGGGCGTGAATTTGAGGAGTTCGACGTCGCTCTCGAGGTCAGGACTGATCTCGAGGTCGGTGTCGCCGCGCCGTCGGTAGTCGCGCCGGAAGCTGACCGTCTCGGTCTCGTAATCGACCTCGCCCAGCGGTTCCGCGCCGACGGTCTCGAAGGCGTCCCGGCGGGATGTGTGGTTCTTTCGCACGCGCGTCCCCCGGTGGAGGGCACAGATGTCGTCGGATTCGGTGGCGTGCATACAGACCAGCACCTCCGCACAGTCGCTCTTGGCGGCCTCGACGGCCGAGACGGCGTTCATGACGTTGTCCGAAGACGGCCGGTCGGCCGAGCGCTGGGAGCCGGTGAAGACGATCGGGACCGGCGTCTCGAGCATGAACGACAGCGCCGACGCGGAGTACTGCATCGTGTCGGTGCCGTGCATGACGACGACGCCGTCGGCACCGGCCGCGATCTCCTCGTGGACCGCGTCGGCGAGGTCCCGCCAGATCGGCGGTTCCATGTTCTCCGAGAGGATGTTCGCGACGACGCGACCGCGGTAGTTCGCCCGGCCCGCCAGGTCCGGGACGGCCCGCAACACGTCCTCGGCGTCGAACTGGGCCGTCACCGCGCCGGTCCGGTAGTCGACCGTCGACGCGATCGTCCCGCCGGTCGAGATCAGCGAAATCGTCGGCAGGTCCTCGTCGAATTCGATTTCGGAACTCGCGTCGTCCTCGTCGCCGCCGGCGGCGTCCGTTCCGTCGATCCGATAGACGTCCTCCGCGAGGACCTCCACATCGGCCCCGTCCCGGTCGACGCCGACGTTGTACCCGCCCTCGAGTTTCACAACGAGCTGGTCGTCCGTGCTCGAGGGGAGCAACACGCCTTCGTACGTGCGGTCCGCGCGATCCACGCGGACGCGGTCGCCTGGGTTCATGTGGTGGCGTTGCGCAGCGGCGGACTTGAAGGCACGCTTTCCGTCGGACGGCGGACGATCAGTTCGCGACCCCGTCGGCCCCGCGGTTACGATCCCGTTTTGTCGACGTGGTACCAGGTTCCGTCCCAGCTGAGCCCGTACTCGAGCAGCGATTTGAGCGACAGGACGCCGAACGCGGGGTAGAGCAGCGGTGCAAGGACGACGCTCCAGTGGAGGCCGTCGATCCGACCGTCGCTGGCGTCGCGCCACGCGACGCCGCCGATGGTCGCGACGAGGATCGTCGCCAAAACGAGAAACGCCGACTCGACGCCCAAGACGAGCAACAGGAGCAGTTTCGAGGTGAGCGCGAGAGTGAACAGACATCCGAGCAGGCTCGAGCACATGCGGCCGATCGAGACGAGCCCGCGGCGATCGATGTCCCCGCTCAGTAGCTCGAGGGTGGTCGCGTGGAGTACCTCGACCTGCCCGACGCGCCAGCGTTTCCGCTGCCCCCAGAGGTCGCGCAGGGTGTGGGGTGCCTCCATCGTGTTCGTACACTGGCGGGCCTGTCTGACGGTCAGCCCCTCGCGGTAACAGTCGTGAGCGAAATTGAGGTCCTCGGTGAGCATGTCGTCGTAGCCGCCCACCCGGTCGAACGCCTCGCGGCTCAGCACCGTCGAGGAACTCCGGCAGTTCGCGAAGCCGGAGAGTTCGACCAGCTTGTAGCTCGCGTGGAAGACGACCCGCTCGCAGTAGGCGATCGTCTCGATGACGCCGTTGGGACGCGGAATCCGGCGGCCCTGGAAGACGTCTACGTCCCCGCGCAACGCGCTCATCGCCCGCGGGAGGAACGAGGAAGTGATCGACTCGTCGGCGTCGAAGACCGCGATATACTCGGCGTCGGTCTCGCGGACGGCGTAGTTGATCGCACCCGCTTTCGAGCCCGGGTTCTCGTTGACCAGACACTCGACGCGGTCGTACCCCTTCGCGAGTTCGCGGGCCCGTTCGAGGGTCGGCGCGTCGTTGGGTTCGGCGACGACGACGATCTCGAGGGGGTCGTACGCGCTCTCCCGGAGGCTCTCGACGCTCGTCTCGAGCACGTCGTGATCGCGGTACACCGGAACGATGGCGGTCAGCCGCGGCCCGTCGGTTACCGGCTCGATGGCGTCTCGCGACGACCACACCTCGCGGACCAGCAACAGGCCGGTAACCGCCACGAAGCACGTGAACACGGCCATCGACGACAGCGCATCGAGGAACACGACCTGTACGGAGACGACGAGCAGATCAAGCGAGTACTGCTGGATTTCTCGTCCCTGCGCGAATCCGAACACTAATAGGGTGAGCACACCGACGGCGGTGGCCCCGTGTTCGACGGCTCGAGGGACTGTCGAAATCATTGCTGGGGGTTTCAAGTCGACGTTTTATTAATATTGTCATGAAACGATCCAATCTGGCCGTCGACGGTCACCGCCCGCGTTCGGGACGGGGTCGTTGAGCGCGACTGCGCCTGTCCGTGGCTGCGGCGGGCCGACTCGAGACGAAGGCCGGCCGCGAGAAACATCGCCAAACACAACAAATAAACCCACGACCGATTACATACGTGATATGCAAATCGAGCCGCAAGCGTTCGACCGGGTCCTCTCCTCGATGTGTACGGACCCCCACCCGGCAGCGCGTGACGCGGCCGAACGGTTTCTCGCGACGAACCCCGGCGATCCAGGTACGTACCCGGCCGTCGCGGCGCTCGAGGACGACGCGATCGAGCTGTTAGGCGATATCGCGGGGCTGGACGATCCGGCGGGCTACATCACGAGCGGCGGCACCGAGGCCAACATTCAGGCCGTCCGGATCGCCCGCGAACGGGCCGACGGCCGGACGCCGAACGTCGTCATGCCTGACTCCGGCCACTTCAGTTTCCGAAAGGCCGCGGACCTGCTCGGCGTCGAACTGCGAATCGTCCCGACCGACGACCGGCACCGGGCCGATCTCGGGGCCGTCCGCGCGTCGGTTGATGAGGACACCGCGTTGGTGATCGGCGTCGCGGGAACCACCGAGTACGGCCGCGTCGATCCGATTCCGGAACTCGGGGAGATCGCGCGATCGGTCGGTGCGATGTGCCACGTCGACGCCGCGTGGGGCGGCTTCGTCCTCCCCTTTACCGACTACGACTGGCACTTCGACCATGCCGCGGTCGATACGATGGCGATCGATCCCCACAAGATGGGACAGGCCGCGGTCCCCGCCGGCGGACTGCTCGTCCGCGATGCGGCCCTGCTCGACGAACTCGCCGTCGATACGCCCTACCTCGAGTCGACATCCCAGGCGACGCTGACCGGCACTCGCTCGGGCGCGGGCGTCGCCAGCGCCGTCGCCGCGATGGACGAGCTGTGGCCGGAGGGGTACCGCCGGCAGTACGTCCGCTCGCAGAACAACGCCGAGTGGCTCGCCGACGCCCTCGAGAAACGCGGCTACGAGGTCGCCGATCCGACCCTGCCGCTGGTAGCGGCCGACGTGCCGCGGTCGACGTTCGACGCCTTGCGAGCCAAGGGCTGGCGCATCTCCCGGACCGCGACCGGCGAGCTCCGCGTCGTCTGTATGCCCCACGTTACGCGCGAGATGCTGGCCTCGTTTATCGGCGATCTGGATCGGCTCGAGGTGCGTGCGAGCGTGCCGGTTGCGAGTGACGACTGAACTGCCATCGTGACTCTATTTCGACCGAATCAGTTCAGTGTTATCGTGCTTCTTATCCGTTTTGTCTCCTCGGGCAACCTTCTGCCGGATTTCTGAATGTCATTCTATTGGATTATTTATTGCTCGTAGTGTATCTCGTTTGAGAACAGCACTCCTCGACGTGCAAAATAGTTAGAATTAAAAGATAGTATTAAAAATTTGTGGTATGGAATATAACGCTGTTCTGCAAAATCGACACTACCTATCACTCTGGTTTGCACAGCTAATTTCGCGACTCGGAAAAATTATACATGAAATTGCACTGGTCTGGATCGTCTATGAAGTAACAGAGAGTCCAGCCCTGATTTCACTTATTGTCTTGGCGAATATCATCCCGAATATGATTGCGGCGGTGCCCGCAGGCGTCATCGTTGATCGGGTTAACAGGAAATACCTAATCGTCGCAACCGAGTTTACTTCTGCGCTCGCCGTCCTCCTGATTCCCCTAGTGGGTCGCAGTCGCTTCTTAGTGCCAATCGTTCTGGGAGTTGCAGTGATATTGGACTTGCTGGAGGCGGTATTCGTCCCTGCACGACAAGCGCTCATTCCGAACGTTGTTGCCAAGTCCGAACTTGATGCTGCGAATAGCCTCTCGCGGCTAACCATCAGCGTTACACAGATGCTGTATGTCATTGGGGGATTAGTTGTTGGTCTATTCGGTGTGTTCGCTGCTTTCTATCTCAACTCAGTCTCGTACGTCATTTCGGCTCTTATACTACTCATAGTACCGACCGAAGCTGGCAAACCTGAGAGCGGTAACGAAACAAAGTCCAGTGCTAGCGAGTTTTTCCAGGAGATCAAGCAAGGAATCAAGTTCATCCAAACCCACACAACTCTTCCTTGGGTGTTACTGTTGGTTCTACTTAGTAATTTTTCGACGGCTCCCGCTGGTGTCGTCCTTCCATTCTTTGCCGATGTGATTCAAACAGACAGAAGTATAAATATACGTACGTGTTTAGCCCCAGTAAATTTCGCCACTGTCTCGTAGCAGGCGGCCAATCGGGGAGATATGCACCCTCAGCAAGGGCTAATTGAA
>NZ_AOII01000086.1 GCF_000337615.1 Natrinema pallidum DSM 3751
TACGAAGAGCTTCGTCGAGTCATCAGCAGCAATGAGATGCTCTCACGGGCTCACGCTGTGCCGGCTGTCGAGACCTCGGGGTAAACACGTACAAATATACTAACTTCGGTCATCGGTGACGGGACTGCACATGGCAGCGTTGTATTCGCCGCGCTCTACGGAGCGCTTTTCGTCGGTGTTTTTATCGGAAGCATCCTCGTTGGTTCTGCAGGATCAATCGTCGACCGGCATCGAGGGAAAGTTATCACTTTCGGCGTTAGCCTGACCGGGATTGGCTTCTTGCTGGCCGCAATCTTACCCTCCGTGGTTGCGTATCCGTTCACATTCATTTTCGGAGCGATAGCGGTGGGGGGGACAGGGAACGCAATCATGAAGATAGCTTATCAAACATTTCTCCAGTCGACAGTTCCTGATGACAAGCGGGGACGCGTGTTCTCTCTAGTCAGGATCTGTAGTTCGGTCGGGACCCCCTTGAGCGTCGTACTTGCTGGCCCTTTAGTGATGACAGTTGGTTCAATAGCGACGTTAGGTGGAATGGGTGGATTGCTCCTTCTCAGTTGTATAATAATGCCGTTCACACCACTCTTCAACATTGGGAGTTCCACAAGCGAGACATCCTCAACAACTGTGAACTAAGCCTCTACGATCCAGACCATCTCTTGTCCTGCCGACGTCAGTGGATCACCATTGAATCCGCCATATACGTCCCAATCGTCGAACTCTGTATGTTGGAGAAGCAACTCAATGGTCCGCTTGTCGAGGAGAGCGTACTTGTAACTTATTGATCTGATACATTTCCCATTCCTGAAAAGCTCTCGATCAAGCTGCATATACCGCTCAATCTCGTCTACAAGTCGGTAAGTCTGGACGATCGTGTATGTCAGTTCATCTCGTTCTAATTCTAATTCCATCTCCGTTCCGTACTGAGTTGCGATGATTTCCGGGTCCGGCACGAACATATTGAAAGCAAGTTTCCCGCCGGGTGCGAGATGATCCCGAATGCACTGGAGCGTGGCAAGTTGATCGTCAATAGTCAGATTGAGCAAAAAAGTACGGAAAGGGACGATAATGCGGTCAAAAGTTTGATTCGCTGAGAAATCTCGCATATCGGCTTGCCACACCTGGGGGACAAGCTCTCGTTTCTTGGCCTGCTCTCGAAGCACCGAGAGCATTGGAGCTGATATGTCGATTCCATAAGCGTCCACTTCGGCCGAGAGGAGTTCAAGATACACCCTACCAGTTCCACACCCAATTTCAAGGACAGGCCCGTCAGCGTCCAGTGCAAAGTCCAAATAGAAGTCTACGTCAGCGTTCTTTCCTTCGTAGACGACATCGTAGACATCAGCCCAATTCCTGAAGTGGTCCTCATCAACCATTTTTTATAATATTTTATTCGAAAATATTTAGTTCTTTGTACTAGTAGATCCATCTATGTCCAGTGATAATAGCATGGTTGGCCAACTCCGGGAACTGGTTGCGCTCCCAGAACTCTATCAAGCTACGGTCTCTCCCGATGGGACTAAGGTAGCTTTTTACTGGGATAAATCTGGGAGGAATGAACTTTATATATATATGATATCAAAGCTGATAACTGCCGTCAAGTTACGGATGGAGAAGTACCTCGAGATGCAATGTGGTATCTAGTCTGGGGAGCGGACAATAAGAAAATATACTTTCATGATGACTACGCTGGAAACCGGCAGAATGATATCAGTGTCGTCACGATAGAAGGTGAAGTAAAAACTGTTGTTGAGACCGGGGGACAATGCCAACTACAAGACATATCGCCAGATGGCCAGTACGTTCTCTATGCTAGTGACGAGGGCGAGCAATTAAATTTGTATAGGTACGATACCTACGCTAATCGAACTGACCAACTCACAGATTCAACGAATCCTATCTCGCAAGCGCGATACTCTCTAGACGGAACGAAGATAGCTTATGCAACCACTGATTCCGATACCGAAGGAGAAAGTGTTTATCTTGCGAACGCAGATGGTACCTCACCAACGAGATTATCGATAGGAGCACCAGAATCTCAGACAGAACTTGCAGCGTGGGGACCGGAAAGCGAGAAACTTCTCATCGGCGACGATGCGAACGGTTGGAACCAAGCCGGCATCTACTCTGTCAGCGATAATACTGTTAAGTGGCTCGGTGAGGCTGAGTACGATGAAACACCGTTAGTATTCGATCCAGAGGGTAATTCAGTCCTAGCATTGCGTTCCCGAAACGCCACCAGTATGCCGATTCGTTACCACTTAAACAGCGGTGGCGTAGAGTTACTTTCTCTCCCCGACGGTGTGTCCTTTTTCCCACGCGTCCAAGGTCGGGTATTCGATGTGAATCGAAATATCGTTCTCCAGCACGCCACTGGAAGCCATCGGAAGGAATTATTCCAGTATGACATAAGACGAGATACGACGAAAACGCTAATATCGGCGTCATATGGGGACCACAATCCTTCGTCCTTCGTAGAGCCGGAGTACATCACCTATGAATCGACTGATGGGTTGGAAATCGGCGGACTTCTTTACAAGTCCGGTCAGCGACCCTCACCAGGTATTGTAAGTGTTCACGGTGGACCACATGGACAGGCCCGTCGATTGTTTAATCTCCGAACCCAATTCCTCGTTCGCTGTGGATACACGGTTTTTGAACCAAACTATAGGGGATCGACTGGCCGCGGCCGAGAGTTCGAGAGTAAGGTTCACGGGGATTGGGGCGGAATGGAACAAGCAGATATTGTGGCTGCAGGAGATTGGTTAAAACATCTCGATTGGATCGATTCCTCTCGGGTAGCCGTACTTGGTTCCTCTTATGGGGGGTACTCCGCGTATATGCAGCTCGTTCAGTATCCAGATTATTGGACGACCGCTATCGCATGGAACGGTATCACTGACCTACAAACTCTCTACGAAGAAGCAATGCCTCATATCCAGTCGTATGAGTTTACCCCGAAGTCTCGACAGCCGGCACAGCGTGATCCCGTGAGAGCATCTCATTGTTGTTGACGACTCGACGAAGTTC
>NZ_AOII01000087.1 GCF_000337615.1 Natrinema pallidum DSM 3751
CGTATCCGATGTCTGCTGCCTGTTCATGTCGCGTCCGTTGAACGCTTCCTACGAGACAGTACCGAAATCAGCTCGGGCTAAACACATACCGTGTGTCAATACCAGATCACGTGTGACCGAGCGGACAGTGCTTGCGACGTACTGTGGGATCGCCGGCACGATCGTCTCGCTGGGTGCGATCACGATTGCGACGATCGTCGCGTCGCCCGAGACGTTCACCTGGCAGGAGCACGCCCTCTCGGATATGGGTCGCTACGGGACGCCCACGTCCCCGCTTTTCAACGGCGGGCTGATCGTCGGCGGGCTGTTGGGGCTTCCTTTCGCCTGGCGGTGCTGGATCGCAGGCCGGAACGTCCTCGAGCGCATCGGCGTCGTCCTGCTCGCGACGGCGGTCGTCGGACAGATCGGTGTCGGTGTCTTCTTTCTCGAGCATACGGCCGTCTACCTCGAGACGAGTCTCCACGGGATCGCGGCGCTGACAGTCTTCGGGATCGCCCCGTTTGCGGGATGGGTCTACGGCACCGGAGCGGTAATGGCCGGCGACGGCCGTCTCGCGATCGCATCGGTCGGACTCGGTACTGTCCACCCCCTCGTCTGGCTCGGGTGGCTGCTGTCGCTCGGCGGGGAGGCGGACACCGGCGCGTGGTTCGCCGTACCCGAGTTCGGTGCCGCCGTCGCGTTCGGCGGTTGGGTCCTCGTGCTCGCCATCACCGTCCGCGATCGTGACGACAGCGAACCGGACGGACCGAACCGCTGAACGGATTGGGTCGCTTTTGCGATACTCGGCCACACAACGCTTAAATCGAAACCGTCCCTAACGGGACGTATGCATAAAGACGAACTCCTCGAGCTCCACGAAGAACTCGTCGTCATCATGGAGTACTTCTCGGATCGCGAGGAGGTCGACGAAACGCTGTTCGATCCCTATCGTCAACTCGATGTCGATCCGTCCCATGTTCACAAGTCGAAAAGCGAACACAAACACGCGGTCTTCGTCCTCGGAAACGCGCTCGCGAGCGCGATGAGCGAAGACGAGTTCTCGAGCGCCGGGCGGATCGGCAAACGCATGAAGGAACTCGCCGAGGACGCGGAGTCGAAAATATAGACAGTATCTAGGCGAAACGTATTTAGTGTGGTTCTCGCTTGTTGAACTATGGACCCGCGCACGCAAGAGCGCGTCGAGGAGTGGGACTCCCGCCCGTTCAACGGTGGGTTCGATGGTCTCTCCGATCTCGCTGCCGCTGATTTCTCCGGTGCCGTGTCGGCTGTCGGCACGTGGCTATTCATGCTCAACGGCCGTATCATCGGCATCATCGACGGCGATATCGAGGACTTCGAAACCGCCTCTGGCACGCAGTACGAGGCCCCCCACCCGTCGCTTCCTCTGCTCTGTGCAATGGAGGAACGCGGCGGTGACCCACGAGCGAAGTATTACACGAACGAGACGCCGCTCCGTGAGGTGGACAACACCCTCCAGAGCGGCTCGTTTACCGGCTACGTCGAACTGAGCGAAAACGTCCTCAGCGGCGACTACTACGCCGTCTACTACGGCGGTCGGCGGATGGCCGCCGCCTATATCGGCAACGCCGAACGGCTGCTCACCGGCGACGAGGCCTTCGACCGAGCGGCCGACGAAGTCGGCATCTACGAGGTGACCGACGTCGATATCGAGGTGACCGACGTGCCGGGTACGGACGACGCGAACGCCGGTCCCGAACCCATGGACGGGTCGACAGACGGCTCCGACTCAAGTCCGGCGACCGGAACGGTTCCGGGGACCGATCCGGCCGCGTCCGCCGCCGGGAAGGACACGCCTGGCGGCGACAGTCCCGAGTCCGAACCCGGCGTCGGTGCGGCGGATTCGGCGATCGACCCGATCGACATCTCGAGTACCGAGTCGACCGATACCGTCGGCGCGACGGGAAGCGATTCGATCGAGGATGAGGCCGCGGACGATCCGTCCTCGCTGACGGGGGAGATCGATCTGACCGGCGACGCATCGGGGATCACGGCGGCCGACGACGCCGCGACGGAGCCCGACTCGGTTTCGAGCGGAATCACCGAGACCGACCTCTCCTCCGCCGGGACGGCTTCTGAAACCGACCCATCTGCCGGGACGGACACGGCTTCCGAGACCGGTCAATCCCAAGGGTCGGTGCCGTCGGACGGCTCCGTCGATCGCCGGGAGCAGGGGGCAACCGAACGCGTCCAACGGGACGCGCGAGCGACCGCCGACGGCACGACCGCACCCGCGACCGACGACGCGCCGGAGCCGTCGACTGACGACTCCGCGGGGACTGACTCGCCGACAAGCGAGTCCGGGACGGCCGATACCGCGTCGAGCGCGGCCGACGACGGCGGAGCCAACGTCAGCATCGATGTCACTCCCGCCGACGAGGCGGAACCCGAGTCCGAGTCCGAATCCAAGACCGACGCCCACGGCGAGGCGGCGTCGGACTCGAGTCCCGACCTCGCGGAGGTCGAGGCGGCGGCCGAGGAGTTAGAGCGCAACGATATCTCCTGGGTCGACGAGGACGGGGACGACGGGCCGGCGGACGGACCGACGACCGAGGAATCCACCGCCGATTCCGGTGCCACTTCCGAGGACGACGAGGACGGCTATCTCGACGAACAGCTCGAACGCGAGGAAGCATGGCGGGAGACGCGACGCATTCCGTCGATCGATCCCGACGACAGCGAGTCGGCGGCTGAAACGGGTTCGAGCAGTGACAGCCGTCGGACGCGGACGGGTCGATCGGCCGCATCGTCGGCGGAGACGGACGCCACGAACGCCCCCACATCGGACGGACAACGGACCGGCTCACGAAACGGGGGCCGGACGGCGGAGTCGACGACGGCCGAGACGCACGCGGAGCGCTCCCAGACGGGGGGCCGCCAGCGGATGTCACCCACCCAGTCGGAGTCGTCGACCGACGGACGGGCCGCCGATCGGAAGCAACAGCGGATCGACGCGCTCACCGAGAAACTCGAGACGCTCCAGGAGCAACGCGACGCCCTCGCGACGAAGGCCGAGGAACTCGAGGCCGAACGTGACCGGCTGCGGTCGACGAACGACGACCTGTCCGCGACGGTCGAGCGCCTCCAGTCCCGTATCGAGGACCTCGAGACGGAACTGGAACGCGAACGCGAGCGGACCGCCGACGCCGCGGACTCCGGGGGAGCCGCCGAGACGCAGCTCTCGGCCCAGCAGGCGCTTTCGGGGACGAACCTCTTCGTGCGGTACGCCTCGAAGAGTCGACCGACCCTCGAGACGGCTCACGACGGCGACGCCGACCACAGCGAGGTCGCGTCGAACCTCCGACTCGAGCATCACACGCAGTTCGACTCGGCCGCTACCGCGGTCGACGGGGAGCCGTACGCGGACTTCCTCCCGTCTTCGATGGAGTTTCGGTTCGTCGACTGGCTCACCGAGGTCGTCCTCTACGAGATTCGTGATACCGGTAACGCGGACAGTCTGGGCGACCTCTACGACGCCATTCCCCGTATCGATCGGGCCGAGCTCGACGCGACGATCTCGCTCGAGAACGACGACACCGAGGACGTGCCCGACGAACTGACCTTCGATATCGTCGCGTTCGACAAGATGGGGAATCCGTTGGTCCTCGTTACGCTCAACGATTCACGGGAACCGGCGACGAAGGGAATGCTCGAGGGATTGGAGGAGGCCGCCTCCGCGATCAAAGCCAACTACCCGGACCTCGCGGCGGCGTTCGCCGTCACCTCGAGTTACTTCGAGCCCGGCGCGCTCGAGGTGGCCGAGGAGGCGACCAGCGGCGGCTTCCTCAGCCGCGGCTCGAAGCTGAGTTACGTCAACCTCTCGCGCAAGGACGGCTACCACCTCTGTCTCGTCGAATCACGGTCGGAGGGATTCCACATGAACGTCCCCGAACTGTAGTCGGCGAGCACGTACTCTGATTGCCGGCGTTTCGGACAAGTAGGACGGCAGCGAACGCCGCTCGAGCGATGGGTGTCCGATGGCTGACGCGGCCGTCTCGATCGGTGGGACCCGTGGCGACGAAACCGAGACGAAAGCGGGCGCTCAGGGGGAGGAAAAACGCGAGACGGTCGTCAGCGAGTCGGCAACGCGCGGGCTGCCGATCTCGGGGACGGGCGACAGCGTCCGAACTGGACGAGAGACTACCCTTCGATCTCCGCGACGTCTTCGATCTTCATCCCGTCGAGTTTCTCGACGATGTCGTCGATCTTGCCGTCGAGTTCGTCGACGAACTCCACGGTCCGCTCGGTCTTGATCGCACCCTGACTCGAGGGTTCGATCAGGTTCTCCTCTTCGAGGACCCGAAGCGAGTAACGAACCTTGTGGTGGGGATATCCGGTCTCGTTGGACATTTTGACGATCCCGATCGGTTCGTTCTCGATGACCATCTTCAGGACCTGGAGATGACGTTCCAGCATATCGACTTCCTTCTCAAGCCTATCTATCATGGCATTTGTTAACTTGTCTTTGGGCCTTTTAAAAGTTACTCTCGGGAACTGAACGGACCGGTCTCGACTAGCTGTCCGTTCCTGTCAGTAGTTACCATTTCCGATCCCGGCGATTCACGGGATCGGCCGGCCGGTTGGGCTCCGTCCGGCAGGGGTCCGCACCCGGTCACGGGGGGCAGCGGACTGCGCTGTCGGTCGGTTCCGGGGTCGACCGTGGAACGGTTGTCCGGATCGTGTACTCCCCCTTGTGCCTGCACCCATATATACTGGTAGCTATCGGACCGAGCGACGTGGCATATCCCGGCCGACTCCGGATGCTGCCTGTCAGTCACCCGTATACCGAAATCTGTTTATCGGCCCGGGAAGAATCCGCCGCTGTTATGACCGTCACTATCGTCGGGTCGCAACTCGGCGACGAAGGCAAGGGTGGGGTCGTCGACCTCTACGGCGACGCCGCCGATGTCGTTGCCCGGTATCAGGGCGGCGACAACGCTGGACATACCGTCGTCCACGACGGCGAGAAGTACAAACTGTCGCTGGTGCCGTCGGGAGCCGTTCGCGGCAAGATCGGCGTCCTCGGCAACGGTTGCGTCGTCAACCCCGAGACGCTGTTCGACGAGATCGATACCCTCCGCGAACGCGGTCTCGAGCCGGACGTCCGGGTCTCCGAGCGCGCCCACGTCATTCTCCCCTATCATCGCGCGCTCGACGGCATCGAGGAGGAAGAGAAGGAGGACCTCGCCGCCGGGACGACCAAGCGTGGGATCGGGCCGACCTACGAGGACAAGGCCGGCCGTCGCGGCGTCCGTGTGGGCGATCTGCTCGATCCCGACACGCTCCGCGAACGCCTCGAGTACGTCGTTCCCCAGAAGAAAGCCCTCGCCGAGGAGGTCTTCGACAAGGAGACCGGCGAGGAGTTCGATATCGATCACCTCTACGAAACCTACCGCGAGTACGGCGAGCGCCTCGCCGAAGAGGGGATGACCGTCGACTGCGGGACCTTCCTCCAGAACCGGATCGATGCCGGCGACAACGTCATGCTCGAGGGTGCACAGGGAACCTCCCTCGACATCGACCACGGGGTCTACCCCTACGTCACCTCGTCGAACCCGACTGCGGGCGGCGCGACCGTCGGCACCGGACTCGGACCGACCGTCATCGGGGACGGCGAGGTCATCGGTATCGTCAAGGCCTATCTCTCGCGCGTCGGGACCGGGCCGCTCCCGACCGAACTCGGGGGGGTCGAGGGACAGACGCCGGACTACGACGCGGCCGACGGCGCGGGCGACGGCGCGGGCGCGGACGAAGAGGCGCTCGCGACCGCCATCCGCGACGAAGGCGGGGAGTACGGCACCGTCACCGGCCGCCCGCGACGAGTCGGCTGGCTTGACATGCCGATGCTACGCCACGCGGCTCGCGCGAACGGCTTTACCGGACTCGCGGTCAACCACATCGACGTCCTGTCCGGCCTCGACACGGTCGAAGTCGGACACAGCTACGAGTTCGACGGCGAGGAAATCTTCACCATGCCACCGACGACCGAACAGTGGGGCCGCTGTGAAGCCACGTTCAAGTCGTTCGACGGCTGGCCCGACGTCGACTGGACCGCGGTCGCCGAGGACGGGTACGAGGCGATCCCGGAGAACGCACGCACGTACCTCGAGTACATCAGCGACGAACTCGACGCCCCGATCTACGCCGTCGGCGTCGGCCCCGGCCGCGAGGAGACCGTCGTCGTCGAGAACCCATACGAGTAACGTCCTCTCCGGCGTAATCGCCGGGATTCTTCCGCTGATTACCGCTAGGCTCCGGCGACGGGTCGCGAGCGATCCGCTCACGTCGTTCCCGAAACCTTTTGCTGTCGGCGGCAAGCCTACGTAGTATGAAGGAGTCGTTACTGGAGATTCTCTGCTGCCCGCTCGACAAACACGACCTGGAACTCGAGGACGCCGAGTACGACGGCGAGGAGGTCGTCGGCGGCGATCTCGTCTGTACCGAGTGTGGCGAAGCCTACCCGATCGAGGACGGCATTCCGAACCTGCTGCCGCCGGATATGCGAGAGGAGACGCCGGCCTGAGCGGCCCCACTGATTATGTCCGGCACCGAGGTCTCCGTCCACGTCAACCGTGGGGCCGCCGAGGCGCTCGAGGCGACGAGCGGAACGCTCGAAACCAGCGCGTCGTTTTCGGTCCTGTTGTACGGCCACGAGACGCCCGCGCACGTCCACTGCCGTCTCGACGGTGACCTCGAACGGATCGCATCGCCTGTCTCTTATACACATCTCTGATGGCGC
>NZ_AOII01000088.1 GCF_000337615.1 Natrinema pallidum DSM 3751
GTCTCGAGGTGCTGACCGGCTACGGTTCCGAATCGGTCTCGATCGCCGTCACCGTCGAGCCCGGGCCGCCGGGCGTCGACGTCGACGAATCCCTCGCCGAACCCGCGCGATCGGACCCCGAGCCGACGGCGTTCGACCGAGCCGTCGACCGGTGTGCCGCTGTGACTGCGGTCGAGCCGGCGACGCTCGTCGTCCTCGCACTCGGCGCGGTCGCGGTCGGCGTCGCGGGGCTGACGACGGCGATGATCGGCGGTCCCGTCGCGACCGCCGGCCTGGGAATCGTCGGCGGCGGCGTTCTCGTGGCGCTGTTCTTGCTGGGACAGTAACTCGCCGGCTCCCGGACGTGAAATGACGTTCGTGGCCGGCGGACGAGAACCGGAGTCGGAGGCGCGGTGGCACCGATCGGTCGTCAGTCGTCGACCCGTGTCGCCTCGAGATCGCCCTCGTCGTCGAACCGTTTGGCGCGGAGATATCGCGCCCGGTAGCGGTTCGCGCCGTCGTAGACATCGGCCTCACGGATCTCGTCGGTACGGCCCTCCGCGACTGCATCGATGAGTTCCTCGAGTTGGTTCAGTTCGCTCGTCGTCAACTCGAGTTCGTAGGTGTGCTCGTCCTCGGACTCGAGGGTGGCCCACTTGCGGGCGGCGGCGACGACGAGTGAACACGGCTCGCGACAGGGGAACGGTCCGTCGCCGCCGTCGACGGCGAGGTCGTCGCCCGCCTCGTACTGCCACTCCCGGCGGCGGAGACACTGGGAATCCACACAGCAGGCCTCGGTCATCCATTCGACGGCCTCGCGGGGGAGTTCGTCGATCACGTCGTAGATGCCCGTCTGTCGCTCGGCGGTCTCGAGCCAGTGGTCGACGTCCAGGTTCCCGCGCAGTTCGCGGTGCCAGTTGGCGACCGTCGCGGGATAGAAGAACTCGACCGTCTCGACGAGTTCCGCGCCCGAGAGGCCGGTAAAGGCCCAGCCACCGGGCAGCGTCGGCGCGGTCTTCAGTGGGCGGTAGCGGCCGTCCTCGTCGTACGTCGCGAGTTCGCGTGCGTCGCGTGGGTCGTCGTGAATCTCGAGGTCGGCGAGATCCCTGCCGGCGTCCTCGACGTGCCAGAGATCGTAGACGCGCTCGCCGTCGGGAGCGTCGATATCGACGAAGCGGGCCGTAATAGAGAGCTGCCCCCACTCGCGGTCGATGCCGTCGCGGAGCGCGTCGTACCGGTCGGTGACGCCGAGTGCACCCGGGCGGTCGTCCGCGTCGTCGGCTCCGCCGGTCCGGGGACCGGTCGGAGCCGCGTCCGGGTCGGCGTCCGCCAGCGGCGCGCGCTCGCACCACCGGAGGAAGGCCCGGCGGGCAGTCCCCTCGCCGCCGACTGTCTCCTGCCAGTAGCGCCAGTTCGTGACGTACGCCGCCACGGAGTCGAGCGCCCGCCGGAGCGCGGCGTCGTCGAGACCGGTCCACTCGTTGCCCGGCGTCTCGAGTGCGTACTCGCCGTCCGTTTCCGTGACGTGCAGGCCGTCGAACGCGACGCCGTCGGACGCGCGTTCGAGCAGCGCCTCGATATCGTCGGTCGCCACCGACACGTCAGTCACCCGCGCCTGCGCCCGCGTTCGGCTCCGGGCTCGAGTCAGTTCCGGCCTCGGCGGCCGAGGCGGCCAGTCGGCGGACCGCCTCGCGGGCATCGCCGATGTCGGCCCCGGCGTCGGCCGCCCGCTCGAGGACGACGTCGGCCATCAGGTCTTCGGTCCCGACGGCACCGGTGTACCAGATGCGGTGGCCGTCGACCGCGGCCGGGACGTCCCAGCCGAGCCGATAGTCCTCGGTCAGACCCATGTCCTCGGGGATGTCCTCCTGCGTGTGGTAGCCGTCGGCGATGAAGAGGGGTACGACGACGATGTCGTCGCTCTCGAAGTAGTCAGTGACGTCGTCGACCTCCGGTTCCTCGTCCATGAACAGCGCCTTCACCTCGTCGAAGCGGTTGCGCTCGGCGATACGGTCGCTGTGGTACTCGATGGCCTTCGCGGAGTTCTCGTTGCGCTCGGTGCCGTGGCCGACGACCGAGAGACCGACGCCATCCCCGACGTTAGGGTCCTCCATCGCGGTTTCGGCCCGCTGGACGATCACGTCCGTCATCGCGTCGTGAGTCCCGACCGGCCCGCAGTAGTGGATGGTCTTCCCGACGTCAGTCGCCTCGAGCGTGGCCTGGGAGGCGCTGGTCCCGTCTGACTCCCATTTGTCTGGGTCCCAGTCGTCGAGCCGGAGCTCTCGCGGGATGACCTGTTCGGTGAAGTACCCCTCGCTGATAAAGAGGGGAACGACGAACACCTCGTCGGACTCGAGCGTTCGGATCACCTCGCGGAAGTGGGGTTCCTCCTTCCAGAACGCTTCGCGGACCTCGTCGAACGCGCCCGTCTCGCGGATCGTGTCCGCGTGGGCGTAGGTCGGGTCCGAAGCATCCGGATTCAGATGCGATCCGTGTGCCGCGATGACCAGCGCTTGCATGATCGACCGTTCGGACGGGGCCGGTATATACCCTATGGAGAAGCACAATAGTTCCTCTTCGACGGCTGAAACAGAGTTTTTGTTTCTCTAAAACTGATTCCGTAAAGACGAACCAATGCGAGCCGCAGTCGTCGTTCCGACCGGCGTGTCCCGGCCGCTCATTCCACGACGGTGACCGTGGTCGTCGCCTCGCAGTCCCGCTTCCGAGCCTGCAACGTCGCGATCGCAGTGTACTCGCCCGGGTCGGGGTCGGACCACTCCGCCTCGTAAGTCGTTGTTTCGCCGGGATCGAGTTCAGCCGAACTGAGTACCTGCGCGAACATGCGTCCGTCGCTGAACCGCCAGACCTCGTTTCCGTCGTCGACGAGCACGAACTCCGCCTTACAGCCGTCCGTAAACGCGAGCTCGACGGGCTCATCGCCGGTATTGGTGACGGTAAACACGAACAGTACAGCGTCTCTGGCTCCGTCCGCCGTCGTCTCGAGTGCACCCTCGAGGGTCATGAACGGGGGGTTTGGCCCCGTGACGCATAGGTCTTCTCCGTGGCCCGCGCTCGATCGCGGTGGCGCGTTACTTCGAGAGGACGACGTTGTCGAGGAAACTCGTATCGTCGCCGGACCGATACTCGCCGCGGATTCGGAGGGTCTCGAGGGTTCCGAGGACCGCTCGGAACCGTTCCTCGGTCGCGAGCGGTTCCTGGCTCGTCAGATCGATCCAGGTCGCATCGGCCGACAGCGGCACCTCGAAGCTGGTCCATTCCGTCCCCGGTGTGCGCTCGGGGCCGCGGAACTCGTAGACGAGTTTCGCGCCGCCGCCCGCGAGCAGCACGTCCCCGCCCTCGACGGGTTCGGCGTCGAACTGGCGGTCAGCCCGGGCCTGCCGGAGGTCGAAGGAGAGGGAGCCGCCGTAGAACGCCTCGCGGTCGCCGAGGAACTTGAACGGAGCCTGATAGTACCAGGCGATGCCGCCCTGGTTCTCCTCGTCGCTCACGTGTCCGCCGGGGGTGCCGCCGCTCTCGTGGTACACGGGACGGTCGCTCCCGCCGTTCTGCGAGATGAGCCAGCCGTCGTCGTCCTCGTCGAACGTGCTTTCGATGCGCTCGGGCGGCTCAGGTCCGGTACCGGCGTCGATATCGGCAGCGCGGAACGTTTCGGTGAACTGTTCAGTCCCCTGTTCGTCGTAGATGCCGATCGTCAGGGTCTCGCCTGATTCGTCGACGTCGACGGTGCCGAAGTTCGCGTATTCGCCCTTGGCGAAGAACTCCGTCGGGTTCAACGGCGGATACAGGTCGTCGGGCTCACCCGCGGGCGCACCCAATGGACCCGCGATGGCCTCGACGAACTCGAACTCGCCGTCGTCGTCCGGATCGAACGCCCCCACGACCGACTTGTGGACGTCGCCGGCGACGACGACGAGGTTCGAGATCGGTTCCGTCCGAACGAACTCGAGCAGGTCGAGCAGTTCCGCCTCGTAGCCGGTTCGATCGGCCGGCGTCACCCACGAGTCCGACGGATATCCCAGCGGGGCCGGCGAGGCGAGGACCTTCCACGTCGCCTCGGAGTCGGCGAGCGCGTCTTTCAGCCACTCGAGTTGTGTCGCGCCGAGCAGCGTCTTCGACTCGAGTTTGACGTTCGGATCGCGGTACTGGCGAGTGTCGATGAGGAACAACTCGACGTGGCTCCCCCAGCGGAACGAGTCGTAGAACTGATTCGACTCGCCGGGTTCGGCCCCGTCGTCTCGATCGAGCGGCCAGTACTCGCGAAAGGCCCGTCGTCCCTCGGGCATCAGCGGCTCGATCGGTCCCGCGAAGTTGTTGACGACCTCGTGGTCGTCCCAGACAGTGTACACTGATGTCGTCTCGAGCAACTCGCGTAAACCCGTCCGATCTGCGACCTCCGCGGGCGGATCGCGCATTTCCTTGTACTTGGCCCGATAGATCTCGAGGGCATCGTCGAGCGGGGTCTGCCTGGTGATCGTCCCGGCCGGCGTCTCCGCATCGGCGTAGATGGTATCGCCGTGATAGAGGAAGAAGTCCGGCTTGCGGTCTGCAATGGCCTGCAGTCCCGGGAACGGCGGCTCGACCGGGTCGTCGCCGTACCCCCACGTGTCGCCGCTCCAGGCGAACGTAACGCTCGCATCGTCGTCGGGGGCCGGTGCCGTGACGAAGATCCCGCGTTCGATCGCGTCGGGGAGCAGGTCGCCGGTCACGTCACCACCGGCCGGGGGGTCGTCGCCCGAACGGCTCGCCCCCGGATTCTCTCGAGGGTCGTGACCCGCGGTGTCGGTTCCATCCGACCCGCGATCGCTTCGGTTCGAGTGCTCGGTCCCGGGTCCGCTCTCGAAATGCCCTCCTCGGGCGACGTTCCCGCCGCGAAACGGTCGATACGTCGTCTCGGAGCGCGTTGCCCAGACGTGGTACCGATACCGGGTTCCGGGCTCGAGTCCCTCGAGTCGAACGTGGCCGGTGTGATCGGTCTCGGCGTCGACCGTCGTCCGATCGTAGCCGATGTCGTCGAACGACTCGGCATGACCGTATGCGACATGGATGGTCGCATCGTCCGCCGTCCGCCCCCAGACCGTCGCCGTCGTCGCCGTGACGTCACCGGTCGCGACGCCGTGAGTGAGCGCGACGAGGGCGTCGGCCGTCCCGTCGCGTCCGGCATCGGTTGCGTCGTCCGACTCGGAACCCGCGGCCGCCGTGCCGACGAGACCGGTCGATGTCGCAGCCAGCCCGATCGTCCGCAGAACCGCTCGCCGATCGTTCGCCATCGAATCCGCTCGTCCGTTGGAGTGTGTGTCTTTCATCGCTCCGAGAGGATCACTCCCGACCTGCCACAAGATATTATATATTTTGCATAAGTTGGCGTGAATACGGCACGACCGACGTCCGTCACCGTCGTAGCAGTATGTATGCGATGGGAGCGACGGGAAATACACCCCTGACGCCGAAACCCGAACGGAGTAGGTCCGTCCCGAGAGCGCTACGTCTATTTGAGTCGGGTTCCAACTCGAGTCCGTGCAACTGGTCGGCTACGAACCGAGCGGACGGGGCTCGGCGCTGCTGCTCAGCGACGGCAGCGGCGACGTCGACCGCCGTCCGCTCGCGGCCGGCGACGACCTCGCGTACGCGCTCGGTGACCGCCACTGTGCCGGTGCCGTCGCCGACGGCACCCACGTCTCCTGTGACCGGCCGTCGGCACCCTACTGCGACTACCACACGAACACGTGGGTCTGTGCGCGCTGTACCGGGACCTGCCTGAAAGACGAGATGGACTGTGACGAGGAACACGCGGTCTACATCGCGGCCTTCGCCCCGGAGACGTTCAAGGTCGGCGTCACGAAACGCCGACGGCTCGAGACCCGCCTGCGCGAGCAGGGAGCCGACCGCGCGGCCCACGTTCACACCGTCTCGAACGGTCGGGTCGCCCGCGAGCTCGAGGCCGACATCGCGACCCGGCTCGTCGACCGCGTTCGAACCGGGCCGAAGGTCGCCGCGCTCGCGGCCGCGGTCGACGAAACCGCCTGGGCGGCTGCTCTCCGGGAGTTCGACGTGATCGACCGGTTCGAGTTCGACTACGGGATGACCCTCGAGACCCGCCCGGTCCGCGAGACGATCGCCTCGGGGACCGTCGTCGGCGTCAAAGGTCGACTGCTGGTCCTCGTGAACGGCGGGACGACCTATGCCGTCGACATGCGCGATCTGGTCGGCTACGACCTCGAGACGGGCAGGCCGGACCGGAGCCTTCAGTCATCGCTCGGCTCCTTCGGCTAACGCTCGCTCGGCGGCGCACTCGGAGCGCCGTTTCGGCGACTCGACGGCCGTGCGTGGCCCGATCAGTCGGGGGCGTACTCGAGTTTCGTATCCCCCGTCGGACCCCAGTCCGCTCGGGTTTCCGCCTCGATGCCGTACTCGATACGGTAGGGCGTTTCCCGTCGCCAGTTACTTCCCGAAAGGTGCTCGCGGACCCGCCGCGTGGCAACGTGATAGCCGTCGCCGCGGTGCAAATACGCGTACTCGAGGTCGATGACGTCCAGGTGTGCGTGGAGCGCCACTCGATCCGCGTCGAGTTCCCAGACGTGGACGTGCGTCCACGCGTCGCCCAGCCGCGGCCGGCGAACCGAGCGGTCCGGAGCAACGAGTTGGTCGTCGTCGCTGTCCCACGCTGCGATCGGTGCGTCCGGAAGAACGCGGGTCCAGCGCGGGTTCTCGAGGCCGACCAGTTCGGCGTCGATCGCGGCGAGCGCCCGTTGCTCACCCGGGGCGGTGACGTGCATATTGATCGGCATCGTGACGCTCCAGCCGCCGTCACCGTCCGGCTGGTAGACACAGTGGGGATACGCGCGTTCACGTTCCGTTTCGAGACCGGGCAGCGACCCCGGCCCCGCGGCCACCGATTCACGCTGCTCCGTTCGCTCCGACCCGGCGACGCCGCTTCCAGTCGGGGTTGCTTCGCAGTCGTGATCCCATCGGCTCTCGAGGCCTCCGCTAATCGGGGGGTGGTGGGAACGATTATCGTCCATACGCCAGCTACCGGTTCGTCTCGGGTCGGTTTTATGCAGGCATTGCTCGCCGGGCGATCGCGGAATCGGGAAGCCGGTCGGTGCGGGCATTCGAAACATGGCAACCCTTTTCCCTCACGCACCGGAATCCGATGGTATGACGGACGAAAACGACTCCCCTGACGGAGATGCAGGCGAGGACAGCGAGGAGAAATCCTTCCGCGAACGCGTCGAGGAGATTCGCGAAAAGCGAGCCGAGGAAGGCGACGGCGAGGGTGAGCCACCCGAAAGCCCGTTCGGCGGCGGCGGTGGCGGTCCCGGCGGCCCCGGTGGCATGGGCGGCAACCCGTTCGCGCAGATGATGGGCGGCATGATGGGCGGTGGCGGCCCCGGCCCCGGTGCCGGTCCCGGCGGGCCGGGCGCTGGCGGTCAGGACGAGAGCAACGAGGAACTCGTCCGCGAGGTCCGACAGATGCGCGACGAACTCCGTGACCAAACCCGCGCACTGAAGCGCATTGCGGACGCACTCGAGGACTAACGGTAACGGCCGTTCGTCTCGTTTTTGTCTCCACGCCGAGTCGACCAGCCGCGGCGCACCCGTTCCGTCTCGAGCGCGGTGATCGGTTGGTTACTGTCTAACCCGAAGCCGGCCGTAATCGTCGTATCGGAAGCCGGCGGTTTCGAACGCGGCCTTCGCCGCGTCGACATCGACCTCGCCCTCCGAGCCCAGGAACGGTGTTTCGGGATCGGTGCCATGCCACTCGAGGCTCTCGGGGACCCAGTCGTCGGTGACCGGGGTCGCGATGGGACGGGCGTGCCCGTGGAACACCTCGTCGACGAGCCACTCTTTGTCGACTAACTGCGCGAGCAGCCGCCGAAACCGGTAGTTGCTAAACGGCGCGTCGCGGGTGTTGAATCCGAGACAGTAGAACGTCCACGGCGACGCGTCGCGCATCGCCACTCCGGCGGGGGTCTCGACGCCGTCGATATCGGCCGCGCCGAGCGGGAGGCTCGTCGCGTCGGCGTCGCCGTTCGCGACGACCTGTGCCGCCGTGTCGCCGCTCGGGTGGATGTCGATACGACACTCGTCGACGGTCGGTGCCGGGAGATCGACCCCCGGGCGACGCGTGAAGTGATCGTCGAACCGCTCGAGGACCAGCTGGGCACCCTCGGTTCGCCCGCCGAACTGGAAGGGGCCGCTCCCGATCGGCGGGATGTTGTTCGTGGCGACGGCCTCCGTCGTTCCCTGGGCGACGCTGGGGCCGCCGGGTCCAACGACGTCGACCGCCCGATCGCGCCAGTGGTGGGCGGGAAGTATCGGGACGAGAAGCGCGCGCGCACCGACCGCCGGCGACGTTTCGACCGAGAGTTCGACGCGGTGGTCGGTGCGACTCTCGACCGACTCGACGGCGTCGACCTGACCCCGATACAGGGGAGCCGGCGAGGGCGTGCCGTGGTTGCCAAGCGAGGTATCCTGGAGGAACCGATACGTGAACTCGACGTCGTCGGCGGTCACCGGCTCCCCGTCGTGGAACTCGCAACCGTCCCGAAGGGTGATGTCGACGGTCCGATCGTTCCACGCCCATGATTCGGCGAGCCAGGGTTCGATAGGGCCGTCGCCGTTCTTGGTCGCCAGCGAGTCGTACAGCAGATCCGTGATCGTGCCACGATCACGATAGTCGGTCGCGATCGGATTGCAGTTCTCCGTGAGCCTGCCGTCGAGATGGGCCAATCGAAGCGTATCGACGCCCGCGGCCGGCTCGAGGCCGAGATAGCCGTGGCGAGTCGCGGGGTGACCCTCATCCCAGCCGTCGAACCGGTCCGTCCTGACGACCCGATGCTCTTCGGGGACACAGAGCGGGACGAACGGCTGCTCGGTCGCGATCGCCTCGAGCATCGCCGTGACCGCCTTGCGGCGCGCGTCGCCCTCGGCGGTTCGCTGCGCCACGAGGTGGGTGTCGATGTTCCGGTCGGTGAATCCGAACGGGTTCTGCCACCCGGACTCGTCGATATACCGCGAGTACAACGCCTCGTAGAGGAAGTCGGGATCGGTCCCGCCCGGATGGTGGCCGACACAGATCTCGAACTCGTGGTCGTACAGTACCGCTCGGCGGAACTCGATGTCGGAGCGAAGGTCGAGGGACACGTCGATTCCGACGGCCCTGAGGTTTTCCTCGAGATGCCGCGCGATGCGGATGGCCTGTCTGTCCGCGTCCGCGGGGACCGTCGTGATCGTCACGGAGAGCTGTTGGATGTCGTCCGTTCTGACGATGTTCCGGACCCGACGAAGACAGCCGCTGCTCGAGACCGTCAGTCCCGCGGCCGTCGCCAACATGGCTCGCCGACTGAGCGACTTGCTGTCGCCGCCGCGGCGCTCTCGATTTGGAGCGGTCCGTCTCCTGTTCATTTCGTTCGTCTATCATAGTTGACGAGCCACCTTATAACAGTATTGTGCTCCTCCAACAGCACGCGACCGCCGTGATCGCAGTACCGGACGGGTCAGGGCTGTGCCGTGGCTCCCGGCACACGGTCACCGGCCGGACGTGTGACTCGTCGTTATTCGCTTCGTTCCAGCCACGGTATCCGGTCCTCGAACCGCTCGAGTCGCTCGCCGAGGAGTTCCGAGACCGCCCAGCGACCGACGAGTCGGTCGGAGAGAACGACACAGAGCGCTGCAAGCAGCATTCCCGCGACGACGTCGATCCCCCAGTGGATGCCGAGGAACATCGTCGAAATCGCGACGCTGGCCGCCAGCGCGACCGCGACGGGGAACCACTTCGGAAACGTCGAGCGCGTTATCGCAGCGAACGTGGCGACGGTCGCCGAGAGCGATGTATGAAGCGATGGGAAGACGTTGGTGTTGCTGTTGACCTCGCGGGTGAGGTACTGGTACTGCGGATTGTTCTCGAACAGCATCGTTGCCGCCACGTCGGCCGGCATCACGTTTCGAGGGCCGTACGCGATGACGAAGATGTAGAGGACGAGTCCGATCACGTAGTTGAGCGCGTACGCCGTTAACAGCCGGCGGAACATCCGCGTGTCCGGCAGCGTGAAGTACGCCAGAACCGGGAAGACGATCAGGAAGACGTAGCCGTACACGTAGATCGACGAGAAATACGCCGTCGTCTCCGGCGTTGCGATCGACTGGAAGAGCAGGATGAACTCCCCCTCGATGTTGTAAAAGCTCGCGGTGAGGTGAAACCCGATCTCCCGCGAGAGACGCGGTGCACGCTGTCTGGCAAAGCGATTGATCAGCAAGACCACGAGCAAGACGGCGATCGTCGGTGCTGCCGTTTTGAGGCGAGTCCGCCACTCCGATCGTGTCCGTACGAGGCGCTCACGACCGACGAAGAGAGCGATCGAGACCGGGAGGAGAATCCCGACTACGACGACGAGCTGAATCAGCACCTCGGCGAGCATCGCTCCTAATAGCCCCCAAGCAGTCGCCCGTTATCATCGTATCGGAACCCGGCTCGTTCGAAGGCCACTTTCGCGGCTTCGACGTTGAGATCGCCGTCAGCGCCGGCAAACGGCGTTACTGGATCGTCGCCACTCCACTGGAGTCGCTCCGGGACCCACTCGTCGCTGACCGGCGTTGCCACGGGCGTTGCGTTCCCGTAGAACACGTCCGTTACGATCCCTTCCTTGTCGATCAGTTGTGTGACCGCCCTGCGAACGTGTGGATTGCTGAAGGGTGCGTTCCGGACGTTGAACCCGAGATGATAGAACGTCCGCGATGGGGAGCGGAGCCGTTCGAGGTCCGACGAGTCCGGAATCGTCGGCAACGAATGCGGACTGAGCATCGTCGCCGTGACGTCCGCGCCGCCGTCTTCGATGCGAGTGATCGACGAGTTGCTCGACGGATCGACGGAGAACTGCACCTCGTCGACCGTCGGCTCGGGGAGGTCGACGCCGTCCCGAAGCGTGAAGTGGTCCTCGAATCGTTTGAGGACGAGCGACTCGTCTTCGGACCGACTCTCGAACTCGAAGGGGCCGCTCCCGACCGGCGGGATGTTGTTACCCGAGACGACTGCCCACCGCCCCTGCGGTGCGGTGAAATCGTCGCCCGTGGCGTACTGATCGAGCAACTCGAGCCAGACGTGTCTGGGCAAGACCGGTACGGTAAACGCCCGCTTGACGGCCTCCCGACCGCCCGACGCGGTGATCGTGACCTCGTAGTCCCCGTCGACGCTCACGGCTTCGATTACGTCTGCCCGGCCCCGATACCGCGGTGCCGGCGACCGAACCGGTGCTCGTCCCCACGACGTATCGTTGAGGAATTTATACGTGAAGGCGACATCCGCGGCGGTCACGGGCTCCCCGTCGTGGAAGTGACACCCCTCTCGGAGCGTGATCGTGGCCGTTCGCGTCGTCTCTTCGTCCGCCGTCTCGGAGTCCGACTCCGCCGTCGTCTCCGCGATGTCCCACGACTCGGCGAGCCACGGTTGGACGTCGCCCCCGTGTTCGGTCCCTAGGGAGTCATAGAGCAGGTCGATGGTCGTCCCGCGGTTCCGGAACGTCGCCGAAAGCGGGTTGAGATTTCGGGTGATCCGACTGTCGGTGACGAGCGCGTGCAACCGGTCGACGCCCGCGGCCGGCTCGAGGCCGAGATAGCCGTGGCGAGTCGCGAGGTGGCCCTCGTCCCAGCCGTCGAACCGATTCGCTTGAGCGACGCGGTGCTCTTCGGGGATACAGATCGGGTCGAAAGGCTTCGCCCGTGCCAATCCCGTCAGGACGGCCTCGACGTGTCGCTTGCGCTCGTCGCCGTCGGTTCGACGCTGGTGCTCGAGATGCGTATCGAAGGCCATGTTGGTGAACCCGAAGGGGTTCTGCCAGCCGGCCTCGTTTGCGTACGTGGAGTGAAGGGCTTCGTAGAGGAAGTCGGGATCGTAGTCGGCGGGATGACGGCCAATGTAGCAATCGAAATCGTGCTCGATCAGGACAGCTTCCAGTAGTTCGGACTGCGATCGCATGTCGAGCGAGACGTCGATACCGACCTTCTCGAGGCTCGCCTCGAGCCGACGGGCGATCCGGACGTTTTGCCGATCCGCGTCCGCGGGGACCGTCGTGATCGACAGCGAAAACTGCTCGTCGCCGCCCTGATCGACGACGCTCTGGACGCGGTCGATACAGCCGCTCGTCGCGAGGGTCGCACCGGTTACGCCGGCGGCCAGAAACGACCGTCTGCTCACGCCGTCGTCGGGCGGGGAGGAATTCCAATTCATACTGTTATGTAACACCCAATCTCATCTGATATATAACAATATTGCGTACTCCATCGAACACGAGGGTGAGTAAAGAATCTTTTCAATCAACAGCACAGTCGCCACAGCCGTGGGATTCACTCGCGGGCCGTCCGCGAGGGGTCGCACTCTCATCCCGTCGTCGGAGCGCAACATCAATAGGCCGACCGACGAAAAGGCGGGTATGGATATCGCCGCCGAACGGATCGAGCGTCTGCACAGTCTGGCTCGAGCGGCGGCGGCGGACGGCGCGGACGACCGGGCTCGATACTACGTTCGGCTCGCGCGGCGGGTCGCGGAGCGAAACCGGTTGACGCTGCCGCGGGCGTTTCGCCAGTTTACCTGTGACCGGTGTGACGCGTACCTTCGCCCGGGGAAGAACGCCCGGGTGAGAGTCCGGGACGGCCACGTCGTAATCACCTGCGACTGCGGTGCACACGCCCGGTATCCCTACGAAGGGTGATCGCCGTTCCACGCTCGAGGTCGGTCCCGACCGCCCGGTTCTCCGGTCGCTACCGAATCGAGAAGATTGAAGCGCCTCGGTTCGTTACTCGAGGCCATGGATACACAGGAACTCAAGCAGCGAGCACACGATCTCGACGTGACCGTCTGGGTCGGCAAGAGCGGCGTCGACGCCGTCGTCGACGAACTCGACGATCAACTCTCGAATCGGGACCTCGTGAAGGTCAAATTCCTCCGCGCCGCTCGTGCGGGGAGTTCGACCGAGGAGAAGGCGGCTGATCTCGCCGACCGCGTGAACGCCGAACTGATCGAGACGCGCGGTCACACGGCAGTCCTCCATCGATGAGCGGCTGGGTCGAACTGCTCCCGGGACAGGCCCTCGGACCGATCGGTCGCAGACTCGACGGGTTCGGGCTCACCGCCGCACAGGCCGCCGCGGCGGAGAGCGCGATCAAGTTCGTCATGGCGCTCGTCGCGATCTGGCTCGTCGGCCGAATCGTCCTCCTGCCGCTCGTTCGCCGAGCGCTCGACCGACATGAGATCGACGAGCACGCCCAGAATCCGCTGTTGATGCTGACACGGTTCGGCATCGGCTTCGGTGCCGTCGCGGTCGCCTTCGGGTTCGCCGACTACGGGAACTTCCTCGTCTCGATGGCCGGCATCGCGGCGGCCGGGGCGCTCGCCATCGGGCTCGCGATGCAGGACGTGATCTCGAATTTCGTCGCCGGCGTGTTCATCTACACCGACAAGCCGTTCCGTATCGGCGACTGGATCGAGTGGGACGACGGCACCTATTCGGGCACCGTCGAGGACATCAGCCTCCGCGTGACCCGCGTCAGAACGTTCGACAACGAACTGCTGACCGTTCCCAACTCGGCGCTCACCGACGGCGTCCTCAAAAACCCCGTCGACGCCGACAAGCTGCGGCTGAAGTTCGTCTTCGGGATCGGCTACGACGACGACATCGAACGGGCGACCGAGATCATCGTCGAGGAAGCCACGCGCCACCCCGACATCATGGACGACCCTGAACCGTCGGTACGACTGACGGAACTCGGCAACTCCGACGTGGGCCTCCAGTCGCGGTTCTGGATCTCGAACCCGTCCCGCGCCGACTTCGTCCGGACGCGAGGCGAGTACGTTACCGCGGTCAAACAGCGCTTCGACGAGGAGGGGATCGACATCCCCTACCCCGTTCGCACGCTCGAGGGCGGTCTCTCCCTCGAGAGTGGCCAAGGCGTCGTGCAGCCGGCCGAATAACGCGCCTCGCAGGGACCGCCGGATCGGTTCGTTGACGGCGGTCGACTTTTCGATCGCTGCGTTTTTCGGCGGATCGAACACGAACGGATCATCGCCGAATCGGCATCGAACGTGACTGACTCGAAGCGCTCGGTCATGACGATGCGCTCGCCGTCGAACTCCTGGCACGCTCCTCGAACGGGGAGTCGTACTCCGTATCGAGCCCAGTGTCTGTTCGACGGTCTCATTGTTCGCCTCGACTGCGAGGGCGTGGGCTTCTCGCTCCGCGATTCGTTCGGTGCCGCTGTCGTCGAGGTCGATAACACGAGTTGTCGCTCGGCCTCGTAGTAACTCGCAGTTCGCGAGGCTGCGCCGTACCACCACGACCCAGAGTCGTTCGAGTCGTTACTGTCTCCCATCTTCGGGTTCGGAGGACTCGAGCACTGCACAACCGCTCAGAAGGGCGCATACGACGAATGCAGTGGAACGGCCGTCGATCCTCCAACTGCCATTGAAGGATTGGTTCCGGCCTGCAATAGTAGCAGGTTCGACTCCGACTGTTGTGCTAAGATTCGAAGATCGGGACGCTCAATCGCTGGCCGGGAACACGGCTCGAACGACAGTGAGAGCAGTGCGAACCGGGGGAGGGCAGGCTATGCCCGTACTCAACCGCGAGCGACCGGCGGGAGCGAGCGGGCTGACGGCGACGGTGAGTGAGGACTGGCAGGGCAACGAACGGCAGGAAGAGCGCTTTTGATCAAACTCTCATCGAGCGAGCAAGCGCGTAGCGCTGCCGCTCGCGCAGAGTGAAATGTGGTATGAATGCGGACGACCGCGGTTGCCCGGCGTTCCGACCGGGGGAATCTCGGTTGCCTTCTCCACCCCGCGACCCGTCGAGCGACAGGTGTCCGGCGGTCCACTGCTCGCTTCCGCGCCTGATGGGCTGTCGCCGACTAACCACGGTGGGTCGTCCCTGCGGACGGCCATCGTGGACCGCTGTCCCCGACGGACGAGGCTTCTCTGTTGGCTCCCGAGGCCCCGGTCGGTCTGACCGGACGCCCGCGGTGTTCGGTCCCCGCTAATGACCATAGCGCGGGTAACGAGCAGGGCCAAACTGCCCGACCTAGTCCACTCCATGGTAGACGGTTATGACTTAAGGGCCTTTCGCCTCTCGGATCGCCCGACGGCACGGGGGAACGTGAACGAGCGGCGGGCCGTCGAGTTCCCGACGCTGACCGAATACTGCGAGTGATCGCCACACGGTTGCGTGTCGGCCGCTTACTCCGCCTCAGTCTCGGTCCCGGCACCCTCGAGACCCTCGTCGAAGTCGCTCGCGCCCGCTCCGACTCGAGGGCGGTGGAGGAAAAGGCCCATTAGTACGTCGACACATTGTCTCTCCATGGGACTCGGCAGCACTGCGAAGAAGATTCAGACCCTTTCGGATCGGGCCGAAGCGATGTACAAGCAGGTAAAGAAACTCCAGCAGCGGATCACGGGACTGGAAGAGGAGATGGACGAAACCCACACCACGGTCACGCGCATGGACCACCAACTCACCGAGCAACGCGCGCTCTTGCTCGCGATCGCCGACGAGCAGGGTCTCGACGGCGAGCAGATTTTGGCCGACGCAGCGATCGAGGACGCCGAACGCGACGGCGAAACCGAGCCCGACGACGGGTCGGCGGCCGCCGAAGACGGGGCGACCGACGCCACAGCCGAATAGCGTTCGCACCGCGTCGAGCGCCGTCCGACCCCGGTTGTGTCCCCGAATTTCCCGCTGCGAAAAGCCTAACAACGCGGGCAACTTTTGCCGAATCGATGACGACCCACGACGAGCCGGTGGACTCGGTGCTCGAGACGATCGGCCGAACGCCGCTTGTTCGGCTCCAGGACGGCCCCACGGACGTACCGATCTACGCGAAACTCGAGTCGTTCAACCCCGGCGCGAGCATCAAAGACCGGATCGGACAGTACATGCTCGAACGGATGCTCGAGCGCGGCGATGTCTCGCCGGGCGGGACGATTATCGAGCCGACGGCCGGTAACACGGGTATCGGGCTGGCGGTCGCGGCCGGACAACTGGGACTGGATGCGATCTTCGTCGTCCCCGAGCGGTTCAGTCTCGAGAAACAGCAGTTGATGTCGGCACTCGGCGGCGAGGTCATCAACACCCCCACCGAAGACGGGATGGATCGCGCGATCGAGCGCGCACACGAACTCGCGTCGGAACTCGATAACGCGGCCGTTCCCCAGCAGTTCTCGAACCCGCTGAACACCGAGGCACACTACGAACTGACGGCTCCCGAAATCTTCGACGCGCTGGACGGAGAGGTGGGAGCGGTCGTCGCCGGCTGTGGGACCGCTGGCACTCTCATGGGGATCGCCCGCTACGCCCTCGAACAGGACCCCGAGACCCACGTCGTCGCCGTCGAGCCCGAGGGGTCCGTCTACGGCGAACTCATCGGTGACGGCCGCGACGAGGACGAGTACAAGACCGAAGGGATCGGCACGCACGATACCGAGACCAACGAACTGTTCGACCCGGAACTGGTCGACGACGTCGACGCCATCCCGGACCGGGACGCTCACGACGAACTCAAACGCCTCGCTCGCGAGGAGGGCCATCTCGTCGCCTCGAGCGCAGGTGCCGCGAGTGTGGCCGCGAAACGAGTCGCCCGCCGGATCGACGATGGCGACCTCGATGTCCCCCACGAGACGGTCGTCACGCTGTTCCCGGACTCGAGCGAACGCTACCTCTCGAAGGGCATCTATCGTTCGTTCGAGGAGTGGTCGTCGTAGAGTCACCGGGCGACCGTCGGCCGGGTGCCGACCACCCGTCTAGGCGACGAGCCGCCGGTGTTGGACTTTCATACACCGGTCTTGGACGACAGTCCGACCCTCGGTCTCCGCGCGGGCCGCCGCCTCGTCGTCGCGAATCCCCTGTTGGGTCCAGATGACCGCCACGTCATCGCGCTCGAGGGCCTCGTCGACGATCCCGCTGACCTCCTCGCTGGGCCGGAAGATACAGACCACGTCGATCGCCGCCTCGACATCGGCCAGCGAGTCGTTGGCCTCGCGGCCGAAAATCTCGTCCGCGTAGGGGTTGACCGGGATCACGTCGTAGCCGTGATCGAGCAGGTACTTCGGTACGTCGTGGGCCGCCTTCCCGGGCGTGCTCGAGCAGCCGACGACGGCGACCGTTTCGTACTCGAGGATGTCCGCTATCTCCGCCGCGGATTCGACTGGCATACGCGGGCGTACGGGCTCGAGGACTAAACGTCTCGGGGTGCGAACGGGATCGCATGGCCGTGGACTCCCGTCTCAGATCTTACGTCGACAGGCCGGCGGTCCGGATTGCGGGCTCGTCGCCGTCGGCCGTCTCCTCGAGTTCGATGACGGCATCGAAAAGCTGTTTGAGCGTGTTCATCGTCTGATCGTCGTGAGACGTCGAGTCGATGACGTAGATGCCGAGCGCATCGGCGCTCTGAATACGGCCGGTAAACACGTGGAGGAACCGGAAGACGGTCTGGAGGTCGGAGTACATCAGCAGCGTCGAGACGGAGTGGAGGAGGACGCGGTTTTCGGTGTGGCCGCGAGTCTCGTAGAACTCCTGGAGGAACTCCGAGAGCTTGATCCCGATGCCGGTCATGTCGACGGGCGAGGAGGCGTACTTGATTCGCGGATCGTCGTCCGTCGTTCCGATGCCGCGCTGTTTCGTGACGCAGTCGACGACTCCGATATCCGGTTCGACGCCCTCGGCGACGTGGTCGTCGAAGCTCCCGAGAACCTTGTCGGCGCTGTCCTTCGTGGTGACGACGATCGAACCGTCACCGCGGTTTGCGCCGCTCCCGAGGATATCGAACGCGATCCGTCGTTTCCCCGTCAGTGGCGGGCCCGCAACGAGTACGTTTGTCCCCGGCTCGAGTTCGGCGTCCGGAAGGACATCTGCGAGGTCATACATACGGGATACTCACATCGCCGTGGCGACGAGCTGGTACCACAGCCCACTCCGAAAGCCGGCGCGTTGTATGGAAATACGCAAAGCGGCTTATAGTACTTTTGATTATAAAACACACCGAGCACGGATGTGGGCGGAGCGAACCCGTCTTTCGTCGGCACTGTCATTTTTCATGTTACATCGTTAGCGACACTTCGAGAGCGGCACGGCCGACGATAAACGCCAGCGAGGCGAGGAACATCCCGTATTTGAGACGGGATTGTCCGACGGTCGGGTCCTCGAAGCTCTCGTAGGCCGCAGCGAGCATGACGGCATCGGCCGGCACGACGAGCAGCAGGTAGGCGACGCCGAACTCCCCGCGGAGGAACGGGACCGGGCTCGCAACGACCGCAAGGACGAGGAGAACGGCAGCCACGCCGAGCGCGCGACGTTCCCCGATCGCGATCGGGAGCGTGTTCAATCCCTCCTCGCGGTCCCCCTCGATGTCCTCGACATCTTTGATGATTTCCCGAGTCAGCGTCGCAGTCCCCGCGAGTACGAAGAGGACGACCGCCGGGCCGATCTCGCCGACCGCCGCGGCCCCGAAGAGAAACGTGCTTCCGACCAGATAGGCCACGAGCGCGTTTCCGAGACCGGGCAGCCCCTTGAACACCTCGGTGTACGCGATCAGCGCGAGGAGGTTGACGGCCGCGATGGCGATCGCCAGCCCCGGCAGCGTGAGCGCAAGCGCGACCGCTCCGGCAAAGAGGACGACGCTAAAGACGAGCGCACCGCGCGGGCTTACCGCACCGCGGGGAATCGCCCGCTCGGGCTGGTTGATCCGATCGATCTCCCGATCGAAGTAGTCGTTGATCGCGTTTCCGGCACCGACCGCCAACCCCGTGGCGGCGACCGCCGCGACGACCGCCACTGGTTCCTCTCCCACCCCGCCCGCAACGAAGGCCCCGATAAACGTCAACACGCTCGCCGCGATCACGTTCACCGGCCGCGTCAACTCGAGCATCCCGCGACCCGTCTCGCCGACAGTCATACGCGGGACTGATCATGCGTGGTGGTTAAACGGTCCGGTCCGCCGTCGTGGGCTTTGGACGGTCAGCGTTCACACGACGCTCGAGACCGATCGAACAGCGACGAGAACACGGCTCGCGTGGGCCGCCCGCCGCGACCGGCCATCACCTGCCGGCGTTTCAGCGCCACTCCTCGAGATCACAGAGCACGTCGCCCTCGACCTCGAGCCACTTGCTCACCTGCTCGTCCCCGCTGGCGTCCGCGGGCACGGCCGTCCAGTTCCCCTCGTCGTCCGAGAGGAGCTCCAGGGGCGTCGCGCCGGCCTGCGCCTCGTCCGAAACGGTGGCGTCGGTGTTCGTCATGACACGCGTAGTCGTTGGAACTACATAACAAAGATCTCTGACGCCAATTATCATCGGCTGAGAACAGCCGGACAGTGTGTGTCGTTCCCTGTCGAAACTGGTCCGAATCGAGTGACTTATAGGGAACCGGCCGGAACAACACGATGCGGGCGCTTAGCTCAGTCTGGACAGAGTACTTGGCTTCGGACCAAGCTGTCACGGGTTCAAATCCTGTAGCGCCCATCCTGTTCCTGCCCGTTTCGGGACTAATCTTAATCAGCCAGTATCGGTACTGTATACCTCATTATCCGACATTCCAGCCTGTTCTAAATCAGGGGTCTAAATCGGATACAAGACGGAAACCACTCGCGGACCCGTTACGTCGGGCGTTTTCCTTCGCAAACGAGGGGTGGTCGCCGTGACGCTCGAGACGCTGTTAGGCGTGTAGTCGACTTTTTCGAGCACGACGCGAGTCGATCGGCGACGGCCGTTGCGATGGCCGCGCCGATGCGGTCGGCGGATTCGGAGCAGTCCCAGACGTGGGCTCCGGTTCGGGTGACGGTCATCCAGTCGACGTAGCCGTGGCGGTCGAGTTCGAGCAGGAGGGACTCGAGCACGGCGTCGTCGGGGGCGACAGCCCAGCGCGTCCTCGATGGCCGCGGCCAGTTACTCAGTCGTGGCGACGATGCCGGTTTCGCGGTCGATATCGTGAGTCTGTGGGCCGATGACGGGGTTGGCCGGGGCGGCAGCCGGTTGGTCATGATCCGACACCGGACGTAGCGGTAATAGGGCTGCGGTCCTCCCGGACACGAGGGAGTGGCGGGACCGAAGCGCCGCGGTCGCGGGACATCTCGAGAGACCGGACGCAATGCGTGTCGCAGCCGCTAACCCCGGGAAACGGCGAGCCAACGCCTGTCCTTACGTTTCGGGCAGTTCGTTGATGATGACGACTGCCTCGCCGTCGATGACCGTCTCGTCGGCCTCGTCGACGACCCGCGTATGCAACCGATAGCGGTCGCCACCGAGGTCCTCGACGATCTCGCACTCCGCCGTGACTCGCCCACCGATTCGGACCGGACCCGTAAACTCGAGGGTCTGGGAGAGGTAGACCGTCACGCCGGGGAGTCGGGCCAGCGCGGCGCTGATCGTTCCGGCGACGAGCGTGCCGTGGGCGATCCGGCCGCCGAACTGGGTGTCCTCGGCGAAGTCCGATTCGAGGTGGAGTCGGTTGGTGTCCCCGGAGACCTGTGCGAACGCGGTCACGTCGGTATCCGCGATCAGTTTGCTGAACCGAACGTAGTCGCCGACGCCGAGCGAGTCGTAGTCGTCGGTCGAGCGCTCCATGACCCAGGTTTCGTCGCCGAACGAGACATCGGCGGTCGGCGACGGCGTCGTCGTTTCGGCCGCCGCTGACGCGTCCGTCCCCGCGGAACTGAACCCCATCGCGGCGAGGAGCGCGTTGTTCGCCTCGAGATAGCTATTGACGACGTGTTTCGAGATGCTGGTCCACTGTTCGGCCGCTGGCGTGGCGGTGGCGCTGTCGGTGTCCGGACATTGGCTACTCATAGGTGTGAATCTGGGACCGTCCCGATCGACGGGGGTCGATTCCGCGTACAGCTAGTACGGTCCCCGTCTTTGGCGTGTCGCCAAAGCATGTTGGGCGACCAACGGGAGCTCTCTCGAGCGGTGACTGATTCAGCGTCGAACACCCGAGGAGGCCGATCCGAACCGTCCCGTAACGCCGGGCAGCGTTCCCTCGCGGCGGCGCGACCGGAGCTAGGCCGCGGGGAGCCGGTCGAGGAAGTCGGCCGCGATCGCGTTGAACGCCAGCGGCCGGTCCTGATTGACGAGATGGCCGGAGCCGGCGAGTTCCCGCTGGTCGCCGTCGGCGACCGCCGCGGCGATCTGCCGGCCCTGTCGCTTGACCAGCGGCGCTTCCTGTTCGCCGTGAACAACGAGCGTCGGCGTTTCGACACCGGTCAGCGCCGGCGGGTCGTACCGATAAAGCGCGTCGAAGATCTTCCGGAATTCGGTCGACGGGATGTCGCCGACCGCTTCGATCGCCTCGGCTCTGACCGCGGGATCGACTGCCAGCCACCGCTGGCCGGTCGTCGCCTGAATCGAGGACAGCATCGACCGGAACGTCCCTTTCGAGCCCGAGACCGACAGCGACAGCGACAGCGCCGGTAGCGGCGACCAGAACGACTTCAGTCCCGCTGGCAACTCGATCGGTGGCATCGACCGCACTGCGCCGCCGAGGATCGCGCCCGCCGTATCGTCCGGGTGGCGGTCCAGATACTCCTGGACGACCATCGAGCCCAGCGAGAGGCCACAGAGGGTCGGCCGCTCGAGGTCGAGCGCCGACAGCAGGGCCTCGAGATCGTCGGTGAAGAGGCCGATCGAATACTCGTCCGGGTCGGTACTGCCGGTCTCGCCGTGGCCCCGAACGTCGAGCGTGACGACGCGGTAGTCGTCGGCGAAGCGTTCGACCTGGGGGTCCCAGGCCCGGCCGTTCATCCAGCCGCCGTGGACGAACACCAGCGGCGGGCCGTCACCGCTCGTCTCGTACCAGATGGTCCCGTCCGCGAGTTCGAGTTCCGCCATACGCCCTCTGGAACGCGCGCGCTCTTACAATACCGGGTTGCGTTCGACGTGTTGCAAGGGTGCCAAAAGAATATCGGGGTCGCGCGAGCGGCGACGCGGTCAGTCTTCGGTACCCGTTTCGGTCCGCACCCAGCGGTCCCAAAACGAGTCGAAATCGGTCTCGTCCTCGGTGAGCCGGTCCCACTCCGCGAGCCCGCGTTCCTCTCGGGAGCCGGGGATCGTGTTGTCGAGCACGAGCGCGGCGAGGCCGCCGACGGCCATGCCGGTCGAGCCGATGATGAAGACGGTGTCGACGACGGCCTGTGCGGCGGCTTCGATCCAGATCGCACTCGCTCCGCCCGTGCCGACCAGCGAGTCGACTGTCGCCTCGAGCCCGACGGCCTCGCGGAACGCGAGCGTGCTCTCGAAGTTGCCCATGTACGCCGGAATCGCCAGCCCGACGAAGAGGGCAAAGCCGATGACGAACGTGTTGCGCGAGGAGTCCAGATCGACGTGGCGGAGGTTCGAGACCCCGACGGCGACGATCTGGCCGAACATGGCGATGAAGAGGCCGCCGACGATCGGGTCCGGGATCGTCGCGATCAGTTGGCCGAAGTAGCCGATAAAGCCGACGAACAGCATGACGACGGCCCCGATCTGGACGACGTACCGCGAGGCGACGCCGGTCAGGCCGATCGCGCCGATGTTCTCGGAGTAGGAGGTCGAACCGCCGGTTCCCATCACGCCGGCGAAGATGTTCATCAACCCCTCCATGCCGATGCCGTGGTTGATCCGTTTCCCGCTCGGCGCGCCCGAGCCAGTGATGTTGGCCACCGCGTAGTAGTCGCCGATGCTCTCGACGATCGAGGCCAGCACGCCGGCGAACATCCCGATGACGAAGGCGGTCGTCACCTGCGGAACGCCCCACTGGAAGGGGTAGATCGGCAACAGCAGTCGCGTGTCCGCGACCTGCTCGAGGTCGACGAAGCCGGGATGGCTTCCCCCGATGACGCCGGCGACCGAGAGCGCCGCCGCGACGACCCAGGCGATGACCAGTGCCAGAATGACTGGATACAGACGGAACGCCCTGTGTTTGACGTCGAGATACTGCGAGAACAGCAGGATGAGGCCGAGCGTGAGGCCGAGCAGCCACCAGCTCTGATCGGGCGTCGTGATCTGCGGTGCGCTGAACAGCGACAGCCCGATCAGTGCGATCGTCGGGGCGATGACGACCGGCGAGAGGAACCGCCGGAGTTTCCCGACCAGCCCGAAGTATCCCATCGCGACCTCAACGACCGCAGCGACGATGATCGCTCCCTGTAACTGCAGCAATGCGGCTTCCCAGCCCGCGCCCCCGGAGACGCCGCCGGCGGTAACGACGCCGACGATCGCAAGCGCGGGTGCGAGCATCGAGAACGGCGCGCCCTGGACGATCGGATACCGGTTGCCGAACGTCGTCTGCGCCAGTGTCGCGATCCCGGAGACGACGAAGAACGTTCCGATGAACCGCGCGGTCACGCCGGGATAGTCCGTCATTCCCATGGCCCTCGCCAGAATCAACGGTACCGCGATGTTCGCACCCACCATCGTCAGATAGTGCTGGATACCCAGCACGATCGATTCGCCGAGCGGCGGCTGCTCGTCGATTCCATACTCGATATCGTCGCCGACGGCCCCGTCGGCGACTGGCTCGTCCCCCGTCATCGATTCTCGTCGGATAACGGCGGAGGGTGTTCAAAGG
Source organism: Natrinema pallidum DSM 3751 (assembly GCF_000337615.1). Taxonomy (GTDB): domain Archaea; phylum Halobacteriota; class Halobacteria; order Halobacteriales; family Natrialbaceae; genus Natrinema; species Natrinema pallidum. Next base: position 23,574 of record NZ_AOII01000088.1, read on the forward strand.
GGTGTTGGTCCGTCCCTGGCGGTCTCGTCTACCGCTGGGTCTCGTCCGCCGCGGTCTCGGCGGCCGCTCGGACGGTCTCGACCGAGAGCGAAGCGAGATCGACCAGTTCCCCCTCGGTCTCGCTCGCGACCAGTTCCGAGAGGCCGGCCCGGGAATCGTCGCCAGCGTCGACGACGACGACTCGAGTATCGCTGGACGCCAGCGCTCGAGCCGCAGTCCGGGTCGCCTCGGTGGGGCTCCCGTCGGCGACGTTCGCCCGGCCGTCGGTGACGAGGACGACGACCGAGGCGTCGGTATCGGCGCGCTCGAGCACTCGGCGCGAGGTCTCGAGGCCGGCCGGCAGCGGCGTGCGGTCGCCGGAGGGGAGGTCCTTGAGGTGCCGAGCCGCCAGCGAGACACTGTCGGTCGGCGGGAGCAAGACGTCGGCGTCCTCGCCGGCGAACGCGACGAATGAGACCTGATCGCGGTGTTCGTAGCTGTCCCGCAGGAGTTCGAGCACGACCCCTTTCGCGGTGCGCATTGCCGGCCGCATCGAGGCGCTGGCGTCGACGGCGAAGACGATCGTCACCGAGGTGTCGCCGGTCCGGACCGACTGCCGGAGGTCGTCCTCGCCGACGCGGGACGCCCCGCGGGCGGCGGCCGACCGGACCGACGCCGCGGCGTCGATCGAGCCCTCGCCCGAGGCGGGTTCGGTGCGCACGCGAGCGCCCCGGTTGGCCGTGCTCGGCGAGGAACTCGCACGCGTTCCGGTCGCGGTCGCCGTGTCGCCGTCGACGGTCGGCGACTCGAGGTCAGGAGCCCGTGCTTCGCCGATTCCGGCCCGCCGCTGGCCCGGCACGAGCGGCTGGGCGGTTTCCTCGTCCTCGTCATCGGGCGACGCCTCCGAATCCGATTCCCCGTCGCTCGAGCCGTCATCCGACCCGCCGTCGCCGGCTTCGGCGGGCGACTGGTCCACCGAGTCGGGGCGGTCACCGTCGTCGGGGCGGCGCTCGGGACCGTCGTCAGTGCCGGCGCTGTCCCCGTCGCCATCGGGACCCGCACCGTCGCTCGAGTCCTCACCGTCCGGGCCGTCGTCTCCCCCGTGCCCGTTTCCCTCGTCGCGATCACCGCGGTCGGCACCGTCGCCCGGATCGGACTCGGCGTCGCCGTCCTCGCCGTCCGTTCCCTCCGCGCTGTCACCGTCGTCCGCGTCACCCTTCTCTTCCCCGTCGGCCTCGTCCGGCGACTCCTCGTCGAACCGATCCTCGAGCAGGTCGTCGAGATCGGGTTCGTCCTCGAAGGGCGTACTCCGGAGGCGATGGGGGAGGGCGTAAGTCGCCGCCTCGTGGACGTCGGACTCGATGACCGTCTCGCGGCCCTCGAGCGCGGCCAGCGTCATCGCGGTTCGAGCCGTCGCCACGTCGCCGCGGTGGCCGTCGACGCCGGCCTCGAGACAGAGTTCGGCGATCTCGGCCTTGAAGTCGGGTGGGAGGTCGACGCTCGAGAGGCGGTCCCGCGCCGCTGCCAGATCGTTTCGGAGGGTCTCCACTGCGTCGGCGTACTCCCGGTCCGGGCCCGGTTCGGTGCCGCCGTCGGCCTCGAGCGCGCGGTCGATGATCTCGACGCGGTCGTCGATCTCCCGGCAGCCCTCGACGCTGGCCTGGAGGGCGAAGCGGTCCCGCAGTTGCGGGCGCAGGTCACCCTCCTCCGGATTCATCGTCCCGATCAGGGTGAACTCGGCCGGATGGGAGACGCTGATCCCGTCGCGCTCGACGGTGTTGACGCCGCTTGCGGCGGCGTCGAGGATGACGTCCACGAGGTGGTCATCGAGCAGGTTGACCTCGTCGACGTAGAGGATGCCCCGATGGGCGCGGGCCAGCAGGCCGGGATCGAAGTCGGCCTCGCCGGCCAGCGCGTCCTCGACCGAGAGGGTGCCGACGACGCGGTCCCGGGTCGCCCCGAGCGGAAGCGTGACGAGCGGGACCGGTCGCGTCTCGACCGGCAGGTCCGCGGGATCGCGTTCGCGGCAGTCGGCACACTGCAGGTCGGGGTCGTCGGGTGAACAGCCGTACGGACAGTCCGCCACGGCCCGCTGGTCGGGCAGGAGATCGACGAGCGCCCGAACCGCGGTCGACTTCGCGGTCCCTTTCTCGCCGACGATCAGAGCCCCGTCGAGACCGTCGTTGGCCGCGACGGCGAGCAGCACGCGCTTTAGCTCGTTCTGTCCGACGATCGCCGGAAAAGGGAGTGACGATAGCTTTTTGCCCCCGGCGTTTACAACCATGCTTGAGCTAATACAACAGAGGTTTAAAAGTACGATGACACGGATCGGGATCTATACTGCGACGGAGAACGAACTCGGCTCGATCGGCCGGGCCGCCCAGCGACTCGAGGACGTCGAACTGGTCGTCCGCTCGGAGAGCGACCTCGAGGACGAGGCCGACGTCGAGGAGTTCGTCGAGGAATTGCACGACGCCGCGGCGGCGATCTTCTGGCTGCACGGGGCCGAAGACAGCATGCCGGGCTACGACTACGCGACGGGTGCGCTCGCCGAGGCGGGCGTCCCGCTGATCGTCAAGGCGACCGGCGACGCCTTCGCGTTCGAAGATACGACGGTCGCGGACGCCCACCGGGACCGGGTCTACGACTACCTCGAGAAGGGTGGCACGATCAACGTCGCGAACCTGTGTCGGTTTCTCGCTGCGGAGTACGAGGGCCGCGATATCGAATACGATGAGCCCACCGAACTCCCCACGGAGGGCGTTTACCACCCCGATCATCCGGGCATCGAGTACGAGGACCTGCTCAAGACCCACGACCCCGACAAGCCGACGGTCGCGGTCTGGTTCTACGAGTCCCACTGGACCCACGAGAACACCCGGTACGTCGACGCACAGGTCCGGGCGCTCGAGGAACAGGGGGCCAACGCCCTGCCGATCTTCTGTAATCCGGCCACGGACACCGACGAGCAGGAGGACGCCGAGTGGGTCACTGACAACTGGCTGCTCGACGACGCAGGCCGGCCGGTCGTCGACGCCGTACTCTCTTCCTTTATGTTCTCCCTCTCGATGGACGAGCGCGGCCGCAGCGCCGACGACGAAGGCAGTTCCGCGGAGGATGTCTTTCTCGATCGGCTCGGCGTGCCGGTCCTCCAGACGGTTACCACGATGCGCTCGCGTTCCCGGTACGAGTCCAGCGACACGGGCGTCATGGGCTTCGAACTCGCGCTCTCGGTCGCGCTGCCGGAGTTCGACGGCAACGTGATTACGCACCCGATCTCGGGCAAGGAACGCACCGACGACGAGGCCGGCATCGGCTCCGCGCCGAAACACCACTTCCCGATCGAAGACCGCATCGACCACGCGACCCGGCTGGCGGTCAACTGGGCCGAACTCCGACACACGCCGAACGAGGACAAGCAGATCGCCGTCGTCCTCCACAACTACCCGCCCAGCGACGACGGCATCGGGACGGCGTTCGGACTCGATTCGCCCGAATCGACGGTCAACCTGCTCGCGGAACTCGAGGCTCGCGGCTACGATCTGGGCGGCGAGGCGCGAAGCGCCTCGGAAACGTCGAGCGGGGAGCAGAGCGACCCGCGAGACGACGACATGCCGGACAGCGGACAGTCCCTCGTCGAGAAACTGACCGCCCAGCTCACGCTCGAGGACCGCTGGGTCGCGCCGGAAGACGTCCGCGACCTCGCCGTTGACGTGGTCTCGCCGGACACCTACGCGGAGTGGTTCGCCGACACCGACGAGCGCTTTCAGGAGAACATCATCGAGGAGTGGGGCGAGGTCCCCGACCGCCCGTTCGCGATCCCGGGCGTCGAGTTCGGTAACGTGCTCGTCACCGTCCAGCCGCCGCGCGGGTTCGGGATGGACCCCTCGAAGGTCTACCACGACTCGAACCTGCAGCCGCCACACGACTACTATGCGTTCTACGGCTGGCTGCGCAATACGTTCGAGAGCGACGCCGTGGTCCATCTGGGCACCCACGGCAGCCTCGAGTGGCTCCCCGGCAAGACCGTCGGGCTCGACGGCGAGAGCGCGCCCGATCAATTGATAGACGACATCCCGAACGTCTACCCCTACATCGTCAACAACCCCGGCGAGGGGACCCAGGCCAAGCGCCGCTCCTACGCTGCTATCGTCGACTATCTGACGCCGGTCATGCGATCGGCCGGCACCTACGACGAACTCTCGGAACTCGAGGAGTTGGCGAATCAATACCGCGAGGCCGGGATGGAGGACGCCCGCGCCGACGACGGCCAGCACCTCGAAGCCCTCATCCGCGAAAAAGTCGACGAACTCGATCTCGCCGTCGAGCTGGGGATCACGGGCTCTATCGACGAGAAAGCCGATGTCCGCGGCCCCGACGAGGCGGGCTCGACACCTGCGGAGGGCGACGTTGACGGCGACGAGGTCGACATCGATGAGCTCGTCGAACGCGTCCACGAGTACCTCACTGATGTCAAGACGACCCAGATCCGGCTCGGACTCCACACCATGTCCGAGCCGCCGGCCGACGAGCGCCTCGTGGAGTACCTCGTCGCGCTGACGCGACTCGAGAACCCCGGCGCGCCGAGCCTGCGCGAGAGCGTGGCCGGCGTCCTGGGCGTCGACTACGAGAAAATGCTGAACGCGCCCGGCGAGTACGACGACGCCCTCGGGATGACCTACGCCGAGGCCGCCGACGAGGTCTACGAGACCAGCGTCGACCTGATCGAGACGCTCGCCGAACACGACTTCGACATTCCGGTCTCGGAGCGTGAGGCCGGCCCCGACGACGAGGTGAACATGAACCTCCTCGTCGTCGACCTCGAGACGATCGGCGACGGGCGCGCGAAATCCGGTGCGCACAACGACCTGCGGGAGGCACTCGCGTACATCTGCGAGGAAGCCCAGCCGCGCGTGCAGGGGGCCGAAGACGAGATTCCCCGCACCGCCGACGCCCTCTCGGGCGAGTACGTGCCCCCGGGCGGCTCCGGCGCGCCGACCCGCGGCGGCGTCGATCTACTGCCGACCGCGCGGAACTTCTACACGCTCGACCCGCGCAAGGTGCCGGCGAAGGCCGCCTGGCAGGTCGGGAGCGAAGTGGCGGAGGGGGTCCTCGAGCGCCACCACGACGAGAACGGCGAGTACCCCGAGGAGATCGGCGTCGTCGCGTGGGGGACCCCGACCGTCCGCACTCGCGGCGAGACGATCGCGCAGGTGCTTGCCATGATGGGCGTCGAACCGCAGTGGACAGACGCCGGCCGGATCGACGACGTCGAGCCGATCCCGCTCGAGGACCTCGACCGGCCCCGCGTCGACGTGACGACCCGTGTCTCGGGTCTGTTCCGTGACGCCTTCCCCGCCGCGGCGGGGGTCATTCACGACGCCGTCGACGCCGTCGTCGATCTCGACGAGCCCCACGAAATGAATTACGTCAAAAAGCACGTCGAGGAAGAGCAGGCGGAACTCGAGGCAGAAGATGGTCTCGACGAATCCGATGCTCGCAAAGCGGCCAAACACCGCGTCTTCACGACCCGCCCCGGCGGCTACGGTGCCGGGACGAACAAGGCGGTCGACGAGGGCAACTGGGACGACCGCGCCGACCTCGCCGATGTCTACGTCCAGTGGGGCGGCTACGCGATGGGCTCGAGAGGGCGCGTCTCCGACGCCCACGACGCCTTCGAGCGCCGCCTCTCGTCCGTCGACGCGACGGTGAAGATCGAGGACACGATGGAACAGGACGAGTTCGACTCCTCGGACTGGTACGCCTTCCACGGCGGCTTCATCTCCGCCGTGAGCGAGATTTCGGGCGCGGAGCCCGCCTCCTACGTCGGCGACTCTTCCGACCCGGACAACGTCGACGTCTACACGAACGAGGAGAAGGTCCGCAAGGCCATGCGCTCGCGCGTGCTGAATCCCGACTGGCTCGAGTCCATGGAGGACCACGGCTACAAGGGTGCGGGCGACCTCTCGACGACGGTCGACGTGACGCTGGGCTGGGACGCGACCACCGGCGTCGTCTCGGATACGCTCTGGGCGGAGGTCGCCGAGAAGTTCGCCTTCGACGAGGACCGCCAGGACTGGATGCGCGACGTGAACCCGTGGGCGCTCGAGTCGATCACGGACACCTTACTCGAGGCCGTCGAACGCGATCTGTGGGATGCCGACGACCAGACGGTCGACCGCCTGCGCGATCTGAACCTCGCGGTCGAGGGTGACCTCGAGGCGCGGACGACCAACGAGGCCGTCGGTGCGGAGGTATCGACCGATGACTGACGACGGGAGTGAACGGGTTCGCCCGACGATCGATCGTTGGAGCCCGGAGTGTGATACCCAATGAGCGACAGCCAAGAGTTCGAGGAGGAGTACGCCGATCTGGGAGCAACGACGCAGAACGCGATGGACATCGCGGAGACGAGCATGGACATCGTCCGGGGGTTCACGCCCGACGAGACGCTGGCCGACCGGGTGCGCCAGAAGTCGGTCCACTCGATGGGCGACATCGAGTTCCAGCACCTGATCGAGTTCACCGGCGGCGACGAGATCGGTGACGACGAGGACGCGCCGGTCCGGGCCGGCGCGCGGGCCGTGCTCGACGAGGCCGACATCTTCACCGACATCACGATGGTGAAAGCCGGCGTCACGGGCCGGGGCCACGACTGCGAAGTCTCGAAAGCCATCGGTCACGGGAAGGAACTCGCCGCCGAGACCGGGATGACCCGGACCGCTGCGGCGATGCTCGAACTGGACAAGGAAGACGCCTTCGAGGGCGCGATCGTCACGGTCGGAAACGCGCCCACGGCGGCGCTGGCGCTGGCGGACTGCATCGAGCAGGGGACCCGGCCGGCGGTCGTCGTCGCGAACCCGGTCGGCTTCGTCAAGGCCGAGGAGAGCCGCGGGCGCATCCGCGAGGTCAGCGAGGAGTACGGCGTCCCCGCGATTACGCACGTCGGCCGCCGCGGCGGGAGCGGCCTCGCCGCCGCGCTGACGAACGAACTGATCCACGTCGCAAAGGACGTCCGGACCGACGAGATCGACCTCGAGCTCGACGCCGAAACCCGGGCCGCGGACGGCCGGAACCGATGAGCGGCGAGTACGACCTCGATTCGGGGCCGGACCCGGCGACGTTCGCCGCGGGAGCGGCGGAGCCGGACATCGATGCGGACGCCGACGACCCGGTGTATGCCGTCGGCGTCGGTCCCGGGAACCAGGAGTATCTCACCCCTCGCGGCGAGCGGGCGATCCGCGAGGCCGACGTCGTCGTCGGCTTTACGACGGTCGTCGAGTTCGTCGCGGACCTGACCGACGCCGATCTGCTGACCTGCGGCTACAAGGACGAGGCCGAGGCGCTCGAGGAGTTCGGCGAGCGCGTCGCCGCCGGCGAGTCGGGGACCGCCGTCGCGATGGGCGACCCCAATCACTCGGGCTACCAGTTCGTCGGCAAAGTACAGGACACGGTCCAAGAGCACGATTCCGACGTTCCGGTTCGCGTCGTTCCCGGCATCTCCGCGATCCAGATGGCGGCGAGCCGTGCCCGGACGCCGATGGAGGACACCGAATTCGTCACGCTGCACAAGAGCGGCGACCTCGAGTCGGACATGGACCGCCTCGCCGCCGCGGCCACGGTCGACGAACGGCACCTGCTCGTGCTCCCGCGGCCGTACGACCGGATGCCCGGCGACATCGCGGCCTTCCTGCTCGAGGAGGGTGCCGACCCCGAGCTCGAGGTGCTGGTGCTCGAGAAGCTGACCCACGACGACGAGCAGATCCACCGGTTCACGCTTGCGGAACTGGCAGAGCACGCTGGCGGGAGCGGGACGGACGACACGCCGTTCTCCGATCTGGTCGTGCTCGCGGTTCGGCAGCCGGTCGCCGAGGAATAGGCAGGTGTAGCATCCGCGTTTCGAACGATACTCGAGCGGCCCTCCACCGATATGATACGGTGCCGAACCGTCCGAAATAAACAGAGTGGGAACCGACTCGCGCGTACAGCGATGCCGTTCTATTCGCAACGGCCGTACCTGTACGTCTTCATCGGGGCGCTCGCTATCTGGGTCGTATCGGACCTGAGCGTCGGATTTCGGTCTCGCGGTAGAGCCACTGCTTCGCAGGATCGGGGATCGAAACTCGCGATCGCCGTCGCCATCTCTGGCGGTACTTTTGGCGCTGCACTCCTTCCCGAAGTGATGCCCGCTCCGGAACTCCCGCGTTCGCCGGCCGCGTTCTGGATCGGGATCACACTGTGGCTCTCGCCGGCCTGACCGGCTACGGCTATCGCATCCGCGTCGAAGGGCGCGTCCTGCGGGAACAATTGGGCGCACCCTCCGAAGCGTATGCGAACCGAACGCCGTATCGCCTCGTTCCCGGTCTCTGGTGACGATCCCCCTGCCGGACCAGTACGGCCGTCACTCGTGGCCTTCGTACTCCCGCAACACCGATGAGACGGTGTTCGATACTTCCTCGAGCGCGACGGCGTTGGTCTTCCTGAGGTCGTCGGCATCTCGTGCCTCACCCAGGTGTCGAAGCGCCTCGCGAAGGTGGCGTTCGGTGTCGCTCCCGTTCTGGTCGTTCATAGTTCGAGCGGCGGGTCGTAACCGACTCGAGCGCTTAAGGTCGTCGGTGGTCTGACCCCGTCACTCGAGGGCGTTCCGGACTGCCGACGACTCGGAGTCGCTGCGTCTCGACGACGGACAGCCCGCCATCAAGCGTACTCCTAACACAATCGCCAAAGCGATGTTTTGTAACCCGATTTCCAAAACACGGTTTTTGTATCGGATATGAGGGTCCGTCGCTTGGGTGCCGCTGGCCCTCCGTCCTTGGGTTGCCCCCGATCAGGGTGTATCGTCGCTGCCACGAGCGGTGCTCTGACCGGCCGATGCCACCGATGGATTCAAGTTCAATTGTTCTAATTCAATCGTAGTGATGAACGACCTCGAGACGTCGACCCGAGACGAACGGCTCGCCGGAGCAGCGGGTCGGAACACGGGATACGGACCATGAATGGATTCGTCCTCGGCGGCGTCAGCTCCGGCGTCGGGAAGACCGTTGCGACACTGTCGATCGTTCAGGCACTCGCAGACGCCGGCCACGAGGTCCAGCCCGCCAAGGCGGGGCCGGACTTCATCGATCCGAGCCACCACGAGGCGATCGCGGGTCGGCCGTCCCGCACGCTGGACTCGTGGCTCGAGGGGGAAGACGGCCTCCGACGAAATTACCGCCGCGGTGAGGGCGACATCTGTGTCATCGAGGGCGTGATGGGCCTGTACGACGGCGACGGCTCGAGCACCGCCATGGTCGCCGAAGCCCTCAACCTCCCGGTCGTTCTCGTGGTCGACGCGAAAGCCGGGATGGAAAGCGTCGCGGCGACCGCCCTCGGCTTCCGCGAGTACGCCGACACCATCGGTCGCGACATCGAGGTCGCCGGCGTCGTCGCCCAGCGCGCCCACGGCGGTCGCCACGAGCGGGGGATTCGGGACGCCCTGCCCGACGACATGGCGTTCTTCGGCCGAATCCCGCCGAACGACGACCTCGAGATTCCGGATCGACATCTGGGCCTCGAGATGGGAGGGGAAGCGGCGCTGCCGAAGGCGGCACTACGGGAGGCCGCCGAGTCGCTCGCGGCCGAACGGCTCGCCGCCGTCGCGAGCGAACCATCGGCTCCCGACGCTCCGTCACCCGCTGTCGACCCGGCTGATCCGGTCGACGCCACCGTCGCCGTTGCCAGCGATACCGCCTTTTGTTTCCGGTATCCGGCGACGATCGAGCGCTTCCGCGAACGGGCCGAACTGGTCACGTTCTCGCCGGTCGCCGGCGATTCCGTCCCCGACTGCGACGGGGTCTATCTGCCCGGCGGCTATCCGGAACTCCACGCCGACGCACTCGAGTCGGCCGGCACACTGGACGCACTCGGCGAACGGGCCAGCGACGGACTGCCCGTACTGGGAGAGTGCGGGGGCCTGATGGCTATGAGTCAGTCGCTGACGACGGCCGAGGGCGAGCGCCACGAGTTGGCCGGAATCCTCCCCGCGGACGTGACCATGCACGACCGCTATCAGGCGCTCGATCACGTCGAACTCGAGGCCACCGAGGGAACGCTGACCGCGGCTGCCGGGGAGACGATTCGCGGCCACGAGTTCCACTACTCGAGCGCCGACGTCGACGGCGACGCTCGCTTCGCCTTCGAGACGGTTCGTGGCGACGGCATCGACGGGGATCACGACGGCCTGACCGAGTACGAGTCGCTCGGTACGTACGTCCACGTTCACGCGGAAAGCGGGGCGTTCGATCGGTTCCTCGCGCGTCTCGGCCGATGACGACCCGCAGCGCTCGGTGGCAGGGGAGCGGCCGGTCCACGAGGTCGACCGTCATCCGCTCGCTGTCCTATCCGATACCGTTGGAAGCGTCGTCCTGCTCTATCTGGGGGCGGGGTACCTTCTCGGCAGGAGCACGCTCGAGGCACGCAACGAGGCGATGCTCGCGGCGGTCGCCGCGCTGGGACGGCCAACGACTACGATCGAGTCTGTCTCGCGACCGGGTCCAAACACCTGCCAGGAATGGTCGAGCGTGCGTCCGAACACGGATTACTGACGGCGGACGTCTTCGAACCGCACTGGCGCGCGTCGGGAGAGGTCCTCGAGCCGAACGCAGTCCTCGACCGCGACGATGCCGATGTTCGGCTGAACATGGAACCGGCCGGAACGGTACTCCGCCGCCGACTCGTGGCGACCGGAATTGACTGGCCGTGATCGCGGTGCTCGCGTTCTCCGCTCCGGCACTGCTCCCACTCGGGTTCCTCCTGGCAGGTCTCCCCTCGGTGCCATCGTCGCCGCCACGACCGACTACGGCCAGCGACTCGGCGATATCGCGGCCGGGACGATCATGGTGAAACGCGAGCGGGTGACCGATTCCGCGGAGTCGTCGCGCCGCTCGCGCTCCTCGAGTGGTGTTGATCTCGATGCGAACCGAACAAGTATTTAACACGATGTTCGTGGTAGCAGCCCTCGCATGTCGGAAACAGTTCAGCGTCTCGAACCGCTGTCGCGTCGTCCACTGACCGATCGCACCTGTCTCGTGACGGGGTCCTCCCGGGGCATCGGTCGCGAAATCGCGTTCGAACTCGCCCGCTGCGGGGCCGACGTAGCCGTGAACTATCGCTCGTCCGATGAATTGGCGCGCGAAGTCACCGAGACGATCACGGAGAACGGCGACACGGCCGTCCCTGTACAGGCGGATGTCTCGGACCCGGCGGCGGTCGAGCGGATGGCAGCGGAAGTCCGCGAGGAACTCGGCGAAATCGACGTGCTCGTCAACAACGCGGGGATCACCATCGATCGCACGTTCGAGGAGATGACCTACGAGGACTGGCAGACGGTCATCGACATTAACCTGAACGGGACGTTCAACTGTACGAACGCGTTCTACGAGGACATCAAGACGTCCGACCACGGCCGACTCATCAACATCTCGAGCGTCGTCGGCCAGCAGGGCAACTACGGCCAGGCGAATTACGCGACCTCGAAGGGCGGCCTATTTGCCTTTACGCGGACGTTGGCGCTGGAACTCGCCAGCCACGGCTCCACGGCCAACTGCGTCGCACCGGGGTTTACCGAAACGGAGATGCTCGAGCAGGTTCCCGACCGAGTACAGGACAAGCTCCGCGAGGAGATCCCGCTGGGCCGGTTCGCCGACCCCGCGGACATCGTCGGCATGGTCCGCTTTCTCGCCGGCGATCAGGCGGAGTACATGACCGGGCAGGTGCTGGGGATCAACGGCGGACTGGAGTGGTGACGAGTCGCTAAGCGAGCGGGTCCAGTCCTCACATGGGCGTGTACCCCACACTACGGTTGGCTCGATCGTGTTACTGAATAATCGAATCAATTATACGATGTTGCTGAAAGCTATAACCAATGTCTTCGCTTCGGGACGCGCTTCGCGTCACGGTTCGATCGGAGCGACTCGGCACAGCCGTCGTCATCGTCTCGGTGCTCGAGACGCTGGTGCGTGTCGGCCTCGCGATCGCCATCTCCCCCCTCGTCGGTGTCCTCTGGCCACCGCTCATCGCAGTCGTGGGTCTCGCAACGGTCGTTCCGGTAGTACGGAACGCGATGGAGGACGGTGACGAAACACCCGAACAGAGCATAGCGGTTCGAAGTCGGCTTCCGTCACTCGTCGGCGTCGCTGTCGGTGGCCACGCGCTCGCAGTGACGGCAGGGGCAGCCCTCTTTTTGCTCGTCGATACGCCGATTCGATATGGACTCTACTGGGCCGGCCGGGGTGACCTGCTCACCTCAACCGTCATCGTGATCACGCCGCTGATCGGCGTCACGATCGGGACGCTCGTCATGTGGGCCATTCCAGCAATCGCAGTCGTTCGGGTCGCCGATGGGGCCAGTTGGATGCAGGGGCTTCGAACGGCGCTCGTGACGACGGTGACTCGGCCTCGAGCGATCGGTAGGGCCGTCTGCCGTCAACTCGTCTTCGTCGCGGTGTTCAACGTGGCGGTCGGCGTCGGGACCCGGATCGGAAGCGAACTCGGAGCGAATCCACAGTCGGACCCCATCTACTACGTTCCACACTCCGGGTTCATCGAATACATGTACGCCCCGCTCGCACTGGTGTCCGAGGGGAGCATCGGTATCTATCCGATCGCACTCGGCGGGTTGGTCGTCGTTTTCGGGAGCGCGCTGTGGCTCGCGCTCTCGCTCGCTCTGACAGTCGGGTTCGTCCCCATCTCCGGTGAGTCGTCGGGTGCATCGATACCGACGAAGAGAGCGGTCGCACGACTTGCGCTCGCGATACTCCTCGGGACCGCGCTCGTTGGAGCGGCCGGTGCCGTTCGGATGGGTGAGGTGCGACCGATGGATACGTCTCCGGAGCCGCTACCGGACGATCCGGACGCGCTGTACGCGACGGCCTGGGAGAATACCGACCGGGCGAGTCACGAGTACCGGGTCACCTATCTGAACGGCGACAACGAAGTCACGCACGACACGATGAGACGGATCGACAGGGACGATCGGCAGTTCGTATTGAAAACGAACCCGAGAGGCGAACTAACCGGCGATAAGCGTACCTGGTACGCTTCGACCGGATTGGTTTTCAGTCCCGGTTCTATCGATATGGAAGAAGCAACACTCGGGACCCGCGGCGTCGGTGACGGCCAGTTCGGACGAATCAAACAGTTTCCCGGCTATCCCGGCTGGGAAGAGGGCGATTTCCGATTCGGCGAACCGCCGGCCGACGCGACGGGCTGGACGATCGTCAACGAAAGCGACGAGACGGTTACGCTCGAGATGACCGATCCCAAGGCGGTTTCCGCCGTGTTGTCTAGTTCCAACGACTGGATCGAATCCCAGGACGTCGATATTCGAGACTCGTGGGCCCGGATGACGATCGACACCGAACGAAACACGCTCTCCGAGGGCGAGGTTCTACTCAACGCAACCAAATACGAAGACGGTGAGGCGACGGTCCACGACAGACACTTGACCTATGAATACGATGTCGATATCGAGGCAGAGCGACCGAGCAAACTCGGCACACCACGGCCCGGCGAGTTACTCTGGCGGCTGTTCGCCTACTGATTCAGTAAGCGGTGACCGCAGTGTGGCGTTTCGGCCGTTTCTCGCCGCTGTTCGCCACTTCTCGCGTTCGAACACGTTGAATCGCAACCGAACAAGGTCGCTTGTCCTATCGGAACCATCTCTGAGCAATCGCAGTTGTTCTACCCCAAACAAAATTGTTTTAGGGACGGGCTCTGTTCCAACGGATGATGCCACCCATCGCGCTTCCACACGACGCGAAGGCCGGCCCGACGAAGTCCGAGGTCCGGGCCGTCGTCCGCTCGAAGCTCGCGCTCGAGCCGGACGACCACTTCGCGGAGGTCGGCTCCTGTACGGGGGCCGTCACCATCGAAGCCGCACAGCGAGCCGGGCGAGTGACCGCCGTCGAGCGGAAACCCGAGCGACTCGAGACGACGGAGCGGAACCTCGCCGCGAACGAGGCGTCGGTACGCGCCGATGTCGACCTACGCAACGCGGAAGCGCCCGACGGACTGCCCGACGATGCTGACGCGCTCTTTCTGGGCGGCAGTCGGAATTTCGAAGCCGTCCTCGACCACGCCGTCGACACCGAAATCGACCGCGTCGTGATGAACGTCTCGCGGCTCGAGGTCGCTGGCCAAGCCACGAAGGCCTTCCGCGAGCGCGACATTCTCGAGGAGGTCGTCCAGTTTCAGGTGAGCCACGGCTACGAACTCGCCGGGGCGACGAGTTTCAACTCGGACAACCCGGTCTACATGCTGGTCGGGAGTGCGACGCCCGACGAGGAGACTGACGAAGGCGACGGCGAGACCGTCGCCGCCGACGGAGGGAGCACCGCCCAATGACGCTGTACGGCGTCGGACTCGGTCCCGGCGAGGCTGATCTCGTCACGGTTCGCGGGAAGGACGTTCTCGAGAACGCAGACGTGGTCTACTCCCCGGGCCGCCTGTCGCGGACGGTCGCGCTGAAACACGTCGACGAGTCGAAGATCGGGGATCTGGACTTCCCGATGACGAAAGACGAGGAGAAACTGCGAACGGCGTGGAAGGAGGCCGCCGCGGAGATCGCCCCGAACGCACGGGACGGCGATGTCGCCTTCGTCACGCTGGGCGATCCGAACGTTTACTCGACGTTCGGCCACCTGCGCCGGACGATCGACGCTTTCCACTCCGACGTAGACCTCGAGATCGTCCCCGGCGTGAGCGCCGTGACGGCGTTTGCGACCGCGATGGGAGTCGAAATCGAAGCCGGCGCGGGGCTCTCCTTGCGAGAGGCCGCCGCCGGCCACAGCCCGACCGGCCCGGACCGGATGATCCTGTTCAAGGTCACCGACGCGCCGGCCACCCACGAGGGCCTCGTCGAGGCCGGCTACGACGTGACATACGGCCGCCGGCTGTTCATGGAGCAGGGCGACACGATCGTCACCGACGACCCCGACGAGATCGACGAGCGCGATTATTACACGCTCGCCTACGCCGAGAAGGAGGGTCTCGAGGTCGAGCAGGCGACGGCGGCGTTCGAGACCGACGAGGAGACTGGGGCGGACGAGACGACCGCGGACGGGGAGCCGGTGACTGACGGTGGAGAGCGACGAGCCAGCGAGCGCGCCGAGGGTCGTGACGGCGGCGACCGTGGAGGCCACCGATGACCGACGAGACTGGGAACGACCCACAGGACGCGATCGATTCGCAGGGCGAACGGCGCCGCGAAGAACTGGACGACCGGATCTTCGAGCACAGCGCCGGCGACGAACAGGCCGGAATTCCCTTCGTCGGTGCCGGCCCGGGCAACCCGCGGCTGCTAACCGTCGCCGGGAAGGAACTGCTCGAGGAGGCCGATCTCGTCGTCCACGCGGGCTCGCTGGTCAACAGCGAACTGTTGGACGAGTACTGCGGCCACGCCGAACTCGTGAATTCGGTCGGGAAGGACCTCGAGGAACTGATCCCGCTGATGCGGGACGCCTACGAGGACGGTGACAACGTCGTCCGACTCCACAGCGGCGACCCCGCGATCTATGGTGCCGCCTTGGAACAGATGGACGCGCTGGAACACGAGGGCGTGCCGACGCATTTCGTCCCGGGCGTCACGTCGGCCTTCGCAGCCAGCGCGACGCTGCGGACGCAGCTGACGCTCAACGAGGTCTCGAACCACGTCGCGTTCACCCGGCCGCAGGGCAAGACCCTGACGCCCGAGGAGGACCACATCTCCGACTTCGTCGAGATGGGTGACGTGACGACCTGCATCTATCTGGGGACCCACGCGGTCCGGGACACGATGGACCGGCTGCTCGAGGACGACCACGACCCCGAGACGCCGGTCGCGGTGATCTACCACGCTTCGTGGCCGGACGAGGACGTTATTATCGGCTCGATCGGCGACATCGCCGACAAGGTCGAGGAGGCGGGCTACCGCGCCTCGGCGCTGGTCGTCATCGGCGACGCGGTGACCGGCGCGGGCTACGAGCGCTCGTTCCTCTACGGGGACTGGGCCAATCGGGGCCCCGACTCGAGCGACGCGGACGAATCGGACGCACAGGCGAACGAAACGCAAGCGGGAGACGACTGACACATGAGTACGGACAACGCTGACAACGCGAACGACGAGTCGGATTCCGACGGCGGCCACTGTTCGACGGCGGATTCGGACGGCGAGGTCGCCGAGGAGATCGCGATCATCTCCTTCGGGCGGAAGATGGACACCGCCGAGGAGATCAAAGCCGAGATCGGCGATCGTTACGAGGCGATCGACATCATCGAGTACCACGGCGACGTCTTCGAGGAGCACTGGGGCGAGTACGACTGTTTCATCGGGCTGATGGCCTCGGGGATCGCGATGCGGAAGACGGCCCACCTGCTCGATGACAAGTGGGAGGACCCCGCGATCTGCGTCGTCGACGAGGAACTGACGTGGGCGATCCCGATCACGGGCGGCCACCACGGCGCGAATCAAGTCGCACAGGACCTGGCGACGATGGGCGCTGTCCCGGCGATGACAACCGCGAGCGAGGCCGCGGGCAAGCAGGGCGTCGAGTCCCGCGCGAAGGCCATGGACACTCACGTCGTCAACGGCGACTCGACGGTCAAGACGAACCTCGCCGTACTGGACGAGAACCTCGGCCCCGTCGCCCGACTCGACGGGCCGAAGGCCGTCCTCGTCGGTGACGACGTGACGGTCCTCAAACGGAACAAGGACGACGGCGTCGTCCTGGGGACCGGTAGCGTTTCGGGGGCCAGCAAGGAGGCCTTCCTCGCGGCGTGGGAGGAAGCCCTCGAGCGGACGGACTACGATATCGACGACGTGGAGTTCGTCGGGACCGCGACCCGGAAAGAAGACGAGGAGGGACTGCTCGAGGCGGCCCAGGAACTCGATCTGGGTGTCGTCGCCTTCGACAAGGAGACGCTGCTCGAGCACGAGGGCCCGACGCCCTCGAAGTCGAAGGAGCTGATCGGCTGGCCGGGCGTCTCCGAAGCGAGTGCGATTGCGGGCGGGGCCGAGCAGGAACTGCTCCTCGAGAAGTTGAGTTACGAAAACGAGGTCACGGTGGCGATCGGTCGATGAGTTCGGGCGACGAAGTCGCCGAGACGGAGACGTCTGCGGACGCGACGGCCGGCGGCACGCCCGACGGCCACGGCACACTCTACGTCGTCGGCATCGGCCCCGGGCTGCCCGACCACATGACCAAGCGGGCGAAGGAGGTCATCGAGACCGCGGACGTCGTCATCGCCTCGAGCCTCTATCAGGAGTTCCTGCGCGACGACGGCACCCTGCTGCCGGAGGAGGAAACCGACGAGGACGGCACTGCAACCCGCGAGGACGGCTTCGAACAGGAGATCGTCCGCTCGACGATGGGCCGACAGATCGAACTCGCCCGCGCGGCGTTCGACCACGTCCGTGATGGAAAGGACGTGGCCCACGTCTCGGGCGGCGATCCGTCGGTCTACGGGAAGTCCGACCTGATATTCAAGATGGCCGAGGAGGACGACGCGACGGATATTCCGATCGAGATCGTCCCCGGCATCACCGCGGCGCTCGGCGGGTCGGCGAACGTCGGTGCGCCGCTGTGCAACGACTTCTGTACGGTCTCGCTGTCGGACAAGTGGCGCGGCTGGGACGAAATCGAGGAGAAGTTGCGCGCTGCCGCGGTCAGCGACTTCGTGATCGTCCTCTACAACTGCTGGCGCAACTACGAGAAGGCCGTCGAGATCGTCCGCGAGGAACGGACCGACGACGCTTACGTGGCCATCGTCAACGACGCGGGCCGCGCGGACGCCGGTCGAAACGGCGAGAGCCAGTTCGTTACCACCCTCGGCGAGGCCGCCGACCACGACGACAAGGTCTCCGGGATGGGAACCTCGCTGATCATCGGCAACCACGAGACCGAAACCTGGCGCAACGACGATCGAACGTACCTCGTCACCCCGCGCGGCGGGCGTGACGTCGACGACTTCTGAAATCAGTATCACCAACCATGAGTACGGATACGAACGCGGACACCGACGCTGACGCCGAATCGACTTCCAACTGCGGTGCCTCGAGCAGCGAGAGCACCAGCGAGGCGAGCACCGATCGCTCGAGTAGCTGTGGCGCATCGAGCGGCAGCGACGACTCGAGTAGCTCGAAGTGCGGGGCGTCCTCGAACTCCTCGTCTTCGAGTAGTTGTGGGGCCTCGAGTTCCGACGACGACAGTTCGAACGAGAAGGAGGTCGGCTCCACCGTCGACGACTTCGACGCCGACCCCGGCAAACTGAGCGCCGTCGGCCTCGGCCCCGGCCATCCGGAGGGGATGACCGACCGCGCGAAGTCGGCGCTGCTCGAGGCCGAGCATATCGTCGGCTACACGACCTACATCGACCTCATTCCCGACGAGATCACCGAGGAAGCCGACGAACTGTACGACACGCCGATGTGCGGCGAAGTCTCCCGCACCGAGGAAGCCATCGACCGCGCGTTGGCGGGCAACGATGTCGCCATCGTCGGCAGCGGCGACCCCAACGTCTACGCGCTGGGCGGGCTGGCACTCGAGATCCTCGAGTCCAAGGGCGCGACGGCGTCGATGGTCGACTTCGAGGCCGTGCCGGGCGTCCCGGCGGCCCAGTCCTGTGCGGCCCGACTGGGCGCACCGCTGGTCAACGACACCGTCTCGATCTCGCTGTCGGACCACCTCGTCCCGATGCCGGAGATCGAGTCGCGGCTCCACTCCGCGGCCAAGGAGAGCTTCACGATCACGATCTACAACCCGTGGAGCCGCAAGCGCCGGGAGAACTTCGAGAAGGCCTGCGAGATCCTGCTGGCTCACCGCGACGAGGACACGCCCGTCGGCATCGTCCACGGTGCCGGCCGCGAGGACGAGCAGGTGATGATCACCGAACTCGGCGAACTCGAGGAGTTAGGCGAGGACGAGATCATCGACATGACGACGACGATCGTCGTCGGCAACGAGGACACCTACGTCTGGGACGACCGGATGGTCACGCCGCGTGGCTACGAGACGAAGTACGACTACTGACCAGTTCGACCGACCGCCGACCAGCCGCAATTCACCAATGTCACGATACGAAGTTACGATCGAGAAAGACGCCTGCGACGGCATCTTCGCCTGTTTGACCCGCGACCCGCGCTTCGTCGAGGGCGGGGACGGTCTCGCGACGATCGATCCCGGCGCGGACCCGGTCTACGACTGCGAGGGCGAGGTTACCGACAACGCCGAGCGCGTCGTCGCGACGTTCGACGACGACCGAATCGACGAAGCCCGGCAGGCCGCCGCGGCCTGTCCGACGGACGCGATCGTCGTCGAGGAGGTGGGCGAATGAGCGACGCGGAATCCGCGACCGAGATCGAGGTTCCGTCGGACCCGCTGGCCGGCCACGCCGCGACCGCGTACTTTTGGGGCCACGTCGCCGGCAGCGGCGACGTCTCGGACGACGGCATCGAGATCGTCGCCAACGACGAGGCGTCCGCACAGGTGCTGGCCGCCGTCGCCGGGGGCGACCTCGAGCACGACACGACCAGCCGCGAGTACGCCCACGATACGTCGATTACGCGGACGGAAGACGAGTACACGCTCTCGATCGACGGTGACGACGACTCGGGCCTCCTCGGCCGTAGCGGTACACTCGGGCTCCCCGTCGACGGCCGCGGGAACTACCGGTTCGGCGCGTTCTCGAACTACGACCGGGAACTGCTCCGCGGACTGCTCGAGGGCTGTGGCACCGTCTGCTTCAAATCCTCGAGCGGCACGGTGGGCATCTCGTTCGTCCACGACGACGCGGACCTGCTCGAACTCGCACGGGAACTGATCGCCGAGTGCCCGGTCGATGCCCCGATGGGGGAGCTGTCGGAGACGTCCGCCGGGGGCTACTGGTTCGGCGTCGACGACGACGCCGCGCCCGACTTCGGCGCGTGGCTCTACGAGAACTGCGACGAAACGGGCCTGTTCGCGCCGAGCCGCCGTCGCAAATTGGAGCGGAGCCTCGAGCAGGCCGAGGCGTACGACGAGTAACCACCCGACAGATCGACACCCACGATACCGATGAGCACACCCGACCAGACCACGCCCGCACCGACAGCCGGATTCGACGACGAGGCCGTCCTCCTGATCGGCCACGGCTCCCGACGCGAGAAGTCCAACGAACAGGTCCGCGAACTGGCCGCCGCGCTCGAGTCCCGACTCGGGATACCGGTTGACGCCGCGTTCCTCGAACTCGCCGAGCCGGCGATCGACGAGGCCTTCGCGGGACTCGCGGCCGTCACGTCGCAGGTAACGGTCGTCCACTGCTCGCTGTTCGCCGCGAGCCACGTCAAAAACGACGTCCCGCTGGCGATCGAGCAGGCCCGCGCCGAACACGGTTTGGAGATCAACAACGGCGCGCATCTGGGTGTCCATCCCGCGATTCTGGACCTGCTTGACGACCGCGCCGCCGCGGTCGAGGCCGACCTCGGCGTCGATCGAGCGACCGACGACGTGGCCGTCGTCGTCTGTGGCCGTGGCTCGAGCGACCCGGACGCCAACGGCGACGTGCACAAGCTGGCCCGACTGCTCTACGAGGGTCGCGAGTTCGACCGCGTGGAGGCGTCGTTCATCGGCGTCACCGAACCGACGCTCGAGGAGACGCTCCACGGACTCTCGAAACACCGTCCCGACGCGGTCGTCGTCCTGCCGTACATGCTCGGCGACGGCGTCCTCACCCAGCGGGTCCGCGACTGGACGGCGGAGTTCGACGCGGACTATCCCTACGTCGACGCGCTGGCCGGCGATCCGCTCGGAACGGACTCGCGGCTGCTGGACGTCTTCGCCGACCGCTGGCAGGAGGCCCGCACGGAGAGCGTGGAGATGTCCTGTGACACGTGCAAGTACAAGGTCGATCTCGAGGGCTACGAGGAGGACGTCGGCGGGGCGCGGGCCATGCTCCGTGCGCTGGCCCATCAGGAGGCCCACGCCGACCGCGACGACATCGACGAGGAACCCGACAGCCACGACGCCCCGGAAAAGCACGTGGCCGTCTGTACCAACCAGACCTGTGCCAAGATGGGGTCGCCGGCGGTCCTCGAACGCCTGCGCCAGGCGGTGCGGGACTCCGACCACTGCGACGCCCGCATCACGCGGTCGTCCTGTCTGGGTCGGTGCGGCGACGGGCCGATGGTCGCGGTCTACCCCGACGGAATCTGGTACGGCGGCGTCGAGGACGATGACGCCGAACGGATCGTCGGCGACCACCTCGATCGGGACCGTATCGTGAGCGAACTCGTCGATCAGACGCTGTAACGCTGACCGAAACACACGAATTCGACACATCATACAGCAACCCATGAGCTGCCACGAAATCGAAGCACTACGACTCGGACTGATGAACGTCCTCGGCGTCGGGGACGACAGCACCCGCGATCACGCGGAGAAGGAACTCGAGGGCCACCTGGAGGGGCCGATCAAGGGTCTCGCGGAGGCCGATAGCCTCGCCGAAGTAGAACGCCATCTGGACGCGGCGTTGGTCGATCTGGAGGAGGAGGTCGCATCGATGGACAGCGACGACCCCGAGTACGACTACACGCGGGGGCGACTGCTCGCGGTCCGCGACGCCGAGCGGGCGGTCCAGCGACTGCACGCGCAAGGCGAGAGCATCGTCGATGGGCTCGGCGACGCTCACGACACCCTCCACGAGACGTTCCCGGTCGAGGAGTAACGATGGCCGAAACTGCCGATACCGAACGCGAGGACGCCCTCGAGCTCCGGTCGGTTCCGCTTGGCGAGATCGAAACCGCCCGGAGCCGTCACATGTGGACCCGATCCGCGGTCGGCTTCGCCGCCGCCGGCGATCTCGTCGTCACCGGCGAGTGGGACGGCACCGTCACCGCCCGCGATGTCGACTCGCTCGAGACCCGCTGGTCGGCCGCCCATCCGGATCACGCGGTCGGGATCGCGTCGCTCCCGGCGAGTGATACGATCGTCGTCGCGGGCCGCGGCCGGACGGGGACGATCGCGGCCTACGACGCCGAGACCGGCGACCGACGGTGGCGCTACGACACCGTCGACGACGTCGGCGAGGCCGTCAAAGACACCGTCTTCTACCTG
Source organism: Natrinema pallidum DSM 3751 (assembly GCF_000337615.1). GTDB lineage: Archaea > Halobacteriota > Halobacteria > Halobacteriales > Natrialbaceae > Natrinema > Natrinema pallidum. Next base: position 45,656 of record NZ_AOII01000088.1, read on the forward strand.
CCCTACGTCGTCGCCTGCGAGACGGGACCCGACGCCGACGGCGACGAGCGGCTCTACGCCGCTGCGCGGCGCTACGAGCGGGACGGCGAGATCCGACGGTGGCACAGCACGGTCTACGCGTTCGATGCCGACGGCGCTGTCTGCTGGACCTACGAGACCGACGCCTCGCCCATCGCGCTCGATCTCGACGCCGACGGCGAGCGCCTTGCGGTCGGCTACAACCGCTGTCTGGGCGACCACGACACCGGTCTCGTCGTCCTCGACCCCGAGTCGGGCGACCTCGAGTGGACCTGGGACCCCGGTACCGAAGGCGACCGCCGCGTCGGCGACCTATCGTTCGACGGGGACTCGATCGCCGTCTCGAGTCACGGTGACAAACGCGGCTACCTGTTGGGTCCCGGTGGTGCCGAGCGCTGGCGGGTCGACCTCGCAGTCGAGACCGAACTGGACGACGAGACGCTGTACGCCTATCCGAACCACACCTACGCGGACGACGGCCGCGTGGCGTTCGTGACCGGCAACACCTATGCGATCGAGAGCCGCGAGACGGAGCATCGTCATCCGAACGAACACCGGGTCGCCGTGTTCGACGCCGACGGTGACCCCCTATGGGACGACGAGGTTCGGGGCTTCGTCCATGGCCTCGCCGCCGACGGGGGACGATTCGTCGCTCCCTGCGCCCAGAACTTCCGCGTTCGCGACCCGAGCACCCACGCCGTCCGCTGGTACGACCTCGAGTCCGGCGCGGGCGGGTACGAGCGGTTCGCGGGAATCGCGACGGCGGCCGCTGTCGAGGACGGCACGGTCGTAGCCATCGAGGAGCCCGTTGCATACCACGACGACGGCGAGACGCGCGGCGAGTACGCACTCTGGGCCGGCTCGCTCGAGTAGCGTCGTCGATCGGTCGTTTTCGGAACGGTTCGCCGGCGCGTTGGCTAGTCGCATACGCAAGGCCAACCCCCACAACGCTCACGAGCGTCCGTGTTCCCGTATAATGACCGCGAGTTCTGCACGCGACGGTCGCGAGGTGCGTTCGGATCCCGGGCGGGTCGAACGCTCCTCGAGCCGTCTCGACGAAACTGGGCGGACGACGGGACCGCCACGCCGGGTGATAACCGACGGCGGACAGGCGGAGATGGATGGGGTCGACGACCAGCCCGAGGACGCGAGCGACGCCGACGTGGCCCCCGGGGAGGGGGAGACGGACCCTGCCGAAAGCGAAGGGGTCCAGGGAGGGGACGACGAATCCGAAGGGGCAGTCGAAAGCGAAGACGAGGAGGAAAAAGGAGACGCCGAGGAAGAAGCGGAAGTCACGGACGGGGAGAGCGAGGACGAAACGGAAGCTGAGGTGGGAGAGGGCGACGACGAAACTGCAACGGACGGGGCGGACGCGGACGGCGAGGAGGAGGACGAGTACCACGTCGAAGACGCCGACGACGTCTATCAGGGCGACGAAACGGCCGGCGTCCTCCATCTCGATCTCGACGGCCTCTTCCTGGACTTGCTCGGCCTCGAGGTGAACCTGAATCCGGTCACGCTCGACGTCTCGGCGCGACCCGGCGGGAACAACCTGCTCGGGAACGTGTTGTCGGCAGTCACGGGACTTCTCGACGGCCCCGGTGCCGTGCTGGACAAGGTCCAGTCGCTACTGGGCAACCCAAAAGAGGTGCTCAGTTCCCTGGTTAGCAAGCCAAAAGAACTGCTCAGCAACGTGCTTGGCAAGCCCAGAGAGTGGCTCAGTAGCGCACTCGGCAAGCCGAGGGCGTGGCTCAGTGGACGCTTTGGCGGTGATACTGGCGAGCCGGCGGAAACCGACGAACCGGACGCCGAGGAAGCGAAACCAGCAGCAGCCGACGACGGGGAAGCGGAACCGAGCGAGGGCGACGGGACGACGGGCCGCATCTCTAAGGCGGCCAGCTGGCTCAGCGGGAAGCTGTCCGGGCTCGTTCCCAGTTTCCCGACCGAGGAAATCGTAGCGATGATCGTCAGCGAAGTCATCGAACAGCTGATCGAACGACTCGAGCCGGAGCGTGAGGAGGAGGCCGGCGGACAGGCGGAGCCGTCACAGGCGGAGGCATCATCATGAGCGACGATTCACTCACACAGCGGATCGATACCGAGAAAATCACCGAAAACGTCGACGTCGACGAACTGGTCGAGGGGACCCAGTGGGAAGAGGAGATCGACGGGGGCAAGCCACTCGGAGAGGTGCTTGGCGGACAGATCGGCGCGATCCTCGGGCGAGCGATCGGCGAATCCCTCGGTCGAACGATCGGGAACATGGTCGTCGACGAACTGCTCAGTTCCGGCGACGAGGACGAGGCAGAAGGCGAGGAGGGTGCCGAGGAGGGCACGGAAACGGCTGCGGAAGGTGCGAAAGCGGACGAAGAGGCTACCGAAGCGGACGAGCCCGAGATCGAGGGTGACGACGGGAGCGGCGAAGGCGAGGCCCAAGACGACGCCGAATCGGGCGAGGAAGGCGAAGCATCGGCGGACGAAGACTCGGAACAGGCGGCCGAGGAGTAATATTGTGATGCAACACACGCTCTCGTTCGATGACCCGGCTCGAGGTGGTCGCCGTGAGTGACGGGTCCGGACTGAAGGGGATGGTGGCCAACGAGGTGAGCAATCAACTCGACGCCGCCGATATGCTCGGCGACGGGTCCATCGAGGACGGCATCGACGGCGGCGAGGTCGGCGCAGCGGTCGGTCGACAGTTCGGCGAACAGTTCGGACGGGAAGTCGGGGCGGCGGTCGGCCGAGAAGTCCACGAGACGATCGCCGAAGGCGTCGACGAGGGGAACGACCTCGGCGAGATCAGAATCGAATTAGCGGCGGCGATTCGGGACGCGCTCGGGGATTCGGTCTCGGAGATCACGGGTCGCGATTCGCTCGAGTCGGTAGCCAGGAGCGTGACCGACGGCAGCAGCGCCGAGGGGGTCCTCGATAGCATCGGCGGCGACGGACGCGACGAACCTGCGGAAGACGAGTCGGAGAGCGATGCGCGGGCGGTACCCGAGGAGGACGTGTCCGAGAGCGACGCCGACGATGAAGGCGATGCGCCCGACGAGACCGAGGCGGAGCCGTCGATGGATGACGTCGCGGACCACAGGAGGGACACCCTCGAGGACTTCCTCGGAGTGATGTCCTACGGCGACTTGCAGTCGGTCGCGAAGGACGTCGGCGTAAAGGCGAACCTCAGCCGGGAGGAGATGACCGACGCGATCATCGAGGCAGTGATCGACGAGGAGGGCGATGACTCGGATTCGGGGTCAGAAGCCGAGGCAGCAGCCGAGTAGTCGACCGACACGCGCCCCCAACCACGGATCGCGGGACCGACGCCGGTGTAGTCACACCAGGTGACAGCTATGACCGACGCACAACGACGGGATCGAGTGGACGAAGTATTGAACCAGGCCGCCGCGTCGAGCACCGCGATCATCGCCGACGACGGCTCGGCTGACGGGGACGAGTCCCCCGAGACGACCCTGCTCGAGGCCGCCGCGGAAGCAAACGAGCTACTCGAGACGGCCGACCCCGACGCCCTGCTCGCAGCGGTGGGGCTGGACACGCTCGCGGACGGAACCGAACCGGAGTCGATTCCGGAGGCCATCGCCCGGGGCGACCAGGAGAACCTCGAGGACCTGCAGCGGTTGCTTCACCTCGCGAAACTTGCCGACCGGGCGAACGACCGCGATCTCGAGGCGACCGCCGACGGCCTTCGGGGGACGATCGGTGACCGGGAGGCATCCGCGAGGACGGACGCGGACACCACAGCGGATGCGGACACGGCGGCATCCGGAGGCGACGCGGCGGCGGAGACGGCCGACGACCTCGGGGATCGACTCCGCTCGTCGATGCGGTCCTCCGTCGAGCGGTTCGGCGACGATGTCGTGCAACTCAGAGACCGACTCGAATCCGCGAATGAGGGACCCGCCCGCAGCGACACGTCGGCGGCCGACGGGACGGCTGCCGACGCTCGATCCCCGGACGAAGGTGGTACCGAAGAAGCAGCGGACGAAACGGAAGTGGCGGACGAGGAAGAAACGGCGGACGAAGCGGAAGACGAGGGGGTTCTGGGATCGGGGCTCGGCGGTGACTGGGCGCGCGGAACGGCGGGCGGTCCGAGTCGCCATTCGACGATGGCACCGCCCCCGTCCGAGCGGGCGGACATGCGCGGGGTCACGCGTCACTCGACGATGCCGGACAAGCACGGGTAGCGGATCGGTTCGAATCGTCGATCGAAGCGGAGTCGACACCGAACGAGCCAGGACCCTGCGTCGCGACGATCAGCAACGCGGCGAATTACTCGCAGACATCGATCCGATGTTGGCGGCGACGCCGGGATTTCACCCGTTCCTCGACGAGGACGGTGCGTCCAGAACGTCGTGATCGCGGTGGCGGGTAACCGAATCCCATTACGCGTTCGCCCGCAGTGGGTCCTCGAGAGCGGTTCGTAACCATCGACGGGTTCCTTGGGCGGTACGTTTATCCCACTGTATTCCATCGTTGTTCCATAGATGGAATATCGACGGCGGGCGCTACTCGGAGCGGGTGCGGCGGGGATCGCCGCGGCCGTCGGGGGCTGCCTCGGATCGGACGCCGAGGGCGAGGGATCGATCGCCGGGGAGGAACTCGCGCTCGCGACGACGACCAGCACGGAAGCGACGGGACTGCTCGACGAGATCAACGTAGCGTTCGAGGAGCGCTTCGGGACGCGCGTTGCGGCCAACGCGGAAGGGACGGGAGCCGCGATCCGCTCGGCTCGAGACGGGAACGCCGATGTCATTCTGGTCCACGCCCGGTCGCGCGAGGACGAGTTCATGCAGGAGGGGTATGGCGTCAACCGGCGGGACCTGATGTTCAACGATTTCGTGATCGTCGGTCCGAGCGACGATCCGGCGGGTGCAAGCGACACCGAGGGGGCGGCGGCCGCCTTCGACGCCATCGCGAGTGCGCACGCGCCGTTCGTCTCTCGCGGAGACGAGTCCGGGACACACACGAAAGAGCTCGTCATTTGGGAGCACGCGGACAACGAACCCGGCGGCGAGTGGTATCGGAGCCTCGGCCAGGGGATGGGCGAGACGCTGACCCACGCCAACGAGGCCGGAGCCTACACGCTCGCGGATCGGGGGACGTACCTCTCGCGGGACGACATCGACCTCGAGATTCTGGTTCAAGGCCCGATCGAGGACGGGCCGGAGTTGCTCGCGAACCCGTACGGGATCATGGCGGTCAATCCCGAGATTCACTCGAACGTCAACTACCAGCTCGCGATGACCTACATCGGCTTCGTGACGAGCCCCGAGGGACAGGAGATCATCGCGGAGTTTACGGCAAACGGGGAGCAGTTGTTCTATCCCGAGGCGCTGTCCGCGGAACCGAACTTCCAGCAGTACGTTCCGGAGGGATGGCAGCCGGACTCCGCGGACGAGTGACGCAGCCGCCACCCGACCGCCTCCGGGGACTTACCAATGCCAATCGATGCCCTCTCCGATCCGACCTATCTCCGAAGCGTTATCCGGCTATCGCTGACGGTCAGTCTGTTCGCAATCCTGCTGAGCACCGCCGTGAGCCTCCCGATCGCCTTCGCCGTCGGGTTCGCGGACTTCCGGGGAAAACGGTTCGTCACGGCCGTCATCAACACTGGCATGGGGTTTCCGAGCGTCGTCGTCGGGCTCCTCGTCTGGTACGTCCTTTCGAATCGAGGCCCGCTGGGAACGCTGAACCTCATCTATACGCCGGAGGCCATGATCATCTCGCAACTCGTGCTCGCTACACCGGTGATCACCGGCGTCGCCCTCTCGGCGGTCGAGAGCGTCGACGATGCCGTTCGAGACGCAGCCTACGGGATCGGCGGGACTCGAGCGGACGTCGCCCTCATTACGCTCAAGGAGGCACGATACGGCGTCATCACCGGTATTCTCGCGGGCTTCGGCCGCGCGATCAGCGAGGTCGGCTCCGTCCTCATCGTGGGCGGCAACATCGCCTACGCCGACGGGACCTCGAAAACCCGGACCCTGACGACCGCGATCCAGTTCGAGGTCCGGAAAGGCGAGTTCGAGACGGCGCTGGTCCTCGGTGCCGTGTTGCTCGTCCTCGTGTTGCTCGTCAACGGGATCGTCCTGCGGCTCGGGGGCCGATGACCGTGCGAGCGCACCCCGTCGCCCCGACCACGATCACGGTGAGACGGCCATGAACTTCGAGCTCGAGTGTGCGTCTTACGGCGTCGACGGGACGCCAATTCTGACCGACATCTCGCTGACCGTCGGCGCGGGCGAAGTCGTGACGGTGATCGGCCCGTCGGGAGCCGGCAAGTCGACGCTCTTGCGGCTGGCCGCCTTATTCGAGCGACCGTCCGACGGCGCGGTCCGCTGTGACGGGACGGAGCCGTGGTCGCTCCCGCGAGACGATCGCCTCGCGCTCCGGCGGCGAATCGGGGTCGTCTTCCAGCAGGCGAGCCTGTTCGGGACCTCGGTGGCGCGCAACGTCGACGCCGGACGGCGGATTCGCCGGCCGTGGGCCAGCCGGCTCCGGGGCTTCGCCGAGCGGCTCGCGGCCCGCTGGATTCACGGGTCGCCGACGGTCGACGATCGGACGCTCGAGGCGCTCGAACTCGTCGGTCTCGGGGACGAGTGGGACCGGGACGCGGCGTCGCTGTCGGGCGGGGAGGCCCAGCGGGTGTCGTTCGCCCGCGCGCTCGCACCCCGCCCGGAACTGCTCGTCCTCGACGAGCCGACGTCCGATCTCGACCCGCGGAACACGGCCATCCTCGAGCGGGCGATCGGGCAGGCACGCGACCGCGATCACGGCGTGTTGCTCGCGACCCACGACATGCACCAGGCCGAGCGGGTCTCGGATCGGGTCGCCTTCCTGCTCGACGGCGAACTGATCGAGATCGGCCCGCCCGAGCGGGTGTTCGAGGACCCACGGGACGAACGGACCGCGCGGTTCGTCCGCGGCGATCTGCTGTACGATGACAACGAACTTCTCGTCTGACCGCGAAGGGTGACTCGAGACCCCCGTCGGCCTCGACGGGGCTCCCACCGGGGACCGATACCCATGGAAAAGGAGTTCGACCCCTACCTACGGATCGACGACGTAAGCATCGACCGCAGCGATGTCGCGATGTTACGCGCGATCGACGATCGTGGCTCGCTGTCGGGTGCGGCGGCGGCCCTCGAACGGTCGTACCCGCGCCTCCAGCAGCGGGTGGTCGAACTCGAGGCGGCGGCCGGACCGTTAGTCGAGCGGACCCGGGGCGGGGCCGACGGCGGCGGGAGTTCCCTGACGGGGACCGCCAGGGACCTGCTGGCGCGGTTCGATCGGCTGGTCGCGGCCTACGAGGGCGTCGCCCGCGTCGACGAGACGGTGCTCACGGGGCCGGTCGTCGACCGCGACGGTGAACTCGCGACCGTCGAAACCGGTGCCGGCGACGTGCTGGCTGTCGTCCCGACCGACGCCGCCACCGCGTCCGTGACGATCCGCTCCGACGCGGTCAGTTTGCACGCGCCGAGGGATGTCCCTCGAGCCGAGGGGACGAGCGTCCGGAACCGGTTTCCGGGGACCGTCTCGTGGCTCGAGACCGGCGACGCGGTCGCGAGAGTGGGCGTCACGCTCGCGGACGGCGACGAGGGGAGCGACCTCGTGGCGCTGGTTACGCGGCGGAGCGTCGCGGCCCTGGGACTCGAGCCGGGGCGGTCGATCGTCGCTTCGGTGAAGGCGACGGCAGCGCGGGGCGTCGCGAGGGACGAGCGGACCGAAGAGTGAGCGACGGACGGCGAGGGGACGAACGAACCCGCGTTCGGTGACCATATGGGACCCGCGGTGTCCGTCACCGTTCCGAGCCATAACCCTTTCTCGAGGGGACTCGTATCGATGCCCATGTACGATTCCGTTCTGGTCGCGACCGACGGGAGCGAGGCCGCGGCGACCGCGGTCGAGCACGCGATCGCGCTCGCGGACCGGTTCGACGCGCCGCTGTACGGTATCGCCGTCATCGACGAACGGACTGCGTACGATACCGGCATCGTCGATCCCGACGAGGTACGACAGCACCTCGAAGAGCGCGCGGCGGCCCGGCTCGCGGCCCTCGAGTCGGCGGCGACAGCGGCCGACGCGGCCGACGTGGCCGTCGAAACGGCGGTTCGATCGGGCGTCCCCCACGAGGAAATCCTCGAGTACGCGGGCGAACGGGAGGCGAGCACGATCGTGCTCGGTTCCCGCGGCCGGTCGTCGTTCAAGGGGGCGTTGCTCGGCAGTACCGTCGACAGGGTCGTCCGGATCGCGGATCGGCCGGTACTGGTCGTCGGCTAGCCGGTGTCACGGGCCGAACGTTTACCTCGTCTGTCGTGTGACGTAGTCGTATGTCACTGCTCGTTCCCTTCGACGGGTCGGAACTGGCGACGAAAGCGCTCGAGCGGGCGTCGACGTTCGGCGACCTGCTTGCCGAGGAGGTCGTCGTTCTGACGGTGATTCCGGACGATGCCGACTACGCGCGGGACCGAGGCTGGATCACGCAGGGTGAGCCGTTCGATACGGAAGCGATCGCCGCGGGGATGCAGCGCCGTGCCGACGAGGTCGCGCCGGCGGCGACGGTCCGGACCGAGCGGGTCAGTTCGGACGAACCGACCGCGACGTCGACGACGAACGTCGTCCGCGAGATACGACGTGTCGCCGCCGATATCGAGGCGTCGGTCGTGTTCATCGGCTCGGAGAACGCGGGCTCGGTCATCGCGCCGCAGTCGAGCGTCGGCGGGCCGGTCGCGAGCGATCACCGGTACGACGTCTACGTCGTTCGCGCACCCGAACACGAGGTCGATCCCGAGGAGATAGCCGACATCGATTCGACGCAGGGCGGCCTCTGATCGACGCGAGGACCGCCCCGGGGCGGCCGGGTGCGACACGTCCACTGCACGGCGATTCGGAGGAACGTTTATTCCCCTGACCATCCACGGTTCGGACGAGACATGGTCGATCGGAACGGGTGGGGTCGAGACGCGTCCACGTCCAGCGGCACCACCCACGCCCCACCCGAGTCGTTCGTCGAGCAGGCGAACGTCTCGGACCCGGGGGTCCACGACGAGTTCGAGACGAACTGGCCGGACTGTTGGGAGCGTGCGGCCGCCCTCCTCTCGTGGGACGAGCCCTACGAGACGGTCCTCGCGGACGGGGACGCCCCGTTCTATCGCTGGTTCGCCGACGGACGGCTCAACGCCTCGTACAACTGCCTGGACCGGCACCTCGAGTCGGGGCGGAAGAACCACGCCGCGATCCGCTGGGAGGGCAAACGGGGCGAGCGCCGAACCTACACCTACCGGGACCTTTACGTCGAGGTCAACGAGTTCGCGGCGGCCCTGCGGGACCGCGGCGTCGAGGAAGACGATGTCGTGACGATCTACCTGCCGATGATCCCGGAGTTGCCGATCGCGATGCTCGCCTGCGCCCGGATCGGCGCGCCCCACAGCGTCGTCTTCGCCGGGCTCTCGGCGGACGCGCTCGCGACACGGATGGACGCCGCCGACAGCGAGTATCTGGTCACCTGCGACGGCTACTACCGACGGGGCGATGCGTTCAACCAGAAGAGCAAGGCGGACAACGCCCGCATCGCCCTCGAGCAGGACGTTCGAACCGTCGTCGTCGATCGGCTCGGCGACGACTTGCCCCACGTTCTCGGCGACGACGAGTGGGACTACCACGATCTCCGTGATGAGTTCGCGGGCGAGACCGTCGCGCCGGTGTCCCGAGGTGCCGAGGACATGCTGTTCCTGATGTACACGTCGGGAACGACCGGTGAGCCGAAAGGCGTCGTCCACTCGACCGGCGGCTACCTCGCCCACGTCGCGTGGACGAGCCACGCCGTTCTCGACGTCAAGCCCGACGATACCTACTGGTGTGCCGCCGACATCGGGTGGATCACCGGCCACTCCTACATCGTCTACGGCCCGCTCGCGCTCGGGACGACGACGGTGATGTACGAGGGGACGCCGGACTATCCCGACCGGGATCGGCTCTGGGAGATCGTCGACCGCAACGCCGTCGACGTCTTCTACACCGCGCCGACGGCGATCCGCGCGTTCATGAAGTGGGGGTCGGACTACCCCGGCGACCACGATCTATCCTCGCTGCGCCTGCTCGGGACCGTCGGCGAGCCGATCAGCCCGCGCCCCTGGAACTGGTATCGCGAACATATCGGCGGCGGGGACTGCCCGGTCGTCGACACCTGGTGGCAGACCGAAACCGGCGCGGTGACGATCTCCACGCTCCCCGGCATCGACGCGATGAAGCCCGGGTCCGCCGGCCCGCCGCTACCGGGGATCGACGCCCGGGTCGTCGACGAGGCCGGCGACGACGTCGCGCCCGGCGAAACCGGCTACCTCACGATCGGCCGGCCCTGGCCCGGGATGGCCCGGACGCTGTACGACAACGACGAGCGCTTCGTCGCGGAGTACTGGCGGCGGTTTTCCGAGCCCGCATCCGACGACTGGCGCTACTTCAGTGGTGACACGGCCCGCGTCGACGAGGACGGCTACATCACCGTTCTCGGGCGGGTCGACGACGTGATCTCGGTCTCGGGCCATCGGCTGGGAACCGTGGAGATCGAGAGCGCGATCGCCGACGCCGACGGCGTCGCCGAGGCCGCCGTCGTCGGCCGCTCGAGCGAGACCGGCGAGACGGATATCTACGCCTACGTCAGCACGGAGAGCGGGCACGACTCCGGCCGGGAGATTCGACGGGCGATCCGCGACAACGTCGAGTCCGCGATCGGACCGCTCGCCCGGCCCGAAGCGGTAATCTTCACCCCGGAACTCCCCAAGACGCGGTCGGGCAAGATCATGCGCCGCCTGCTCGAGGACGTCGCCAACGGCGAGGAACTGGGTGATACTTCGGCGCTTCGTAATCCCGAAATCGTCGGCGAAATCCAGGCCGAGATCGGCGACGCGGACGATCGCGAGGACGCGGACCGGTAGCGGTTCGCGGATATCACGAATGCGAAACCGGTCGCACACCGGCTGCCGCCGCTCCACCCGTCGCTCTCCCGCGACTGACCGCAATAGACGATACAATTATGTTCGCGTCGCCAGAATAGGCGAATCAGATTCGATGGGCTTCGAGGGGACTGTGGGGGCGGTACTCACCCGGCGGGAGTACGAGTCGCTGCTCGATGCGGCCGAGACCTACCGTGAAGCGCTGGTGATCCGACTCTGCGGTGACGTCGGGCTTCGACCGACCGAACTGACCCGGCTCTCGATCGGCGACATCGAGCAGGTACGGATCGACCCGCCGCGATACCTGATCCGCGTGCCGACTGCCGACGATCGGGGAACTCGAACCGCGTACCTCCCGACCCGCGTCGAACGGGAGCTCCGCCGATACGCCCGGAGCAACGATCTCTCGAGCGACGATCGGGTGTTTACCGTTACGCCCCGTCGGCTCCAGATGCTGGTCTCGGACGTCGCCGATCGGGCGAGCGAGCTGTTCGACGAGTCCGCACTCGCCGACGTTTCGACGAGCGATCTCCGCCGGTACTTCGCCCACACCGCGCTGGTCGACCACGACGTCAATCCTCGCGTGGTCAAAACCGCGGGCGGCTGGCGCAGTTTCGAAGCCCTCGAGTCCTATCTGCCCGAGCCGACCGACACCGAGATCGTCGACGCCTTCGACGCCGTCGAGGGGCCGTCCGGCCCTCGCTCCGGCGACCCCCAGTCCGGACCCGCCGTGAGCGACGACAGCGTCGTGCGGCTCCTGTTGGCCGCCAGCGATCGGTACGCGCTCGTCCGTCTCGACGCGGACGGCTACGTCGAGCGCTGGAACCGCAGCGCGGCCGCACTGTTCGGCTACCGGGCCGGCGAGATCGTCGGCACCCACGTCTCCGCGTTCTACACCGACGACGCCGTCGAATCGGGCGCTCCCGAACGCACGCTCTCGACGGCGCTCGACGAATCCGGTTGCGAAACCGAGGGGTGGCGCGTCCACGAGGACGGCTCGCGGTTTCGCGCGACCGAAGTCGTCTCGCCGCTCCGGGACGATCAGGGCCGCCACCGCGGCTTCGCCGTCTTCGTCCGCGACGGGACGGCCGCACACGAGGCACTCGAGGCCGCCCGCCAGCGCCGTGACGAACTCGACCGGCTGTACGCCGTCGCCCGGCGACATCGGGACCTGACCGCGGCGTTGCTCGAATCGACGGATCACGAGGGGGTGGAGACGCGGACGTGTGACGCGCTCGCCGACGGCCGAGCCTACGAGTTCGCCTGGATCGACCGGGCGACGATCGCGGACCGACGAGGACGACTCGCGTCCAGCGGGATCGATCCCGATGCGATCGAGCGCGTCGTCCCCGATGACTGGCAAGCGGCCGATCCGACCGCGCCACTCGAGCGCTCGGCGTCGGCAGCCGAGGCCGTTCCGGAGGAGGGGACGGTGCTGGTCGCGGACGATGTCACGGCGACGCTCGAGGCAGACAACCAGTTCGAGGGAGCCGTCGCGAGGGTCGCGCTCGAGTACGGTGATACCGTCTACGGAACGCTATCGGTCGCGACCGAGCGCACGGATGCGTTCGCGGACGACGAACGCACGTGGCTGGCGACGATCGGCCGGCAAGTCGGTTACGCGATCGGTGCCATCCGTCGCCGGAACCTGCTGCTGTCCGACCGCCTGCTCGAACTCGAAGTCGCCTGTCGAGACGAGCGCTCCTTTTTCGTCGATACCTCGCGTCGACTCGACTGCCGCTTCGAGCTCGACTCGCTGGTTCCGATCGACGAATCGACCCACCTCTACTACGTTCGACTCGAGGGGGCGTCGCCGGCCGATGTCTTCGATCTCGCCGACACCGCCGCCGGGATCGAGGACTGCCGGCTGATCGAGACCGACGAGGACGGCTGGCGCGTCGAGTTCGTCGTCGAGGGCTCCTGTCCGATCGTCACGCTGACCGAGTACGGTGTGACCGTCCACGAGGCGCTCTTCGAGGGCGGGTCGGCGGCGATCACCGGCGACTGCGCGGCCGACGCCGACCTCAGGACGATCCTCGACGGTCTCCGTTCGGCGTTCCCCGACTCCGAACTGGTCGGGAAACGCGAGACCGAGCGGACCGTCCAGACCGCTCGCGAGTTCCGCGAAGGGCTCGAGGATCGGTTAACCGACCGCCAGGAGGCTGCCCTCCGCGCGGCCTACTTCGGCGGCTACTACGACTGGCCTCGGGAGAGCACGGCCGAGGAAGTCGCCGACGCCATGGGCGTCTCCTCCCCGACGCTGCACAATCACTTGCGGAAAGGCCAACACGAACTGCTCCGAACGTTCCTCGACGATCCTGAGGAGTAGGCGGCCGATCACGTGGGGACTGGGACTAAGTCTCTAGACGGTCCGCCCGATCCGGGCATCTCGTTTGCCATACCAGTCAATTGAAACTCATATGCCGTCGTTCCGCAACGCGTCGCGCCCCGATACCGGGGGGCCGACCGGTCGACGAACCCCCTGTCACGGCCGTCGAGAGTCAATAGAGACGAAAGATCGCCGGGAGTCTCGAGTCGGTTTTGCACAGCTAGAGGCCGGCTTTACTATGTGGGTACCCGATTGAGTGGGTGTACCATGACACAGGAGGATGCCAACCTCGAGGCACGACTCGCGGAGCAGGCGGCCTTCGAGCCACCCGAGTCGTTCGTCGAGCAGGCAAACGTCACCGATCCGGGGATCTACGACGAGTTCGAGGAGAACTGGCCGGAGTGCTGGGAGCGTGCAGCCGCGTTGCTCTCGTGGGAGGAAGAGTACGATACCGTTCTCGAGGACGGCGACGCACCGTTCTACGAGTGGTTCACCGGCGGCGAACTCAACGCGTCGTACAACTGCCTCGACCGGCACGTCGAGGAGGGTCGCGGCGACAGCGTCGCGCTCGAGTGGGAGGGCGAACTCGGCGAGACGCGTACGTACACCTACGACGAACTCCTGGCCGAGGTCGAGGCTGTCGCCGCGACGCTGCGCGACCTCGGCGTCGAAGAGGACGACGTCGTCACGCTGTACATGCCGATGGTGCCGGAGTTGCCGATCGCCATGCTGGCGTGTGCCCGCATCGGCGCACCCCATAGCGTCGTCTTCGCCGGCTTCTCGGCCGACGCGCTGGCGACCCGAATGAACTCGGCCGACAGCGAGTATCTGGTCACCTGCGACGGCTACTATCGCCGCGGCGATGCCCTCGATCACATCTCGAAGGCCAACGAAGGGCTCGCGGGGGTCGACCACGAAGTCTCCGATGTCGTCGTCGTCGACCGACTGGGCGACGATCTCGAGCACGACCTCGCGGACAACCAGCACGACTACGACGAACTCGTGGCCGACCACGAGGGGTCGACGGTCGAGCCGGTCTCCCGGGACGCCGAGGACATGCTGTTCCTGATGTACACGTCGGGCACGACCGGCAAGCCCAAGGGAGTCAAACACACCACCGGCGGCTACCTCGCCTACAGTGCCTGGACGAGCCACGCCGTCCTCGACATCGAGGCCGACGACACCTACTGGTGCTCGGCTGACATCGGCTGGATCACCGGCCACTCCTACATCGTCTACGGCCCGCTCGCGCTCGGGACGACGAGCGTGATGTACGAGGGCACGCCCGACTACCCCGATAAGGACCGGCTCTGGGAGATCGTCGAAAAGAACGGGGTCGACATCTTCTACACCGCGCCGACAGCGATTCGCGCGTTCATGAAGTGGGGTGAGGAGTACACGCAGAATCACGACCTGTCCTCGCTGCGCTTGCTCGGCACCGTCGGGGAGCCGATCAATCCGCGGGCGTGGAAGTGGTACTACAAACACATCGGTAACGAGGAGTGCCCGATCGTCGACACCTGGTGGCAGACCGAGACCGGGGGCATGATGATCACGACGCTGCCGGGGATCAACACGATGAAACCCGGTTCGGCGGGACCACCCCTTCCGGGGATCGACGCCCGCGTCGTCGACGCACAGGGTGCGGAAGTCGACGCCGGACAGGCCGGCTACGTCACGGTCAACAACCCGTGGCCCGGCATGCTCCGCACGCTGTACGACAACGACGAGCGGTTCATCTCGGAGTACTGGCAGGAGTACTCCGACGAGGAGACCGACGAGTGGGTCTACTTCCCCGAGGACGGCGCAAAGATCGACGACGACGGCTACATCACCATCCTCGGTCGGGTCGACGACGTGATCAACGTCTCCGGCCACCGACTGGGGACGATGGAGATCGAATCGGCCGTCGTCGGCGTCGAGGGGATCGCCGAAGCCGCCGTCGTCGGCGGCGACCACGAGGTCAAAGGTGAGGCGGTCTACGTCTACGTCATCCCCGAAGACGGCTACGAGGACCGTGACGCCGAACTCGAGGAGGAGGCCATGGAGGCCGTCCTCGATTCCATCGGACCGATCGCCAAGCCCGAAGAGATCGTCTTCACGCACGAACTGCCCAAGACGCGGTCGGGCAAGATCATGCGCCGGCTGTTAGAGGACATCGCGAGCGGGAACGAACTCGGGAACACCTCGACGCTGCGCAATCCCGATGTAGTCGACGACATCGCAGCACAGGTCGACACGGACTGAGACCGCCGATCGGAACTGACGTTTTCCGATTCGAACCGACACGCTAACCGAGGGAGATTGACAGACCTATGGCAGACAACAACAATCACGATACGACGGACGATACCCGCGATGTCGCGACCGACGGCGGGATAAGCGACGTTGAGCGCGAACAACAGATCGACTACATGAACGTCGAGATCAACCTACTCAAGCCGGCGACCCCGTTCATGCGGGATCACTTGCGGATCATCTGGATCGGCTTCGGTATCTGGGTTCTGACGACGTTCGCACCGATCACGGCGACACGTCTCGCGCCCGATCTGATGACGCAGTCGATGCCGCTGATCGGGTTCCCGTTACACTACTTCTTGCTTGCCATCGTCGGGCCGGGAGCGGCGCTCGTCCTCTCGGTGTGGTACGCACGGAAGCGTGATCAGATCGACGAGAAGTACGGTATCGAACAGGGCGTTACCGAACCGGAGACGACCGACACCGTCCCGGACGACGCGGCCGCGACTGATGGAGGTGTCGACGAATGATCGACGCTGCCTCACTAACGGCGGCGCTCGCGATCGACGCGGCGGAATTGATGCCGCTGCAGGCGGGTTCCGAATTACTCCCGGAGAACCTGCACGTCTCGTTCAAACTCCTCCCGTCGATCATCGTCATCGGCATGATGCTGTTGTTCATCGTGGCCGGCTTCATGTTCAAGGTCGCCGACACGGACGACATGTGGGTGGCGGGTCGGTCGATCGGGAACCTCGAGAACGGAATGGCGATCGGGGCCAACTGGATGTCGGCCGCGACGTACCTCGGTGTGGCAGCGACCGTCGCCATTTCGGGCGTCTACGGCCTGGCGTACGTCATCGGCTGGACGACCGGTTACTTCATCCTGCTTATCTTCATGGCCGCCCAGATGCGCCGGTTCGGGAAGTACACCGCGCCGGACTTCGTCGGCGACCGCTTTAATTCCGATACCGCACGCGCACTCGCGGCGGTGACCACGTTCCTGATCGGGTTCGTCTACGCGCTCGGACAGGCTCGCGGGATGGGACTCGTCGGGTTGTACATCCTCGGTGACTGGTCGGCGCTCACCGGTGGCTTGTTGACCGCGTACCAAACGATGATGGTGATATTTATGGTCATCACCGTCGGCTACCTCTCGCTGTCGGGGATGCTCGGCGCGACGAAGAACATGGTCCTCCAGTACGTCATCCTCATCGTCGCGTTCCTGCTTGGACTGGTCGTCACGGGCTGGTCCGCGGGGTACACGACCGTGTTGCCCCAACTCGAGTACGGGATGATGATCGACAGCCTCGGGACGCAGTTCTCGGCCCCGTTCGCGGGCGGGAGCTACTACCTGTGGGTCGCGACGTGTTTCAGTCTGGTCTTCGGGACGTGTGGGCTCCCCCACGTGTTGGTCAGGTTCTACACCGTCAAAAACGAACGTGTGGCCCGCTGGTCGTGTACCTGGGGGCTGTTCTTCATCTCGCTGCTGTACCTGAGTGCGCCCGCCTTCGCCGCGATCGGAACCGCGCTGTACGGCGACGAGATCGGTGCCGTGTACGGGGATCCGGGCATGACCAGCGCCGCCGGCGACGTGCTCGTCGTGTTGGCCGCACAGCTCGCTGACTTACCGTCGTGGTTCGTCGGATTCGTCGCGGCCGGCGGTATCGCCGCGGCCGTCGCGACGACGGCTGGGCTGTTCATCGCCGCCTCATCCGCGATCTCCCACGACATCTACGCGAACATCATCAACGAAGACGCGACGCAGCGCCAGCAGGTTCTCGTCGGCCGCCTGAGCATCATCCTGATCGGCGCGCTCACGATCGTCTTCGCGCTGAACCCCCAGCAGCCGATCGCAGCCCTAGTCGGGTTCGCCTTCTCGCTTGCGGCCATCGTGCTGTTCCCGATGTTCTTCCTCGGGCTCTGGTGGGAGAACACGAACCGCCCGGGTGCGCTCAGCGGCATGGTGACCGGCCTGGTCGTCTGGTTCGTTCCCATGATCAACGAAGGGAACTTCGGTCTCGTCAACGGTGGCGCAGGGCTCGGTATCGAGGTCATCTCGACATGGATGCCGGCCATCGGCTCGGCGCTCGTCGGGACGCCGATCGTGTTCGCGGTGACGATCGCCGTCTCGCTCGTGACCACCGAGCCGCCGCTGCGGACCAAACAGATGGTCCGACAGTGTCACAGTCCCGATCCGATGCCAAGTGATAAGACTGCGGCGGACATCGTCGCCGAGAAGAACCGAGACGGAAGCGCACCTGCGGACGACTAACCATGTACGAACGCATACTCGTGCCGACGGACGGGAGCAACGTCGCGGAAGCAGCGGTCGAGCAGGCGATCGATATCGCCACGAAGTACGACGCGGAGATTCACGCGCTGTTCGTTGCCGACACCGACGCGATCGCGTACGGACTGGGGGCCGAACAGGTCGACCGAATCCGACAGGGCCAGTTCGAGGGCATGACGGAGCTACGCGAGGACGCCGAGGAGGCGACCGGCTACGTCACGAACGCGGCCGAGGCAGCCGGCCTGACCGCGACCGAGCGTCACGCCGGGGGCCAGCCCCACCGGATGATCGCCGACTACGCCGCGGACAACGATATCGACCTCATCGTGATCGGCAGTCACGGCCGCTCCGGCGTCCGCCGAGCGTTACTCGGGAGCGTCACCGAGCGCGTGCTCCGCTCGACGCACGTTCCCGTCCTGGTCGTCGACTACACGGCCGAGGACTGACGCGGCCACACACGACCGCGACACCATCGACACGATTCGTCACCATGAGCCAATCAGTATCACGGCGTTCGGGAGGGCAGCCGCGATGAGCGTCATCGATCGAGTGCGCGAACACATCGCGGACAACGGGACCGGAATGATCTACGACCTGCTGTTCGCCGTCGTCTGGGTCGCGCTCGTACGATTCCTCTTCGATTTCGTCTTCGTCGACGCTCCGAGATGGGCTTTCTACATGTTCATGCTCGCGGGCATCGTCGCCTACTTCGGCTTCTTCTTCTCGCTCGAGCAGGTCACCCGGCAGTGACGGCGGGACCGGACGTGAACACGGGTCGACGGAGCCGGCGTCGTTTCTCCCGTCTCAGTCGTCGTCTCGAGCCGCAACTGCCCGCTGGCGGATACGGAAACACAGGAGGGCTCCGCCGGCGAAAATGAGCGGCGTCGAGAGATCCGACGCGGAGCCGGACAGGGCTGGTCGAACGGTCATGCCGGCCATGACGGCGAACAGAAGCGCCAACAGGCCGGCGATCGGAACGACGAACCCGTCGGTGAACGTCGCCCATCGGTCGTCGTCCCCCTCGTTGGTCATACCGGCGGTTAGTCGGATGCTATCAAATAGCTATGGGTGTCCCAGTGGCGGTTGCGGGGCAGGTGCTCGGTCGGAGCGGCGTAGCACTATTCCGTCCCGTCCCAGTAGTCCGTCTCATCGTCGATGCGATAGTAGCCCTCGAGCGGCCGTTCGTCGCGGCCCCCCGGCGGCGAGCCGACGAAGACGCCGAATTTGTCCGATTCCGGGTAGACCGTCACGTCCGGCTCGTTCATCGTCGATATCGCCAGATACCGGAGCGGTGCCGCGCCGTCGTTGACGACTCTGTGGCCGCCGCGTTCGTCCGCCGGGAGGGTCACGTAGTCGCCGGCCGTCAGCGGCTCGAGGCCGTCCGCCGTTTTCAGTCGGCCGTCGCCCGCCAGCACGTAGAGCGCTTCCTCGTTTGCCGTGTGGTAGTGGGAGGGCCAGGAGCGAGCGCCGGGCGGGAGTTCATAGAGGCTACAGCCGAGGGCCGAAGCGTCGACGGCGTTCGAGAGTTCCGTCCGGCGGAACGCGGTTTCCTCGCGGTCGTACTCATCCCACTCGATGGCGGCCTCGTTGCGTTTCTCCATCCCACGGCTGTCCGTCACCTCGCGTAGTGAACGTTCCGTGACGAGTCCGGTCTCGAGCGACACGTGGGCCGTCCGCGCTGGGGGTCGCACGGAGCGGGCTCGACCGATCGTCGGCAGCGGAAAACGAAACCCCCTAACCTCGCCCGAGAGTGAATACGGGCATGCACGACGACACCGAGGTCGCCGTCCTTCGACTCGGCCACCGCCCCGGCCGGGACGACCGGATGACGACCCACGTCGGACTGACCGCGCGGGCGCTGGGGGCCGACCGCGTGCTCTTTCCCGACAACGCCGGCCAATCGCTCGAGACCGTCGCGGATATCACCGACCGTTTCGGCGGTCCCTTCGAGGCTGAACTCATCGAGGGGCCACAGGGAATCATCCGCAACTGGGAGGGGAGCGTCGTCCACCTCACGATGTACGGCGAGCGCGTCCAGGACGTCGAGGACGACATCCGGGCGGCTCACGTCGACGCGGGCGAGCCGCTCTTGCTCGTCGTCGGCTCCGAGAAGGTCCCGTTCGACGTCTACGAGGAAGCCGACTGGAACGTCGGCGTCACGAATCAGCCCCACTCCGAAGTGGCCGGACTGGCAGTCTTCCTCGACCGCCTGTTCGAGGGGCGGGAACTCGAGCAAGAGTGGGAAGACGCCGACCGGCGCGTGATCCCCACGGAAACGGGCAAGCGCGTGGAATCGGCGGATTCGGACGCCGAAGAGTGAGCCAGCCGAGCGCCGACCGCCCGCGAGAGCCGTGACACCGCCTGGCCGCCGCCTCAGCCGCTCGAGTTGAGCAACCCAACCGGTCGGACGAGCCGCCCCCATACCAGTCCCAGCGCTGTCCGGACGGCCGCGAGGATGCCGGTCTCGTCCTCGTTCAGGACGTAGCCGTTGCCGACCCGTTTGATCGGGCTCGAGCCATCGTGGGTCTCGAGGACCCGGTCGAAATCGGGCTCCATGAGTCCGGTCCGATCACAGAGTTCCGCCTTCGTGAGCGGCCGGTCGGCCTCGCGCAGTGCCGCGAGCAGCCAGCGACTGTGCAGTGTGACGAGGTGGTACTCGTCGTTCGTCAGGTCGGGCTCGTCGGTCTCTGCTGTGTCGTCGTCCATCCGCCGCGCGGCCAGGCCGTCGAGGCAGATCCAGCAGCCAGCCGCCAGTAGCGCAGGACCGACCCAGCGGCTTCCCGCCCGTAACTGGACGATACCCGCCGCCACGGCGACCATCCCGAAGGCGAGCCAGCACAGCGCCGGATCGACATCGAATTCGTCGAGCGCGGCCTCGAAAACCGCTCTACCGACCACGATCCCGAGGATCGATCCGATCACGCTCGGCGCTACGCCGAGATCGACGGCCGCTCCGGTGTCGACGGCAGCGACGGCGACATCGACCGAGTCGATGCAGTCACGCAGTCGAGTTACGGACTCGAGAGCCATCTGTCAGAGATATAATAGTCCCGCCCCTAAGTGTATCGCTCGTCACGGACCGGCTCGGCACCCCGGCTTGCTTCCGACCAGTGGGTGTTAGAGAGCTAATGTTTTAAACGTGGCCGGCGGTACCACAATGCATGGACCTGACGGCGATCGACGACGCTGCGCGAACGGGCAACGTCGCGAACCTGTTCGATCGGACGGCAGCCCACCACGGGGACGCACAGGCGATGGAACATCACGGCCGGCGCTGGACCCACGCGGACGTCCGCGACTGGACCGCCGAACTCGCCGGCGGGTTCCACGGGATCGGCCTCGAGCCCGGCGATCGTGCCCTGCTCTTCTTGCCGAACTGTCCGCAGTACCTGATCGCCTCGATCGGCGCGTTCAAAGCCGGCGTCGAAATCTCGCCGGTCAATCCCCAGTACAAGCGCCGCGAAGTGGCTTATCAGTTGGCGGATACGGACGCGAGCGCGGTCATCACCCACCCCGCACTCCGGGATGTCGTGGCCCAGGCGACCGCGGACGCCGACATGGAGCCCGCGGTGATCACCATCCGGAGCGAGGACTGGGAGCGGGATCCGGACGATCACGCGTTCGAGGAGCTGCGTGGCGAGCCGACGCTGGTCGAGCGGGCCGACGACGACGTGGCGCTGTTACCGTACACCTCGGGGACGACCGGCGATCCGAAGGGGGTCAAGCTCACCCACGAAAATACCCGCGCACAGCTGATGTGGCCGCTGACCGCCTCGAACGTCGATGTCGAGCCAGCGGACGTCCGCAGCCTGACCTGGCTCCCCCTCTACCACATCACCGGCTTCACCCACACCGCCCTCCAGCCGCTGGTCGGCGGCGGGCGGCTCTATTTCCGGAGCGCACTCGAGTGGGACGCCCGGGAGTGTCTGCAACTCATCGAGGACGAGGGGATCACTCACTTCGTCGGCGTCACGACGATGTACGCGGATATGGTCGAACTCGACGACTTCGGCGAGTACGATCTCACCAGCCTCGAGTCGGCCTCCGAGGGCGGTGCGAAGCTTTCGACGGCAGTTCAGGAGCGATTCGAGGAGACCGCGGGCGTCGATATCGCCGAGGGATACGGTCTCACCGAGACCCACGGCGCGACCCACACGCAGTCGGGGTCGACCTTTGGGCTGAAACACGGGACGATCGGCCAACCGCTCCGGATGACCGACTGCAAGATCGTCGACGACTCGGGTGCGGACGTCGGCTCCGGCGAGGAGGGCGAACTCCTCGTCCGCGGCCCGCAGGTCATGGCGGGCTATCTCGAACTGCCCGAGGCGACCGCGGCCGCCTTCACCGAGAATGGATTCCTTCGCACGGGCGATATCGCCCGTCGCGACAGGAACAACTACTACGAGATCGTCGACCGGAAGAAACACATGATCAACACCGCCGGCTACAACGTCTATCCCAGCGAACTCGAGGAGCTCATCCTGGAACACGAGGCCGTCGCGGACGTCGCCGTCGTCGGGATTCCGGACGAGCGGCGCAACGAGGTGCCGAAGGCGTTCGTGGTTACGTCCGAGGGCGTTACTCCCGGCAGCGACGTCACCGCCGAGGAGATCACGGAGTTCTGTCTGGCGGCGGTGGCCAGCTACAAACATCCCCGCGAGGTCGAGTTCGTCGCGGAACTGCCCCGGACGACGAGCGGCAAGATTCAGAAGTACAAACTTGAGGAGCGAGCGGAGTAGGACACCGGTTGTCTCGAGGTTCTACGCCGTTCTGTAGTGCCGGACGCCGTTCGCCGTCTCGAACGTGACCGCCCCCCGCCGCTTGAGAGTCCCCAGCGCCCCGAGCGTATCGAGTACCGGCGCATGATAGCGGACGGTCCCGACGCGTTCCTCGGCGATCGCACATGGCGTCGCCGGCTCGATCGCCTCGAGCGCCGTCCGCGTCTCCGCGAGCAACGTGTCCAACCGGTCCCGCGTCGTCTCGACGACTCGCTGGGGGTCCTCGAAGACGGGGCCGTGGCCGGGGAAGACGTGTGTCGCGGACGTTCCCTGTAGTCGGTCCATGGCCTCGTAGTAGGCGTCGACGGCCTCGTAGGCACCGCGGTCGAAGCCGACGTGGAAGGCCCCAGCGCGAAACGGCTCGATGAGCGCGTCGCCGGCGAAAAGCACGTCAGTCCCCGAGACGGTCGTCTCGAAGCACAGGTGATCGATTTCGTGGCCCGGCGTTTCGAAGACCCGGAACTCGCGACCGCCGACGATGAACGGTTCGGTCGGATCGATCGGCCGGGCGCGCTCGCCGTCGACCAGTCGGCGGTCCCGGCGACGCGAGTCGAGTTCCTCCTCGAGTACCGTCTCGAGGTCGTCGTCGTACCCTGCCGATCGTGCCGTCTCCCGGAGGCCGTCGCGGACGCTGTCCAGATCGGTCTCGAGCCGGGCGAGCCCCGCTTTCGGTGCGTGAACCGTCGCGCCGGCCGCCCGGAGCGTGGGGAGTTGGCCGATGTGGTCGCTGTGGATGTGGGTCACGAGAACGTGGTCGATGTCGGCCGGGACGGCGTCGACTGCGGCGAGTCCCTCGCGCAGCTCCGTCTCGCCGACGCGGTCCGAGCCGCCGGTCTCGTCGGGCGCGCCCGCGTCGATCAGGATCGGTTCGGGTCCCTCGAGCAGGTAGGCGGCGACGTGTTTGGGCGGCCAGGGAACGTCGAACTCGAGGCGATGGATCCGCGAGCAGGCGGTCTCCAGACGAGCGCCACCGCAGGAAGCATCGGGAGTCATTGTCTCGAAAAGGCCGAGCCAGCATCATAAGCATCGCGCTCGAACGCGCCGGCGGTCGTGTCGGTCAGCCCCTTCCCGCCCTGTCGAGAGAGGTTTTCGGACTGCTTTTGCCGCCTTCCGCCGACGGATATGGCTCTCGGCAGCGGTGGCTGCCGTCGGTTCTACGCAGGCGACCGATACGCGTGTCACGGGGGCGGGTCCACTTGGCAAGCTTTAATGGCTCCATGCCGTTACATTCGGGTAATGGCTTTTGAGGACCTGCTCGAGGACCCGGTGATCCAGAAATATTTGCACGAGCTGGTCGGTCCCAAGGGGATGCCCGTCGCGGCGGCCCCCCCTGACGGCGAGGTGACCGACGAGGAGCTCGCGGAGGAACTCGACCTCGAGTTGAACGACGTGCGGCGCGCGCTGTTCATTCTCTATGAGAACGATCTCGCCACGTATCGGCGACTGCGCGACGAGGACTCGGGGTGGCTGACCTATCTCTGGACCTTCGAGTACGACAACATCCCTGAGAACTTGGAAGAGGAGATGTATCGGCTCCACGAGGCCCTCGACGAGCGCCGGGAATACGAGCGTAACCACGAGTTCTACCTCTGTGAGATCTGCTCTATCCGGTTCGAGTTCGGCGAGGCGATGGACTTCAACTTCGAGTGTCCCGAATGTGGCTCGCCGCTGGAATCGATGGATAACAACCGCCTGGTCGACGCGATGGACGACCGCCTCGACGCCCTCGAGGACGAACTCAACATCGACGCGGACGCCTAATGGTCGTACTTGCAACGAAACTCTACGTCGAAGGCGAGGCCCGCGAGCGATCGCTGGATTCGCTGCGCTCGCTGGTGACCAACGAGATCGGCGAACTCGACGCGGAGTTCGAGATCGGAATTCGTCACGACGACTTCCCGTCGGTAACGATCGAAGGCGACGACGCCACCGTCGCGCGTAACGTCCTCCGCGAGGAGTTCGGCGAGATCGTCCCCGATCTGCAGGCCGGCGACACTTACGTCGGCACCCTCGAGTCCTGGGACGAAGACGGGTTCGTTCTCGACGCCGGACAGGGTGACGGCGTCCGGATCCCGACCGACGAACTCGGGCTCGGCCCGGGGTCGGCGACGCAGATCCGCGAGCGCTACGGACTGGTCCAGCACCTGCCCCTGGAGTTCGTCTACGGCGGTGACGACGGCGAGGAGCCGTCGCGACTCGCCGAGGCAGAGCAGGATCGCCTCTACGAGTGGACCCGCGGCGACGGTCGGCTCAACGTCAACAGCGCGACGCGGGCGGAAGTCCGCGCCACGCTCAACCGTGCGGGGCACGCACAGGACTACGTCACCGTCGAGCGACTCGGGCTGCTCGAGCAGAGCGTCATCTGTACCGAAAACACCGATCCGCCCGGACTGCTCGCGAGCGTGGGCGAGTATCTCCCGGCCGAACTCCGCTGTGTCGTTCCCTAGTATGAATCGACGGCTCGTTCTCGCGGCACTCGCGATCGCGCTGCTCGCGACACTAGCGGGCTGTTCGGCGCTTTCCGGCGGCATTTCGGACGAACAGCTCGATCGGGACGGGAACTACAGCGAGTTGCGTGACAGCGAGGCGGACGTCGCGATCGATCTCGAGGACGGCAATCTGATCAGCGACGGCGAATTCCGGGCGGTCTACGATCTCAACGGGTCCGAAGAACTGTCGCTGTACCGGTCTACGCTCTTCCGCGAGGAACCCTTGGAGATCAACAGCGTCCGCTACTGGTATCCCAACGGGACCGAGCTCACGGGCTCGGAACTCGATGTCGAACAGGGTCGGTCGGAGACGACCGTCCAGGTACCCGACGAGAACGGGACGCTCGCGTTCTCCGGCGACGCCGGCCGGAAGACGTTCCAGTTGCCGGCCTACGTCGAGGGGTCGTACGAAGTGACGGTTCCGGAGGGGCATCGGACGTCGAACTTCCTGTTCGGTGATGTCTCGCCCAACGAGTACGAACGGGAGGTCGTCGACGGCCGCGAGCGCCTTTCCTGGGACGACCTCGACAGCACGATCTCGCTCCGGTACTACCTCGCGCGGGACGTACCCCTGTTCCTCGGCCTCATCGGCGTCGTCGTCCTGCTCGGCGGCGTTGGCATCGGCTACTACTACCGCCAAGTCAAGCGACTCCAAAAGGAGCGCGAGGAGTTCGGTCTCGATATCGACACCGACGATGACTCGGACGGCGGCCCACCCGGACTCCTGTGAAGCCCGCGGGGACGAGCGGATCGAGACGCTGCGGGTCTCAGTGTGACGGACCGCATCGATTTCCGCCCGCCCCCGAGAGACCACTCTCGTTTTGCCCGTCGAACCCGGGCGATCGCTCGTCGGTTCCGGTCCTCGGCCCGGCACCCGGACGTTACCCGTGAATCGCCTGCTCGTCGAGCCAGATGACTTCGCGTTCGTCGATCTCGAGCCGTCCCCTGACGTGGCGCGTCCGTATCGGTCTTTCTACAAGCAGGGAATCCCGCCCTTTAGGGCGGGAGGGAATGCGACACGGTGCTGACCAACGGCTACTCGGTGGCCGGGCCGGAATCCAACTCCCGCTGTGCGTGGAGTAGCATACCCTTCCACGTCAGCCCGTGGCGCTTCTTCGTCTCTTTCAGCGACTCGTACTGTTCTTCGTCTACCTCGAAGTTGATGTGTGGCATAAGTCATTCTCGCACTCCGGCACACTTAACTTTGTCTACGCTCTATCTACGGGTGTGTCCGAGACGGTGGCGAAGACGCTACAGGCCACGCTCGTCACACCCACCACGGGCAAAGAGCAACGCCTACAGCGACTCTTAGACACTTACCGCGAAGCGCTCCACGACGCCTTCGACAACAAGGCTGACACAATGTCAGCCGTCAACGACATTGTGACGCCCTACGACCTGCCGTACCAAGCAAAAGACGCGCTCAAATCCTACGTCCCGAAACTCCGTTCGACGTACAACGCCGAGGAGTTGGACGACGAGCATCCGCTTCGACTCGTCAATCGGGCCGCGAAGTTCGACTACTCCGACGAGCGCGAACACGGCTTCGTGTGGCAGGCCCCGCAACCCGGACGCGGGACGAACTTCTGGATTCCACTCCGTATCAACCCGGAGCAAGAATCCCTATGGTTCGACCTGCTCTCCGAAGATGCGACGGTGGGCGAGTTGCGGCTACAGCGACACCGCATGTCGTGGGAGTTGCACGTCACCGCCGAGTACCCGGTCGAAGAACCGACCGATTCGGACGACCCGACGTACATCGGTTTCGACGTAGGCGAGAGCGCGTTGATTACGGGCTGTGCCCTCAAACGCGACGTGCCACGGAAGCCGATGCTCGTCAGCGGCAGTCGAGCGCGACACCTTCGCAAAGAAATGTTCACCACGCTCCGGCGGCTACAGTCGAGAGACGCTGCCGAGTGGCGCGTGGACGAACGATTCGATCACTACCAAAACTCCCTGACGGATGTTGTCGAGAAGGCGTCTCGGCAGGCCGTCGAATACGCCCAACAGTTCGAGAATCCCGTTATCGTCCTCGAAGACTTGTCGTACATCCGAGAGCGGTTGGACTGCGGGAAGTTCATGAACCGGCGGCTTCACGCGTGGGCGTTCGCCCGGCTACAGGGTCGAATCGAGGACAAAGCGACCGAGGCAGGCATTCGCGTCGAGTACATCAACGCGGCGTACACTTCACAAACCTGCTACGCCTGCAACCGGCTCGGTCGGCGGAAAGAGCAAGCGGAGTTCGTGTGTCCGCACGACGACTGCCACGTTTCCGAGTTCCAAGCAGATATTAACGCGGCGGCGAACATCGCCGGTCGCGCTAACCCGTGGGGAGAGAGCGTTCCTTGGGAACCGGAACGCGATGACTCACCTCGGGATAGGAGCGCCTGTGACAGCGCCACAGTCCACCGGGAGACGAGCGAGAAATCCTCGCAGATGACGCTCTCGGCGTACTCGGACTGAAACCTGCCAAGCTGGATTCCCACCGTGTGGGAAGCCCCGCCGTTCACGGCGGGGAGGATGTCACTTCGCCTAACGGATGGGTGGACGGGAAATAAGCGTTCTGATAGGCAATATGTTCGCGCGGGATACACTTGAGAGCCCCGAGTGAGCGATCGCGCCGACCGGCGACGTCGTTCCCGTCGAGCGACGAAACGCGTGCGATCGGGTTCGGTCCGCGACCGAAGCTATCAACGAACGGAACAATCACGGTGGAGTCAACGTTTTATTGGTGGAACCTGATACACGAACAGGACCATGGCCCCGGACCTCTCGGAAAAACTTCTCGGACTCGATATCGACGACGCCGATCGGAGCGGCGATGCAGCCACCGGCGACGGCGAGGAGGAACTCCATCTCCAGTTTCTCTTCGTCGGCCTCGGCGAACACCGGCTCGCGCTGCCGGTCGGCGCGGTCAGGACCATCACCGAACCGCCGACGGAACTCACTCGAGTCCCGCGGTCACCCCCGGCTATCGAGGGACTGATGGACCTCCGCGGGGAGGTCACCGCGGTTATCGACCCCTCCGTTCACTTTCCCGTCACCGAATCCCGGTCGGGGCGTGAGCGACTCCTCGTGCTCGACCGGGCGAGCGACCAGCAATCGGTTGCGATCCGGGTCGACGAGGTTATCGGCGTCGAGTCGGTCCCCGAAAACAACATCTTCGACGAGGATACCGTCGAGAACAGCGATCTCTCCGGCGATGTCCTCGAGCATCCCCTGATCGCCGCGCTCGTTACACAGGAACGGGAACTACACACCGATGCCGACGATGGCGCAACGGACGACGCCACCGACACGACGGCCGGACCCGCACTCGGCGGCCCTGCGGGGACGGGCGGATCGACGGCGCTGTCGTCGGCACGCGGGATGAGCGGTGGCATCGAGGAGTCGATGGGGGAGGCCTTCGAGGTCGAACCGACCGACGACGCGGCCGCCGAACCGGCCCAAGAGGAAGACGACGATTCGACGCGGGAAGTCGTCGTCGAGGCGACTGCACTGATCGATGTCAACAAACTGTTACTAGCGACCGGGCAGTCGCAATAATTGCCGCATCCTGCGGATCGGGATCCCCCACGGTGACTGGGCTCTCCGGGGCGTATTCAACGCTTATCACGTCTGATAATCGAGAGACAGCATTTATGGTAGTTGTATCTCTACGAGAGTTTGGTGTACTACTGAATGTCGACAGGGGTGCTCATCGTGGACGACTCTCATTTTATGCGGAATCTATTGCGCCAGATCTTGGAACAAGATTACCGCATTCTCGGAGAGGCGTCCAACGGCGCTGAGGCCGTTAAACTGTACAAAGAACACGATCCCGACATCGTGATGATGGACATCGTGATGCCCAAATGCAACGGCATCAAGGCGACCGCGGCGATCAAGAAGATCGACCCGGACGCCCGCGTCATCATGTGTACGAGTGTCGGACAGCGTGAGAAAATGAAACTCGCCGTGAAAGCTGGCGCGGACGGCTACGTCACGAAACCGTTCGAGGAACCCAGCGTCAGAAAGGCCCTTTCAGACGTCGTCGCTGCATGACGAGAGTACTCGTTGTCGACGACTCGAGGTTTATGCGGACAGTCATCGGCAACGCGCTCGAGGCGGCTGGCTACGATATCGAAACGGCTTCGAACGGTTCCGAGGCCGTCGAGACCGTCGCCACGTTCGATCCGGATGTCGTGACGATGGACGTCGAGATGCCCGAGATGGGCGGTATCGATGCCGTCGAGCGAATCATGGCGACGAACCCGACTCCGATTCTCATGCTCAGCGTCCACACCGAACGCGGCGCTGAGGCGACGCTCGATGCCTTGGAGCGCGGAGCCGTGGACTTCCTGCACAAGCCCGACGGTTCGGACTCGCGAAACATCGCCCACCTCAGCGACGATGTCGTCGACGCAGTCGGCGAACTCGCCGAGGCCGATGTCTCGTCGGTGGCACTCGCGCGGGCCTCGGCGGCGGCCTACGCGACTCGCTCGGGACGCGCCGACAGTGCGGGACGTGGATCGACGACCGGTAACGCGGTCGCCGGCGGCGGGGCGGAGGCCCGACTGAACTCCGACTCCGGGACGATCGGTCCCGAGACGGGACCGGAAATCGGCGCTCCCGTCGTTCCGGAGGAGGACGCGACTCCCGTCGCCGTCGACGGGGATCGCGCCGATGCACCGACGGTCGTCCTCGGCGCGTCGACCGGCGGGCCGAAGATCGTCGAACGACTGTTCGAACGACTCCCGGCCGATCTCGAGGCGAAAGTGCTGGTCGTCCAGCACATGCCACCCGGGTTCACCGAGCGGTTCGCCGACCGACTCGACGCGAACAGCGCGTACGACGTCAGCGAGGCGGCGGATCGGGACTGGGTCCGGGCCGGCGAGGCCGCGGTTGCACCGGGCGACCACCATCTCGAGGTCGCGCGTAACGTCAACGGTGCCCTTCGGCTGCGACTCGATGACGGCAAGCGCGTCCACGGCGTGCGGCCGTCGATCGACGTGACGATGGAGAGTGCCGCCGAGCGGGTTTCCGATGCGCTCTGTGGCATCGTCCTGACTGGGATGGGCCGCGACGGGGCGGCCGGGATCGAGGCGATCAAGGCCGCCGGCGGTCGGACCATCGCACAGGACGAGGCGACGAGTCCGGTCTTTGGCATCCCCTGTCAGGCAATCGAAACGGGCTGTGTCGATACCATCGCGCCCGCAAACGGCATCGCCGAGGCGATCGTCGACGCGTTCACGACGGACGGTGAGAACGATGAGTGATTATCTGACAGACTTCGTTCAGGAGAGCGAAGAACGGATTACCGAACTGAACAACGCCTTGCTCACCCTCGAGCGCGAGCCCGACGACGAGGAGGCGATGGAGAACATCTTCCGGATCGCACACACCCTCAAGGGGAACTGCGGGGCGATGGGGCTGGAATCGGCCAGCGACCTCGCCCACGCGATCGAGGACCTGCTCGATGCCGTCCGCCGCGACGATCTCGAGGTGACTGCGTCGTTGATGGACATCGTCTTCGACGGCGTCGATGAACTCGAGACGATGATCGGAGAGGTCGCCGAGACCGGCGAGATCCGGACCGATCCGTCGGCGACGATCGAAGCGCTTCGTGAACACCTCCCCGATGCTGACGGGGCGATCGAAGGGGTCGAACCGCCGACGGCAGACGAAATCGACGACGTCTGTGTCCGATTCGAGCCGCCGGCCGACGACGGCCACGACGTCTATCTCGCCCGCCTCGCGATCGCACAGGAAGCGGGCATCAACAACGGGGAACTGGTCGTCGATGCGCTGATCGACGCCTTCGATCTGATCGGAACCGACCCGCCCCGCGAAACGATCGAGACCGGGGACTACGGCGGGAGTTTCGATGCGGTCTTCGGGACCGCGGTCGGCGAGGCTGCGATCGCCTCGGGACTCGACCCGGTCGAGGAGGTCGACGAGTTCGAAATCGTCGATGTCTCCGATCGGTTCGAGGGCGAAAACGCAGTCGCAAGCGCGCCCGGGGCGGAGTCGGCGGCCGCTTCCGAGCCGGGTGACGGGATCTCTCCCGATGAGGCCCAGGACCTCGAAGTCGACGATCTCCTCGACGAATTCAACGAGTTCGATAACTTAGACGAGATGGTCGACGACGTCGAGGACGAGGAACTCGACGCGTTCGAGGACATGGGTGAAGCCGGGTCGTTCGACGATCTGTTGGACGACGAGGACATCGACGAACTCGACGCCGATCCGGGCGAACCGCCGGGTGGGGCCAGCGATGCGGATGACAGCCCGACCGATGGGACCGCGGCGTCGACGGCCGACGACGCGGCCGGAGGCGACGCATCGTCTTCGGCCGATGCCGACGCCGACGACGAAGTCGACGATGCCGGCGCGGTCTTCAACGAACTCAAAGACGAGGTCGAGATGGTCGGGTTCGACGAACTCCAGGACGAACTCGAGGAACTCGAGTTCGACGAGTTCGACGAAGAAGAGGAAGTCGATATGGACGAACTCCTCGGCGAGGACGCCGACGACGACTCGTTCCTCGACGACGAGGAGCCGTCAGCGGATGCGGTCGACGATATCCTGGTCGGCTCGGAGGCGGATGCTGAGCCGGATATGGACGGTGCCGTCGACGAGGTGACGTTCGATGCCGACGAGACTGCGGCGTCGATGGCCGACGACGCGGGATCGAGCGATGAAGCGACCGCCGCGCCCGGTCCGGATGCGGAGACGATCGCCGAAGACGGTGTCGACGATTCGGCGGTGGCCGAAGCGGAGCACGGTGAAACGGGAACCCACGAAGCGGGTCCCGACGAGCCGGCCACCGACGACGGTGCTGTAGCGGATGGCGCTGTCGACGCTGTCGCTGCAACCGACTCTGACGATGTCGATACCGGCGAGACGGCCACCGGTGCGGTCAGTTCGGACGAGTCGGTCGCTGTCGACGAGCGTCCCGATTCGGGCGACGCCGGATCGGCCGAGGACGCAACTGCCCCTGCAGCCGATGCACCCGCAGCGTCCGACGGCTCGTCCCCGCAGACCGATCTCGAGGTCGACGATGCGATGGCCGACGCGGGAGACGGGGCTGTCGCCGACGGCCCCGACGACGGTACGGGGTCCGGTACCGACGACGCGGCGACGGCCGACTCGTTTGGCGGGGCCGACGACGAGGTCGAGCCGACGCCGGCCGTCGATGACGACTTCGGGACGGCCGACGACGAGTCGGACCCCTTCGACGACGGCAGCTTCGCGGCCGATGTCGACGACTCGTTCGCGGACTTCTCGGCCGATACGACCGACTCCGGCTCGGAGTCGGCCGACGGCTTCGACAGCGGGTTCGACGAGCAACTCGACGGACAGTCCGACGACGAGGCGTTCCCCGAAGCCTCCGCGTTCGATACCGACGGGACCGGCTTCGAGGAACCCGCGTCGGACGTCGAGTCCGAGTCGGACTCGAGCCTGTCGGCTGCCACATCGTTCGGCGACGACGGGAGCGGGTCCGAAACCGACGATTCCGCCGACATCGTCCGGACCATCGACGAGCCCGAGATGGAGATTCCGGACGTTTCGCTTCCGGAGACGAGCGACCGGTCGGACGCCGCCGACGAGGACGACGAGATCCAGTCGGTTCGTGTCGACATCGAACAAGTCGACTCCCTGCTCACGCTCGTGGAGGGACTGGTGACCAGTCGCGTCCGCCTCCGACACGCGGCCGATGCGGACGACGATGGCACGGCTCTCGACAAGGAACTCGACGCGCTGTCGGATCTGACGGGCGATCTGCAGGAGACGGTGATGGACATCCGACTGGTGCCGCTCCAGACGGTGACGAGTCGCCTGCCGCGGGTCGTTCGCGATATCGCCCGCGATCAGGACAAGCAGGTCGCCTTCGAGATGAGCGGCGAAACCGTCGAACTGGACCGGAGTATCCTCGATCGGATCGGCGATCCGCTGATCCATCTGGTTCGCAACGCCGTCGACCACGGGATCGAAGCCCCGGAGCGGCGCGAGGAGATCGGCAAACCGCGCGAAGGGACCGTCGAGGTCCACGCCGATCGCTCGAGCGACCGCGTGACGATCACGGTCGCGGACGACGGGAACGGACTCGATCCGGATCGGCTTCGCGACGAAGCAGTCGACGCGGGGGTTCTCGACGCGGCCGAGGCCGACGCCCTCTCCGAGGGGGAGGCGTACGACCTCATCTTCCATCCCGGCCTTTCGACGGCCGACGAGGTGACGGACGTCAGCGGCCGCGGCGTCGGCATGGATGTCGTCAAGCGGACGATCGAGGACCTGGACGGGACGGTCTCGATCGACAGCGACGAGGGCGAGGGCACGACCGTCACCATGACGCTTCCAGTGACGGTTGCGATCGACGAAATCCTGTTCGTCGAGAGCGGTGGCGAGGAGTTCGGTATCCCGACGAAGGCCGTGCAGGACATCGAATCCGCGACCGCGATCGAAACGGCCGCCGGCGAACCCACGCTCCACGGCGACGACGGCGACTATCCCGTCGTCGAACTGGCCGACGTTCTCGAGACGCCGGCTCCAGGTGCGAACGGCGACGGGATGGTCGTCCGCATTCGCGACGAGGTCCGCGAGGTAGCGCTGCACTGCGATCACGTGCAGGGCCAACAGGAGGTCGTCGTCAAGCCCTACGAGGGCGTTATGAGCGGTATCCCGGGGCTCAGCGGTGCAACGGTGCGGGGGAGAGGGGAAGTAGTCAACATCCTGGACGTGACGACACTATGAACGAACGCGAACACCCACACCTACGGAGAAATTCATGACGATGATGGTCGATATACGAAAGCTGAGCTTCATAAACGAGATGGCGAAAGTCGGGACGAACGGCGTCGCCGACAACATGAGCAAACTGACCGGCGAGGACGCCCAGATGGAGGTGACCAAGACCAACTTCATCGACGTCGACGACATCGAGTCACAGCTCGATGCCGGGAAACGGGTCGGCGTCCGCGTCCGGCTGCTCGACCCACCACACGGGCACATCCTTATCCTCTTCCCCGAGGCGAGCGCGAAGAAGATCACGGCGATCATGCTTCGCGACGTCGTCGACGACATGGGCGATGTCTCCGGGAAGATGGCCCGCAGCGCCGTCGAAGAGATGGGCAACATGATGGCAAGTGGCTTCATCGACGGCTGGGCGGACGTGCTCGGCCGCGCGATCGATATCGCCGCGCCACAGCTCGTCTACGCGCAAACGGGTGACATCGTCACCCGGACGGCCAGTCTCGGCGGCGACGATCTGGCACTGTTCTTCGACTCCGATCTGTCGGTCCCCAGCTACCAGATCGAAGCCGAGATCTACGCCTTCCCCGACTTGGGAGAGTTCGTGGAAATGGTCAACGGCATCGAAGTCCAATCCGCATGAAACTCGACGTCAACGCACTCGGCACGTTCTACCGGATGGCTCGAGAGGGGGCCGGACTGGCGGCGGGCCGACTCACCCATATGCTGGGCGTCGAGACGAAGGTCGGCGTAACGAAGCTCAACTTCATGCGCGGCCAGGAGATCCGGCGCGACTTCGAGGACTCGACGGAGAAGGTCGGCGTCCGCGTCAAGCTGACCGGCGGGATCGAGGGCTACTCGGTCGTCGTCTTCGAGCGCGAGAACGCGCTTCGAATCGTCGAAACCCTGCTCGCGGAAGCCGGTCCCGACGCGGATGTCAACGCCGATGTCGACGAGATCGACGGCTTCGACGAGATGACCGAGAGCGCGGCCACCGAAGTCGGCCACATCATGAACAGCGGCTTCATCGATGGCTGGGCCGACGTCTTGGAGACCGTCATCGACGTCTCCACGCCGGAGTTCGTCGAGGGACAGACCGCCGAGCCCTTCTTCGGCGACATTGACGAGGCACCGGCCGACGACGACCTCGCCTTGCTCTTCCAGAGCCAGATCGAGACCGTCGGGACCGAGGTCGGCTTCAGTCACTACCTCTTCCCGAAACGCGAGTCGATGTCGAAGCTCCTCGAGCAACTGCGCACCAGCGAGGGCATCGAGTACGACAAACTCGACGGCTTCGATCGAATGGCGGAACGCGGTGCCGAGGAGGTCGCCAAGACGGCGACCACGCTGACCGGCATCGATACCAGCGTCGACATCCGCCGGCTGAACTTCGTCTCGCTCGAGGCGATTCCCGAGCAGGTGGCAAACGAGAAACTCGTCGGGGTCGCCTTCGAATTCGACGGCATGCCAAGCGGCTATCTCCTCTTCCTGTTCGACGAGGAGTCGGCCCACGAGATCGTCGACGCGATGGTTCCCATGGAGGTCGACGAGGACGGGTTCGGCGAGATGGGCACCAGCGCGATCAAGGAGCTCGGGAACATCATGGCAAGCGGGTTCCTCGACGGCTGGGCGAACGTCCTCGATACGACGATCGACCATTCGACGCCGGAGTTCATCCACGACATCGGTGCCGCGGCCGTCGACCCGGTCATCATCCAGCTCGGAGAGAATCAGGACTTCGCGTTCGTCTTCGACACGGTCGTTATGGCCGACGGTCGGGAGTTCGACTGCGAAGTGTACGCGATCCCCGACGAGTCCGATCTCGAGCGGGCGCTGAACAATTTAGACGTCGATCGGATCGAGGAGACGCCGACGACGGCGGAGTTCCAGGAAGTCGATAACACATGAAAACGTACGGCACCGAACCGGGCGCACCGACGCCGGTCCAGGTCGGCATCTCCGAACTCGTCGTCAGCGACGGCGACGACACGCTCAAGTCCTACGGCCTCGGGTCGTGTCTGGCCATCGCCCTGTACGACCCAAACACCAATATCGGCGGCTTGGCACACGTCATGTTGCCCGACGGCGACACTGCGGACAACAGCGAGCGCAAACCGGGCAAGTACGCCGATACGGCGATCCGTGCGCTCCTCCGGCGCATGGTCGAGCAGGGCGCAAACTACACCGCCGTCGAAGCGAAAATCGCCGGCGGCAGCGACATGTTCGAGTTCGAGAGTTTCGGCGACGGCGTCGGACAGCGAAACATCGCCGCCGCAAAGACGGAACTCGAGAAACTCGGCGTCCCGCTCGAGGCGGAAGACGTCGGCGGCGAATACGGTCGAACCGTCGAATTCACGCCCGGGACGGGGACGCTCGTGGTGAAAACGTCCGACGGCGATAACGGAGTGATGGAACTGTGATCGGCGACGGCGCTGGCGACGCCGGCACCGACCCCGACGACGGTGACCGTGACGACGAGGTGTTCGCCGACCTCCTCGCGTTCGTCGAAGACGAACTGTCGTTCGCGACCAGTCACTACAACGACAGCTACCTCGACCGGCGTATCTCCTCGCGGATGCGGCGGACGAGAAACGAGACGTACCAGGACTACTTCGAGCACCTGCGAACTGATGCCGACGAACAGGAGGCGTTGCTCGAGGCGATGAGCATCAACGTAACCGGCTTTTTTCGGAACCCGGATGTCTGGTCGGGGATCCGGACCGTTCTCCGGAAACTGTCCGCGAAAGAGACGACCGTCCGAGTCTGGAGTGCCGCGTGTGCCGACGGCCGAGAGCCGTATTCGCTTGCAATGCTCGCGCGTGACGATCCCAAGATCGACGAGTCCAGCGTCTACGTTCTCGGGACCGACATCAGTACACCGGCGCTCGAAACGGCTCGGAACGGCGTCTATGAGGAATCCCGGACGGTTGATTTCGACGACCAACTCTCCTTTCTCGACAACTACCGGCGGTACGTCGATGTCGACGGGCGGACCTACCGTATCAGCGACGAAATCAAGCGAAACGTACGCTTTCAGCGCCACGACCTGATCAACGACGACCCGAAGTCGGGGTTCGATCTCGTCACGTGCCGAAATCTCTTCATATATATCGACAACGCGTACAAACGACCGATGCTCGAAACGATCGCCCGGTCGCTTCGAACGGACGGCTACCTCGTCATCGGCAAGGCCGAGACGATCCCGCCGTCGCTCCAGTCGGCGTTCGCCGTCCGCGAGGCTCGCTTGCGAATCTACCAGCGGGACGGACGCAACACGGGCGGCGGGACGACCGACCGCCGCACGGACCCGAACTTCACGTCGTAGCGGCGACGAACGGAGGATACGATGGCGGTGTCGGGCTGTCCGCGAGAACCCGTTGGATCTGTTCACAGTGCGGAGAACAACCACTCGTTACATGACGGTTCGCCGAATACTCCCGACGAATGCCTCCGCTCGACCTTCGACCGTTCGTCGCCCGCACTGCGGCGCTGATCGACTCGTCGCCGCCGACATCCCGCGGTGAAACCCGCACGTGGCTCGTCGAGCCCTTTCTCGAGGCCCTTGGCTGGGACTGTCGTGCCGATTCGGGTGTGACCGACCGGACCGTCGACGGGACGCGAGTCGAATACGTGCCGATGATCGACTCGGTGCCCGCGCTGCTCGTCGCCGTCGAGGCCTACGATGCGTCCCTCGAAGAGTCACGTGCCACCGCGCTGCGGGGGGCGATGACCTGGACGGGTATCGACCGTGCGATCTACACGAACGGCCGCGAATATCTCCTGCTCGCGGGCGCGTCCGATGTCGACTACCACGCCCTCACCCTCTCCGAACTCGCCGACGCGGAGTCGACACTGGACAACTACTCGAGGGCGGCCCTGGCTCGCCGACTCGAGCACCACTCCCGGGACCACGTCGCCCGGCGACTCGCACTCGAGCGGCCATGTCTCGTCGACTCGATCGTCGAGCAACTGACGACGGCCGCCGTGCAGGGCGATGCCTACGCCGACGAGTTCGACGCCGCGGTCGACCGACTCCTCGACCAGCTCGTCGTCGCGTTCGCCGATGGCAGGCCGGAATCGGGGGAGAGCCGGACGGATGTCTCGATTCGATTCAACGAATCGGCGGTAACCGGAGACGGGGAGACGAATGAGACCTGTGCATCCGACTCTCGGTCCGGATTGCCCGCCGACTCCGGCGGCGACGCTACCGACCCGAGAACGGACGCGACTCGAGCCGAACGCGGGAGCGCTGCGGGCTCGAACGCCGACGCTGCCCGCGAAACCGGTGCGGGAGACGCAAGTGGGACGGAATCGGACGACCCGTCGGCGTCGACTCCCGACGACGGATCGGACGGATCGACCGTTGACGCCGACACCGGTACCGACGACGGCGAATACGTCGTCCGATTCTTCAACGATCGCGGTTCGATCGGCGCGATCGGCCACTCGACGGCGGCGGGGGCACTGGTCGAGGCCGCCGAGTACCTGTTCGAGCGCGGCCTCTCCGGTATCGACGTCCCGTGGAGCCCCGACGACGCCGACGGCACGGTTCTGAACGCCGCCCCCACTCACGCCGACGGCTCGCCGATGGCCGCCCCGACACAGCTCTCGAACGGGCTCTATCTCGCGACCGGGGGCGAGCCGGACGAACGCGCCGCACGCGTCGAGGCGCTCGCCGCTCGAGCGGGATTGCGGGCGATGCTCACGGGGGACTGGGACGGTCGAACCTCCTGAAGCGATTGCGACGCCGATCGGCCAGCCGTCTGGATCGGGTGTGCAGTGACGTTCAATGGCCGATCGCTCTCGACGACTCTTCGGAGAAGTGACGGCGCGGTCAGTACTTGACGTGGGTCTCGACGACCGTTATGACGACTTGGAGGTCGCTGCCCGTGCTTTCACCACAGGTCGCTTTGGGGGTCGGACTGGCTGTGTCGCGCTCCCAGCCGGACCGTTCGAGCGTCGCGTTCCAGGCGTTGTCGTAGTCCGTATTTGCCGTTACCGTCACTTCATCGACACCGCTTTCGATCTGTGTCTTGCGCTCCGTTTCGTTCATCGTCACCTCGAGCGTGCCACTACTCTGGATCGACCCGTTGGTGGCCTGGACCGACGGAATCGTAATAAGGACCGATTCGTTCCCCTCGTCACACGCCAGCTGTGGTCGTTTGAGAACGACGCTACCACCGTTTTCGGCGGAGCGAACGACGCCGCCACCCTCGTAGATAATCCGATCTGACCCGGTCGTATACGCGAATTCGCCGAGCGTCACGGGACTGGCGTCAGCGGAAGCGGTACCGGCACCGGTATCGAGTTCGATCTCGAGTACCGTCCCGTCGGAGCCGGCCGCAAACGTCCCTTCGCGAAGCGATAGTTCGCCGCGTCGCTTGTCGATCCCGTCGTATCGCAGCACGTCGTTGAAGTTCTCCGTGAGTGCCTCCATCGCTCGCTCGGAGTTCCGTAGCTGCTCGCCGTCGCTGTAATCGGTCATCGCTTGGAACCCGGTCATGGACAGCAACATGACGGAGCCGATGATCGTCGCGAAGACGAGGATGAACGCGAGGACATCGGAGACTGCACGATCGGGGCCGGCACGTCCAGCGCTCGGCTCGCCGTTTCGGCTTCGTCTCATCGTGTTCCTCCGTGGATCGATATTTCACTGGTGGTCGGGTCACCGGTGGACCGATGGCGGATTTCGATCGTGCCGCCCGACACTGTCTTCGAGTCGTCGTCGATTTCCGCGTCGATCTTGACCGGGACGTAGACGACGGTATCGGCGTCCGTCGCCGTCAGTTTCAGACACTCGGTCGAGCCATCGAGAAACCGTCCGTCCCCGCATTCGCTCGCAGGGAGCAATTCGACCGTGTACGACGAGCCTGCAACCGTTTGCGGATGGTCGGCAGTAGCGGTCACCTCGTCGTTCGTCCCGATCGCCGCCCGGTCGACGTTCGACAGTTCATCGCTCAGGCGCTCGCCGACCGTCTCGAGTGACAGCCGCGCGCTGTTTTCCTTTTGATTCTCGAGGAGCGTGCCACCGGCCATCAGGAGCATCGCGATGAGGACCGTCGTGATGGCGATGGTGAGCGCGTGCGTGACCGTGATCGAAACGCCGCGGTCAGCCCGACGGAACCGGTCACGCATCGACCGACACCTCCGACCGGCGGAGAGTAACACATCCGAATCGATGAGTTGCTGATATAATTCGATATATGACTTCAATCGGGTTCGTTTCGGAAAGATGAATTAGTCCGGATTCAACTATAGTGTCTCGAACATACGCATGGGTTGTTTCGAGTGGTATTTTCATGTGGTTGCTGTTTCTTGTTCTCAATCGTTGATCTCTCCGTGGACGGTTCCGTCGTTGACAGTAACA
Organism: Natrinema pallidum DSM 3751; assembly: GCF_000337615.1. Classification (GTDB taxonomy): domain Archaea; phylum Halobacteriota; class Halobacteria; order Halobacteriales; family Natrialbaceae; genus Natrinema; species Natrinema pallidum. The sequence continues at coordinate 85,868 of NZ_AOII01000088.1, forward strand.
GTTCCGTCAGCAGTCACGTCACCGTAGACGACGCTGCCACCGTCAATGTCAACATCTTTTTTCGAGTATATATCCCCACGAACAACACTGTTTGTTCCCATAGAGATGGTCTTGTCACTGGATATATCTCCACTTACTTTCGCCCCATTGTCCATAGTTATGGATTCTTTATTGTTGATATCGCCGATGAGCTTTCCATCATCAATATCGATATTCTGTGCCCGGATCACACGACCATAGAGTGTGCTTTCATCGGTTATATCCAGATCACCATCGATCTCCACTTCCCCAACGAGGGTACTTTCATCAGCAATATCGACCGTAAAGCCGCTTCCATCGGCCTTTTTGATATCACACTCAGTTATCTTACCATCATCAATCGTCGTCGAACCACCAGTAAGATTGAGATTATCGCAGAACCCGTTTGGAACTAGCCCGAAGGGATTTTGACTCCCTTCACCGTAGATCGGAACTCGCTGCAACCGCGTATACGAAACCTCGTTCGAGGTATACGTGACATCCGCCGCGATATCCCACGCGCCGTAGTGGACATCGTCGATTCCGTCGATATCCTGGTCCCCTTTGACCACGAGTTCGTACGAGCCGTCGGCGTCGTCCCCCTGAGATAGTTCGACTTCGTCGTACGACTCGTCCGGGTCGATCAACTCGAGTCCGCACTCCCGTTCGGTTCCGTTGATCGTTCCACGAACGAAGTCGATTCGAACGGGTTGAGACATGGAACACGGCTCGGATTGTATCGTATAGTCGCTGCCGGAGTCTGCGATCGTCACCTCCTTCGTTCCGCCACTGCTGTTAACGGATCGAACGGTTATGTCACCGTCACTGTCGTCCGGATCGAACTCGAGGGCGAAGTGACCGACGTGTCGAGTCGTGTTGATCGCGGACTCGTTGTTCATCAAGTCGACGGATTCGTTACCGATGCTGTTCGTTGCAACCCGTGCCTCCATGACGACATCGACGGTCTCGATCCGCGTGGCTGTCGGACGGCTACTCGCCGTCGTGTTCAGGTACGAGTCCGCGTATTCCGAATCTCCGGTGATCGCCGTCTCGAGAGCGTTGCCATAGCTCCCGCCGCTGCTGTTGTCCCAGTTGACATTTCCGCGATGGGCGAGGCCCCCGAGTCCGTCCTCGAGTTCATCGTTCGTCACTTTGGCACCGGGGCCGGTCTGGCCGGTCGGGCCGGAGGCGACGGTTTCGGTGGCGAGCACACCGTTGTAGACGACGACGGCACCCAGAATGATGAACGCGAGGGTAATCGCGCCGACGAGGAGCAACTGCCCGCGATCGCGGTGTCGGTGGGAGATGGTTACCATGCGACCACCCGGACTTCGACGACGTTGTAGACCGGATTATTCGGGCCGTTGCTCAACTCCGAAATCGCCGACTCGCTCTCGTTGAGGTCGCTCAGCGTTCGCTCCCGGTCCGGAGTCACGTACTGATCGTCGTACAGCGTTACGGTATAACTGGCCGTGACGCTCGATGGTGGGGGCCCGGACTGGTGAACCAGCGTTTTGTTCTCGCTCCCTTTCGGATGTATCTCGACGTTGTATCCGCCACCACGCTCGTTGAATCGATCGTCCAATATGCTCCCGAGCGTCGATTTGTTGGCGAAGGTATCGGGATGGTACTGCCGATAGTCCCCGCTCTCTGCCAACTGGCCGTCGGTACCTTCGAATCCACCCTCACCGTTCCAGCGACGGAGCGTCTCCGAGAGGTTTCCGTCTTCCGCTGCGACGACCAGTGCGTCCAGTGCTTCCTGTTGTCTCTGTGCCTGGTCGGAGCGGTCGATCCCGCCGGTCGACGGCATGATCACGACCGACTGCAGTGCGAACAGGGTCGCCATCAGTACGACCATCGCGCCGATGAACCCCTCGAGCGTGTAGGCCTGTCCGCGATCGCCGCCGGATGGAATATCAGTTCCAGCCATGCTATCACCAGACCCTCACGACGAGCCGACAGGCGGGGTCACACTCGTCGACATCACCTTCGAGCGTCACGATCCGTGCCGAACTGGCCGCCGACTGGTTGCTATACGGTTCCCCGGCGGTGGTATCGGGGTGTTTGAGCGTCGTACTATTGTTCACGTATTTTATCGTCACGTTCAGGCTATCGTAAACGTGATCCTGGTCACCGCTCGCCCGGAGTCCGAGCTGGTGGGTCAGGTTCTCCTCTCCGGCATACTCCGTAAAGTCGATCTCGTTACCCGATCCCGTTCCGAGATCGTCGACGATCCGGTCCGCGATCCGGTCGGCCTGTGCCGTCTTCGCACCGTTCGACGACTCGTACGGGGTTACGAGCGACGGAAGAAACGAGAAGACGAAGGCGATCGCCAGCAGGAACACACCGATCCCGACGGCGAAATCCTGCGTGGTCTGGCCCCGATCCGCGAGGGAGATCGAGATCGTACGGGGTCGTCGTTGTCGATCCTGCTTTCGGTCGCATGGGCGTTGGTCGCTCATGTCAGGCCACCAGGGTCCAGCCGATGAGTGCGATCGCGGACAGTCCGACCGCGTATTTCAACCCGCTCAGTATACTGGCGTCGCGCATATATCCACAGATAAACCCGGAGATGATCGCCTGCAGGGTTACCGCGTGGAAGAACAGCACCGACAGCATGTCGACGTTGATGTTCTCGCTGAGGTTCGCACCCTGCATTGCACCGCCGGCACCGCCGGGAGCTCCGCCACCGCCGCCACCACCACCGCTGCTGCTTTCGAGACCCGCCATCGTGTCGATAAACTGCGTTTTGAGAATGGCGATCACCGCGAGCACCGTCATGAACGTCATGATGATGATCACGATCTGCATCCGGGTTCGGGACTTGCGTTCGCGCTGGATATCGTCGTGGTTCTCGCTCGCGGTTGCAGCCGTTCGGAGGACGTCCGAAATCTCGTTTGACGCCTCCTGTGCTTCGGTGATCAGGCGCATCGTTCGGGCGAGGCGCGGAATGTGGTACTTGTTGTTGAACTCGATGAGCGCTTCCTTCATGCTCGTCCCGTAGTTGACCTTCGTGTGAACGATCTCGAACTCGCGGGCCAACTTGCCGCTCGTCGTGTCGGAGACGGCCTTGAACGACTCGAGCAGCGTGAGCCCGGTGTCGTTCGAACTCGAGAGTTTCCGGAGGTCTTCGGAGAGTTTGTTGACGACGGCGGTTCGGTGGCGGAAGTTCCACTCGCGGAAAATCGCCAGCGGCAGGGCGACGATGTACAGCGGGACGTAGAGGTAGATGACCGTTCCCCAGATCGGTTTCTCGAGGAGTTCCTCCCACGACATCGGTGTCGCCCCGTTTACCACGGCCGTAACGACGACGACGAGTGCCATCGGTACGGTCAACGCAAGGGTGATCAGCGGATTGTCCCTGAAGAAGTGATGTGGCTTCCGCAGAACCTCGATCGTCTCGTAGGTTCCCTCGCGGTTCTTGATTCGATCGAAAACGCTGTGATCGCCGGTGAACTGTTCGACGAGTCCGAGGCCCAACAGGCCGTCTTCCTTGCCGGTTTCGGTCCGTTGGTCCGTGTTCCCCATCGTGAGGAAGCCGTCGCCGGGTTCGTCGTGTTTGACCGTCGAAACGAGGACGATGAAGGCGACCCCGATCATCGGGATCAAACCGTACACGGTCATGTAGAGCATTTGATTCGAGACGCCCGCGCCCGGAATCATCTGCATGATGACCATGATGATGATCAGGAGAAGCGGGAACAGCGACAGCGTCATGTACATCTCCCCGAACAGTTCGAGCGTCTCGAGGGTGAGTTCCTGTTCCTGCTTTGCGGTGCGCATGTGCTTTTCTTTCTTGTCCTCGAGGAAGCTCTGCATGTCACCGCCGCTATTGACGATCGAGAGCATGTCGGTCAGGAACTGCGCGAGGTCGTCGCTCGGCGTCTCCAGCGCCTGTTTCCGAATGGCCGTTCGGTAGTCGATGTCGAAGTATTCGGTCTCCTTGACGATACTCTGGAACTCCTTTGCGACCTCGCCGTAGGTGTCGTCGGCCTGGGCCATCGCCTCGATGATCTCGAGTTGGTTCAGACCACCGACCGACAGGGCGTACATAAACGAGACCGAGTCGGTCAGGAGCATGTTGATCTCGCGTTTGCGCGAGGACGCACGCGAGTAGGGGATCGCGACCATCGATCCGAAGCCGATCCCGAAGCCGATCGTACCGAGTATCAGCCCGGTAAAGAAGACGACGGCCGGGACCCGAAGCATCTCGATGATCTGCAGGAGGAGTCCGTTGCCGACCGGGATACCGATGAGCGTCTCGTTCGAGAGGAGCCCGATGGCGAAGACGCCGTAGCCGAGCATGAGTCCGATCAGCCAGAGGGTGAGACCGCTGATGAATCCGATCCCGAGCGCTCGCGAGAGGTAGAGTTCGACCGTATCCGTCATCCGGGCCTGCGCGAGTTTCGTCTCGACATCGGCGACGAACTCGCTGTCGTCCCCGAACAGCCGATCGTAGAGCGGGTAGAACCGATCACCGAGTACGTCGGAGCTTCCCGACATGCCCGAGCCGCCGCTGTCCTTCGTTTGGAGGCTCATGAGTCGGTCTCCTCGTCACTTTCGTCGGCGTCGAAGATGCCGCTGTTTCCGTCCGCCGCGTTTCCGTCATCATCACCTTTGAAAATCGACTCGTCATCGCTCGAGTCGGCGTCGAACAGTGATCCGTCATCGTCGACCGTGTCGGTCTCATCGTCCGTGAAGACCGACTCCGAATCGTCGCCGAATATCGAGTCGTCGCCGGCTTCGTCGTCCGAGTCCGCTTCCGGCTCGTCATCGGCGGCGGTTTCGGCCGACGAGTCGACACCCCCGTCATCGATATCGATCGTCGGTGGTTCCGGTTCGTCGTCAGCAGCCGCGTCCGCCGCAGGCGTGTCGGAATCCGCTGCATCCGAGTCCGTCGCCCCGTTATCGAGATCGATCGTCGGCGGCTCCGGTTCGTCGTCCGGGGCCGCATCCGTCTCGGCTGCGGGTTGTGTCCCGGACGCAGCCGTCGATGTGCGGTCCTCCGAATCGGGATCGAAGATGGAATCGAGATCGCCGTCCGGGAACATCGAATCGAATCCTGACGTTTCCCCGTGATCGCTCGCCGTCGGTTCGGGGCCGCCAGCCGTCTGCCCCGGTTGCGGATCGTCGATCCCGTCGATCGTCTCTCCCATATCGTCGAACAAGCCACCCAGATCGCTGTCACCGGCGTCGTCGGACGGCAGTATCGTCGCATCGCTCGCCGTCGATCCCGTCCCGTCGCTTGAGTCGGCTGTCTCGTCCGCCGGGAGCCGGTCGCCCGCGTTCGGCGGGGCGGCCTGGGCCGTCGTCTCCGCCGGCGTACTACTCGCTGCGGGCGATTCACCGGCAGGCGCGCGTTCGTCGGCTCCCTCCGGTCCCGGTCCGGTATCGGGGTCGGTAGCGACGCCGGCCTCAGCCCCTTCGCTCAGCCACGCTGGCTCGTCACCGCCGCCGTCGTCGCCGTCGATGGCGAACGCGGTCGAACTGTCACCCAGTTCCCACTCGTCCTCGTCGACGGTCTCGTCGACCTCGCCGCCGAACTCGAACTCGTCGCTGTCGGCGCGGTCGACCTCGATCGTGCTCTCGGCTTCGACATCGCCGAGCGAACTCGCGAGTCCGCTGGGAACCTCTCCGCGGAACTCCTCGAACAGCGACTCCTCGGCCCGTTCCAAGATGTCCGTCGAAAGGTTGTACGTCTCGCTTGTCGCCTCAGGTCGTGGAACGAGTTCCTCTTTCTCCGGATCGACGTCGATCAGGACGCTCTCCATCTCCCGGAGGTCCTCGAGACTGTCCTCGAGTTGACCGTTCGCGATGAGCGTGAGGATGGTCTCCGGATCGTTGATAAACGCCTGCACGGTCGCGGCGACCTGTGCGTACGTGTTCAGTCCGTTTTTGATGAGGTACGCGAGGATGACCTCCCGCTTGAACAGTTCGTCCTCGAGTTTCTCCCGACTCCACCCGCGATCGAACTGGATTTCCTCTAACGTGTTCGAATCCCCCATCTTGAGGAACTCGTCGGTCTCGGCCTGCCACTGATAGACGTCCTGAACGTTGATCTCGTCGTGTTCGGCCTCGTAGTGGTTGATCTCGGTCAGGGACTTGTTCCGGCGGACCTTCCGACCCTGGACGCGGGTCTGGGTCTGGATCGACACCAGATCCAGCGCGGTGAACATCGTCTTCGAGACGTTGATCGGGTCCGTCGTGAACCGCTTGAGCACCTCGTCGACGGAGTCGGCGTGGAAGGTCGTGTAGGTGGTGTGCCCCGTCGACATGACCTGGAAGAGCGTTCGGCCCTCCTCACCACGGATCTCACCCATCACGATGTAGTCGGGGCGCTGGCGCAGTGCGGCCTCGAGCAGGTCGAACTCGTCGACGTCCCCCTGTTCGTCGTCGGAGAACGAGGGGCGGGTGACGCTGGCAATCCAGTTTCGCTGTGGCAGTTCGACCTCGCGGGTGTCCTCGATGGAGACGATCTTCGCGCTCGAGGGAATAAACAGCGAAACGGCGTTCAGCGATGTCGTCTTCCCGGATGCTGTACCGCCGGCGAAGATCAGGCTCTTGTGGTTCTCGATGGCGAGCCAGAGGAACGCCATCTCGTCGAGCGAGAACGTGTTCCAGTTGATGAGGTCGATCGGGGTGAACGGAACGTCCTTGAACTGACGGATGGTGTAGTTGGTCCCGTGATCGGAGACCTCTTTGCCGAGGGTCAGCTGGGCACGCGAGCCGTCGGGCAACGTCGCGTCGACCTGCGGGAGCCGTTTGCTGATCCCTTTGCCCGACCGCTGGGCGAGTTTGACGACGAAGTCGTCCAGTTCGTCCTCGCCGTGGTAGATGTTCGAGATGATCTGTTCGTACTCGGAGTGATAGACGAAGACCGGCGAGTTGTAGCCGTCGACGGAGATGTCTTCGACGTTGATGTCGTGTTTGATCCCGTCGATACGCTCGTAGCCGATGAAGTCCCGCGTAAGCAGGTACAGGAGCTTTTCGACCTGATACTCGCTCAGCGTGTCCGGATCGTCCGCGAGGATGGCCGGTTCGGGTCGGGCTTCGATCCCGCCGAGTCGGCTCGTCCCGGTGTCCTCGGCCTCGACCACGGTCGACTCGTCATCGTCGAGCAGTCCCCGAATCGTCTCGACGACGCCTTCCGACGTGCTGCCGGACGTCGCTTCGAAGAGGTCGTACCGTTTCAACAACCGTCTGGTTTCGTCCTCGATTACCGTTCGGCGACCGCCCTCCGTCGCCTTCTCCTTGATACCGTCCTCGGAGTACTTGATCGCCTTTCTGAGTTTGCCCGAGAGGAACTCCTTGAGTTCCGCCTCGATCTCGTTCTGGTAGGGCTCGATCATGTAGTACTTCTTCTCGTTTTCCTTCTCCGAGTGGAAGATGACGACGTAGGCGTAGGGCTTGTTCACCCAGTAGCGCTCGACCTCCCGGAAGTGGGTCTTCTTTTCGAAGGGGACCGCCTTCTCGAGATCGTAGCGATTGGAGACGGTCGTGTTCCCCCCGGCCGTCGAGAAGAATTCGTCCTCGTCGAGGTCCTCCTGAACGTTGACGGTGCGTTCTTCCACGACATCGTCGAGTTCCAAGGCGACGTCGTTAGCGGCGGCGAGACGACCCTCTAACGTCTCGGGGTCGAAGCCGAGCGCGTCGGATTTGTCTAGCGGCGACGAGTCGTCGTGACCGTACGCCCGCTTGTAGTGTTCCCAGGTCCAGACGTCCTTGACGACCGGCGTCGTCTCCGGATCGAGGTACTCGTCGACGATCGATCGGAGCGTGGCAGCGCTGTCGCCGGCGGTCGGCAGGACCTGCTCCTCGAGGTCGTCGGGATGATACCCGAGGTACGATTCCGGATCGAACGTCACTCGGTCCCAGTCGTCCCCGCTCGGGCTCGATCCGACGTCTTCGCCGGTATCGAGTCCGAGTTGGTCCCCCTCGGTCCCGTCGTCGGGGTACAGGTCGGCCACTTCGTCGCCGTACCCGTACTCGTTCATGAACTCTTCCCAGGTGTACGTACCAACGCTGATCGCCGAATTCGACGTCAGGTCAGCTTCTTGAGACCGCTCGCCTTCCGACGCAGGGTCGGATGCCTCCCCCTCAGAAAAGTCCCCAGCATCCGATTGGTCGGCCTCGTCAATAGCCATTGCATCCACCCTGACGTTCACCCCTCAAAAAATTCATCCGCCGATTACTATTTCTGATAACTCAGAGCCCGCTCGTTTTCGATCGATTCGTCTACTCGGCAGGACGTTATTGGTTTTCAAATTGATACGATATTGCAGGGGGAGGGCGCGAAAACCTTGACATCGCTACCGACGAAACGGGGGAGCGATGAGCGAACTATTCGATCTCGACGGGCGGGTCGCAGTGGTCACGGGCGGGGGACGCGGGATCGGTCGCGCGATCGCGGTGGAACTGGCAAACGCGGGGGCTGCGGTCGTTCCGAGCGCCCGCTCGAGCGACGAAATCGAAGCCGTCGCCGCCGCTATCGAAGACGACGGCGGCGACGCGATCGCCGTCCCCGCGGACGTGACCGACGGCGACGCGGTCAGCGATGTCATCGACAGCGCCACCGACGAGTTCGGCGGCATCGATATCGTCGTCAACAACGCCGGCTTGTATGTGTTTACCCCCAGAAATCGCAGGAGGACAGTAGGTTCAAAATCGGGGAATTCAATTAGAAATCCGTAAAATTCGACCGCNCACTGAGAGATATATAAATCAAATAGAGGGTGCTGTTTTCAGCCGTCTCAGTGGCTCAGCCAGGAACTCTATGGGGGTAAACACATGCGCCGGCTTCAACCCTGACGACGCGCTCGGCCGACCGGAGGCGGTCGAACCCGAGAGTCTCGACCGCGTGCTCGATGTCAACCTACACGGTGCGTACGAAGTCACCCGCGCTGCCGCGGACCACCTCCTCGCGAGCGACGGCGGGTCGGTCATCAACGTCGCCAGCGTCGGCGGACTGGTCGGCCTGCCGCGGCAACACCCCTACGTCGCCTCGAAGCACGGACTCGTCGGCCTCACCAAGAGCATGTCGCTGGACTGGGCACCCGCGGTCAGAGTCAACGCCGTCGCGCCGGGCTACGTCTCGACGGCACTCACCGAGGACCTCGAGGACAACGAGCGGCTGCGTCGATCGATCATCGACCGGACCCCGCTCGAGCGGTTTGCCGACCCCGAGGAGATCGCCGGCCCCGTCGTTTTCCTCGCGAGCGATGCCGCGACCTACGTGACCGGCTCCGTACTCGCGGCCGACGGGGGATGGACGGCACGGTAGGCTACTGCCGATCGTTGCCGACTCTCCGTTCCACACCGGGATGCCGTCCCGCACCGATCAGGTTCGGTCGTGTTCGTTCAGCAGCAAAAATCACGGGGATAGTTGCGATCGCGTGGGCGTTCTCCGAACGCTTAGCCGTCGATCGGGAGTACCGCCACTATGCGCTACAATGACAGTGACCAGGCCCGCGAGGTCGCCGCCCGTGCCGCCGACCTGATGGAAGAGGTCGTCCTGCCGCTCGAGCGCGAGCGAGCCGGCGGGATGGCCGTCTCGAGCGGGACCGTCACGGACCTTCGCGAGGCGGCCCGCGAGTACGACGTCTACGCTCCACAGATCCCCGACGAGTACGGCGGGATGGGATTGAGCTTCCGCGAGTCGCTCCCCGCGTTCGAGGAAGCCGGTCGCAGTCTCCTTGGACAGGTCGCCATGCGCGTCGACGCCCCCGACGAGGGGAACATGCACCTGCTCGAGCTGGTGGGTGACGAGTTGCAGAAGGAGACCTATCTCGAGCCGCTGGTCGCCGGTGAGATCAAGTCCGGCTTCTCGATGACCGAGCCGATGCAGGGTGCGGGCTCGGACCCGAAGATGATCCGGACGACCGCCGAGAAAGACGGCGATGAGTGGGTCATCGACGGCCACAAGTGGTGGACGACACAGGGCGTCGAGGCCGATGTCCTGATCGTCCTCGCTCGAACCGATCCCGAAGCCCACCCCTACGAGGCCTGTTCGCTCTTCCTCGTACCCGCCGACGCCGACGGGGTCGACGTTATCCGTGACGTCCCCCACATGGGCGGCGGCAATCACGGCGTGTCCCATGCCGAAATCCGCTACGAGAACGTCCGCGTTCCCGAGGAACACCTGCTGGGCGAACTGAACGAAGGCTTCACCCACGCGCAGGCACGGCTCGGTCCCGCCCGGCTTACCCACTGTATGCGCTACTCCGGAATGGCGCAGCGGTCGCTGGACATCGCGAAGGCCTACATCAGCGACCGACGCGGCTTCGACTCGACGCTGTCGGACAAGCAGTCGCTACGCCATCGGATCGCCGACGCCGAGACGAAACTCCACATGGCCCGAACCGGCATCCGCGACGCCGCCGACCGGATCGCCGCCGGCGACGAGGCTCGCGTCCCCGTCTCGATGTGTAAGGTCTTCACCGCCAACATCACCCAGGACGCCATCGACCTCGCAGTCCAATGTTGCGGTGCCAACGGCATCGGAAAGGACCTCCCCCTGTCGGACTTCTACGAATCCGTCCGCCAGTTCCGCATCGTCGACGGTGCCGACGAAGTCCACCGCCGCGTCATCGCCCGCGCCGCCTTCGAGGACGTCCCCGAGGAGGAACTCGAGCCGCTGACCCGCTTCGGCGATCCGAACCGGGACCGAAGCGCGAACCACTGACGGACCGTTCGCCGCGCCGCTTTTCGTCTGGCTCCCGAAGAAGCCCGCTTTCCGATGGCTCGAGTGGCCGATCGGGTCGGACAGCGACGTCGGTCACGGGCCGAATCAGTCCGGCGTCGGTCCGCCTCGAGAGTCGCTCCTCCTTGCACGGACGTGACGGGATTCGAGCCGCGCTCAGACGTGCTCGCTGCGCGTGTCTTCCCTGATTCGAATCCCGCCATGCCGGTTCGCTCACTGGGTTCGCTGCACGGGCGTGGCGGGATTCGAACCCACGATCAGAAGGTTAGGAACCTCCTGCCCTGTCCGCTAGGCCACACGCCCCGCCGCAAAAAGAACTTAGTTGGTTTCCGTTTCCGTTTCAGTTTCGGTTCCGGTTCCGGTTCCGGTTTCGGTTTCGGTTCCGGTTCCAGTTTCGGTGCTCGTCTCCTCCTCGGTGGTGACGGGCTCCGTGTCGACGAACTCCTCGTCGTCCTTGACGCTACCTTCGCTGACGTTGCCGCTTCCGTCGCGCATTTCTTCGAGTTCCGATTCGACTTTCTCGCGCCCCTTCTGGAACTCACCCATGGCCTCGCCGGTCGAGCGTGCCAGTTTTGGGATCTTGTTGGCCCCGAAGAGCAAAATCGCGATGATGAGAATGATCGCGAGCTCGGGAGGCCCCATTCCGCCGGGGATGAACAGCGGTGCGGTTTCGGCTACCATCTCTATACGTGGCTTATCCGCTGGCAATTATAACCTTTTTGGACCACTAAGGTAAGCAAGCGGCCGCGACAGTCCGTTTGTGGAGGAAATTCGTCCAGCTGGACAGCGAACTGTTCGCTATCCGACGGCGACCCCTGATTTTCCCCGCCGCCCGGCACTCTCGCGACCGTGAACGCGGCCGCGCGGTCGTCGCCGGCGGCCGTCTCGAGTCGTCCGGCCCCGACGTCCCGGCCTCCGTCGGTTCCGATAACGAAACTGTCTTTCGGCGTTACACGCAATACCGAGACGATGGTAGCAACCGGAGATGCCGCACCCGACTTCACCGCACCGCTCGCAAACGGCGACATCGAAGAGTTTACGCTGTCCGAGCGCCTCGCGGACGAGGCACCGGTCGTCCTCGCGTTCTTCCCCGGCGCCTTTACCGGCGTCTGCACGACCGAGATGTGTACGTTCCAGGACCGACTCGCCGCGTTCAACGACCTCGACGCCGCCGTCTACGGGGTCAGCCGCGACTCGCCGTTCACGCTGAACGAGTTCCGCGAACAGAACGACCTCGAGTTCGATCTCATCAGCGACTACAACAAGGAAATCATTGCCGACTACGGGCTCTCGATGGACTTCGCCGACCTGGGCGTCCACGGCGTCGCCAAGCGGTCGGTGTTCGTCATCGACGGCGACGGCCAGGTCGCTTACTCCTGGGTCAGCGACGACCCCGGCGTCGAACCCGACTACGACGAGGTCGAGGCCGCGGTCGAAGACCTCTCCTAACTCGCCTCGAGACTGCCGAGACGACCGCCGCAGGGCTTTTTTAGTCCGCAACCCACGTTCCGGTATGAGTAATTCCGCCGCCGACGAGGACCCTCGCCGCGTCTACGTTCCCGACGACCACCACAATTTCCCCGACGAGAAACTAAACGCCGTCCTCGAGTACATCGAAGACGACGCCGAGATCACGGCCTATCTCGAGGCGCAGAACGTCAACGCTGTCGACCGGATGCGGTACAACGATCACGGAACGAAGCACATCGAGATCGTTCGCAACCGGGCGTTGTGTCTGTACGACCTCCTCAAGGCCGGTGACGTCGACTTCAACGGGGCGCGCCAGCAGGGTCTCGACGAGGCGGACGAATCGGTCATCATCGCGCTCGCGGCGACCCTCCACGACGTCGGACACGTCGTCCACCGCGACAGCCACGCCTACTACTCGATCCCGCTGGCCGCGGACATCCTCGAGCGGATCCTCCCCGAGTTCTACGACGCCGCCGACACCGTCCGGATGAAAGGCGAGACCCTCCATGCGATCCTCTGTCATCACACCGCCGAGACGCCCCTGACGACCGAAGCCGGCGTCATCCGCGTCGCCGACGCCCTCGACATGGAACGAGGCCGTTCCCGAATCCCCTACGAGTCCGGCGGCCGGGGGATCAACACCCTCTCGAGTCAGGCTATCAGTCGCGTCTCGCTCCAGGGGGGCGACACCACCCCCGTCATGGTCGAAATCGAGATGACCAACGCCGCGGGCGTCTACCAGGTCGACAACCTGCTCAAGGCCAAGCTCAAGGACTCCGGACTCGAAGACCAGATCCGGATCGTCGCGCTCAACACGAACGAAAACCGCGAGCAACTGGTCGAGCGAATCGAACTCTAAGTGCCCTCGCCTTTGCCCGCGGTCTGCTTCGAAAGCGAGTGCGGGGCCGTCGGACCACGACAGTCACACAGTAGCTGACCGTTTCCCGTCGGTCGGGACCCTGAACGGCGATCGAATTCCCGCCGGTCACGACGAGGCGGCACTCTCTCGAGCGAGTTCGTACCCCCCGTCCCGCCGCTCGAGGTAGCCGCGGTCCCGAAGCGTGCCGGCGATCGAGAGGACGGTTCCCTTGTTGAGTGCGAGCGCCGTACAGATATCCCCCGGCGTCGCGGCCGGCCACACGGAGACGTAGAGGTAGACGAGCTTCGCCTGTGCGGACTCGATGTCGTCGGGAATCGATACCGTCGAGCGTGACGTTCCGCTCTGAGTCATATTACTGGTTCGATGGTTCGACGATATTAAAATTCCGCATCGTCATTTGTCGAAATCGTGTGATCGATACCGGTTCCGTCCGGCGGAAACGCGACTCGAGCGGACCGCGACACTCGGGTCTGCTCCACGTAAGTGCCCGCACCAACCGATCGTACTCGTGACACTGATCGGCACGCCCAGTGCCGTCTTCTCTCCCTTTTCGACGGTCTGATTGCGGTATTGCCGGCGCTATCGGAGGGTTAGGGATCGTCGGTATCGCTCCAGGAGCCAACATCGGACGGACGGCGACCGGCGCGAGCATCGGTACCGGGAGCTATCCACCACCAAACGTCGATCGTCGAATCGGGTCTCGTCAGCAGGTGACGTCCAGTTCGGCAGCGAAGTCGCGGGCTCGTGATCTGATTGCCTCGGCGTCCGCGACGAGTACCTCGCCATCGCGCATCAACGCGGTTCCATCGACCATCGTGAACTGCACGTCGTCGCCGTGTGCGGCGAACGTCAGATGTGAGAGGACATCGTGAATCGGCGTCGCACGGGTGATCCCCGTCTCGAGGCCGATGATGTCGGCGCTCCAGCCCTCGCGCAGTTTCCCGACGCGATCGAACCCCGCTGCCCGTGCGCCGTTGATCGTCGCCATTTCGAACACCGTCCGCGCCGGCAGCGCCCGGGGCTCGAGTCGATCGACCTTTTGGAGGAGGCTCGCCTGTCGCATCTCCGTGAACGGATCGAGCGTGTTGTTACACGGCGGCCCGTCGTTGCCCAGCGCGACGTTGATCCCCCGATCTAGATAGTCGAGCACCGGTGCGACGCCACTGGCGAGTTTCATGTTCGAAGAGGGACAATAGGTGACGTTCGTTCCGGTTTCCGCGAGCAGTTCGCGTTCGGACTCGTCGGTCCAGACACAGTGTGCGAGCACGACATCCTCGCCGGTCAACCCGACCTCGTCGAGCCACTGGATATTCCGGCAGCCGGTTTCGTCCTCGACGGTCTCGATTTCACCCCGGTTCTCGCTCGCGTGCGTGTGAATCATTACATCGTCATAGTCGTCGGCGAGGTGCCGAGCCCCGCGCAGACAGGCCTCGGTACAGCTCACGGCGAACCGCGGGGTCACGGCGTACCGGATGCGGCCGCCATCGATGCCGTGGTACTGGCGAACGAGCCGCTCGCTCTCCGCGAGCGCCTCGTCGGTGTCCTCGAGCAGCCCCGGCGGCGCTTCCTTGTCCATCATGACCTTCCCGAGGCGGCCGCGGATGCCGAGTTCGCGAGCCGCCTCGAACGCCTGTGCCGCGTGATCGACGGAAAGGTGATCGATACAGGTCGTGGTCCCGCTCTCAATCATCTCGAGGTAGCCGAGTTCGGCGGCAGTGCGCATCGCGGCCGGTGACAGCGACGCCTCCATCGGCAGCACGTACTCGTAAAGCCATTCGAGCAACTCGGTATCGTCAGCGATGCCGCGTCCGAGACTCTGGACGGAGTGGACGTGTGCGCCGACGGTACCCGGTGCGAGCACGTCGTACGAGTCGTGTTCGTGATCGGGATACTCCTCGAGACACGTCGACCGGTCTCCGACGGCGACGATCAGGTCGTCCTCGACGACGACAGCACCGTCGTGAATCACGGTTTCGGCATCAGCGACGACCGTCCCCGACAATAACATACCGAGCCACGATAGCGTGGCGTGACGTTTAGCTTTGCTGGTACGGCAGGGCGGAACCGGCCGAACGGCCGGCCACGGCGTCAGTAGCTACGTTCTTTCGGCTCGTAGGTCTTGTTCTCGCCCTCGAGAATTACGGGGCGATAGAAGATCGAGGGTTCGCCGTCGTCCCACGAGATGAGCGTGTGTTTCAGCCATTCCTCGTCTTTGCGTTCCTGGTGTTCCTTTCGCCAGTGTGCGCCGCGGAACTCGTCGCGGACGAGCGCGCCGAGCGCGATCGTTTCGGCGACATCGATCAGGTTGCGCGTCTCGATGGTCTGCTGGAGGTCAGTGTTGAACGTCCGCGACGGGTCGTCGACGTAGACGTCCTGATACTCCTGGCGGCACTCGCGGATGCTGTCTCTTATACACATCTCTGATGGCGCGAGGGNAAGACGTTGACGTAGTCGGTCATCGCCTTCTGGAGTTTCGCGCGGATTTCGGCGTGCTGAACGCCGTCCTCTTTGTCCATCAGATGGTCAACGCGCTGGCGGGCCGTCTCGACGGTGCGCTCGAGGACCCCCTCGGCGTCGGCCGTGACGCCGCCGTCCGCAGCGACGCCGCCGGCCGTGTCGACTCCCGCGTCGCCCGGTGTGACCGGCAGCTCGGTCTCGGTCTCGTCCTCGACATCGTCGCCGTAGCCGGTCCGGATTTCGGGCTCGCCGAGATCCTCGCCTGCGGCGTGGCGGCCGGCGCGCTTGCCGAAGACGATCAGCTCCGGCAGGGCGTTCCCGCCGAGTCGGTTGCCGCCGTGGACCGAGACGCAGGCACACTCGCCGGCCGCGTAGAGCCCGTCGACACAGGTCTGGCCGTTCTCGTCGACCTCGATGCCGCCCATCGCGTAGTGCTGTCCGGGCTTGACCGGCATGGGCTCGACGAGTCCGTCGACGCCCTCGAAGTCCTCCGCGAGATGCAGGATGTTCTCGAGCCGATCCATGATGCGTTCCTCGCCGAGGTGGCGCATGTCCAGATGGACGTACTCGTCCTCGACACCCCGGCCCTCGCCGACTTCGGTGAGTTCGGCCCGGGCAACGACGTCGCGCGAGGCGAGTTCGCCGGAGTTGTTCGCGTAGCCGTGCTCGAACATGAACCGCTCGCCCTCGCTGTTGTAGAGGATACCGCCCTCGCCGCGGACACCCTCACTGATGAGGACACCCGTCGACGGCAGCGACGTGGGGTGGAACTGGATGAACTCCATGTCCTCGAGCGGTGCGCCGGCGCGATAGGCCATCGCGTGTCCGTCGCCCGTACAGGAGACGGCGTTGGTGGTGTGGTCGAAGGCCTGACCGGGGCCGCCGGTCGCGAGGACGACGCCCTGGTTCGCTTTGAAGCCCTCGATAGTACCGGACTGAACGTCGTAGGCGACGACGCCGTGACACTCGCGGTCGTTGGGGTCGGCCTCGTCGGTCGTCGCGAGGTTCATCACGTACCACTCGTCGTAGACCTGAATGCCCCGTTTGACGACCTGCTCGTACATCGTATGTAGCAGGTGATGCCCCGTCTCGGCTCCGGCGTACGTGGTCCGGGGATAGGAGAGTCCGCCGAACGGCCGCTGGGAGACGGTGCCGTCTTCCTCGCGGGAGAACGGCATACCCCAGTGCTCCAGGTTGATCGTCTCCTCGGGGGAGTTCTTGGCGAGGGTCTCGACCGCCGGCGCGTCGCCGAGGTAGTCCGACCCCTTCATCGTGTCGTAGGCGTGGAGTTCCCAGTCGTCTCCCTCCTGGAGGGCGGCGTTGATGCCACCCTCCGCCGCGCCGGTGTGGCTACGGACGGGATGGAGTTTCGAGACCATCGCCACGTCCGCTCCTGCTTCGTGCGCTGCGATCGCGGCCCGGAGGCCGGCGCCGCCGGCGCCGACCACGATAACGTCGTGTTCGTACATGATTACCAGAATTTCAGGTTCTTCTTGACTGCTTCCCGCTTGAGCTCCTGAATGTGCTCGGTGAGCGGAATGTCCTTCGGACACACCTCGGTACAGGAGAACTGCGTCTGGCACCGCCAGACGCCGTGTTCCTGCTCGAGAATGCGGAGTCGGTGCTCCTTGATCTGCTCGTCCTCGCGGTCGTCCATCGCGAACTTGTAGGCCTTGTTGATCGCTGCGGGGCCCAGATACTCGTTGTCGCCGGCCGCGATGTTACACGAGGACATACACGCGCCACACCAGATACACCGCGAGGACATCTTGATCTTCTCGCGGTTCTCGGGGGTCTGGCGCTGTTCCTCGAGGTCCTCGGTCGCGGGCGTGTCCTCGTCCTGGAAGTAGGGCTCGACGGTGTGCATCTGGTCGTAGAAGTGGTCCATGTCGACGACCAGGTCCTTGACGACCTCCTGATGAGGCAGCGGCTCGATGCGAACCGGCTGCTCCAAGTCGGAGATCTGGGTCTTACAGCCGAGTCGCTGCTTGCCGTTGACGAAGAAGGCGTCGGAGCCACAGACGGCCTGCCGACAGGAGTGGCGGAACGTCAGCGACGAGTCGTACTCGTCGCGGGCGTACATGACCGCGTCGAGAACGGTCATCCCCTTTTCGAAGGGCACGTGGAAGTCGTCGAAGCGGGGTTCCTGCTTGCCCTCGACTTCGGGATCGTACCGGAACACCTTGATGTGGACCGTCTCCCCCTCGAGTTCCGCTCGTTTTTCGGCGTGGTCGTCGACCATACCGCCGCCAGTCTGTTCGTCGGCCGCCGGCGATTCTGCCCCTTTCATCGCCGGGTCTTCCGGTGCCTCCTGGCTTTCGGGTTCGGCTTGTTGTGTACTCATATTAGATCATTCCTCGCATCGCGAGCGCGACGTAGATACCCTGTGCGACGAGTGCGACGCTGGCGAGGGTCAGTACTGCCAGCACGGCCTTCTTTCGTCCCCCCTCGAGTCCCTGATTGACGAGGGCGTTGTAGACGCCGTTGACGCCGTGGAACGTGGCGGTAATCAGGAACAGGACCATCGTCAGGAAGTATCCGACGTTCTGCATTCGGGTCTGCGTCCCCATGAAGGTTACCTCGTACGCGTGGTTGACGAAGTGCAGGAGGAAGAAGTGGAAGGCGAGAACGACGACGAGAAACGCCGCCGTGATCCGCTGGAGGAACCAGCCGGTGCCGCCGGGGGTGAACGAGGAGTATCGTTCCGCCATTAGATGGTCACCCCCGTCAGGAAGGTCGGGACGCTCGCGACGGTGATCGCGCCCGTCAAGACCAGCGAGGCGTAGAAACTCTTATCCTGGGCCTCGAGCCCGACGCCGAGATCAACCATCAGCAGGCGCAGCCCGTTCAGGATGTGGAAGACGGCGACCGCGAGCAGGCCGACCTCGAGCAGTCGGATGAGGAACAACCCCTCGAGTCCCTGCAGCGTCGCAGTGTACACGTTGAGTTCCTCGCCGCCGACCATCGTCGTTTCGCCCTGTGCGCCACCGATAGAAGTGCTCAGCACGGCGATATGGGTGAACAAGTAGCCGATTAACACCCACCCGGTGAACTTGTGGAAGATCCACGCCCACATGCCGGCCGAGAACTCCTTCCAGCGACCGAAGTCCTCGACGAGACCGCGATTGTAAGACTGACTCATGCGCTCATGTGGACCGTTTGACCGTGGGGGTATAGAAGTTACTTTTATCGCTCCGCTCGCAGCCTCGGTTCGGTCCACCAGAGACGGGACGGAACCACTGTTGCGGCGGATTCCCGAAGTCGTTCGGGCGGCAGTTACCGCCAGGTCTATCGCCGGGGACCGTCAGTCGTTCTGCCGGAGGTCGGATCGCGAACTCTCAGTCGTCCGCTCGCGCTCGAGGGCAGTGAGCGTGTCCGGCGAGAGCCCAACGAGGTGACAGAGGGGGTTCCCCGGATAGACGACTGGGTTCTCGAGAACGCCGACGATGAGGCCGGTAAACGGAGCCTCGACGGTGACGATGTCTTCCTCTTCCTTGAACGGGTTGGTGATGGTACAGATCGCTTCGCCGGCCTCGACGAGCGCGCCGCGGCCGCGTTTCATGTCGACGATGCCACCGGCGTCCGCGCGGAGCCAGGTTTTCTCGTTGTCGTCGTCGATGATGGTCCGCCAGCCGGGCCAGTGGACCGACGATTCGCGGTGGCATCCGAATTCGGCTAGGACGCTCGCGACGCCGGTGAGCGCGCGGTCGATCAGGCGGCGCTGAAACCGGTGGGCCTCGCCCATTTCGACGGTGATCGTCGGGATGCCGTCTTCGGTCGCCTCCCGCCGGAGCGTCCCGGACGGCCCCTCGCCCGCGATGATGACGTTGGAACTGAACGCCTTCGCGAGCCTGGCGACGCCCGACTGCTCCATGTTCGCACGGACGTGGAGCATGTTCGTTCGGCCGCGCGTCGACGTGTGGAAGTCGACCCCGAGGTCGCAGGGTTCGATAAAGTTCGTGTAGATCCGGTGGGCCATCCGTCTGGCGCTGGTCGACCCCTCGCGGCCGGGAAACGACCGGTTCAGATCGCGGTCGTAGATCGGCAGATAGCGCTCCTGTGCGAGAAAGCCCGGTACGTTCATCACCGGGAGACAGACCAGCGTTCCGTGGAGTACGGAGTGGTCCCAGTCGTGGGCCACCTCACGGACGACTTCGATCCCGTTGAGTTCGTCGCCGTGTGCCGCCGCGGAGAGAAAGACCGTCGGACCCGGATGCTCGCCGTTGATGACCGTAACCGGAATCCTGACCGGGTCCCCGAGATACGTTTCACTGATGCCGTAGCGGATGTTCGCCGACTCGCCGGGGTCGACCCGGCCGCCGTTGTACGTAAACGCTTCGGCCATCGGTTCGGAATCCGCTGCCCGGTCGGGCGGTTCGGTCGCCGCGTCGTCGCTCATATGACGTTCTCCGGGGGCATCACCGTGAATCTTCTCCCTTCACCGTCCACGATGAGTGTCCGACCCGCTTCCGAGTCGTCGGTGGTACTTTTCGCGGGGAACGGGGCGTTCCCTCGAACAACGGCGATCAAAATTTGCGGCCGTGGGCATACGTTTTGTATCTCGGTGTGATATGGACACGCATGGACATCCGCGAAGCGACCCGTTCGGACGCCGATGCGATTCGCTCGATCGCCCGCGATTCGCTCAGTTCCACGTACACGGCCTTCATCGATGAAGGAACCATCGACGACGCGATCGAGCAATGGTACGGCGACGCGTTTTCCGACGAACTCACCGACGACCGCTCGCTCTTCCTGATCGTCGAACGCGACGGCGACGTCGTCGCGTTCTCCCAGAGCGAACTGGTCGGCCAGCAGTCGAAGACCGGACGCCTCCTCTGGCTGCACGTCCATCCCGACCACCGCGGCGACGCCACGGGCGTGCGACTGCTCGTCCGCACTCGCGAGGCACTCCTCGAGACGGGCGCGGATCAGATTCGCTGTTTCGTCCTCGAGGACAACGAGGGCGGCAACGAGTTTTACCGGAGCCACGGCTTCGAACAGGCCGGCCAGCGCGAGGTCGAGATCGGTGACGAAACGTTCACCGAGAACGTCTACGTCGAGTCCGATCTCGAGGACGACGGCGAGTGGGGCGCGATCGACGAAGTCACGGTCGACGGCCGGACGCTCTACGTGAGCTACGGCGAGGCCACCCGCGGGACGCGCGCCCCGTTTTACACGGCCTACGAGAGCCCGGACCGACACGAACTGTACGCGTGGTTCTGTGGGAACTGTGATTCGATCGACAACGCGATGGACGCGATGGGACGGATCGAGTGCAACGAGTGTGGCAATCGGCGGAAAGCGACGCGGTGGGACGCCTCGTACCTGTAGATCGGCGTCCCCGTCGCACGTCACGGACGGGACACGGACGCGATCGCTCCTTCGCTCTCCTCGCCGTTCCGTTCAACCCGCGTCTCTGTTCGCGACGGCGGAGTCATTGTCTCAGTTACCTGTACGGGCGTGTTTCGGCCATTTGAGTGGCATTACAGGGAGTCCGTCTCCGGATGCAGTCGGACCGTCGCCGTCGATGGAGCCACGTCCCGGACCGAACTCCCCCACCGATTCTGTTGTGGCCGCTTTCGGGCTGTTGTCTCCCCATTACAATTGACCGAGACCGCGAGTTTCCGACCACGTTGGTCGCTCTCGATGTCGGTCAGTCACGAGTGTCACACCGTCCGCGTCTACCATGAACAGGGAAGACCACATCATCCACGGCTTCAAAGCAACGCTCGTTGCGCGCGCCATCTACATGCTTTCGAGCGCGCTGTTAATGTTCGTGCTGGCGCGGTACTTGCTCGATCCGGACGGGTATGGCGCGCTGTACTGGGCGATCGGCATCCTGGCTATCGTCCAGTTGTTCGCGGACCTCGGGCTCAGTAGATCCGTCGCGCGGTACATCTCGGAGTACCGGGAGTCCGATCCGGGGCAGGTACCACACCTCCTCGGATCGGTGATCACGGCCAAGATCGTCCTGCTGACGGTCGTCGGCTACGCCCTGTTGCTCTTTCACGAGCAGATCGCGGCCACGCTCGGTGATCCCGGCGCGGCCCCGTTTCTCGCCGCGGGCGTCCTCTATCTGGTCGCCTTCTCCGGCAGCACCTTCGCACAGGTGGCGTTGCAGGGATTCAACCACCTCGGCTACAGCGCGATCGTCCAGGCGATCAGCGGGGCCGGTCGGCTCCTCTTTGCCGTCGCCTTCGTCCTGGCGGGCCTCGGTGCCCTCGGCGCGTTCTTCGGCTATATCGTCGGCTACGCCATCGCCGCCACCGTCGGCATGGGCATCCTCTACTACGGGTTCTACAGGCGATACGAGACCGCCGTGGAGTACGAAGCCGGGCTCTCGCGTCGGCTGCTCGAGTACAGCATTCCGCTGACGGCGACCCGAAGCGCGAACGTCATCGACAAGCAGATCGATATCGTGTTGGTGGGAGTGTTTCTCAATCCCGCTGCGGTCGCCTTCTACACCCTCGCAAAGCAGATTACCGACTTCGTGCTCGCGCCCGCGGAGTCGCTCGGCTTCACAATTTCGCCGAACTTCGGCGAACAGAAAGCGGCCGGCGAACTCGAGGAAGCCAGACGGATCTATCAGACGTCGCTGACGAACGTCCTGTTGCTCTATATTCCGGCGGCGGTCGGCCTCGCGATCGTCGCGGAGCCGTTCCTGACGATGGTCATCGGGGAGGACTACGCCGGGGCCGTCCCCGTGTTACAGGTGCTCGCCGGCTTCGTCGTCCTCCAGGCGATCACGAACCTGACCAGCGACAGCCTCGATTATCTCGGACGCGCTCGAGCGCGCGCCGTCGCGAAGGGCGGGACGGCGCTGGCCAACCTCGGGTTGAACGTCCTGCTGATTCCGACGATCGGCGTCGTCGGCGCTGCGATCGCGACGGTCGCGACGCATTCGGTGTACGTCGCCGTGAACCTCTATATCGTCCACACCGAACTCGGCCTGAACGTGATACGGATCGCCCGGACGACGGCGCTGATCTGCGCGATTACGGGCGTGATGGCGGTTACGGTGTTGCTCGTGACGCCGCTGGTCTCGAGTCTGCTCATGCTGGGCGGCGCGATCGCCGTGGGTGCGATCACGTGGGGTGCGCTGGCGGTACTGAGCGGACTCGTCGATCCGGGGCAGGTGCGGTCCGTCATCGGCTGAGCGGTCCGGCCGTCGGCCTATCAGTGACGCAACCGAAACTGAACGAACTGCCAATACTTATCCGGGGAGTGGGCGTCTAGTTCGTATGGCTGTTGCCGATCCCGTGACCGTCGGGGTACTGAGTCTGCATACGAGCAAGGAAACGAAAGCGATTCTCAATGCCGTCGAGGAGCTCGGGCACGATAGCGAGTGGCTCCGGAACGAAAACACGTCGATCAGCGTCGCGGACGGGAGTCCGCTCCTCGAGCCCGAGGTCGACGTGATCGCGAACCGAATGTTGCTGTCGAACACCGAACAGCCCGCCGAGGAACTCGGGCTGGTCAACGCCTTCTCGCAGTTGGTACCGACGCTCAACGAACCGAGCGCGGTGATGACGGCGATGCACAAGCTCTCGACGGCGACCGCGCTGGCATCGAACGACGTTCGAACACCGGACGTGACCCTCGCGCTCAGCGGCGAGAAGCTCAACGCCGCGCGCGAACGGTACGGCGAGGAAGCGGTGTACAAGACGGCGATCGGCACTCACGGCGGCGGCACCTGGAAGGTGGGGCCCGACGATCCGGTCAACGCGAAGGTCGGCAACCGCTATGCCTTCCTGCAGGAACTCGTCGATCAGGAGGACGTTCGCCACCGCGACCTGCGGGTCTACGTCGTCGGCGGCGAGATCGTCGCCGCGATGTACCGCTACGCGCCGGACAACGACTGGCGAACCAACGTCGCTCTCGGCGGCTCCGTCGAGGACGCGACCGAGGACCTCCCCGCGGAAGCAAGCGAGATGGCCAAGCGAGCGGCGGCTGTCGTCGACCTCGACTACGCCGGCGTCGACCTCGTCGAGGGCGACGAGGGATGGTTCGTCCTCGAGGTCAACCCGACTGCGGGGTTCAAAGGGCTGTACGAGGCGACGCAGGTGAGTCCGGCACCCTACATCGCAAAGCTGGCGATCGAACGCGCCGGCGGGGAAGTGGACGACGACCGCGTGCGCGACATCGCGAACGTCCTCGACGATTCCCGACCGACCGCCCAGCCCCCGGAATCGGTGTCCCAGAATACGGAGCCCGCGGTCATCGGATATACCGAGGAGGTCGTGCTCTCCGGAACGAGCGGCTCGAAGTCGGTGCTCGCGAAGTCCGACACGGGCGCGACGCGGACGAGCATCGATACCAGCCTCGCCGCCGATATCGGTGCCGGGCCGATCAAGTCCATCACTCGGATTCGCTCCGGCAGCAGCAAACAGTCCAAGAGCCGACCGGTCGTCGATGTCGTCGTCGGCGTCGGCGGCAACCAACACACCGTCACAGCCAGCGTCGAGGACCGCAGTCACATGGATTACCCCGTCTTGCTCGGCCGTGACATCCTCGAGAACTATCAGGTCGACGTCAGCCGTCGGATCGATAGCGACGCCGCCGAGACGCCGGAGGAGGAAGAAGAGTAAGCCGCGGGGACGGACCGCTCCCCGTGCGCCGTCGTCCGTCGCCGCCGCTTCCGGTTATTTTATTGATCTGTTTTGCGAAAGGCGACTCACATGACGACGGTTCTCGCTTCCACGCTCTCCGACACGCCGGTAATGGGCTCCGACGGGACGAAAATCGGAACGGTTCACAATATCACCATGAACGTCGAAACCGGCGAGCTCCAACGACTGCTCGTTACCCCGACGACCGACGACGTTCGCGGGTTCGACACGAACGACGACGGAAAACTCGTCGTCCCGGCCAGCCGTATGAACGACATTGACGACTACCTGATCGTCGATCTGACGAGCCGAAAGTCCGGGACGTAATCGGCTGTTACGGTCTATCCCCCGCCGTCTCGGGACGCCACCGACCGGTCCGTCCCGACTCGGGACTGAGAGCCGCCGCGATCGGGGTGGCGGTGGTGACGGGAGCGTATTGCTCGCGCTCTCGGATTGACGTGCTCGCATGCTATCGTCCGTCTGCCGCCGCACTTCTCTGGACACGCCACGCCCCTTTCCGCTATCGAAAATATAGTGTCCGAAACCTGAAGATGAGGTTGTGATCGGTACATATATTATTACTCAATCCGTTTTCCCACACGTACGAACCATCTATGAGCGACAACAAACGGAATCGGAACCACGAGTGGTGGCCGAATCAATTAAACCTTGACGTTCTCGATCAGAACGCGACCGATGTCAGTCCGTACGGCGAGGACTTCGATTACGCCGAGGAGTTCCAGCAACTCGACCTCGAAGAGGTAAAGGCTGACCTCAAGGACTTGATGACAACGTCGCAGGACTGGTGGCCTGCCGACTACGGCCACTACGGTCCGCTGTTCATCCGGATGGCCTGGCACAGCGCCGGCACGTACCGCACCACCGACGGCCGCGGCGGTGCCTCCGGCGGGACCCAGCGTTTCGCACCGCTCAATAGCTGGCCCGACAACGGGAACCTCGACAAGGCGCGACGCCTGCTCGAGCCGATCAAGCAGAAGTACGGCCGCAAGCTCTCGTGGGGCGACCTGATCGTCCTCGCGGGGAACACCGCCCTCGAGTCGATGGGCATGGAGACCCTCGGCTGGGCCGGCGGACGCGAGGACAAGTTCGAACCCGACGAGGCCGTCTACTGGGGGCCCGAGAGCGAGTGGGAAGCGCCCCAGGACGCACGCTTCGGCGAGGACGACGAGCTCGACGAGCCGCTTGCGGCGACCGTGATGGGGCTGATCTACGTGGACCCCGAGGGACCGAACGGCAACCCCGAGCCCCTCGAGTCGGCGACGCGGATCCGGCAGGCGTTCGGCCGCATGGCGATGGACGACGAGGAGACCGCCGCCCTCATCGCCGGCGGACACACGTTCGGCAAGGCCCACGGTGCCGCCAACGACGACATGGGTCCCGAGCCCGAAGCTGCACCCATCGAGGAGCAGGGGCTTGGCTGGCCCGACTCCGGCAAGGGTTCGGAAACGACTACCAGCGGCATCGAGGGTGCGTGGAACGCCTGGCCGACGATGTGGGACACCTCTTATCTCGACAACCTGCTCGACTACGAGTGGGAGCTGACGGAGAGTCCCGTCGGCGCAAAGCAGTGGGAACCGAAAGACGAGGAGGCGAAAGACACCGTGCCGGACGCCCACGATCCGTCGGAGAAGCACGCCCCCATGATGATGACGACGGACATCGCCCTCAAGCGCGATCCGGAGTTCCGGGAGATCATCGAGCGCTTCCGTGAGCGTCCCCCGGAGTTCCTGGACGCCTTCGCGCGGGCGTGGTACAAGCTGATCCACCGCGACATGGGCCCGCCGGAGCGGTTCCTCGGCCCGGACGTGCCCGAGGGGACGTTCGTCTGGCAGGACCCCGTCCCCGATGCCGACTACGAGCTGATCGGGGAGGAAGAAGCCGCCGACCTCAAGGCGGAAATCCTCGACTCGGAGCTGTCTATCTCCCAGCTGGTCAAGACCGCCTGGGCGTCGGCGTCGACCTATCGCGACAGCGACAAACGCGGCGGCGCGAACGGCGCTCGCATCCGCCTCGAGCCACAGCGGAGCTGGGAGGTCAACGAGCCGGAGCAACTGGAGACGGTGTTGGCGACCTACGAAGCGATCCAGGAGGAGTTCAACGGCTCGCGATCCGATGACGTTCGGGTCTCGCTCGCCGACCTCATCGTGCTGGGCGGCAACGCGGCCGTCGAACAGGCCGCGGCGGACGCCGGCTACGACGTGACGGTCCCGTTCGAACCCGGACGGACGGACGCCTCGCAGGAGCAGACCGACGAGGAGTCGTTCGAGGCGCTCGAGCTGGCCGTCGACGGCTTCCGTAACTACTTCGGCGGCGAGTACGACCAGCCGGCCGAGGACCTGCTGGTCGACCACGCCGACCTGCTGGACCTGACGCCCGCGGAAATGACGGTGCTGGTCGGCGGCATGCGCGCGCTCAACGCGAACTATCAGACCTCCGACCACGGCGTCTTCACGGACGAGCCGGGGACGCTGACCAACGACTTCTTCGTGACCCTGCTCGACATGGGCTACGAGTGGGAGCAGGCGTCGGAGTCCGAGGAACTCTACGAGTTGTGCGACCGCGAAACGGGCGAGGTCGAGTGGACGGGGACCCGTGCCGACCTCATCTTCGGTTCGAACTCCCGACTCCGCGCCATCGCGGAAGTCTACGCGAGCGAGGAGGAGACGTTCGTCCAGGACTTCGTGGACGCGTGGCACAAAGTGATGACCAACGACCGCTTCGACCTCGAGTGATCGCGCCGACACGACACGATCGCTGAAGGCCTACTCCGACCGTTTTCGCTGGGGCGATGTCTCGCTCGGTCGGGGGCTCCGACCGGTGTCCCGCCTTACTCGCTCCGAACGACGATTGCGTCGTCCGTGATCTCCAGTATCTGCGAGGAGTCGACCGGATAGTCCTCGTCACCGTGGCCGCCCCAGTCCAGACGTGCTTTGAGCCGATCCGTCAGTCCGGGCTCCGGATCGACGTACGCGGTCTGGCCCTCGACCGCGGCGACCATGCCGATCTGCTGACCCGACTCGTCGACGACGTCTTTCCCCTGCTCGTGGTGTGACAGTTCGATCGGCGACGCGTCCGCCGGTTCGTTCGTCGACCCCACGCCGGCCTCGGTCTCGGGACTCGCCGTCGACTCGTCGCCCATGGCTCCGGTTTCCATCTCGCCGGCCTCCAGCCTGTCGTACTCCTCGATATCGATGATCTCCCCGTCGAGCACCTCGCTGCCGACGACCTCGGACTCGAGCAGTTCCGACTCCTCGAACACGTAAACCAGCCGCCGCCGCTCGTCGAGTTCCTCCTCGACGGTCCGCCGCTCGATGAGTTCGCTTCGGACGGCGTCGCCTTCCGTCCGCTGGCTCTGGATGACCTCCCGCTCGAGGACGTCGTCGGCTGCCACGCTGGACCGGAGGACATCGCTCTCGAGGATCGACCGCTGGACGCTCTCGAGTTGGATATCCGTTTCGACGACATCGCGTTCCATCTCCTGATCCTGTTCGATGTCGATATCGACGATGCGGCTCTCGACGATGTAGCGTTCGATCTCCTCGATCGTATCGAGGCGCGTCTCGTCGACGGCTACCTCGATGGTGTCGTCGCCGACGAACTCGGTGTCGACGATGTCGCGGGACAGGCGTTCGGAGTCGACGACCTCGCGTTCGACCAGTTCCGTGTCGATCACCTCGCTCTCGATCGTGTCCCGCTCGACGACCTCGGTCTCGACGACCTGCGTCTCGACGATCTCCGTCGTCACCGTTTCGCCGCGTCGCAGCGAATCCTCGAGTTCGTCCCGGCCGAGGTCGGCGCGTTCGAACGCCCGGTCGCGCTCGACGATTTCGAAGAAGCCCATCCCCTCTCCGGCCGGCTCCTCTTCGTGGTAGACGAATACGAGGTCGTCGTCTTCGAACCGCTCCGTGAACTCGTCCCAGGTGGCCTCCTCGTGGCGCTCGCCCATCTCGTCGCGGCGAGCGAAGGAGTGGCCGTGCCCCTCGCTGTCCCGGACCCTGACCGGGACGGCGTCGCGGGCCTCGGCCCACTCCCTGATGCGCTCGGGATCGGTCGTCAGTCGTCGCTGCGCCGGTGTCTCGGACGGGGGTGTATCGTCTGCCATCTCGCTAGGCCATGTGACCGACCCGCACTTGAGTCACCAGGGCCGTCCCGTCGGGTCAGTGTCTCGTTTCTCGACCCCCCACTGGCGGCCGGCACGGGCCGGGTCGTAATCCGCTATTGCCGTCTCCGCTGGCAACCGTTTCATCGCTCGACTCGCGCGTAGCACGTGCTTACCGCTTGCGGGGGTCGGGCCACATCTCGCGTAGTGAACGAGACGCGTTCCCGCTCGGCTCAATCGGACTCGTACTCGGCCCAGATGTATCGCGTCGCGGCGCTTCGATACGGCCGCCACGGCTCGGCGATCTCGCGCATCTCCGCCCGGGTCAACTCGTCGCCGTCGGCGTACAACTCCTCGATTCCGCGCCGAACGGCGAGATCGCCGAGGGGAAGCACATCGGGCCGCTCGAGGACGAATAGGAGGTACATGCGTGCAGTCCACGCGCCGACCCCCTTGATCTCGGTCAACAGGTCGATGACCTCGTCGTTGGCGTAGGAGGCCAGCCCCGCCCGCGTGTAGTCGGTTTCCTGAAACGCCCGCGCGGCGTTTCGGATGTACTCGACCTTGCTTCGGGAGAGGCCCGCATCGCGGAGCGCCGCCTCGTCCGCAGCCAGGACGGTTGCCGGGGTTACGTCCCCCTCGAGCAAGTCGAAGACGCGCTCTCGAACCGCCGCCGCGCTCGCCGTCGAGAGCTGTTGGTTGATGATCGAGATACAGAGCCGTTCGTACTCGTTCCAGTCCGGTTCGACGTAGGGATCGTGCCGATCGACGAGCGCCGCCATCACGGGATCGTCGCGAAGGACGGCGTGTGCCGCTTCGTTCATACGGTGGTGTGGATACGGGAGTAGGGAGCCGCGAACGCATATGCGTCTCGGTTGGACGGGCGGTCGAACCGACGGCTCACTCGAGGTGGTGGTAGTCGAGTTCGTACCCCTCCGCGAGCGCCTCTCGGACGGCCGGGCTGGGTTCGCCGACGCCGCGCCGACCGATCGAGAGGCCGTCCGTGCCGGCGGCGATGACCAGATTGGCCCGCCAGTCGGCGTCCGTCTCGGGGGCGTCCGTCCGATAATGAGCGCCGCGGGATTCGGATCGCTCGAGCGCCGCTTGGAGCATCGCTTCGGCGACGGTGAGGCTCGCCGAGAGGTCGACAGCGTACTCGACGGACTTCGAGGTGAGGTCGCCGTCGACGCGGAGGTCGGCCGTTCGCGTCCGCAGGTCCGCGAGCGTCGCGAGCCCCTCGCGGAGCCCTGCCTCGTCGCGGAGGATGCCGGCGTGGTCCCACAGCAAGTCGCCGAGTTCCGCGAGAAGGGCCGTCGGCGCGACGCTCCCGTCCGAATCGGCGAGCGCTCGGAGCGCGCCGAATTCACGTTCGGCGAGCGCTCGCTGGCCGTCGGTCACGGTGGGGTCAGCGTCGCCGTCGGTCACCGCGCTCGCGACGTGGTCGCCGACGAGCTTGCCGATCGCGACGGTCTCGGCGAGCGAGTTCCCGCCGAGGCGGTTCGCGCCGTGGACGCCCGCGACCGTCTCACCGACGGCGTAGAGCCCGTCGACGCCGGTTTCACCGGTCCGGAAGTCGATGTCGACGCCGCCCATCGTGTAATGGGCCGTCGGGGCGACCGTCATCGGTTCCGCGGTGATGTCGACGCCCAGCGACTCGAAGCGCTCGACCATCGACGGCAGCCGCTCGCGAATGTACGCGGCGTCCCGGTGGGAGATATCGAGGAAGACGCCACCGTCGTCAGTGCCTCGTCCCTCGCGGACCTCCTGTGCGATGGCGCGTGCGACGACGTCGCGGGCGTCGAGTTCCATCTGATCGGGCGAGTATCGCTCCATGAACCGCTCGCCCTCCGCGTTGTACAGTCGCCCGCCTTCGCCGCGGACCGCCTCCGTGACCAGTCGGCCGTCCCACTCCTCACCGTAGCGGTCGCCGACCATCCCGGTCGGGTGGAACTGGACGAACTCGAGGTCGACCAGCCGTGCCCCCGCCTCGAGCGCCAGCGCCTGCCCGTCGCCGTTGTTCTCGTCGTCCCGCGAGGAGTGGCGGTGATAGAGCGCCGAGAACCCACCCGCCGCGAGGACGACGTGATTCGTTCGGACGAGCAGTCCCTCCCCGGACTCCATATCGAAGCCGACGGCACCGTCGACGCGCTCCCCGTCCGAAAGCAAGCGCGTGATCAGCACATTCTCGCGGTAGGGTATGTCGAGGGCCTGCGCGCGCTCGATGAGCGTCTCGAGCATGGCCTCGCCGGTCCGGTCGCCGACGAAACAGGTCCGCCGGTAGGACTGCGCGCCGAAGTACCGCTGGTTGATGTCGCCGTCCGCGGTCCGGTCGAACGGCATCCCCCACGCCTCGAGTTCGCGGATGCGGTCGGGCATCTCTCGGGTCGTCAACTCGACCGCTTCGGGGTCGTTCAGGTGATGGCCCTCGGTGAACGTGTCCGCCGCGTGGATCGTCCAGTCGTCCTCGGGATCGAGCGAGCCCAGCGCGGCGTTGATGCCACCGGCCGCCCACGTCGTGTGTGCATCGCCGTGATCGCGTTTGCCGATTACGAGCGGATCGATCCCCGATTCGGCGAGTTCGATCGCGACGCGAGCGCCCGCCGCACCCGCCCCGACGACGAGCACGGGCGTCGTCACCGTCTCGTACGGGAGGCCACCGCCGGACCCGGGGTCACCCTCGGTCTCGATGCGGTTCTCGATGCCCGCGGTCGACGGGTCGTGGCTCGTCGGTCGGCGCTCGTCGCCCGTCGTCCCGTTACCGTTCGCTGGTGTTTTTGTCATCGAGTGAACGTACCCGCCGGCCGGATTTAGGCATCGTCCCGAACGATGCAGAACGCGCGCCTCAACGACTCTGGAGCCGACTTTCGTGTTTCGATCGTCGCCAAGCGTTGCGGAGAAAGTCGACTCGCGTACCGATCACCCAACTGCGACGGCCCGTCAGCGACACTCGACGCGCCCGATCGGCTCGTCCGTCCACGGAGACGCGAGCCACGGCAATCGTGTCGCCGGGCATCTCGAGGGCCTGCCACCCCTCACTCCGGACCGGCGGACGGACGATGCGGCGTTACCGATCGTCCCTCGCGGCATCCGCGGGCCGCTCGGGATCGACGCTCGCGAGGCGCATCGCGTTGCCGGTGACGCCGAGACTCATCCCCATGTCACCGACCACGACAGCCAGCGCGACGCTCACCAGTCCCAGCGGCACGCCGATCGCGAGCAGGGCCTTCACGGCCAGGCTCGCCCAGACGTTCTGCCGGATGACGCCGTTGGCCGTGTGAGACAGGTCGTACAGATACGGTAACTTCCCGATATCGTCGCCCATCAGTGCGATGTCCGCCGTCTCGAGGGCGGTATCGGTGCCGGCCGCGCCCATCGCGATGCCGACCTCGGCGGTCGCGAGCGCGGGCGCATCGTTGATGCCGTCGCCGACCATCGCCACCTCGCCGGACGCCGCCTGCAGTTCCTCGACGGCCGCGACCTTCTCGTCGGGCAGGAGTTCGGCGCGGTACTCGTCGACGCCGACCTGTTCGGCGATCGCCCGCGCCGTCCCTTCGTTGTCCCCGGTCAGCATCACGACGTGCTCGACGCCGAGGGCGTGGAGCCGCTCGACCGCCCATCGCGAGGCGGGTCGGACCTCGTCGGCGATCGCGATCGCGCCCAGCAACGCCGTCTCCGTTCCGACGAGGACGACCGTTTTGCCCTCCCGCTCGAGCGCGGCGAGCGTTCCCTCGTCGAACGTCGCCTCGACGGCCTCGACCGCACCCTCGGGGGCGACGCCACCGTCAGTCCGCGGGTCCGACGAGCCGTCAGCGGCCGCATGGGCCCGCGACAGATCGAAGCCTAACTCTTCGAACAGCGCGGGCTTGCCTACGTAGTAGGTCTCGCTACCGTCGGACGCGTCCGCCGAGCCTCCGGCTTCGCCGGAGACGTCGATCTCCCCGCGGATTCCTCTGCCAGTCAGGCTCTCGAATCCCGTCGGTTCGGGGAGATCGCCGACGCCCGCCTCGTCGGCGCGGGCGAGGATCGCGTCTGCGATGGGGTGCTCGCTGCGTCGCTCCAGTCCGGCAGCGCGGCGCAGCAGCGTCGCTTCGTCGGTGTCGCCGACCGGGACGACATCGGTGACGGCCAGCTCACCTTTCGTGAGCGTCCCGGTCTTGTCGACGGCGACGACATCGACCTCGCCCATCGCCTCGAGGTAGTTGCCGCCTTTGATCAGGACGCCGTTCTTCGCGGCGCTCGTGACCCCTGAGACCACCGACACGGGCGTCGAGATGACGAACGCACAGGGACAGGCGATCACCAGCAACGTGAGTCCGCGAACGAACCACGTCCCCCAGTCGCCGGCGAACGCGATCTCGTAGCCGGCGACGCCCGCGGTGACCGGATCGCCGATCACCAGCGGCGGCACGGCGGCGGTCAGGATCGCCAGCACGACCACGACGGGCGTGTAGTGCCCCGCGAACCGGTCGACGAACTGCTCGGTCTCGGTCTGCTTCGCTTGTGCGCCCTGGACCATCTCGATGATCCGCGAAAGCGTCGAGTCGCCCGCCGTCGAGGTCACCTCGACCTCGAGATAGCCATCCTCAGTGATCGAACCGGCGTACACCTCGTCGCCCTCGGACTTGTCAACGGGGACGCTCTCGCCGGTAATCGGCGATTCGTCGACCGCGCTTCCGCCCTCGCGGACCGTGCCATCGAGCGGGATCTTGTCGCCGGGCCGGACGACGACGGTCTCGCCGACCGCCACGTCGTCCGCGTCGACGGTCACCTCCGCGCCGTCGACGGCTTCGCCGTCTGCTCGGGGCGTCTCCGACGACCCGGTGTCGCGAACGACCGTGGCCTCGTCCGGCGAGAGTTCCAGCAGTTCGCGCAACGAGTCTCGGGCCCTGTCCATCGCGTAGTCCTCGAGCAGTTCGGCGATGCTGAAGAGGACGGCCAGCGTCGCGGCCTCGACGAAGTAGCCGATGCCGGTCGCGGCGATGATCGCCGTTCCCATCAGAAGGTCGATGTCGAGGCTCCGGTTCGTCGCGGAGTAGTAGCCGCTCCGAACGACGGGAACGCCGCTAACGGCGACCGCCCCGAGGAAGAGCAGGTCCGCGACGTGAAGCGGGTACTCGAGAACGCTCGCTACCGCGGCGTTCCCGCCCGTCAGGACGAACTCGAAGCTCAGCCCGAGGGCGACGAAGACCGCGCCGAGCCACGTCTTCTTCGCGCGGGGACTCGTCCAGACCTCCGAGGGCGGCGCGACGTTGACGCCGCCGGCGCTCGAGTCCGACTCGGTCGCCCCGTCACCGCCGTCCATTCCCCCGGTGACCTCGTAGCCGGCACCCTCGATCGCCTCGACCACGTCGGCCTCGGCGGCTCGATCGGGGTCGTACGTGACCGTGGCCGTCCCGGTTGTCGGATTGAGGTCGGCGTCGACGACTCCGTCGACTCGTCCCAGGCTCTTGTCGACCTTCCCCGCACAGGACGGACAGTCCATCTCGGGGACGGCGAGCCGGGCGGTCAACTCCCGTCGTTGGCCGCCACCGTCCGATTCCCTCGTCGCGTCCGCTTCAGTACTCATTACGTCGAGGTACGGGCGTCAGTTCGATAAGCTTTGGTTGGAATATTCCAAGACGCTGCGGCACCGCTAGAGCGGCGTCGACGTCCCGTCGGCAAATCCGTCGTCCGCGACGTACCGTTTGGCCAACCGTTCCTCGGCCCGGCGGAGCCGGTAGGTGAGCGTCGACCGGGGCACGTCCAGATGGGCGGCGAGGTCGCCGACATCGATCTCTCGAGGCGACTCGTAGTACCCGTGTTCGACCGCGCCCCGAAGCGCGGCCTCCTGTTCGGGGGCGAGGCCGTTCGCCCCGTCGTTCGGTTCGCCCGTCGACGCGGCGGCGTCGGCCGTTCGGAGCATCTCCATCCGGGCGCTGTCGCCGATCGCCGCCTCGAGAGCGTCGAAGAACCCCGCCGCGTCGCCCTCGCCGGAGTGGACGACCCGCCACGTGTAGTGGCGGCCCTCGTGCCGCGTCTCGAACAGCACGCCGTCGCCGAGGTGATCGCGGGCGATGTGCGGGACGGATGCACAGGTCGGGGTGCGCTCCCAGTCGGAGTAGAGGACGAGCGTGTCGTCGGTGCGGTCGAGGACTTGCGTGGCCTGGGTCGCGCCGCAGTCGTCGGTCGCCAGACAGTCGGCGTAGTAGTCGCTGTTGAGAAAGGCCTCCTCGATATCCGCGAGGGCCGCCGCCGTGCCGGTCACGTGGTCGACCCGCCAGAGGCGCTCGTCGGTGGCGTGCAGCGATAGCGACCGGATTCTGGCGTCGGGATGGTCGGCGAGCGCGTCCGCCACCCTGTTACAGCCGGGTTCGTACTCGAGGGCGAAGACGAACTCTCGCATACCGACGGTAGGGACCGCTGCGACAAAGGGTTTCCCGCTCGCTTCCATCGTCAGACCCGGGGCCGCGATGTTCGAACACGTCTTCGCGCACGTGGTCTTCGTCGCGCTATCGGTGGCGATCGTGATCGCCTGACTGGGCGAATTAGTTCGACGTTCGCGACGACACTTGATGAGAGAGTTCAGCACCGAGTGAGTGAAGAATTGCCTTCTCTCTTTATATATGGGAATATACATAAGTTATTTATACATATCTAATATAGATATAATCGCAGATGAAAAGCAACGAATTCGATGATGGATGTGGACGTAGAAAAATTCTAAAAGCAGCAACCGGTGTTGGGGGCTTGAGTGTGGCCTCATTGTTTGCAACAGGTGTTGGAAGCGCTCAAACGATAACATCTGGCAGTGAAGGTTACGTAATTAATGAAGATGGATACATGGAGTACCAGGGCGATAAAGACGAGAAGTACATCAAGAAAGCGGTTGAGGGGATGAACAAGGCTAAACAAACTGGTGAGGCTAGTTTTACGATCGAGGACGGTCAAGTTGTAGTACAATCCGAGCAGCAATCGCAATTCACAACTTCTGATGACTGCCCTGGTGAGAATAGTTACTCTAATTCTGCTCAATTAAATGGAGTAAAGCACACTATCAAAATAGATCATTGTCTTACTAATGATGTTATTGATGCAATGCTTGCTGGGGCGGGTGCCGCTCAAATCGCTGCAATCCTCACTGGTGGACCAGTAAATGCACCTGCCTTCGTAATTAGCGAATGTGCTGCCGTCCTTCTAGCTACAGGGTGGCAGATACTTGACAACAATGCGGAGGGAGAAGGCGTTGAAATTGTCTTCTTCCTCCCTAATGTTATTGGTGTTCCAGGTATTGACCCACAGTGAGGCTATGCTACCCATTCAAAAGTCCGTATTTTAACCACACACAAGGTTTTATTACCTATCTTACAGTATTGTGAATCATGCTAAACCAGATCAGGGAATATTTCCATACGATGTATAATCCCGATCCTCAAGCACTGAAGATCATTGCTATCAGTTCAATATTTATTCTACTTTTATTCATATCAAATCCAAATTTTGAGAATATATATTATATTTTTGGTCTTCTATTGACAATTATAACTATTATTCTTGCAATATTTTTCCTCGCCATTGAATGAATACATTACCCATCTCGGGGCACCGTCTAGTTAGCACAGTTTGAGGAACGAGCAGGTCGTAGAGTTAGTTTGGATCAATGCTCGCAGACCTGCTCAGCGAGAGCTACGCGGCGGAATTTGATGAATGTTGGGAGCGTGAGCGGACGGCGACGCCCGTCAGGGCGTTCGCCGTCCAGTTCCACGCGGCTGGTTGTTCGCTCCGAGAGACACAAGCGATTCTTCGCTCACTCGGCATTGAACGCTCTCATCAAGCAATCTGGCACTGGGTGCATCGGCTAGCTGACAGTGTGCCAGACCCGCCGACGTCCACGAGAACACAGTTCTCGTGCGGCCCATCAGAACGCTTCGCGTTCTGAGGACGGCGAAGCCGTCGCGGGTCGCGGTAGATAAAACTGTTGTCAGGATTAACGGCGATCGATCTTGGATGTGCGCTGCAATAGACCTTGACACGAAACTCATTCTCGATGTCGCGCTCTTTGGGCGGCGAGGCACCGATCCAGCTGCTGCGTTTCTGCATGGACTCACCGAGAAACACGATCTCTCCGACGCTGAGTTTCTCGTCGATGGTGCTGGCTATCTGACTGCCCTCTCTCGATTGGGATTGAGCGGTCTCCTCGACTATGTCGATCGAAACCACATGGAAAAGTGGTTTCACACGCTCAAAATGCGGACCGACCGCTTCCATAATTCGTGGGTGGGAAGTCGGGCGAGCGTCAGAGAATGGCTTGAACAATTTGTACACTACTACAACACACAGCGACCGCACCACTCACTCAACGGACAGACGCCAGCGGAGGTGCTAAACTAGACAGTGCCCATCTCGAGTAGCACCTCCGGAATTAGTCGTTTAGCAGTTCCCGCGCGATGACGTTCTTCTGGATCTCGGTGGTGCCCTCGTAGATCTGGGTGATCTTCGAGTCACGGTAGAAGCGCTCGACGGGGAAGTCGTTGACGTAGCCGGAGCCGCCGTGGATCTGGACGGCTTCGTTGGACACCTCGACGGCGATCCGCGAGGCGTACTCCTTGGCCATCGATGCCAGCTTGGTGATGTCGTTGCCCTGGTCGACGTTCCAGGCGGCCTTGTAGGTCAGGTTCCGCGCGGCCTCCGTCTCGGTGGCCATCTCAGAGAGCTTGTGCTGGATGGCCTGGAACTCGGAGATGGACTGCCCGAACTGCTCGCGGTCCTCGGCGTAGTCGAGCGCCGCCTCGAGCGCCCCCTTGGCGATCCCGAGCCCCTGTGCGGCGACGCCGGTTCGGGTGGCGTCGAAGAAATGCATCTGCTGGAGGAACGCGGCGTCCCGGTCGCCGACGAGGTTCTCCTCGGGCACGCGGACGTTGTCGAAGATGAGTTCGGCGGTGTCGGAGGCGCGGATGCCGAGTTTGCCCGTGATCTTGTCCGAACTGACGCCGTCGCGGTCGGCCTCGACGATGATCTGGCTGAAGCCGTCGTAGCGGCCGTCCGCGTCGGGGTCGGTCTTACAGAAGACGACGAAGAAGTCGCCGACGGTGCCGTTGGTGATCCACATCTTGTTGCCGTTGATCACCCACTCGTCGCCGTCCTTCTCGGCGCGGGTCGAGACCGACGAGACGTCCGAGCCGGTATCGGGTTCCGAGATCGCAGCGCCGGAGATCTTCTCGCCCGTCGCGACCGGCTCGAGGAACCGCTCTTTCTGGTCTTCGGTCCCGAACTCGCGGATGGCTTCGGTCCCGAACGAACAGGCCATAATCGAGAGCGCGATCCCGGGGTCGTGGGAGAACAGTTCCTCGGCGATGATGGCCGACTCGAGGGTGGAGTAGCCGGCACCGCCGTACTCGATCGGGATCGAGGAGCCGACCAGCCCCATTTCGGCGGCCTTGTCGACGATCTCGTGGGGGAACTTCTCCTCGGTGTCGTACTCCTCGGCGTTCGGAACGATCTCGTTTTCGGCGAACCGGCGGACCTCATCGCGGATCTGTTCCTGTTCTTCGCTGAGTCCGAATTCCATGGACAATCGTTACGATGCAAACGATAAAGAGCTTTGTAACCGGTAGTAAACCGAATTATCGTTTCTACTCTGTGAGAGGGAAACGTTGAAACGGGTTCGAATAGGATTTTTGACCATGGACATCGAGGACATCAACACCATCACAGTTCTGGGTGCGGGCAACATGGGTCACGGTATCGCCGAGGTCGCCGCGATGGCGGGTTACGACGTGAACATGCGGGATATCAAAGACGAGTTCGTTCAGAACGGCTACGAACAGATCGAGTGGTCGCTGAACAAGCTCGCCGAGAACGACCAGCTCACCGACGAGGAGGCCGACGCCGCCAAAGAGCGGGTGACGCCGCTGGTCGACATGGAGGAGGCCGTCGCCGACACCGATTTCGTCATCGAAGCGGTCCCCGAACAGATGGAGATCAAACGTGACGTGTACACCGAACTCGAGGAGGCCGCGCCGGAGCACGCCATCTTCGCGACGAACACCTCGAGCCTCTCGATCACCGATCTCGCGGAATTCACCGACCGTCCCGAGCAGTTCTGCGGGATGCACTTCTTCAACCCACCGGTCCGGATGCCGCTCGTGGAAGTGATTGCGGGTGCCGAGAGCGCCGCAGAAACGCTCGATCTGACGGCGGAGCTCGCCGAGGACCTCGGTAAGACGCCGGTGCGGGTCCACAAGGACTCGCCCGGGTTCATCGTCAACCGCATTCTCGTTCCCCTGATGAACGAGGCTGCGTGGCTCGTCAGCGAGGACGAGGCGACCATCGCCGAGGTCGACTCGACGACGAAGTACGACATGGGCCTGCCGATGGGGAGCTTCGAACTCGGCGACCAGGTCGGCAACGACGTCAGCTACCACGTCCTCGAGTACATGAACGAGGTGCTGGGCGAGGCCTACGAGCCGGCCCCGCTGCTCGCGGAGAAAGTCGAAAACGAGGAGTTCGGCAAGAAGACGGGCAAGGGCTTCTACGATTACGAGGACGGCGACGGCGTCGATATCCCGACCGACCAACAGTCGGAGTTCGTCACGGAACGGCTCCTCGCGACGATGGCGAACGAGGCCGCGAAGCTGATCGGCGGCGACGTCGCCCCGCCGGAGTCGATCGACGAGGCCGTC
Source organism: Natrinema pallidum DSM 3751 (assembly GCF_000337615.1). Classification (GTDB taxonomy): domain Archaea; phylum Halobacteriota; class Halobacteria; order Halobacteriales; family Natrialbaceae; genus Natrinema; species Natrinema pallidum. The sequence continues at coordinate 124,782 of NZ_AOII01000088.1, forward strand.
AAGCTCGGGGCCGGCTTCCCCGACGGGCCCGTCAAAATGGTCGACGACTACGGTCTCGAGGCGCTCCACGAAACGCTCACTGAGGCCTACGAGGAGACCGGCCACGAGCGGTACGCGCCCGCGTCGTACCTCGCGGACCGGGCCGAGGCGGGCGGGTTCTACGACGACGAGGAGGACGCGGACGCGATGGACTTCGAGACGATCCGCGTCGAGTACCCCGGTGACATGGTCGGCCACGTCGTCCTCGACCGACCCCACCGGATGAACACCATCAGCGACGACCTCCTCGAGGAACTGTCGACGGCGATCGAGCACCTCGAGGCCGATGACGAGGTTCGAGCGCTCCTCGTCACCGGCGAGGGTGAGAAGGCCTTCTCGGCGGGAGCGGATGTCCAGAGCATGGCCGGCGACGGTGCCGATCCGATCGAGGGACAGGAACTCTCGCGGCTGGGGCAGTCGACGTTCGGCGAACTCGAGGCCTGCGATATGCCCGTCGTCGCCGGCATCGACGGCTTCTGTCTCGGCGGCGGGATGGAACTCGCAACGTGTGCCGACCTGCGCGTGGCGAGTGACCGGTCCGAGTTCGGCCAGCCCGAACTCGATCTCGGACTCATTCCCGGCTGGGGCGGCACCCAGCGGCTCAAGCACATCGTCGGCGAGGGGCGAGCCAAGGAGATCATCCTCACCGCGGAGCGCTACGACGCCGAAACGATGGCCGACTACGGCTTCGTCAACGAACGCGTCGGCAACGACGAACTCGAGGACCGCGCGCTCGAGATGGCGACCGAACTCGCCGGCGGCCCGCCGATCGCCCAGCGATTCACCAAGCGCGCGATGCTCGCCGGCCGCGACGACACGGCGGCCGGCCTCGAGTACGAGGCGTCCGCCTTCGGGCACCTGATGGCGACCGACGACCTGATGGAGGGTATTACGGCCTTCATGGGCGACGAGGAGCCGGAGTTCGAAGGCAAATAAGCGATGCCGACCGATCGCGACTGAACGGCGGGGTCGGTCCGAACCGTCCGACCGAGTTCGTCGCGTTGGTACCCCCGTCCGGCCGTCGGCAACCGGCCGCCGCTCCGACGATATGTCAGCGTTCGAAGTGAACGCGACGCCGCTTGCCGAACGATCTCGCGTCCGTGTCGACTATATATCATCTCCACCAACAAAATCTGATGGTTGGTCGCGAGATTTATCACCCAGAGGTACCATTGGTGACGCGTGGCTGTAATCGATGAAGAGAACGGAGGGGGAACCCAATGAATGACGGGCCCGAGGTGCTCGTCGTCGACGACGAAGCCCGACTTGCGGACCTGTTCGCCGCGTGGCTGCAGGGCGAGTGGGCCATCGAGACGGCATACGACGGCGAGGAGGCACTCGAGAAGATGGCCGATTCCGTCGAGGTCGTCCTGTTAGACCGGCGGATGCCGGGACTCTCCGGTGACGAAGTACTCGAGCAAATCCGCGGGCAGGGATACGATTCGCGGGTCGTCATGGTGACGGCGGTCGACCCCGACTTCGATATCATCGAGATGGGCTTCGACGACTACCTCGTCAAACCGGTCTCGAAGGACGAACTCGTCGAGATGGTCGCGGATGTGGCCGATCGATCGGACTACGAAGCCGACATTCAGGAGTACTACGCCCTCGTCTCGAAGAAGGCGTTACTGGAGTCCGAGAAAGCCGACCGCGAACTCGCGGACAACACGGAGTATCAGGACCTCTGTGACCAGGTCGAAGCGCTCGAGCAGCGAGTCGACGAGACGGTCTCGGACATGTCCACCCACGACGACTTCGTCGGCGCGTTTCAGGACCTTCAGTCCGAGAACTGAGCGTCGAGTTCGAACTCGAGGCGTGCTCCTCCGCTCTCGCTCTCCGTCGCGACGACCGACCACCCGTGCCCGGTAGCGACTTCTCTGACGATCCAGAGGCCGATCCCTAACCCTTCCGTCGACGTGGATGCCGACGGATCGAAGAGTTCGTCCCGGAGTTTCGCGGGGAGTCCCTCACCGTCATCCTCGATAACGAACCCCCGCGCCGCGTCCGGCCGCTCGTCGTTCTCGAGGGGACCGATGCGAACGGTTTCGGTCGTCTCGCCGTGTTCGATACTGTTCCGGAAACAGTTCTCGAGAAGTCGCAAGAGTCTCGACCGGTCGGCCGAGAGCGTCATCGTTTCCGTGACCGACAGCGTCGCTTCGGCGGTCGAGACGTGACCCCACGCCTCGCGAGCGACCGACTCGAGGTCGACGGGTTCGGTGTCAGCGGCCCACTCCCCCTCGCGGGCGATGGCCAGGACGTCATCGATGATCGACTCCATCCGGTCGAGTCCGTTGCGAGTCTTCGCGGCGTATCCGGAGTCGCCGGTTTCCTCGAACAGGTCCAGATAGCCCTGTGCGACGCCGAGCGGGTTCCGGAGGTCGTGGCTGACGATCCGTGCAAAGGCATCGAGTCGCTCGTTACGTTCGCGAAGCTTCCGTTCCTGCCGTTTCCGCTCGGTGACATCGCGAAGCACGCCGACCGAGCCACGGAACTCGCCGTCGGGAACCAGAACGGCAATCTGGACCTCACAGGGGATCGTTGCTCCGGCTTTCGTCTCCACGCTCAACTCGAGCGTGTCGGTGCTCTCGCCGCTTGCGAGGAGCGAACGGATGATCGTCTTGCCGGCCTCGATATCCTCGGGATCGAACAGAATCGAGACGTGCTCGCCGAGTAGCCCTTCACGACTGAATCCGGTCATCTCGACGAGCGCGTCGTTGACGGTCATGAGGTGGCCCGCGTCGTCGAGCACGTACATTCCGTCGCCGGCCGTCTCGACGAGTCGCTCGTACCGGTTGAGCGTTCGTTCCCGTTGCTCGAGCCGCCCCCGGACGGCGATCGTCTCGAGGACGTGGGACGCGGCCTCGGCGATCGCCCGAACCGCGTCCCGTTCGTGTTCGGAGAGTCGTTCCGTCGCGTAGATGACGGCGACGCCGTATAGGTCGCCGTTTGCGGCGAGTGGGATGGCTGCGACCGACCGAACACCCCGCTCGAACGCACGATCGTCGAAGGGGACCGCACCGCTGGTGTCCGCGTCGTACTGGTGGGTCCGAAGGGTTCGGGTTCGGATCACGCGTTCGAGCAGCGGGTGGTCGCCGGTGCCGATATCGAACGTTTGCTGGAGCGGCCACTCGGTGGCGTCGGGATCGGACAGCCACGGAATGATCGCCCGTTCGCGGCGGTCGTACTCCCCGAGCCAGACGAACGCGAATCGATCGCCGTCCGTCAGTTCCTCGCGGAGCACGCGTTCGACGGTCAGCAACGATGTGGCGTCGACCAACCGACTCCGGACGCGACTCACGAGTCGCTCGAGGTCGTCGGGGAGGTCCCGCTCCGCGGCGACGGTCCCGTCGGCCGTGGCGCTCCCGCCGGCGTCGCCCTCGGGTTCGGTCGGCAGTTCGGCATCCGTCCCTGCTGCGATGTGTTCGGTGATCGTGTTCGAGAGGCGCGTCGCCGACTCGTCGTCGGCTGCCGGAGTGGTGACCCGTGCCAGCACGGCGCCGGTATCGCCATCCGTCTCCTGGTAGACGAACGTCGGCGTCCCCGACTCGACGGCATCGACGAGCGCGGCGGTGTTTGCGATCGTTCTCGCATCGATGACGACTGCGTCGATCGACTCGTGATTGAGCCGGTCGATCGCGTCGACGAATCGCTGTGCGATGATGACATCGACGGGTGCGTCCGTCAGCGACAGCGTAAGCGACGCCCGCGTCGAGCGATCGGCACTGACACAGAGTACGCGTGACCGACTCATATCGGTGGAAAGATGGCGTGAAACATCTCTAGCGCGACGATAGCGTGTTTGACGAGGGACATGACCCCGAACGGGATCGTTCTTTCGGCTGATCGGTCTATCGCCGGACGGCTCGGGGCTCGGCCCCGGTCGGTTCACGGGGCGGACGTCCGATGGGAGAACAGGCGACGGGCCGCCGCTCGCGCTCGCTCAGGGAGCCTGGCCGTAGATCAGGTTGCGCTGAATCTCGTTTGCACCCTCGTAGATGACGGGGATTCGTGCGTCGCGGTAGACGCGGGCGATCCGTCGCTCGTCGAGGACCGATCGGCCGCCGTGGAACTGCATCCCCTGCTCCGCGACGTCGACGGCCGTCTCGGTCGCCTTCGTCTTCGCCATCGCAGCCCAGTAGCCCGCGTTGTCCGCCTCGGCGACCTTCTCGCGGGCGCGCCAGACGAGGGTCCGGGCGCTCTCGAACTCGACCAACATGTCCGCGAGGCCGTGTTGGACGGACTGGAAGTCGCTGATCGTCCGGCCGAACTCCTCGCGATCGTGAGTGAACTCCCAGGCTTCTTCGATGGCGGCCGCCGCGATACCGATGCCGTGGCCGGCGACGGCGACGCGGCCGTGGTTGAAGAAGTCCGCGAGCAGCATGAAGCCGTCACCCTCCGACCCGATCAGGTTCGCCGCGGGAATCCGGCAGTCGTCGAACTCGATGTGTGCCTGTTTCGAGGCGCGCATCGCCATCTTCTCGGGGATGTGTTCGGCCTCGTAGCCGTCCGTATCCGTCGGGACGATGAACATCGAGTGGTTGCCGTAGCGGTTGTCCTCGTCGTCGCCGGTGCGCGCGTAGAGCGTTATCCAGTCCGCTTCGACGCCGTTGCCGATCCAGTATTTTTCGCCGTTGATGACGTACTCGTCGCCGTCTCTCTCGGCCGTGGTCTGCATCCCCGCGAGGTCGCTGCCCGTCTCCGGCTCCGAGACCGCCAGACCGGACCGTTGCTCACCCTCCGCAACGGGTCGAACGTATCGTTCGCACTGCTCCTCGGAGCCGTGCTCGTAGGTGATCTCACAGCCGAAACTCGCCAACTGCAGCGTCAGTGCGATCCCCGCGTCGGCCCGGTAGAACTCCTCCGTCATCGCGAGCAGTTGGGCCAGATCGAGCCCCCGACCGCCCCATTCTTCGGGGATATCCTGTGCGACGAGGTTCGCTTCGCGACCCGCCTCGAGGATCTCCTCGGGATAGTCCCCCGACTGGAAGTACTCCTGGGCGTTGGGTTTGATATGGTCCTGTGCGAACTCGCGGGCCTCTGCCTTGATGTCGCGTGCGTGTTCCGGGACGATGCTATCGTCGAGCAGTTCCATACTCGCAAGACGGACCGGCGGTGGAAATAGTCGGGGGCGAATAGTGCAACCCGAACCCGCGCTTTCGCGGCGCGCTCCCATTATCGGAGCCTGCGGACGAGGTCGTCCGTCGAAACCGCCCGATCCGCGTGCGCCTCGAGCAGGTGGATGTCCCAGACGAGATCGGTCAGCAGGTGGGTATAGAGGACGACGCCGGTCACGATCGCGAGGGGGAGACTGACGGCGGCGGTCGCCGGAACGACGACGCCGGCGATCACCACGTGGCTCAACAGTCGCGAGAGGACGCCCACATCGCCGGGTTCGAAAATTTCCGACTGATCGGTGACCGCTGCACGCGGGTTCGAGAGACAGAACCGTACGGCGTCCCAGCGCCCGGTCTTGAACCGGGCGATGAGGACGTGATCGAAATCGATGCAGACGCCGACGGCGGTGCCGTAGGCGACGACCGCCGCAGACGGGATCGAGTGGCCAAGCACGGAAACCGGCGGGAGCAGGACCACCAGCACGCCGGCGACGACCAGCGAGATCGCTGCGTGGTGTTTCGAGTAAATCGGGAGTCACCCACACTGACGACACCGTGTGACTACTAAGTCGTCACGCAGTCGGTCGGTCCCGTGGCCCGAAATCGGCCCGTCGACGACTCGACTAGCCGGCGAAGCCGGACAGCGACCACTCCTCGTCGCCGTCCTCGTCCGCGATACTCGGCGCGCTCACGAGCACGAACGCACTCTCGCGGTCGCCGTTGCGGATCTGGCGCGTCGATTCGGGCGGAATCCACAGCGCGTCGCCGGTCTCCATCGCGACCGGTTCGTCGTCAACGACGACCGTCGCCGTCCCCTCGATGAGAACGTAGACCTCCTCGTGGTCGTTGTCCGTGTGGTCGTGGGGCTTGCTGTTCCAGCCGGGATCGCAGCGGGCGACCGTTACCCCCACCTGCTCGGTCTCGAGGGGATCGCTGAGAACATGCATCGCGCTCGAGACCTGCTCGACCTCCTCGTAGTTGACCTTTCGGTATGTCATATTGCCACATTCGCGAGGACAACAGTAAAACCATACTATCGACTGCAATCAGGTAGCGGGTCGACGAGCAGGTCGACGAATCGCTCACGCGGCCGGTAGCAGACGATCGAGACGCCCTCCGCGGGACGGTAGCGTCCCGGCCTCTTCGATGGGAGTCCACGTCGCACGTGGTGGCATCCATCGCAGGTCGGCCGCGGCACGCGTGCACTCGCGTCGGGAACACGCTCCCGCTCCCGTTGGGTCGACTCGCCTCCCGTTCTCTCGAGTGCGGTAATAACTCGGCTCGCTATAGCACGACATGTTATTAACAGAGAGGCCATCCAGCGCCCAGAATTAATAATATCCACTAACGAGATAATAACCCTTATACTCCGCTGGGACGACTCACCTGTATGAAGCTGACACGACGTGCGCTGGTGAAAGGGGGGACCGGCGCAGTTGCGACTGGAGCACTCGCCGGCTGCCTCGACGACGTCGGCAACGTGACTGCGGCGTTCGATAGCGGCTACGCCGCCTTCTTCACCCTGTGGGATTGGGCCGACCGAGTGAGCGGCGACGCGGTCGACTTCCGGAATCCGATCGGAACGGGCCAGGCCGGACACGGCTGGTCACCCAGCGGCGACCTCACGCGAGACATCGCGGACTCCGGTGTGTTCGTCTACTTCGATACGCCCGAGTTCTCGTGGGCGCAGGATATCGCGGCGACGCTCGAGGCCGACTACGACACGGTCACCGTGATCGACGGGCTCGACGGGCTGGACGACCGACTCCTCGGCTGGGATCACGAGGTCGATGTCGGCGCTCATCCCGACGGCCACGGCGACCATGACGACGGACATCACCATGAGCACGACGATCACGATGGGCATCACCACGGAGCCGATGCTCACGATGGACACGACCACGACCGGTCGTCGATCGATCCCCACGCCTGGCTCGATCCGGTCCTCGCACAGGACATCGTCACCACCATCGCCGATGGACTCGCAGAGGCGGACCCGGACGCCGCCGAGACCTACGAGACCAACGCCGACGAGTACACGTCGGGCCTCGAGTCCCTCGACCGAACGCTTCGCGAACTGTTCGAGACGGCGGATCGACGGACCGCCGTCTTCGCCGGCCACGACTCCTTTACCTACCTTCAGGAGCGATACGGGTTCGAGCTTCACACGCCCGTCGGGGTCTCGCCCCAGGAGAACCCGTCCGCCGAGGAAATCTCCGAGACGATCGATCTGGTCGATTCGGACGGGATCGAGACGATCCTTTACGATCCCTTCGAGGCACCCAACAGCCAGTATCCGCCGCTCGTCGATACCATCCTCGAGGGGAGCAACGCCACCGACGCGATGCCGCTGACCCATCTCTCGGGTACCCTCGCGAAGTGGCACGAGCAGGGCTGGGGCTACCGGACCCAGATGGAAGAAATAAACCTCCCCGCGTTCAGAGAGGCACTAGGAGCACAGTGACCGTCGTCAACCTCGAGAACGTGACGTTTGCCTACGCCGAGCAGCCGGCCGTCAAAGACGTCTCGCTGACGGTCGAGGAGGGTGACTTTTTGGGGCTGGTCGGACCCAACGGGTCGGGGAAGACGACCCTCCTGCATCTCATGCTCGGCCTGCACAGTCCCGACAGCGGCTCGATCGAACTCTTCGGCGAACCGGTCGCCGCGTTCGACGACGGCGAGCGGATCGGCTATGTCTCCCAACAGGCGACCAGCCGCGGCGGCTCGATGCCGGTCACCGTCCGCGAGGCCGTCACCATGGGCCGGTTCGCGCACGCGGGCCACGGGCGACTGACCGACGCGGACCGCGCGACCGTCGACGACGCGCTCGAGACGGTCGGCATCGCCGACCTGGCCGACCGACAGGTCAACCAACTCTCCGGCGGCCAACGCCAGCGGGCCTACATCGCACGCGCGCTGGCCTCCGAAGCGGACCTGCTGGCGTTGGACGAGCCGACCGTCGGCGTCGACGCCGAATCCCGCGACGCGTTCTACCAGTTGCTCGAGTCGCTCAACGCGTCGGGGATGACGATCATTCTGATCGAACACGACATCGGCGTCGTCACGGATCGCGCAAATCGGATCGCCTGCATCAACACGGAGCTTTACCACCACGGTGACACCGAATCGTTCGTCGAAAGCGACGCCCTGACCGAGGCCTACGGTGCGACGGGCCAGGTCCTTCATCACCACCACTAATGGGACGGACCGGACCTCTCCGCCGCCGATTCGAGCAGATCGGGCTCGGACTGACCGCGATCCTCGCGGTCGCGATGATCGGCCTGCTGACCGTCGATGCACTGCGATCGTACCCCCTCGTTGGCGGCCTCTACGATCAGGCTCGGATCGCGGGTCGATTGCTCGACTCCCTCCTCGGGACGAACGTCTTCTCCCATCCGTTCATGTGGCGATCGATCGCGACCGGAATCCTGATCGGAGTCGTCGCGCCGCTGGTCGGCACCTATCTCGTCCACCGCGAGATGGCCCTGATCGGCGAGACGCTGGCGCATACGGCCTTCGCCGGGGTCGCCGTCGGTCTCCTCGTGAGCGCGACGACCGGCTGGGAAGGATCGCTCATGCTCGTCGCGCTCGTCGTGGGAATCCTCGGTGCCCTTGGCGTCCAGTGGCTGGCCGAGCGGACCAACACCTACGGCGACGTCCCGATCGCGATCATGCTGACCGGGAGCTTCGCCGTCGGGACGCTCATCATCAGCTACGGCCGCGGGATGAGCGGGTTCAACGTCGAGGGCTACCTCTTCGGGAACATCTCGGTCGTCACTCCATCGGGGGCACGGCTGATGGCCGTCATCAGCGTCCTCGTCGTCGGCGTCATCGTCGCGACGTACAAACAGTTGCTTTTCATCACGTTCGACGAGCAGGCCGCCCGCGTCGCGCGGCTCAACGTCACCTGGTACAACACGCTGCTGATCGTGATGACGGCGATCGTCGTCGTCGGCGCGATGCAGATCCTCGGCGTCATCCTCGTCGCCGCGATGCTCGTCGTCCCCGTCGCCGCGGCCACGCAGGTCGCCCACAGCTTCCGAGAGACGCTCTCGCTGTCGATTCTCTTCGGGCAGGTGTCGGTTATCGGCGGCTTCGTGGTCTCGATCTCCCAGGGGCTGCCCACCGGCGGCTCGATCGTCGTCGTCGCCATTGCCTGTTACCTGCTCGCGATCCTCGCCTCGAGTCGGTCGACGGCACCGATATCGGCGCACTGAGCCCCGACACGTCCGGGTTTCGGTTCGTAACCGTCGACGCAGGCGATACATCGAACGCCACCGTCCGGTTGCCGTTCGTGCCAGTACGCGACGACAGCGACGGCTCGACCCCGAGCCATGCTTTCCGGCACCCGATCCCGGCCGGAACCGTCGACGGTCACGTGAACCCCGATTCGGTTTCCCCGACGGCGGGAACATGGTACATCCTTAACAGCCTACTCGATCAACTACAGCCCGATGGGACGGTTATCCACACTCTTCGATCCCGAGACCGTCGCCGTGGTCGGTGCGACCGACCGCGAGGGCGCAGTCGGACGGGCGATCCTCGAAAACCTCCAGGCGGGGTTCGACGGCGAGGTCGTCCCGATCAACCCCTCGCGCGACGAGGTGCTCGGGCTCGAGTGTTACGAGGATGTGCAGCACGCGCCGCCGATCGATCTGGCGGTGGTCGTCGTACCGCCCGATATCGTACTCGACTCGATCCGCGAACTCGCCGCGGCGGGCACCGACGACATCGTCGTCATCACCGCCGGCTTTGCCGAGACGGGCGGGGACGGTGCCGAGCGCGAACGGCAACTGCGCGAGATCGCCACCGAAAACGACCTCAACGTCGTCGGCCCGAACAGCCTCGGGATCATGTCGACGCCGACGGGCATGAACGCCACGTTCGGCCCCGAGGACGCCCGTTCGGGTTCGATCTCCTTTATGAGCCAATCCGGCGCGTTCATCACCGCCGTACTGGACTGGGCCAACGAACAGGGGATCGGCTTTCAGGACGTGGTCTCGCTCGGCAACAAGACGGTCCTCGACGAGACGGACTTCGTCCGGGAGTGGGGCGACGACCCCGAGACCGATGTCATCATCGGCTACCTCGAGGACATCGACGACGGACAGGGGTTCATCGAGGCCGCTCGCGAGGTGACGGCGGAGACGCCGATCGTCCTCGTCAAGTCCGGCCGTACGGACGCCGGTGCCCAGGCCGCGTCCTCACACACCGGCGCGATCGCCGGCAGCGAACGGGCGTACGAGGCGGGACTTGAGCAGGCCGGCGTGCTTCGCGCCCGCTCGGTGCAGGAATTGTTCGACTACGCGCGGGCGTTGGCCGGTCTGCCGGAACCCGAGTCGGACGGCGTCGCCGTCGTGACCAACGCCGGCGGTCCCGGCGTGCTCACGACCGACGCCGTCGGCGATTCGACCCTCGAGATGGCCAGTTTCGCCGACGAGACGATCGACCGACTCGCCGCGGCGATGCCCGACGAGGCCAACGTCTACAACCCGATCGACGCGATCGGCGACGCCGACATCGAGCGCTTCGGCGAGGCCCTCGAGATCGCGCTCGAAGACCCGAACGTCGGCAGCGCGGTCGTCGTCGCCGCCCCGACCGCGGTGCTGCCCTACGACGACCTCGCCGAGACGGTGATCGAGAACGTCGAGGCGCACGATACGCCGGTCGTCACCTGCCTGATGGGCGGGAAACGCGCTCGCGACGCGGAGACGACGCTCCGGGAGTCCGGCATTCCGAACTACTTCGATCCCTCGCGGGCCGTCTCGGGGCTCGACGCGCTCGCCCGGTACCGGGACAGCAGCGAGCGGACGGTCGCCGACCCACGGACGTTCGATGTCGACCGCGAGCGCGCTCGCGAGGTGCTCGAGCGCGCGCGACGACGGAACGACAACCGACTCGGGGTCGAATCGATGGACCTGCTCGAGGCCTACGGCATCCCGACCCCACAGGGGGAGATCGTCGACGATCCCGACCGCGCGCGCGAGGTCGCCGAGAGCATCGACGGCGATGTCGTCATGAAGATCGTCAGTCCCGACATCACCCACAAGTCGGACATCGGCGGCGTCAAAGTCGGCGTGGCCGCGGCCGACGTCTACGACGCCTACGAGGATATCGTCGCTCGAGCGCGCAACTACCAGCCCGACGCGACGATCACTGGCGTCCAGGTACAGGAACTGCTCGACCTCGAGGCGTCGACCGAGACCATCGTCGGGATGAACCGCGACCCGCAGTTCGGCCCGCTCTTGCTGTTCGGCCTCGGCGGCATCTTCGTCGAAATACTCGAGGACACCTCGGTTCGCGTGGCCCCGGTCGACGAGGGAACGGCTCGCGAGATGGTCGACGAGATCCAGGCCGCCCCGCTGTTGCGCGGCGCTCGCGGCCGCGAACCCGCGGATGTCGACGGCGTCGTCGAAACGATCCAGCGACTCTCACAGCTGGTGACTGACTTCCCGTCGATCCTCGAACTCGATATCAACCCGCTCGTGGCGGGCCCCGATGGCGTACAGGCGATCGACTTGCGACTCACCGTCGATCCGGACGAACTCGACACGGAGGAACCATGACCGACACCGACTCAGAACCCGACTCCACGGACGCCGAACCCAGTACCGACACCGCCGACAGCGATCCCGTCGCCGCCAGCGGTGACTCCGAGACGCTGCTCGTTAGCTCGCTCGAGGAGAGCACCGGCAAGACGGCCATTACGCTGGCGCTCGCCCGCCTCGCGGTCGCCGACGGCGAGCGCGTCGGCTACATGAAACCGAAAGGCACCCGACTGCAGAGCAACGTCGGGAAGACCCTGGACGAAGACCCGCTGCTCGCTCGGGAACTGCTCGACCTCGACGCCGAAATGCACGACCTCGAGCCGGTGGTCTACTCGCCGACGTTCGTCGAGCAGGCGATCCGCGGCCGCGAGGACCCGGCCGAACTCCGCGACCGGGTCCGCGAGGCGTTCGAGACGCTCGCGGCGGATCACGACCGGCTGTTCGTCGAGGGCGGCGGCCGGTACGACATTGGCGGGATCGTCGACCTCGCCGACGCCGACATCGCGAATCTGTTGGACGCGCGCGTCCTGCTGGTCGCGCCCTACGAGATGCCATCGGACATCGACGACATCGTCGCCGCCGCCGAGACGTTCGGCGACCGCCTCGCCGGTGTCGTCTTCAACGACGTTCCCGACGCGGTCTACGACAGCCTCGAGACGGACATCGTCCCGTTCCTCGAGGGCCGGGACATCCCGGTCTACGGCGTGCTCCCGAGCGAGCGGGAGCTGTCCGGCGTGACGGTCGCCGAACTCGCCGACGAACTCGGTGCCTCGACGCTCGTCGACGATGGACAGGACAACTACGTCGAACGGTTTACCGTCGGCGCGATGGGGCCCGACAGCGCCCTCCGGCACTTCCGGCGGACGAAAGACGCCGCCGTCATCACCGGCGGCGACCGTGCCGAGATCCACACTGCCGCGCTCGAGGCCCCCGGCATTCGCTGTCTCATCCTCACCGGCGGCCACCGGCCGTCGGGAGCGATCCTCGGGCAAGCCAGCGAGAAAGACGTGCCGATTCTGTCGGTCCAGACGGACACGCTCACGACTGTCGAGCGCGCCGAGGATATCGTTCGCAGCGGACGCACACGGGACGCCGAGACCGTCGACCGGATGGAACGGCTGCTGTCCGATCACGCGGCCGTCGACTCGATTCTCGAGTAGGGCTCGCGTCCCGAGCCGGGACGCGACCCGGTCCGGGCCGCCCCTCGGGCGAGTCGGCCGCGTCGTTTTCGCGCCGCTGACTGTCGTGTCTGACCAAAAGTTAAGAGTCCGCCACGCATGAGGCCAGTTATGGACGACATTCCCCAAGAAATCACGTCTCTCGTCGGCCGCGAGGTGTACTCGAACAACGGCGTCTTCGTCGGCGAAGTCGAGGACCTTCGACTGAACGTCGACGGCGAAGCCGTCACCGGCCTGGCGCTGGCGAAGTTGAACGGCGAACTGTTCGCGGAGGAAGCCCGCAGCGGACAGGGTATCATCGTGCCCTACCGCTGGGTCCGCGCCGTCGGCGACGTCATTCTCATCAACGACGTGGTCGAGCGCGTCCGCGATCCCGACGAGGAAGAGGACGAACTGCTGGCCTGATTGCGGCCCCGAATTCGTGATTTAGCTCCCGTTCGAGCTTTCGCTGCTGCTTCCCTCGACGCCCATCGCGTCGAACAACGTCCGCTTGACCGCCTCTTCGGTCAGTTCGAGCAACGTGTCCCGCGTATCCTCCGAAATCTCGATCCCGGTGAAAATACCCAGCGGGATCTCCGCGCTGGCCTGGGTCGAGTGGCCGGCCGTCTCGCCGATCTCGCCGTAGGCGTCGGCCAGCACTTTCCCGATATTGATGCGAATGTCCTTCGACCTGCCGGCGAGGAAGATCGTCTCGTCGGCGATTCCGAACACCGCGGTCGTGGTGACGCCCTCGAGGTTCAGGAGGTGGCTTGCGGCCTGGGTCAGCGCCTCACGGTCGCGGACGAAGCCGGCGTTGGAGACGAGATGGCTCCCCTGGACGTCCCGATTCGTAATCGCCTCCGCGAGCACGTCGAGGGTTTCGGGGGACATCGACGGCGATTCGACCTGCTCGAGAGTATCGTGGTTGGCGAAGGGGTAGAGATAGGCGGCGGCGGTCAGGTCGGCGGGAGTCGTGTCGCGTTTGAAATCCAGGGTCTCCGCGCGGATGCCGTAGAGCAAGGCGGTCGCGACCTCCTCGGAGACGTTCATGTCGAATTCCTGAATGTACTTCGTCATGATCGTCGACGTCGAGGACATGTTCGGACGAATGTCGACGAACTCGGGTTCGACCCCCTCCTCGGTCTCCGTTTCGTGATGATCGATCACGATGTCGACCGGGAGTTCCATCTCGCCCGAGGTCGCGTGATCGACCAGGGCAACGGTATCGTAGACGGAGTGGTCCTCGACCTCGTCCCACTGGACGAGATCGATGCCGAGCAGGTTGACGAACGCCCGGTTCTCCTGGTGGCCGACGTCGCCGAGATAGATGATGTCGGATTCGACGCCGAGGTGTGTCGCGATCGCCTGCAGTGCCGCCGCGCTGGCGATCGAGTCCGGATCGGGGCTATCCTGGGTGATGATCGCCAGCCGCGTCGCCGTCTCCTCGACCAGATCGGCGAGTTTGCCGGCGTTGTACTCGAGTTCGCCCGACTCGAGGGCTCGCAGTGCGGATTCGGCGATGACGGAGGAAGGGTTGATGACGATGTCGGCACCGAGCTCCGAGAGTTCGTCGCCGGAGACGGGATCGCTCGCGCGGGCGACGATGAACTGGTCGGCACCGCTCTCGCGGATGTGTCCGACGGCGCGTTTGTTCGATTCGACGTTCGAGGCGAGAATGAGGACGACATCGCGGTCGGCCACCAGATCGGCGATCTCGGCGTCGCGAATGTCGGCCGTCTTGGCGTCCAGATCCTGATCCCGAAGCGATTCGACGCGGCTGTCGTCGCGGTCGATGATGGAGACGTCTTTACCCTGTTCGACGAGTTCCTCTGCAACCGCATATCCCACGCTTCCACAGCCTAAGATAGCGTAGTCAGAAATTGACGAAATCGTAACCCCCGTGCTCATTGCCCGAGTGGTCGGACCGGTCGCACTTAACGCTCCCGAAGGCTCCGATACGATGAGAGCGGCGGCCCCACGACTCGAGGGCGATGCCCGTCCCGCGTGGATTACTGTCACGGCGGCTGCCAAGGGAAACGTATTTGAACGACCGAGGGAAAGTCGGAGGTACAGGGCCGGTAGCTCAGTCCGGCAGAGCGTCTGACTCTTAATCAGACGGTCGCGTGTTCAAATCGCGCCCGGCCCGCTTTCCGAAGGACGGATACCAAGTCAGACTATTAGCGGCTGAACTGTTAGTTCATAGTGTTCCTGTCCATTAGAAGGTTCGGAAACCCCCACCATTTCGACGTGAGTTCGTTTCGAATCTGATGCGCGTCCGCGCTATCCAGCGGTTTTCCAATAGCCGATAGTTGATTCAGTACCTCTTGCTGTGTTCTACCTCATCGAGTCGTTGGTTCACAATATCAGCGGGCTGAGGATGCACCACTACACCGGGAGTAGGCGAGAAGCGGGAACTTCGCCGCGAGGAGTTCGGAATGGAGTAGCGAACACGGCTTCAACCCATCTTTGGACGTGACTCCCCGGGTTAGACCGTCCAAAACCAGCCTGAATTTTTTAATTCTCTTGCAAGAACCTCGGCGTTGTCCATGGGTTTCGGTATCTTTTTGTCACTGGCTCCCGTTTGTTTAAGTGAAGGGTTTTCGCCGGAGGCTACCTTGAGCAGTCGCGGGTATCGTGATCAGTTCCACGGTTCCTCGCATAGAGCGCAAGTGTTGACGTTCCACCGAGAGCCTTCTCCATCCTTCGACCTATGAGTACAGATACATCTCCGTCTCCATCAGCGAGTAGTACAGCGACAACGTCGAACAGCAATGATCTCCCGTGCGTGCAGTACGGCTTTCCTGACGGGCCGCATCGGACGCCGAAACTCCAGACGGTTTACGAGCCGATTCCCGATAACGCCGCGACCGCCAGCCCCATCTACAAAGTCCCGAGAGCGCAGTACGAACGGCAAGACGAGTTCGAGAGAGGCTACGAGGTAGCGGGGACGACCTCGATAGCGACCGAGATCCAAGACGATTGCGAGGCCGATGACCGCGTCCTTTACCCCATTCACATCGAGTCTGATGCATACCACGAGGTTGGCCCGGATACGCTTCTTTCGTGGTTCCGCGAGTTCGTCGAGGACTTCCTCGAAGTCCCGTTCAACACGTGTATGTTGTATTTCTCGGGAAATCGGTCGATTCACGTTCACGTTCCTCGGTTCGTGTCCGGTGAAGATGACCGGGAGTGGCTGAAGGAATTGGCTGAGTCATACTGCGAGGAGGCCGGGGCAGACCTCGATTTGGGGCTGTACTCACGGAAACGTCTATTCCGACTTCCCGGCGTCGAACACGCGAAGTCCAGCATCCCGAAGGTCGAAATCGAACCGACATGGGACAGAACTCGTATCTTCCGTGAGGCAAACGGAGCGACCCCAAGTACGCCCGCAACGTACGCGGATGTACTGTGGGGTGTGTTTGGGCAGGACGGTCTGACAGTCGAGACAAGCGGCCCTGACGTGGACACCCCACAGAATCTGTTTCGAGTTCTTGACCCCGAGAAGACGCTCTTGGAGTTCACGCGCGATGAGCCGGTGAGTGAAATCAAGACTCCCCTCATCGAGCAGGTGGCATATCCCGCCGACCCGACTGACGTTCCGGAGTGGTCGATGTACAATACGCAGGAGTTCTCTCCGTATGCCCACGCGTCCGGGAATCCTCGAAGTGTCGCGGCGCTTCGCGTGAAAAGAGGGGTATTCGCCCGAGAGGACAAGCGTGGCGGCGCGACGATGGTGCCAGCGTACTTCTACGGGGCGGTTGGGTGCAATGGGGGGTTCACGAAGCAGGACGTACACGCGCCACTCCAGTTGTCGAAGAAGGACTACCGGAAGTGGGACCACGCATCCGGGGAGAAGGTCGTCATCATCGGCGGCAAAAGCGGGAGTTCCCGAATTTTCAGCGTCTCCTCGTGGGAAGCCATCGAGGTCGGCCATGCGCTAACAAGCGATAAGGGTGGGCGAGATACTGCCCTCGACTATCTCTCCGAGCAGGGTTACGATGTTGGGGCGTCTGGTTCCACGGTGTCCGACTCGAAGGGGACGACTGCATTGAGGTCGGCGACTCCCGGCGAGGAACCACGGACGATCTGGCCCGCACGAGAGAATCCACAGACAGAAGCAGAATCCTTCCAGCAAACAGCAGAGCAAGGAGACATACACACGCTCTCACACGACGAGAAAATCCAAGTTGCGTGCCGCCATCTCCAATACGGATGGGAACCAACATGGGAGTGGTTCAGGGAGCAGTTTGGCTCCACATTCAAGCCCGGTGTTACATGGCGCTTCCTCAAGGAGATTGCTGAAGATCCTAACTTCCCGGAGTACGACGATGTGGACGTGCCTGCGAAACCTGCATAGCACTCACATGCATACTGTATCCTATCACCCATTCAATTCTTACGGATAACCGCATTACTCAGACTGAAACGCAGTTTGACTTACATTCCCTCAATGAGCTGTTCCATTCATGGAGTGGGATTGGCCTCTCTGTAGACTGTCCACCCTTCTCCTCCCTACACCACCTACACCACCACTAAGTTATGGTGCGAAACCGCTGTACGGCGAACGGGTATTTCAGAGGATCGGGAGATCGTATTTAAAGGATGTTTCCATAGATGACCAAGCCACAGGCGTCTGAGGCGACCGCTATACGATGCGATAGATAAGTTATCTTTTGTAAAACAGTGCAGGTGGTATGATAGGGACGTTCGAAAGACTCCATGCTCTCTGATTCAGGTTTACCAACAACAGGAATAGTGGCTGTCCAAGCAAGTAATTAACCTTACTTGGTGGGGGAAGTTAGGTCAGTTGATATGGAGTGGTGACAGTAGATACCATTGTTCAGGAAATACATATATTTTAAAATCAGAATTGTTATCCGTATAACTACATCACAAATACTCAGGCAGATGCAAGTTAAGAATCTGGTTCAGAAGTTATTCAGCGCCAGTATATTAGTGGTAGCCATTGGCACTTTACTACCATGGGGAGTAGCTGTTTCTACGGGGGTTAGAGGGACTACAAGAGGGTTAACTACAGTTGGTGGGTTTGCTGTTCTATCTCTGTCAATAATTCTTGGAGTATATACACTCAGGAACAGCGTTTCAGAAATTATTGGTTCCGCTGTTGCTTCCATAGCAATTTTTGTTTCGTTATTCTATATCGTTAACCCAGTCTTCCCTGAAACTTCTGGTAATATGTTTGTAGGTCAGGTCTATCCGGGGATTGGTGTTTACCTCTCACTTTTCGGTGGGGTAATAGCGCTTGCTTCTGTATGTATTATCAAATTCAGCAGTACTAAAACGGGAGAAACTCGTCCAATATAAAGCCCTCATCACAGAGCATAATTATATTCTTACTCTCTGGCAGAAATCGGTTCGGTCAGTGAAAAGTAATACGCTCTTGTGTAGCACATTGTTGATACGGAGCTGTCCTGCGATTCTGCGGCGAGTGCGATAGATCACGAAGTTGCATCTCAGTGGCTCTGGCGGACAGGTATTGACTCGAGCCGACGACGGGAAGATGTATCAACAATCTCCGCCATAAGAGCGAAAGTAATAAGTATTCTTAATGTGTTGGATATTGGGATGACTGCCGTAACAATCCCTCACCCGCGTGAGGACGCGAAGACAGTTGTGAAGGCCGCATTCGAGGACTGTTCAGACATTGATACATACTTTGACGATGGTATTCGCATTACTGGTAAAACAGGGGCAAGCTTAGGACTTATCACCTCCAGTTACGGTGAAAAGGTTATAATAGAGGTTCCAGAAAACCAGGCAAGTGAGACTGAGACAATGGTATCTGTGACTGGAGAAAAGGAAGTAAGCGCAAACATCGGAGCTGATCCAGAGAAATACATCTCACGGGTTATCAAGTCAATAAATGACATAAAGGGTAAAGATATTGATGTAATTATTGAGGTTTTGGATGAGAACAATGTTAGTGAAAATAGTAAAGAAGTTAGGAATGAAGCTGATCAGGCGGGCGGAAAGGGGATCTTGATTCTTGTCATGGTACTGATTATGTTTTTCGTCTTCCTCATGCCGCTAATAATAATATGAAGTCGATTATTGGTGCGGTATTGGTATTTATCGGAGTAGGTATTCTTCTACTTGGAGTTGCCGCCCCCTCAACGTCAACACAAACATCAACCACCTGTTACGATAGCCCAACAGGATATGGGCAAGACTGTGTGCAATCATCCTATGAAACACCAAACACGGGCAAGGGAGGGATGATTGGAGCTGGTATCTTTGTCGCTATTATTGGTGGGATACTTACTATGTCTAACTCATCATCCGCAGAATCCTCTGGTCAATCATCGCAAGACGGAACTCAGAGTTTGAAAGACCAAATACAGGAACGACAATCAGAAAGAGAACAAAAAGAAAGTGTGGGTGTTGATAAATAACAAATTCATTCCGTTGTTCAATCCATTGAGGTAGTTGTTTCTTCTTCTCGCTCGATGGAGTGAGTCCACCTTTCCTGTTTCCGTTCATCGAGTCGGTTGTTTCTCCACTTGCCTCAAAGAGTCTGTTATCTCTAAGATGGACCCTCACTAAGTTCTGTTGCGATAATCACAGTACAACGTGGATTCGAGATCTTCGAAGTCCAGAGAAAATGAAACCAGGCAATCCTGACTCTCAGCCGGAAATTTCGCAGGCGGAGTTACCTAATACGCGCTCGCGTGCGCTCGGTGATGTTCTAACTGGTGAGGTTACTGCATCGGGTCGTCTATTCCTTCTCCTCTACTCGATGTGCTGGTGCCTTCTGATTCACACACCACCTCGCAGAGTCCCGCGTAGAGGCCAGGATAGTTCTCTCGCAGTACCGCTACGTCGGTCGTCAGTTCATCCTCAATTTTCCGCCAGACTCGGGAGATTGTTTGGTAGCGGAGGTTTTCATCGACGGTGTCTCCACCCTCTATGAGTTCGCGCTCTCGGTCGGTTAGCAGAGCACGGCCCTCAATGTGTCCGTTACCTCTGCGGTTCCCGTTCCACACAACACACTCCACTAAGTTATGTTGCGAGAACCACGGTAAGGCAACGAGGTAGTAGCATAACTACAGTCACCGCCTATATAAAAGAACGTCCCTCTGACTCCTTCTTTGCCGAATTTGTCCCGCTGGTCATTAACGGGGGAGTCGAGTAGCCCCGTCGATGCCCTCCAACCGTCGAGTTAGATGTTGTCGAAGTAACCTCGCCGGTTCTTCATCTCCTGTTTCTTCGTGCGTTTGTCGTAATGCTTCTTCAGCACATCCGCGCTCACGTCCATCCGTTCGGATACGGCTTCAATCGGGATTTCGCTCCGTCGTGCGTGCGTGATTGCTCCCTTCCGCAGAGAGTGTGAGGCGTGAGAGGAGGGACACTTAGACGCCGCGTGATAGGAATTTGCCGCGTCGCACTCCTTGGATTCTCGGTCGTGTGGACAGTCAAGCCCGTACTTGCACGGACGGGTAGCGCGGTAGCAGTTGCTTCGGATAGATGTTTTCGAGATACGTCCCTGTCGCGTCGTCAGTAGCGGCTCGCGTCCAAACTCATCGGTTTTGGCGAATCTGTGATGCGCGATGTAGTCCTGCACTATCTGGTTGACTTTTGGCTTGAGAGAGACAACACGTTCGCCCTCTTTTCCGTTCTTTAGCGGAGTTTCCTCCTCCGGACGATGATGGATTTCGAGCGTGCGTTCTCCCTTATCGTAGTCATCGAGGTCGATAGCCCGGAGTGCACCATTCCGCATCCCGGTATGCCACAGTAACTCGAAGATGACGTGTTCGCGTTGAGAGTAGTTGAAGTTCCGCTGATACTCGATGATAGCCTGCCCGGTGTCTGTGTCGATGTAGTCGTCATTCACGTCCTCTTTGTTCTTCATTGTCGGCGGGTCGATGTAATCCGACAGGCCGGGTTGGACGGCGTCAATGCCCTCACAGAAGTCGATGAAGACCTTGAGCGTACTCAGTTGGGTCGCCATCGTGACCTTGTTGCAGTCGCCTTTCGCTCGTCGCCACTTCTTGTACTGGTGGAAGTGCCGCCCGCTAAGGTCGTTCATATTGGTCACCTCTCCCTCGGTGTCGCACCATTCAACGAACGGGGAGAGTCGATACTTGTGCGCTCGATAGGTAGCGTCAGCCAGTTCGCCGCGTCGATTTTCGAGATACCACTCCTTCGCTTCCTGCGGGTCTATTGGCTTGAGATCGGTTGTCATTAGTGGGCCTCGCGCTCAGCACACCAAGTGCGTCACCTCGGTAATCCTCCTTCCCGTAGGCGCTGAAAGCGCCGGAGGGGGTCGCGTGTTCAAATCGCGCCCGGCCCGCTTTTTCGACGACCGGTTTCGTACAGAGCGAAGCGGCGACGGCGATTTGAACCGGACCAGAAAGGCACAGCAAAGCGAGCATTTCTGGGCGGAGCTCACAATCGCGCCCGGCCTCGCCGTCGGTCTCACTCCGTCGTGTTCGTCTCCGCGGGCGGGTCCACATCCGTTTCGTCGGCCATCGCGTGAAGGTGCTCGAGCAGGAGGCCGACCCCCTCCGGCTTGATCCAGGTCGTGACCGCCCCCTCGTCTTCGGCCTCCGTAATGACCCGCTCGGCGTCGCGGACGGGAACCGAGAACTCGACCGGCTGGTCGAAGCGGTCCTCGTTTCCGTCGATTAGGGATTTGACCTCGGCAAGTTCGCGACGGACGTACTCGTAGGGAGCCATCGACTCGGTCTCGTCGCCGATGACGAACCGGCGGGTGCGTCCGTCATCGAGTCGGAGTCTGACGACGCCCGCGTCGATGCGGTCGGCCTCGAGATACTCCGCCAGCACGTCCTCGAAGAAATCGGTCGTCATCCGATCGCCTCGCAGTTTCGAGTCCGAGTGATCAGGCGACATGGGTCCAACTATCGGGTGAGTTATAGAAGACGGTACCGACGACTCCTATGCGCTGGGAACCGCAGCTGCGTGTGGCTGATCTGAGACCGACTTTTGAGGGCTGAGAGGGCGAATTTTTCCACCCGGAGTAGGTGTTCGCGGAACGGAAAAACCCCGCGACGAACATCTTCCCGTGATCTCTCACGAACTCGAAACGTTGTGGTCCGGTTATAGGTGCGTGCTCCAGAGGGTCGATTGGAGAGGTGCCCACAATGTCACGATCGGAGTCACCGGCCGAGTCGATTGCGGAGCAGGAGGAGCGAATCAAGCGCCACTTGAGCGCGTCGCGGGAGATCGCGGAGCGCCTGGAGTTCAACGACGAACTCAGCTTCGAGATGGGGTTGCCCAGTCCGGGCCGTCGGACGTTCATCAAGACCAGTGGCGTCGTGGCGGCGTCGGCAGCACTGGCGGGCTGTGCCGGCGACGATGATGACGACGGGCCGGAGTCGACGGACGACGAGGAGTCGCCCGACGAGGAAACGCCGGAGGCCGAACGGAGCGAAACAGTGCAGTTGACCGCCAAGCAGTACGAGTTCCAGCCACAGGAGATCCGGGTCCCGCCGAACACGGAACTCACGATCGAGTTCACACAGTCGACCTTCGAGAAGAACGAGGAGTTCACGATGCATACGTTCTACCTCGAGGACCCGTACGACATCGGCCCCATCGAACTCCCCGAGAACACGGACGACGGCCCCATCGATTCGGTCACGTTCGTCACCGACGAGGAGGGGACGTTCGATTTCGAGTGTAGCGCCTACTGCGGGGACGGCCACGCACAGATGAACGGCCAACTGTACGTCGTCCCGGAGGGCGAGTCCGTCGACGAGGTGGACTTCACCGATATGGGGACGCTGAAGGAGCGCCACGAGATCCTCAAAGAGGAACGCGAACTGGTCCAAGAGCCCCAACACGACCTCGACCTGCGGGACATCATGGTCGTCACCGAGCGCAACAACGCCTCGGTCGCGATGATCGATACGGTCAACGATCGGCTCATGGAGCGCGTCGAGAACGTGGGGAAGGCGATCCACGTCCACGACTTCCATCCGGAACTGCCCGAGCAGACTCGGGAGGGCGCGTACGTGTACACGCAATCCCGGCAGGGTGAGATGTACAAAATCGACCTGTTCGACTTCGAACGGGTCGCCGTCGCCGACGCCGGGACGGACGCCCGGGACATCGCCGTTTCCCGGGACGGCAACTACGTGATCGGCGGGTTCTACAACCCGAACCATCTGGTCATCTGCGACGCCGAGACGATGGAGCCGATCAAGCGGATTCCGACCCACACCGTCAATCCGGACGGCGAGAGCCTGGGGAGTCGCGTCTGCTCGCTGTACGACGTCCCCGAGGAGGGGCTATTCCTCGCGGGCCTGAAAGAGGGGGGAGAGGTGTGGCTCATCGATTATACCCAAGAGGACTTCCCGGTCGTGGCGACCATCGAGTGCGGCCGGACCCTCCACGACGGCTTCTTCACGGCGGACGGCCGCTACTTCATGATCGCCTCTCAGACGGACAACCAGATGGACATCATCGACACGCAGGAGCGGAGCCACGTCGCCGCGATCCCGATGAACGGGGTCCCCCACCCCGGTCCGGGCGCGCTGTACCCCGACGAGGATCTCGCCTTCACCACCCACGCCGGTTCGTCGAGCGTTGGCGTCTGGAACACGGAGACCTGGGAGGCGGAGACAATGATCGATGTCAGGGGCTCCGGGCTGTTCATCCGGAAACACGAGCACAGCGACTACGTCTGGGCCGACATCATCCTCACCGACACCGAGGACGACGCCTACGTCTACACCATCGATCCCGATACTCTCGAGGTGGACCAGGAGATCGACTGTAGCCAGTGGGGAGCCGCGGCGGCGATCCACCCCGAGTTCAGCCGCGACGGCGAGAAGGTCTATATCAGCGTCTGGAAGGGCGAGAACGAATCGATCCTCGTGTTCGATCCGAACACGGGCGAGTTGCTCACCCAGATCGAAGACCTGCTCGCACCGACCGGCAAGTTCCTCGGCGTCCGCGCGGAGGGGCACTGATCGCGGTCGATCGCTCCCACAGGCCCATGCCCGAGAGACATTCCGACGCGATGACGACGACACCGGCGCGACGAGGACCGGGACCGCTCGCACTCGTCAAGCACCTCCGCGGTACGGGGCTGACGGTGATCGACGCGGCCGCCCACGAACCGCTCGGTCGGATCGGCGACGGTCGCCAGCCCCACGCACTCGCCGTCCGTCCCGGCGGCCGCTGGGCGTACGTCCCGTACATGGCGTCGAACGCGCTCGAGATCGTCGACCTCTGGACGCTGTCCGTCGCGGGTCGCGTCGATGAGGTCGGGACCGCGCCCGTGGGAGCGGTGCTGAGCCGAACGGGGCGGTACCTGTTCATCAGTACCTACGGCGATCTCCCGGGCAACGACCGCCCGGGACTGGCCGTCTTTCGGACGGCCGGCGAGCGGGTCGAGTTGATCGCGCAACGCCCCGTCGGGAAGGCCGCCGGCCTCGCCGTCGACGCCGGCAACGACGTGTGGGTCGCGCTGCGAGACGACGATGAGTTGCTCCGGATCGATGGAACGCCCCCGTTCAACGTCCTGGATCGGTTCGCGGTCGGTGCCGGTCCGCAGGACTTGGCCTCCGAATCGAGCCGAGGACTGCTTGGCGTGAACAACGCCGACGGGGACAGCGTGACCGTCGTCGATACGCGCGCGGCGACGGTCCTCGGGACGGTCCCCGCCCCGAACCCGAGGGGCGGGACCGCCGTGCCGGGCAGCGACCGCTGGGTCGTCGGCGACACGGCGGGTGATGGCCTCACGGTCATCGATCTCGGGGCGGTCCGACGCGGGGACGGCGAGGGGGCGGTCGCCGACCGTGTCTCGCTGGGAACGCCGACGGCCTTTCCCGACGTTACCCCGGACGGTGCCGTCCTCGCCGTCGACGCGTACGACGACGACCGGGTCACGTTCCTCGACCCCTCGAGTCTGGATGTCCTCGAACGGGTCGAGACCGGAGCGACGCCGCGTCATCCACGGTTCAGCGCGGACGGCGGGGTCTGTTACGTCCCCAGCGTCGACGCCGACGCGGTCACCGTCATCGACGTCGACGACGTTCGAGCCGACGAACCCGATCCGATCGTAACGAGCATCGACGTACCCGAGGGAGCCGCCCCTGCGGGCTGTTTTCGTACCGATAGAGGGAGAGACACATGACATCAGAGACTGAGACCGACACCGTTGCGAGCGACCGCTCGTCCGGCGCGCCGACGATCGTGAAAAACGCCGCGAGCAGCCACTTCAGCGCGGTCGATCTCGCCGCGGGCGAGGTCGTCGCGGAGTTCGGGGAGGGCCGATACCCGCACACGGCAGTGTTCCACCCCGACGAACCGGTCGCGTACCTGTTGTACATCGCCAGCGCCCACCTCGAAGTGGTCGATCTCGAGGCGCTCGAGACCGTCCAGCGCATCGACCGGCTCGGGACGATGCCCGTCGGGAGCGCGCTCGGCCCGGGCGGCGACGTGCTGTTCGTCGGGACCGCAGTCGACCTGCCCGCGTCGTCGGAGCCGGGCGTCCTCGCGTTCGTGATCGGCGAGGATGGCCGACTCGAGCCCGCGGGAACGCGCCCGCTCTCGCGGAGTTCCGGCATGCGAATCGGCCCGGACGAGCGGCTTTACGTGGGCCAGAAGACCGAAAACGAGATCGCCGTCCTCGGTGCCGATCCCGGCCTCGACCTCGCGGCCGAGATTCCGGTCGGGCCGGAGCCACACGACCTGTACGTCCTCGCGGAGGGGCTGGTGGTCGCCAACCACGCCGGCGGGGCGTCGGCTGCGTTCGTCGACCCCGCCGCCGAGCGGGTTCGCTGTACCGCCGAGACAGGGACGAACCCCCACGGGTTCGCCGTCGCCGACGGCCCCGACTACCGGTATGGTTTGTTTCCGGCCCGCGAGGACGACCGCGTCGCCGTCGTCGACCTCGAGGCGGTCGCGGCCGGCGACGACTCGCCGACCGAACGGCTGCTCGATGTCGGGACGACGACCGGTTTCGCCGCGACGACGCCGGACGGCCGCTACGCGATCGTCGACTCCTACGAGGAGCCGTTCGTGACGATCCTGGACCTGGCCGACCTCGCGGTCGCCGGCCGCGTCGAGGTCGGCGGGGAACCGCTCCATCTCGTCTTCGGCCCCGACGGGGAGGAGTGTTACGTCGGGAACATGACGCGGACTGACATCGCGGTACTGGACGCGCGACCGCTCGCCGACGGTCGCCCGGCGGACGTTGCCGTCGACCGCCGAATCGACGGACTCGGCGAGAAACCGAGCGGTATCTTCCGCCCGGAGGTGGACCAATGATCGATCTCACGCGACTCATCAGAGGCCTCGACAACCGACCGGAACAGATCCGATACGAGAACCGCCGCGCGAGCGACGCGCTCGTCCCGCTGGTCGTCTGGAACACGACTCCCGCCTGCAACCTGCGGTGCAAACACTGCTACTTCGGGGCCTGCGATGAGCGCGACAGCGAGGAGCTGTCGACGGCCGAGGCCAAGGCGTTCATCGACTCGCTGGCCGCGGTGAACGTCCCGGTGCTCGTGTTCAGCGGGGGCGAGCCGTTCTTCCGCGACGACATCGCCGAACTCACTCGGCACGCGTCCGCGCGGGGAATCCGGCCGATCGCCTCGAGCAACGGTACGTTCCTCACCGAGGAGCGCGCGCAAGCGGTCGCCGACGCGGGGATGCAGTACGTCGGCGTCTCGCTGGACGGCGTCGGGGCGACCAACGACGAGTTCCGCGGCGTCGATGGGGCCTTCGAACGGGCCCGCAACGGGCTCCGCAACGCCCGCGACGCCGGGATGGGGACCGGCATTCGGTGTACGATGACCGAGGGGACCGTCGACGACGTCCCCGATGTGATCGACCTCGCCGTCGAGGAGGGGATCGATCGGGTGAACGTCTTCCACCTGATCTACTCCGGTCGCGGCGGGGACATCACCGACGCCGACCTCTCCGTCGAGCGGACGCGGGCGGTCGTCGACTCCCTCTACGAGCGCACCAAAACGCTCGCCGAAACCTATCCCGACATGCAGCTCCTGACCGCCGGCAACTACGCGGACGCGGTCTACCTCTACCACCGCATTCGGGAGGACATGCCGGCCCACGCGGATCGGGCGCGAAAACTCCTGTTCGACGACGGCCCCGGTCGCGTCGTCAAGAACGGCGACGCCGGTCCCAAGGTCGTCAATGTCGACCACCGCGGCGATGTCCACCCGAGCATGTTCCTCTCGCAGTACACGCTCGGGAACGTCCGCGATCGCCGCCTCGACGAGATCCTCGCTGACAGCGACCTCTGGGACGAACTGGCCGAACCGACCGATCACCTGAAGGGGAAATGCGGTCGCTGTCCCTGGAAGGAGGTCTGTGGCGGGAACTCCCGGGCCCGCGCCGCGGCGGTCCACGACGACCTCTGGGCTGAAGACCCCCGGTGTTACCTCACCGAGGCCGAGTACAGCACCGACGAACTGCCAACCGACCACGCGCCACCGGTCGACGCGACCGCAGCACTCGAGTAGGCCGATGCACGTACCCGACGCAGCGCCACCGGATGCGAGACCCGAGCCCGGGCCGTCGCCGGTCGCGGCGGTGCCGAA
This sequence comes from Natrinema pallidum DSM 3751, assembly GCF_000337615.1. Taxonomy (GTDB): domain Archaea; phylum Halobacteriota; class Halobacteria; order Halobacteriales; family Natrialbaceae; genus Natrinema; species Natrinema pallidum. Next base: position 152,195 of record NZ_AOII01000088.1, read on the forward strand.
GAGCGTCCGCCGACTCGCGTGTTATCGGCTCGACCACGAGACCCGATCGACCGAGGAACTGGGCGCGGTCGCTCCGGACGACCCCGTCGCCGCCGCCCGGCGGATCGCGGCCCACGACCGCGTTACCGAGGCGGTCGTGCTCTCGACGTGCAACCGCGTCGAGGCGTATCTCAGCACGCGCACGCCGGCGGACCGGGACGCGGGGCTCGATGCCGCACGCGAGGCGCTGGGCGATCCCGACGGCGCGCGGACCGAGACCGGACTCGCAGTCGTCGACCACCTGTTTCGCGTCGCCTGCGGCCTCGAGAGCGCCGTCATCGGCGAGGCGCACGTCCTCGGACAGGTCCGTCGAGCGTTCGAGACGGCGCTCGACGCGGACCTCGCCGGCGGGGTGGTGACCCGGGCCGCGGACGCTGCCGTCTCGGTGGGACGGCGCTGTCGCGACGAAACCGGCATCGCCGAGGGAACGGTCGGCTACGGGAGCGCGACCTGCGAGGCCATCGCCGACGAGGGCGACGTCCTCGATCGCCTCGTCGTCGTCGGTGCCGGCGAAATGGCGACCGAGGTGGCGAACGCCGCCGGCCACCGCTGGGACTGCCGCGTCGACGCCGTCAACCGCTCGGCCGCCCCGGAGCTGCCGACTGACGATGGTCGGGACTGGCCGCTCGAGGCCCTCGAACGGGCGCTCGCCGACGCCGACGCGATCGTGACGGCGACGGGCGCGCCGGACCCGGTGGTGACCACCGAGGCGATGCGGCGAGTCGGGCCGGAGACGCCGGTCGTGGACCTGGCGAGCCCGCCCGATGTCGCCGAGGCCGTTCGGCGATCGGCCGTACCGGTCGTGGCCCTCGACGTGATCCAGCGTCGGATCGAGGCGGCCGTGGCGGATCGGCGGGCGGCGGTCCCGGCTGTCGAGGATGCAGTCACCGACGCGGTCGCGGCCTTCGTCGACCGGGAACGCGAGAACCGCGCCGAGGACACGCTCCGCGAACTCCACCGGGCGGCGGCCGCGATCCGCGAGAGCGAACTCGAACAGGCCCGTACCCGACTCGAAAACGGGGCCGATCCCGAGATCGTCCTGGCGGACTTCGCCAGCGCGCTGACCGGCTCGCTCCTCGGCACGCCGACCGAACGCCTCCGGACGGCCGCGCGCGACGGCGACGATGCAGTCATCGACGCCACCCACCGGCTGTTCGACCTCGACGGCGATCGCGAGCGGTCGGAGTGACTGCGTCCGTTGGTATCCGGCCACGCGGCGGTCTCCGATCGCGTGTCGTCCGCCCCGGCAGCCGTCGGTTTCGCCGTCCGTTGCCCGTGTCTCCGTCCTCGAGCGGCGGGTGAGGGTGGGTACGGCCGGCGATCGGCGTGCTCCGCCCCCCATTTGAAAACCCGCCATTAGCCGGATTTCGGCGGTAGCGTCCTCAGAGCGTGGGAACAGCCGGGGACCGGTTAAAGATGAGAGGGACAAGGTCACCGTGTATGCTACTGAAACGCTCCGCCACACGAGGTGGTCGGCGATGAGTCTCTCGCGACGCGATTTCCTGGCGGCCGCCGGGACGGGGACAGTCGGTGCCCTGCTCGGGTCCGCGTGGGGAGCGACGCAATCCGTCGACACCATCACGCAGGTCGACAATCCCCTCAAGTCCTATCCGAACCGGGACTGGGAAGAGGTTTACCACGACATCTACTCGTACGACAGGGTCGACTGGACGGTCTGTCACCCCAACTGTACGCAGTCGTGTGCGCTGAACTTCTACATGAAAAACGGCGTGCCGATCAGGGCCGAGCAGATCTACCACGAAGAGGAGGGGAGCCCCGGCCCGGGGAGCCCCGGCGGCTACGAGGAAGCGGGCGTCAGCCGCCACTGGAACCCGCGCGGTTGCATGAAGGGGCTGACGCTTCACCGCCGGACGTTCGAGCCCAGTCGGATCAAGTATCCCATGGTTCGCAAGGGGTGGAGCCCCGACGACCCCAACCCCGAGGGCCGCGGCGAGGACGAGTTCGAGCGCGTCTCCTGGGACGAGGCGATCGACCTGATCGCCGAGAAGATGGCGAGTCTGGAAGACGAGAAACGGTTCCACATCTTCAACGCGATCAAGGCCGACGGGCTGATCACCCGCCACGGGGCCGGCCGGCGGCTCGCGTCGGTCTTCGGCGGTTGCGAGTGGACGGAATACGACTGGTACGCCGACCTGCCGCCGGGCCACGTCATCACGACGGGCTATCAGACCAGCGATGCCGACGCATCGGCGTGGCGAGCCGCCGATTACACCATCATTCAGGGGAAGAACCTGATCCACAACAAGCTCGCGGACAACCACTTCCTCCAGGAGACCCGCGAGCGCGGCGGCAAGATGGTCGGCGTCTACCCCGACTACTCGCCGACCGTCCAGAAGTGCGACCGCTGGCTCCCCGTCCGCCCGGGCAGCGACCCCGCGTTCGCCCTGGGCGTGGCTCACGTCATCATCGACGAGGACCTGTACGACGAGGAGTTCATGCGGAAGTTCACGACCCTACCGCTGTTGATCCGGCAGGACGACGGGAAGTACCTCCGCGCCCACGAGGTCTTCGCGGATCACGAGCCGCCCGCCGAAGACAGCGAGCAGCGCCACGAGGAGAACGACTGGGGCGACTTCGTCGCCCTCGACGAGAACGGCAACCCCGTCCCCGTCACTCGCGAAGAAGTCGGCGACGAGACGCCCGTGACACCCCGGCTCGAGGTCGACACCGAACTCGAGCTGGCAAACGGCGAGTCGGTCGGCGTCCACACCGATTTCGTCCGGCAGCGGTCGAACATCATGGCGAACTACGATCCGGAGACGGTCGAAGACATCACGACGATTCCGGCCGACGCGCTTCGGAAAACCGCCCGGGAGTTCGCCGACGCAGAGAAGGCCCAGTGGTTCACCGGCGAGGGGATCAACCACTGGTTCCACTCGAACGACTCGCTCCAGCGGACGATCTTCTTCGTCCAGTCGATGCTGGGCAACATCGGCGAGCGGGGGGCCGGCTACTACAACTACTCCGGCCAGTACAAGATCGAACTGCTGGACGGCTACCCCTCCTACGTCAACCCCGACGGCAACGCGGCCCACGGGATGTATCCCGGCTACGCGTTCGCGTTCTTCGGCGGCGAGCAGCTGGACGCCCACGAGATTCGCGGGGACTTCGACCGCGAACTCGACCTCGTGCCACAGGGCGACGCCGAGGAGCCGGTGATGCCGACGAACGCCGAGTCGTACACGATGTCGAAGCCGACGATCCTGTGGACGATGAACTGCAATCTCCTGAATCAGACCAAACATCAGGAGCACGTCATCGAGAACTTCGTCAAACACCCCGACACGAGCAACGAACTCTCGATCGTCTCGGACATGCACATGACCTACTCCGCGCGCCACGCGGACATCGTGCTCCCGGTCCCCTCCTGGCTCNCCCCGACACGAGCAACGAACTCTCGATCGTCTCGGACATGCACATGACCTACTCCGCGCGCCACGCGGACATCGTGCTCCCGGTCCCCTCCTGGCTCGAGTGTGAGTACCCCGACATCACGGTCGGGCCGGAGAACCCGTTCATCCACATGGACCACGGGGTCATGGATTCGCTCTACGATACGAAGCAGGACGGCGAGGCCATCGCGCTCGTCGCCGAAAAGTTAGACGAGAAGATTCCGCCCGAGGAGCGCAACGTCGACTCCTACCGAGCGTACTTCGACAAGTTCCTCGACGACGACAAGGACGTCCGCGACTACATCCAGGAGACGCTGGACGCGGGGATGACGACCCGCGACATCGACGTCGAGGACATCGAGGACGGCCCCGAGCGGCTCCAACTGAAGACGTACCCGCGGATCCCCTTCTACTCCCAGATCAACGAGGACCGGCCGTTCTACACCAAGACCGGCCGCATGGAGTTCCACAAGGAGGAGGATCGGTTCCTCGAGCTCGGTCGAGACGATCTGGACCACATCGAGAGCCCCGAGGGGACGCCCTACGGTGTGAACAAGAAGTGGGACGAGGCGAAAGACGAGGAGAACCCGCTGTATCACGACGAGGAGTACCAGTTCTACTACAACACTCCTCACCCCAAGTATCGGACCCACTCATCGTGGGGGATGACCGACTGGAACCTGATCTGGTCGTCGCGGGATTTCGGTTCGACCAACGCCGATCCCGAGGGGACCGAGCGGCTGGTCGACGATTTCTCGTTCCCGCAGGGCGAGGGCGAGACGGAGGAGATGCCGCCGCTCGGCGAGGCGTTCGTCGAGATGCATCCCGAAGACGCCGCGAACATCGACGTCGAAAACGGCGATTACGTCCGGATCACCGGCAAGCGTGGGGACCTCGTCGTCCGTGTGATGGTCAGTGAACGCCAGCGGCCGCGCTCGGCCGGCGACATGGGTCAACTGACCCTCTGGCACGGCTGGTGGCCCCAGCAGTTCCCCGACGACGAGGAGCAAGGGGACGGCGTCAAGGGGTACAACGTGACGACGAACATCTGGCTCGATCCGGCCCAGGAGACCGACGACCTCGTCCACAAGTCCGTCTTCGGCGATCCGAACATCTCCGAGCACGTCGAGGACGACATCGTCTGGCAGGGGGCCGAACTCGAGCACGGCTACGAAGAGACCGTCTGGGCACCGACCGGCACGAACCGGGACGACCTCGTGGAAGTCGAGAAGTACGAGGAGGCCGACTGGTGGCCGGGCGACGCGCGGAAGGACGAGTTGGTGCAGGACTACATCGGCGGTTCGTTGCAGGGAGGTGACAGCTGATGCCGGAAACGTACAACCCACAACTCGGACGCGAGCACAGCTACCCCTACGAGCACCAGGAAGAGGAACGCGACTGGCACTGGGGGATGATCATCAACATCAACCGGTGTATCAACTGTAACACCTGTTCGTTCGCCTGTAAGTCCACCTGGACGAGCGGCGAGGGCGAGGAGTACATGTGGTGGATGAACGTCGAGACCGAGCCCTACGGCGGCTATCCGATGGGGTGGGATATGCGGCTGCTCGACGACCTGGAGCAAGACGAGACGATCTTCGAGGCCGCCGAGGAGGGCGAACGGGTCAAAGGCTACGTCGCTCAGAAGGAAGAGTGGGAGTATCCCGCGCTGGGCGACGATCAGGTCCACGGCGAGTATCCCACCGGGGACGTCGTCGAGAGCGACCTCGAGAACGACGAGTACCACGACATGTGGCAGTTCTACCTGCCGCGGCTCTGCAACCACTGCAAGAACCCCGCCTGTCTGGCCGCGTGCCCGCGGAAGGCGATTTACAAGCGCGAGGAGGACGGGATCGTCCTGCTCGACCAGGAGCGGTGTCGGGGCTACCGCAAGTGCGTGAAGTCGTGCCCGTACCACAAGCCGATGTACAACCCCGAAACGGGCGTCTCGGAGAAGCCGGTCGGCTGCTTCCCGCGCATCGAGGAGGGCAACGTTCCGCGGTGTGTGTCCTCCTGTATCGGGAAAACGCGTCTGCACGGCAACATCAATCGCGGCCCCGACGCCGGCCATCCCGGCGGAAACGCGTCCGCGGCGGCCGGCCGGAGCCCGGTCAACTACCTCGCGAAGAGCGACGAGAAGATCGCGCTCCCGCTGTACCCGCAGTTCGGCACCCGGCCGCAGGTGTTCTACATGCCCCCCTACCACGTACCACCGGAGTTCCTCACCCAGATGTTCACGCCGAACACCGACGAGAAGCGCAACGACTGGCCCGGCGACACGTTCGAGGAATCGATCAAGATCGTCCAGGACCGCGTCCGGAACCCGAGCCACCACACGCTCGGTATCCTCCAACTGTTCGGCGCGACCACCCGTCTCATCGAGACCTACACCGTCAAAGAACACCGCGTGAAGGGGTGGGACCGCAAGGGGAACAAGGTCGTCGACATGCCCTTCGAGGAAGAGATGGAGGTCCGCGAGGGCGAGATGTGGACCAATCAGCCCTAACAGACCAATGACACCGAACGCCACACCAGAGTCCGAGTACCACGCCGCGCGGGCCACGCTGTACTGTGCCGCCGCCGCGGTGTTCACCTACCCGACCGACGAGACCGTCCGCGAACTGCTCGACCCCGAGGCCCGCGAGGGAATCGAGCGCGCCGCCGAGCGACTCACCGTCGCCGAGGAGGCGACTGCACTGCTCGAGGCGCTCGCCGAGACCCCCGTCGAGGACCTCGAGTCGGCATACAACCGCCTGTTCGGCCTCCCGAGCGACGACGGCACGTACCCCGTGATCCCCTACGAGGCCCACTACACGACCCGCGACGAGATCAGCAGCGAGCAACGCCGGATCGCGACCGTCGTCGGGCTGATGGAGGAGTTCGGCCTCGAGCCCAGCGACGATTTCGCCGAGCGCCAGGATCACGTCGCCGCCGAACTCGAGTTGGCGCAGGTGCTCGCCGGCCAGCGGGCCGTCGCGCTCGACTCCGGCGAGTCGGTCGCCGCCGAGCGCGTCGGCCAGGCCGAGGCGACGGTGCTCGCGGAACATCTCGTCGAGTTCGTGCCGGCGTTCGCCCACGACCTGCGCCGGGCGACGGACGAGGACGCGTACGTCGCCGCGGCGAACCTCGTCGAGGCGCTGGTGAGCTACGACAACGGGCAACATCCCGATCCGACCGTCTCGGCGGACGCCGCGAACGGAGGTGAAGCCCCGTGAGTTCACAGTCCATCGAGATCGGGTCGGTTTCGATCGACCGCAACGCGGCGCGTGGCGCGACGAAACTGGCAGTGATCGTGCTGTGTCTGATGATGGTGCTCCAGGTCGCGGTGGTCGCCGTCCTCACGGTCGGCCCGCAGCCGCTGCGCTCCGTCGACAAGGTGCCCGCGGAGCCGGACGCCGCGGCGTGGGACGACGCGCCGACCGAGACGGTGTCGCTTGACCCACAACAGATGGCGCTGCCGTACGGTGGCGGGAGCGTCGACGAGGTGACGGTTCAGGCGGTGACCAATGACACGCACGTCGCCTTCCGCATGGAATGGGAGGACCCGACCGCGGACACGGAGATCAACGAGCCAAAGGCCTACAGCGACGCTGCGGCGATCATGCTCCGTAGCGGGAGCCAGCCGCCGGTCGCCATGGGTGCCAGCGGCGACCCGGTCAACATCTGGTACTGGCGCTCGAGCTGGCAGCACTCGGAGTCCGATCCGGGCGGCGACATGTACTCGTACCCGCATCCGGACAACGAGACGAAGCCGGGGCAGGCGGCCGGCAACCCGCTCTCGAAGTCGAGCTACAACCGATACGCACAGAACTACTATGCCACCGGCTACGGCTCGCTGACCAACGCGGAAACCCAGCCCGTCGCGGCGAACGGCGAGCGGACCGACGACGGCTGGGCGGTCGTGTTCCAGCGCGAGCACGAGGCCAGCGGCCAGTACGACGCCGCGTTCACGGACGGCGAACAGATGTACCTCACGTACGCGATCTGGGACGGCGACGCCGACGAAGTCAACGGCGAGAAGTCGCTGTCGTACCAGTTCCTCACCCTGGATACCGACGACGGGACGCTCAGTGCGGCCGATTCCGACGACGGTAGCGGCAACGAAACGGACGGTACCGACGGCGGTGCCGTGGCCGGTGTCACCGACTCGGCGCTCTGGCTGGTCGGGGCCGCGACGAACTGGCCAGCCCTCCTCGCGATCGCGACGATCGCGGCGTGGCTCGTCAGCTACTGGAGGCTCCGAGAATGACCGACTACGCGAACCGAAGTGCCCGCGGCCGGGCACCCGACGACGGCGAGGCATCGCTCCGATCGCGACTCGAGTCCGATCGCGAACGCGACCGACGGCGCGGGGCGCTCGGGCTGGTCGACCTGGCCGACGAGGGTGGGCTGGAACCGGCGACGATCGCGGGGCTCGCCGAGCGAACGCTCGAGGACGAGGCGGCGGACGTGAGACAGTTCACCGTCGAAGCGCTCGGACTCGCCGCGAGCGTCTCCGACTCGGACGTGGCCGCCGAGGCGATCCGGGCGGCGCTGGCCGACGACCACGAGTGGGTCCGCGCGGAGGCCGTCGTCGCGCAATCGCGGGCCGAACCCGGGAACGAGGAGCCGCTTCGCGGGGCCCTTGAGGACGACAGCGGCTGGGTGCGGCGCAACGCCGTCATCGCCCTCTCGAAGACCGGGGCGGCCTCACAGGAGCTGTTGATCGAACGGATCAAGAACGACCCACACTCCGGCGTCCGGGAGTACGCGGCCGACTACCTCCGCGAGTACGCTGACGAGGTCGAAGCGGCGGTCCGAATCCTCGCGGCCGTCCTGGCCCGCGATCCGGAGGCGTTCGTCCGGGCGAAGGCCGCGACCAGCCTCGGCGATCTCGGCACCGACCGCGCCGAGGCGGTCCTCGAGCGCCACGGCCTGAACGACCGCAGCGACGACGTGCGACGGTCGGCAAAGCGGGCGCTCGCGACGGCTCGCGGCGTCGATCCCGAGCAGATCGACGCCGGACTGGACGGCGACGCTGCGCCCGGAGGCGGACCGGGATCGCAACGGGAACGGCAACGGCAACGGCAGGGCCCCGGGCCGAATCGGGGGCCGGCCGGCTCGATCGACGGACTCACACAGGGACAGCGTGATCGACGATGACCTACGAACTCGACAGCACACCGACGGCCGACGGATCGCAGGCGCGGGACGAATCGCACGCGGATCACGACCACGACGAGTCGGCTGCGGACTGTACGACCGAACACAGCGCTGCAGGCTCGAGCCCGGAGGAGTCGCTGGGCGTGACGATCCCCGACGACCACGTGGGCGCGTTCGTCGCGCAGGCGTTCGAGGACGTCGAGCGCTCGACGGAGTGGACCGAATCCATCGACGCCGTCGTCGACGACGACGCCCGCGACGCCTGGCGGTCACTCTCGGCGCGGAAGCAGGTCGTCGAACTGCTGACGATCGCCGACGGGTTCGACGAGCAAGCGACCGCGCTGCTCGAGGAGATTCCCCTCGATCGGGGCGGGCTCGACGACGACCTGCGCGAGCGGTTCGAGGAGGCAAAGCGGCTGCGTCGCAACGCGGATATCCTCCGCGACGGGATCGCGGCGGGCTACGCCGAGGGCCGAGTCAGCGACGACGAACTGGTCGCCGCCGTCGAGGCCTTCGAGTTCGATACCGCGACGATCGCCGCGCGAGAGGACGCGTTAGACGCCGTCGCCAACGCGTACGACCTCGAGTTCCGGCCCTACGGCGGGACCCTGATGACCGAGCGCGAACCCGACGACGACGCCGAATCGTTCGAGGCCTGGTAACATGGCAAAACACGACATCGTTCCGGACGACGTACCGACTGACGACCTCGCGGTGCGCGTTCGGGACGGCCTGCGCGCCGTCGCGGACCCCGATCTGGGAAGCGACGTGCTCGAGTCCGGGCTGGTGACCGACGTCTCGGTCGACGAGCGGGTCGTGCGGATCGGCGCGGATCTCACCGGGCTCGACGACCCGACGGCGGAGGACGTCACCGAGGCGCTCCGCCGACGGGCGCTTTCGACGCCCGGCGTCGAGCGGGCGACGATCGAGGGCGAGACGCCCGACGCGGGTGCGGCCGACGCGATCGACGGGCCGACCGGTGTCGATACCGTGATCGCCGTCGCCAGCGCCAAAGGCGGCGTCGGCAAGACGACGGTTTCGACCCAACTCGCCCGCGCGCTGGCCGCCGATCCCGACCACGATGTCGGCATCTTCGACGCCGACCTCTACGGACCGAACGTGCCGGAACTGCTGGATCTCGAGGGGCCGGTGTCGGCCACCGAAGCGGGCGACGCCGAGCCGATCGCTGCCGGCGACCTCACCGCGATGAGCGTCGGCCTGATCGCGAACGACGAGCCGCTGGCCTGGCGGGGTGCGATGGCCCACGAAGCCGTCAGCGAACTGTTCGAGGACACCGCCTGGGGCGATCTGGACACGCTAGTCGTCGACCTGCCGCCGGGGACCGGCGACATCGTCCTGACGGCGCTGCAGTCGCTCCCGATCGACGGGGCGGTACTGGTCAGTACGCCGCATCCTACGAGCGTCGGGGACACGTCCCGCAGCGCCACGCTGTTCGAGGAAAACGGCGTCCCGCTACTGGGAACGGTCGTCAACATGCGCGGATTCACCTGCGAGTGCGGCCGCGAACACGATCTCTTCCCGGACACCGACGTCGAGGCCGCACTCGACCAGCCGGTGCTGTGTGACCTTCCGTTCGACGAACGGGTCCGAGACTTCGGCGACGACGTCCCGCCGGCAGCGCTCGAGTTGGCCGACGCCGTTCGCGAGCGACTCGCGGCGGTCGGCGACCTCTCGGTGCCCGACCACGCGCTCGATCTGCGCGGGCTGCCGAAACCGATCCGCCACGAGCAGGCCACCGAGGAGTTCCGCGCGACCGAGCCCGGCGAGACGTTCTACCTGCTCAACGACCACGATCCCTCCCCGCTCGCCGCGGAGCTCGTCGGGGCGGTCGGTCGCGAAGGACCGCCCGGTGCCGCCTTCGAAGAGTACGAGGTCCGCAGACGGGCCCCAGACGAGTGGGTGCTGGCCGTCACACGGTAGCCGGGCCGTGAGTCGACCGGGAGCGGCGACGCGGGATGCCACGGTCGGCACGCCGCGACGCGCCATCCGAACGGGTCTTCCCCACGAACCGACGATGGACACGTATGAGTCAGGACGCGAGGCTGCGTGCCGTCTGTCTGGCGGGACCGAGCGACGCCGGCAAAACGTCGCTCGTCGAGGAACTGGTGGAGCGGCTGGCAACCGATGGCCGCGTCGCGACCGTCAAGTCGATCCACCACGACATCGAGATCGATACACCGGGCAGCGACACCCACCGCCACCGGACCGCGGGTGCCGAAACCGTCGTCGGTATCACGCCGGCGTTGACCTTCGATATCACGACGCGGGGCAAGCGGGACCCGCCCGAACCCGCCGGTGACGGGCTCCTCGAGTCCGACGATCCGGAAGAACGGGCGCTCGCGAGTACGCTCGAGCGCCTCGCCCGACGCGGGTACGACACCGTCCTGGTCGAAGGGTTCGCCGAGTCGCCGCTGCCGACGATCCTCGTCGGGAGTCGAGAGCCGGCCGCCGTCGGCGGCCCGATCGTCGGGCGCGGCGAAGACTCGATCGAGGACCTCGTCGAAACGATCCGCTCGCTCGACGGACTCGAGGGAGTGACCGATGACCGGCCGGGCGACGATCCGGACGACTGAACCGACCGACTGGCCGGAGGTGACGCTGGCGGAGCGACGGACGGAGACGGCAATGTCCGTCGGGAGTAACTACTCCCGGTTGTATTCTCACGATATAGGAACCGAAACCAGTTGTATTTGTGCGCTTCCTCCAATGGTACGTATGCACAGTCGCGACGGCCGCGTCGAGTCCGGCCCGCGGAGTCGCCGGCGCGTCCTCGCCGCGACGGGCGGACTCGCGGCGGGGCTGGTCGGGGTCGCGGGCTGTCTCGGCAGCACTGACGGCGTTCGGGTGCTCGCCGCCGGCAGTCTGGCCGCCGCCTTCGAGAACGGCATCGGCCCGGCGTTCGAGTCCGCGTCCGGTCTGCGGTACGAGGGCGAGTACTACGGGACCAACGCCGTGCTGCGGCTGGTCGAAGACGGGACGAAGCATCCGGACGTGGTGATCGGTGCCGACGTCGAACTCCTGCGGGAGCGCCTCTATCCCGACCACGCCGACTGGGACGCCGAGTTCGCGGCCAACGAAGTCGTGATCGCCTACGCGCCCGAGACCGCCCTCGGTTCGCGGCTCGCGGCCGGCGAGCCGTGGTACGAGGTCTTCGCGACCGCCGACGAGGGCGCGATCGCGATCAGCGACCCGGACCTCGACCCGCTGGGCTACCGGGCGCTCCTCCTGTTCGAACTCGCCGAACGCGCACACGAGCTCGAGGGCTTTCGCGACGCGATGGCCGACAAAGTCGCCCGTGTCGCCGACGAACCCCAACTGCTCGCCGGCCTCGAGAACGGCGATCGGGCGTGTGCGGTCGCCTACAGCAACATGGCGGCCGTGCGCGATGTCGCCGTCCGGCGGCTGGACGATGCCTACAACTTCGGCGATGCCGCGTTCGCTGACCGATACGCGCGGGCGAGTTACACCACCGACGGCGGCCACACGGTCGAGGGGACGCCGGTCGTCTACAACGCGACGGTGTGCTCCGACGCCGACGCTCCGGCTGCGGGCCGCGAGTTCGTCTCCTTTCTGCTCGAGAACGGTACGCTACTGACCGAGCACGGTCTGCGCGTCGACGATTCGTTGCCCCGGTTTCACGGGGCTCCCCCGGAGGCGATCGGGCCATGAGTCACACGGACCGTACCCGAACCGATACACCGGAGCGAAACGGGGACGCGGCAGGAGCCGATGCGGACCCCCGATATCGCGCGGGCCGCGAGTGGCTGCCAAGCGGGCTCGCCGTCCCGGCGTTGCTCGGTGCGCTGTTGCTCGCTTACTTCGTCGTCCCGTTCGCGGTCTTTCTGCTCCGCATGCGAGACGTCGCTGTCGGTGCTGGGCTCGCGGACCCGGCGGTTCGGGACGCGATCGGGACCTCGCTGCTGACGGCACCGATCTCGACGGCCATCGCGACCGTCCTCGGCGTACCGCTGGCGTACGTCCTCTCGCGGGCGTCCTTTCGCGGCAAGCGGCTGGTCGAAGCGCTCGTTTTGCTCCCGCTGGTCGTCCCCCCGATCGTCGGCGGCGTGATGCTCCTGACCGTCGTCGGTCGATACACGCCGATCGGTGCAGCCGCCGCAGCCGTCGGACTGCCGTTGACCGGTAGCCGCGCCGGCGTCGTCCTCGCCCAAACGTTCGTCGCCGCCCCGTTTCTCGTCGTCACCGCCCGCGCGGGCTTCGACGGCGTCGATCCCCGACTCGAGGAGGCCGCGCGGACGATGGGATACGGCCGCCTTCGGACGGTGTGGCTGGTCTCGCTCCCGCTGGCGCGCAACGCCATCGCCGCCGGGATCGTGCTGACGTTCGTCCGGGCGCTCGGCGAGTTCGGCGCGACGATGATGGTCGCGTACACTCCACGTACCATGCCGACCCAGATTCGCGTCTCGTTTATCGCCCGCGGGATCGACGCGATCGTGCCGATCGCGCTCGCCCTGCTCGCCGTCGCCGTGATCGTCGTCGTCGCCGTCCAGTTGCTGGTCGGGACCCCCCGTCGCCGCTGAACTGCCGCGTTCGCGACGCTGTCGCACACTCGCGTTCGAACCGATCAGAACGCGTGTAATTCGCTCTAACCGTCTCTAAGTGGTTTGGAAGTGGGATTATGGACATGGTGGTTCAATCAACGGGTGAGACTCATGACATCCATCGCAGACATCGAGATTCCGGCCGACGGAACCGGTACCGGCGAACTGTTCGAGGCCGTCCCTTCGCTCACGTGCGAAATGGAACGGGTGATCGCCTCGAGCGGCCACGGACTCTGGCTGTCGGGCCCCTCCCAGGCGGAGATCGAATCGGCCCTCGACGAGGCCTCGGCGATCGGCACCTACTCCCTGATCAGCAGCGACGAGGACCGTTGGCTCTACGACATCGAGTTCAAACCCGACACCGTCGACCCGTTCGAGCTCACGCTCGAGGAGAACGGCACGGTGCTGAGCGCCTCAGCGTCGAACGGCACATGGCTGCTCAGCGTCCGCGTGGTCGACCGCGAGAGCGTCAGTTCGCTGTACGATCGGCTCGACGATAACGACGTCACGCCGACGATCGTCCGCCTGTTCGATCTCGCCGAGGAGAGTCACTCCCAGTGTGGCCTGACGGCCCGCCAGTACGAGACGCTGGTCGCGGCGATCGACCACGGCTACTTCGAGATCCCTCGCGAAGTCTCGATGCAGGAACTCTCCGAGGAACTGGATATCTCCCATCAGGCGCTTTCCGAACGGCTGCGCCGCGCCTACCGCGCGCTGGTTACCGCCGAACTCAACGTGACCGAAGAGGACACCGCCGCCCCGCCGATCCCCTCGAACTGACTCCGCTCCGTCCCCCTCGTCCCGCCGGACGGCCGACTCGATGCTTGTGTCCCGCTCGAGCGAGCCCGAACGGTCTCGCCGTTCGTGGGTCGCCGCTCGAGCGCCACGCCTACTACGCCCCGCGAGCGATGCTGCACGGCGGCCCGCCAGCGAACCGCCCACAGTTACTATCCGGGGGGCCGATGTGTGTGGCATGCGAATCACTGACGACGATGGCGTGTTGCGACTCACGTTCGATCGACCGGACGCGCTCAACGCGCTCACCGGGGAGACGGCCGCCGAACTGGCCGATGCGATCGCGGACGCGACCCCCGAGGCACACGACGCGATCGTCCTCACGGGCGCGGGCGAGGCATTCAGCGCCGGCGGCGACCTCGAGATGCTGTCGGAGACCCCCGATAGCTCACAGGACGCCTACGAAAATGTCACCGAGACCTTCGGCCGCGTCGTCGAGGCGATGCTCGAGTGTCGGGTGCCGATCGTCGCGAAGGTAAACGGCGACGCCATCGGTGCGGGGCTCTCGCTCGTCGCACTCGCCGACATCGCCTACGCCGCCGCCGACGCGACGTTTTCCTGCGCGTTCGTCAGAGTCGGTCTAGTGCCCGACACCGGCGGGACCGTCATGCTCCCCCACATCGTCGGGCTGCGAGCCGCGAAACGACTCGCGTTCACCGGCGAGTTCTTCGACGCCGAGCGCGCGGCCGACCTCGACCTGGTCAACGAGGCGATCCCTGCGGCGGAGCTCGACGACCGCGTCGCCGAGACCGTCGAGCGACTCGCCGACGGTCCCACGGCCACGATCGGGATGATGAAACAGGCCATGCACGAGAACCTGGGCCGCTCCTGGGACGAAGCCCTGGATTACGAGAACCTGCTCCAGGCCCAGGCCCGGACGTCCGACGCCCACGAGGAGGGCGTCGCCGCCTTCCTGGCGGGGCGCGACCCGGCGTTCGAGTAACGCCGCGCGTCGGTCTCGGTCACTCACACACGTAGCCGGCCGCAAGCACCCGCAAGCACCACGACCTTGCGCGAATCGACCGTCAACCGACGTGCAATGTCCGCACAGTTTACCGACGACGACATCGGCAAACGCGTCGTCAACGCCAACGGTGACGAAGTCGGGATGGTCGTCGACATCGAACACGGGACGGCCCACGTCGAACCGGACCCCGGAATCACGGACTCGATCAAGGCGACACTCGGCTGGAGCGATAGCGGCGAGCGTACCTATCCGCTCCAGACGGAGGCAGTCAGTCGCGTGACCGACGACGAAATCCATCTCGAGACCGACCCCTCCGGCCGCAATACGGGAGCCACCGGTGGCGGTGAGATGGGGCGCGGGACCGGGGCTGACACCGGCACCGAGGACCGCGGCATCGATCGGGACGAAGCCGATATCAGCGGCCGGGACGACGAGGGCGTGATCCGCGACGATGACGACGATCAGCTCATCGGCGACGACGATGACGACGGCGCGAGCGGCCACGACACCCGGTAACTCGTTCCTCCCGCCCCCTCGAACCGGCGATCGAGACCCTGCTCCGTTTCCGTTTTCGGTTCGACACTATCGATCCGAGTGACCTCGCCGTACACGCCGGTGTCACGCTCCTCGAGCGGCGACTGGGTACCGGGAAGCGTCGACCCCGTGACTCACTGCTGATTCGAGCCTCGCGTTTCGTTCCCGCTGTTCTCTTCGGTCCGCCGCCGGGGTTGCTCCGACGTCACGTCGGTCTCCTCTCTCGCCCGCCGCTCGCGGGATCGGGTCGTTTCATCGCGGTCCCGATCGCGGTCGGTATCCGCTGCCGGCTCCTGGCCGGGTCGCTCGCGCGCGGCCGATCGGCCGCCGCGCCGTTGGCGACCTCGTTCCCCTCTCTCGGGCCGGTCAGTGTCGATTCGCTGTGAATACTGGTCCCGTAAACGGCCCTGGTCGGTCCGTCCCGGGGGCGACTGTTGGCGCTCGTGCTCGCCCCCGCGCTGTGTCCGGGCACCGCTGCGGGGCTGCCCCCCGGGCTGTCCGGAGCCCTGTTGTGCCCCCGGTCGCGGCTGTGACTCCTGTGGCTGGGGCTGTCGTTCCCCCTCGAACTGGCCCTGTCCGGTGCCCCGCCCCTCTTCGGCTCCCCGCTGTGGCCGGTCGGGTTCGCCACCCTGTGACTGGCCGCCGAACTGTCCGGTCCCGACATCGCTCGAGCGTGTGGGTGCAGCCGCCATCGGCTGTTGCTGCGGCTGTTGCTGCGGGGCGGCGGTGCCGGTCGACTCGCCGCCGTATTCCTGTGGCGTAACCCACTCACCCGTCTGTGGGAACTGCTGTGACTGTTGAGGCTGCGGACGGCCGCTCGGCCCCTGTTCCGTTTGCGGCTGTGGGTACCGTTGCCCGCCTTGTGGCTGTGGCTGCATTCGAGTCTGCGGCTGTGATTGCGGTCCCTGTTGGCGACCCTCCTGCCCTGCCATCCCGCTCGGCGACCCCATCCCCTGCATCCGAGTCCCCATCTGCTCCATCTGTTCCATCTGTGGCTGAGCGGCGGCCTGCATCCCCTGTTCCATCACCTGCTCCATCTCCGGCATGACGGCCTCCATACCCTGCAGATAGCTCTG
Organism: Natrinema pallidum DSM 3751; assembly: GCF_000337615.1. Classification (GTDB taxonomy): domain Archaea; phylum Halobacteriota; class Halobacteria; order Halobacteriales; family Natrialbaceae; genus Natrinema; species Natrinema pallidum. The sequence goes on from NZ_AOII01000088.1 coordinate 168,741, forward strand.
CATCATCGACTCGGTAAACTGCGGCCCCGGCACGCTCTCGAGCATCGATTTCGTCATCTCGAGGCCCTGTTGCTGGGCGGTCTCCTGCCACTCGAGCGCGCTCAGCGTCATCCGAGCCGCGTTTCGCTGGAGGTCCAAGAGCTGTTCCATGGCCTGCTGGCTCTGGTTCATCGTCGACTCCGCCATCCGTTCGGCGTTCGTGTCCGTCGACTGCTGGCTTTGTTGCTCTCTCATAGTCATCACCTGAGGATCCACGATGAGCGCCGATCCTCGGTCACGACTGCAGGCGACCGAGACGCAAATAAAGGGCGTCGTCGGTTGCAGTCGCTCGGCCGGCCCAATCACTCGTAACCGACAGACGCCGGATCGAAAAACCGGGCTGACGATCCCATCGCATCGTCCCAGAGTAATCCGTGATACGACCGGCCACGGGCGTGTAATAACCGCTTACGATCGGCTCGAGCGAGCGTCGGACCGATCGTAAGCGGCTCGCCCCGGTCAGGGGTCCGATTCCGTCCCCGGGTCGCCGTGTGTCACGCCGTCGCGCTGGTCGGCCTGCATTCGGCGCAGTGCCGCGCGCCCGTTACTCGCCTCGTAGCCGAAGAAGACGCCCTCGGCGTACTCCTCGGCGACCTCGAGCGCGTGGATCAGGTTATCCACATCGACGTTTACGGCGTACAATTCGATATTAAACGGCGTCTCGAGCGCACTCTCGAACCCCTTCGCGATCGTCTCGAGCCAGTAGGTCGTACCGTACGCCGTATCGTACAACGGGACGACGAACTCGTCGACGTGGTCGGCGATCGCTGCGAGATCGATGCCGGCGCGCTCGTAGAGGTGGCCGGGGTACGGGTCGGGGTAGAGCGTCATGTAGACCGTCCCGGGAATCCGGTCGGCGGCCGCGGCGACGAAATCGGTGATGACGCTCGCCCGCCACGCCATGCGGTCGTCGTACTCGCTGGCGTCGAAGGCCTGCTCGCAGACGCCACACCGGCAGTACTCCGCGCGGGGAAAGCCGATGTCGTCGAGGCGGACGTCCTCGTTTTCCGCGACGCAGTCGTCGATGACCTCGAACAGGCCCTGCCGGTAGTCCTCGCGGGAGGGACAGATATACGCCCAGTCGAAATAGGACCGTTCGCGGTCGGCCGGCCGACCCATGTCGTCGACGGGCACCAGCGACGGGTCGGCGTCGGCGGCAGCGTTGTCGCCGAAACACGAGACCATGTTTACCCCGTCGGCGATCGGCTCGGCGGACCGGCCGGTCACGTCCTTGACTTCGTAGAAGCCGCGGTCGAACTCCGGCCACCGTACTTCTTCGGCGTTCCGGGTGACGACGCCGTACATAGCTCAGTGTACGCCGCCGTCCCCGTAAGCCGTTCGGAATCGGTGCTATTCTTCGGTCGGTTCGTAGTCGACTTCGACGTCCGACGAGCCGCTAAACGCGACCTTGTAGAGGACGGCGATGACGAACAGGGCGAGCGCAATCTTGGCGGTACGTGACATGTACGTCGGGAAAAACGGCCGGCAAATACTTATGTATTCTGGATACTCGTCTCGGCGAGAGAATCGAACCCGTCGGCCGCGACCCCCCGGATCAGGTATCGATCAGCGACGCGATCTCGTCGCGAACGATCGTCCCGCAGTACGAACACCGGACGCCGTCCTCGAGCACCGAGAACCGCGAGGTGACGGGCTCGTCGCCGGTCGTGATACAGCCGGCGTTAGGACACGAGAGGACGCCCTCGACGATATCGGGGCGTTCGACGCGGTGTTTCTCGACGACGTCGTAGTCGCGGACGATGTTGATCGTCGCGTCGGGCGCGATCAGCGAGAGGACGTCGACCTCGTCCTGGCTCAGTTCCCGACCTTCGACCTTGACGATGTCCTTGCGCGCGAGCCGATCCGAGGGGACGTTCATCCCGACGGAGACCTCCTCACCCTCGGTGCCGTCGATACCCAAGATTGCGAGGACGTTCAGCGCCTGCCCGCCGTGGACGTGATCGATGACGGTGCCGTCGCGGATCTTGCTCACCCGCAGTTCGTGGTCGTCGTTCCCGTCGTGGTGATCGTGATCGTCACTCATTGCTATCACCGCCGATACGCGTGTCGTCGCTCAACAGGAGATCAAGCAGCGCCATCCGGACCGGGACGCCGTTGTGCGCCTGTTCGAAGTACGCCGCGTGGTGCGTCTCGTCGATCTCGGGCGCGATTTCGTCGACGCGGGGCAGCGGATGCATTACGGTCAACTCGTCGCTCGCGGCCGCGAGCGTCTCGGCGTCGATCTGGTACTCGCCGGCGACCTTCTGGTACTCGTTTTCGTCGGGGAATCGCTCGCGCTGGATCCGCGTGACGTAGAGCACGTCGAGCGAGGGCAGCACCCCCTCGAGCGAGTCGTGTTCCTTGATCCCCGTGCCGTCCTGTTGCTGGTGGAGATCGTAGACGACCTCGCGGGGCAACTGGAGGCTCTCCGGACTGATGAAGTGCTGTTGGGCGTCGAAATTCGTCAGCGCGTAGGCCAGTGAGTGGACGGTCCGGCCGTACTTCAGGTCGCCCATGATACCGATGGTCAGGTCGTCGAGGCCGGCGTTCTCCCGGATCGTGTAGAGATCGAGCATCGTCTGGGTAGGGTGGTGGCCGGCACCGTCCCCCGCGTTCACCAGCGGCACGTCGACGAACTCGCTGGCCATCGTCGCCGCGCCCTGTTTGGGATGGCGCAGGACGAGTCCGTCGGTGTACCCCTCGATGACCCGGACGGTATCGGCGAGCGTTTCTCCTTTCTTCACGCTCGAGGAGTCGACCGAGCCCATGTCGACGACATCGCCGCCGAGTCGTTTCATCGCGGTCTCGAAGCTCATCTTCGTCCGCGTACTCGGTTCGAAGAAGAGCAGGCCGAGCAGGGTGTCGGCGTGGCGGTCGGCGACCGCCGACGGATCGGCGTCGATCTCGGCCGCGTAGTCGAGGACGGTCTCGATGTCCCCCCGCGAGAGTTGTTTGCTCGTGATGAGGTGATCGTGACGCATTCGTTCGTGTAGGCTGTGGCGTGCCCCTTGAATCTCTCCATTCGATGCGATGACTCGCGGTGCCCGAGCGCGCCGTCAGCGCCGATGTCAGGGAGCAAAACTTAAGGCAAAGAGTTATACAGACACTGCAGCAATTGGAAACAACTGTATGGTCGGCCGGCTTGACACTGGAATCGACGTCCTCGATCGAAAGCTCGACGGCGGGCTCCCGCCGGGGTGTATCGTCGCCTACACGGCCGACCCGGCCAGCCAATCCGAGTTCCTTCTCTACGAACTCACCGCCGCCCGCGGGACGCTCTACCTCTCGACGGAACGCTCCGACGACGCCGTCCGCCACGCCATCGAGGCCTCGCCGTCCTCGGTCGGAAGCCCGACGGTCAGACACGTCACCAGCGACACGCCGCTCGAGGAGGCGACCCGGCTCATCGGAGCCCTTCCCGACGGGGCCAACCTCATCATCGACACGATGGACGTTTTAGAGCGGTGTGAGACCGACGCGTACGTCACCTTCCTCAACGAACTCAAAACCAAGATGCTCGAGACGGGGAGCATCGCCGTCCTCCACTGCCTGAAAGCCGACGACGAACCCGAAAACCGGTCCCGGACCTACCACGCCGCCGACGCCGTCTTCGATCTCCGAACCGAGATCGCCGGCACCGAACTCGAGAACCACCTGACGATCCCCAAGTTCCGCGGCGGCAGCCAACCGACCGACGCGATCAAACTCGAGTTGACGGAGGAGGTCGCGATCGACACGAGCCGCGACATCGCGTGAGTGGGACTACTCGACGCCGCCGGACGGAACCAGTCGCTTCCGTCGGCCCTCCTGTTCGGGCGTGAAACGGCGTGATCGCAGCGGTCCGTTCGGTGACCGTCGAGGCGGCGTCGCTGTTTGAACTCGCCGGTCTCAGTGGGTGACCCCGGCCCCGGAGCGTCGCCTATCGAACTGCCCATCATCGGCTAGCCTCACGAGTGGGGTGGGAAAAAGTCGCGAACGCACGCTCGTGGTCGTCTCCGAGCCGAACCGGCCGGCGACTGCGGCGTGTTACTCCTCTGCGCCTTCGAGTTCGTCGACGATCTCGTCGGCATCGACGTCGGCGTCCTCGAGAGCCTCCTCGATGTCGCCGCCGCCCATACCGCCCATGCCACCCATCATACCGCCCATGCCCATGCCACCCATGCCGTCGATGACTTCCTGGACGATGACGCGGTCGACGCCGACCTTCTCGATGATGTCCTGGCCGATCTGCTGTTTGCCCATCATCCACTGCTGGTTCATCGTCATCTGGGGCGTGGCCTCCAGATAGAGCGTCTCCTTCTCGACGGTTTCGGTCTCGAACTCGGGCTCGGCGTCTTCGTCCTCGTCGTCGTCGGGCTCGACGGGGACCTCTTCCTCGACTTCGTCCGTCTCGATCCAGAGTTCGGGCTCCATCCCGAGGTACATCTCGAAGAGGCCGGCGGCCTGCTGCTCGCGGTCGTCGACCTCGTCGGCGATCGTGTACTCGTACTCGACATCGTCACCCGCCAGCGGGTGGTTGAAGTCGACGCGGGCGCGCCCGCCGATGATGGTACTGATGTAGCCCTGCTGGCCGTCGATCTGGACGTTCGCACCGGGGTAGCGGTCGTCCTCGTCGATTTTTTCGGCGCTGACGGTCTGGACGTCGTCCGGGTCGTACTCGCCGAAGGCGTCCTCGGCGGGGACGATCACGGTCCCGGAGTCGCCGGGCTCGGAGCCGACGATGTCGTTCTCGACGGCCTCGAAGATGTGGCCCTCTCCGACGACGATCGTTCGCGGCTTGAACTCCTGGCCCTGCTCGTCGACGCCTTCCTCCTCGGCGACTTCGGGGTCGGTCGTATCGACCAGCTGTTCGTCCTCGGTCGTGTACGCGGTGTACTCCAGTTCGACGAAGTCGCCTTCCTGCAGTCCGTCGGCGTCTTCTTCGGCTCCTGCTTCGTCGACGTCATCGGCCTGCTCCTCGAGCTCGGCCTCTTGATCCTCAGTCATACGTTGTACGTCCCGCCGTCGACATTTAAGTACGACGTTTTCGAACGAGAGCGACCGATACTTACGACCGCCGGCCGTCCCCCCGGGCATGTACGAGGTCGAAGTGAAGGTCCCCGCCGATCTCGCTGCCGTCCGCGACCGCCTCGCGGCCATCGAGGCGCAGTCTCGCGGGAGCGTCGTGCAGGTCGACACCTATTACNGAGATGTGTATAAGAGACAGGCCGGACAGCGGGTCCGCGGACACCCGTATTACCTACAAGGGTCCGCTCGTCGACGACGAGTCCAAGACCCGCGAGGAACTCGAGACCGCCGTCGGCGATCGCGAGACGGCCGACGCGATCCTGACGAACCTCGGCTTCGAGGCCGCCGCGACGGTCCGCAAGGAGCGCGAACGGTTCGCGCTCGAGGGGTACACCGTCACCCTCGATTCGGTCGACGACGTCGGCGAGTACGTCGAAGTCGAAACCGACGTCGTGGACGAATCCGATCTCGAGGCGGCTCGTGACGGTGCCTACGACGTACTCGAGCGGCTCGAACTGGAGCCAGACGACCAGCTTCGGACGTCCTATCTCGGCTTGCTGCTGGGGGCCGAATAGAGTAGCAACTGAACGTCAATGCACACCTGATCGCAGGACGGTGTTGCGATCAGTATGTAAATCGTTTCAGTTGCTATCGGCCGTTCGCCGACAGATACATAACCGATAAGCATTTTCCATCTCGTGTCTGTTTTCGCAAGTTATACCACCTCGCTCCGTTTAGAGCCGCCAATGAGCGAGCGGAATATCCGGATCGAGTCTATCGATCGGCAAGCGGTCGAGGATCAGGAGGTCGAAATCGTCGAACGAAAGGGGATCGGACATCCCGACTCTATCTGTGATGGCATTGCCGAGAGCGTCGCGGGGGCGCTCGCACGCGAGTACTTGGATCGCGTCGGTGAAGTACTACACTTCAACACCGACGAGACGCAACTCGTCGCCGGCGAGGCAGCGCCCGCCTTCGGCGGCGGCGAGGTCGTCGACCCGATCTATCTGCTGATCGTCGGCCGCGCGACCAAACACTACGAAGGCCAGACGATCCCCGCCGAAACCATCGCCCTGCGGGCGGCACGGGAGTACCTCGAGGAGAACATCCCCCAACTGACCGTCGGCGAGGACGTCGTGGTCGACGTCAAACTCGGGGAGGGGAGCGGCGACCTGCAGGAAGTCTTCGGGGAGGACGAAGTGAGCGTCCCGATGGCCAACGATACGAGTTTCGGCGTCGGCCACGCGCCGCTGACCGAAACCGAACGGATCGTTCTCGAGGCCGAGCGACGACTGAACGGGGAGTACGCCGACGAGAACCCCGAACTCGGCCCGGACGTGAAGATCATGGGCAAGCGCGAGGGCGACGAGATCGATGTCACCGTCGCGGCGGCGATGGTCGACGAGTACGTCGCCGATCTCGACGACTACGCCGAGGCCGTCGAGTCCGTCCGGGACTTCGTCGACGACGTTGCGCGCGCACACACCGACCGCGATGTCGACGTGCACGTCAACACGGCCGACGACTACGACGAGGGGTCGATCTATCTCACGGTCACCGGAACGTCCGCCGAGCAGGGCGACGACGGCTCCGTCGGCCGCGGGAACCGCGCGAACGGACTCATCACGCCCAACCGTTCGATGTCGATGGAGGCGACCAGCGGCAAGAACCCGGTCAATCACATCGGGAAGATTTACAACCTGCTCTCGACGGAGATCGCCGAAGAGGTCGTCAGCGAGGTCGACGGCATCCGCGACCTGCGCGTGCGGCTCCTGTCACAGATCGGCCGGCCGATCGACCAGCCCCACGTCGCCGACGTGCAGGTCGTCACCGACGAGGGCGTCGCGGTGTCGGATGTCGAGGACGACGCCGCCGCGATCGTCGATCGGGAACTCGCGAACGTGACCGAAATCACGCGTAGCGTGATCGAGGGCGACCTCTCGACGTTCTGAGAACGTAGTTGTTGGCCGCCTATTAACACACCCCCTTCTCGGCAAAATCTTTCATCGCTGTAGTAATACGTATCACTGGAGGGATTCAGCAGAGTCAACCGGCGGAGACGAACCACCACAGGGCAATGGAACCCGTTTTGCAGTGGTATTCAAAACCATTCTCGGCGCTTTCGGACTATGCATCGGATTCGTATTCACTGTCGGCAGCGGTCTGAGCGCGGGAGGAACGATCCATACGCTTTTCCTTCTTTTCGGGCTGCTTCTCTTCTTCAGTTCTGCGTACGTGCTCTATTGTACGGGGATACAGGTCACCCGATCTCACTCATCGCTCGTGCTCGGACTGCCGAGCAGCGATCCAACGTGAGCCACGGTTTTGAGTGATAACTCGAGCGGCGACAGAACTGTCGGATTCGGTCGTGTATTTATGTACCGACACATTTCTTGCCGTCGCGATCGCCGTTTCGAAACAGTACTCGAGAACGATCACCGATGTCACGGATATCTGCCAGTTCGAACCGCATCGTCTACGCCGTCGTCGCGAGTACCTTCTTCGTCGGCTTCGGTGGCGGCGTCGTCTTCCCGATCCTCCCGAACCTCGGCGAGGTGCTCGGCATCTCGGCGTTCATGGTCGGCGTCATCCTCTCGGCCAACCGCTGGACGCGGCTGGTCGCCAACGGGCCGGCCGGCGCGCTCGTCGACCGGATCGGCACCCGGAAACCGTTCGTCGCGGGGCTGGCGATCGAGGGGGCCGCGACCGCGGGCTACGTCGTCGCGATCACGTCGTCGGTGCCCGAGTTCTGGTTCGTCCTCGCGCGGGTCTGCTGGGGCGTCGGTAGCGCGCTCGTGTTCGCGACGGCCTACACGATCACCGCCGACATCAGCGACGCCAGTTCGCGCGGGACGAGCATGGGCATCGTCCGAGCCGGGATCACGTTCGGCTTCCCCGCCGGCATGGTTCTCGGCGGGCTCGTCAGCGAGGCCTACAGCAACGCGACGGCGTTCGTTCTCGCGGCCTCCTTCGCCGCCCTCGCGAGCGTCATCGCCTTCTTCATCGTTCCGGAAACCCACGTCGAGGCCGCCGGGTCGTCGATCAGCCCCTGGGACCTCGAGACGACGCTCCCCGCACTCACCGTCGGCCTGGTCAACTTCGGGCTCTATTTCGCGTACATCGGCGTCCTCTTCTCGACGCTCGTCCTCTATCTCGAGGCCGAGTCGCTGACGCTGTCGCTCGCGGTCGCGGGCCACGGCATCGACTACGGGGAACAGGGAACCTCGGGGCTGCTGATGGCGGTCTCCGCGCTCTCGGGTGCGGCCTTTACTATTGTCGGCGGCAAACTCAGCGATGTCGTCGGTGCCCGTGTGCCCGTCCTGATCGGTTTTCTGACGATCAGTTGTGCCGGGTTCGCCGTGCTCACGGTCGCCCCTTCGTTCGGAGCCGTCGTCCTCGCGTGTGCCTTTATCGGGGCAGGACAGGGCGGCGTCGGCGGCCCGCTGACGGCCCTCCTCGCCGACCTCACGCCCGAGGATCGGATGGGCAGGGCGATGGGAACGAACAACATCTTCGGCGACGTCGGCGGCGGTCTCGGGCCGCTGGTATCGCTCCCCTTCGCTACCGCGGTCGGGTACGACGTGCTGTACGCGCTCAGCGCGCTCATCCCGCTGTTGGCCGGGACCGTTCTGGTCGCCGGTATCTACTCCTACACCGGCCACCTGAGTCCGACGGTCGACGACTCCATCGTCTGAGTTGCTGGCGGCTCCTCGGCCGAATCCCGTCCTCGTAATGCCCTTATAGCCCCAACCATCTATCACAGTCCATGCACCCACCGGGAGCCGACACCGTCCTCATCCGCCACGGGGACCTCAACACAAAGAGCAATACTGTCAAGCGGTACATGGAGGACCTCCTCGCGGAGAACATAGAGGCCTTGCTGGCGGATCGGTCGGTTCCGGGCGAGGTCGAGCGCCGGTGGAACCGGCCGCTGATCCACACGACCGAGGACGCCGTCGAAGCGGCGACTGCTGCCGCAACGGACGCCTTCGGCGTCGTCTCCGCCAGCCCCGCCCTGACGGTCAGCACGGAGCAGGCGCGCATTCTCGAGGCGGTCGCGGAAACGGCCCGCGAACACTACGACGGCGGGACGTTCGCGGTCGACGCCCGCCGGGCGGACAAGAGTCTGCCCTACGACAGCGAGGATCTGGCTCGCGACGCCGGGAACGCGATCTGGGAGGCCGTCGACGACGAGTTCGAGCCCGCGGTCGACCTCGACGATCCCGATCTCACGTTCGGCATCGAGGTACGCGCCGACGTCGCGTTCGTCTACCTCGAGCAGGTCGACGGGCCGGGCGGGCTCCCGCTTGGTTCCCAGGAGCCGGTCATCGCGCTGGTCAGCGGCGGGATCGACTCGCCGGTCGCAGCCTACGAAATGATGAAACGCGGGAGTCCGGTCGTCCCGGCGTACGTCGCCCTCGGGGATTACGGCGGGATCGACCACGAGGCCCGCGCGATGGAAACGGTGCGCATCCTCTCTGCGTACGCGCCGAACTTCGACATGCAGGTCTATCGGGTTCCGGGCGGCGAAACGATGGCTCTGCTGGTCGAGGAGATGGAACAGGGTCGTATGCTCTCCCTGCGGCGATTCTTCTACCGCGCCGCCGAGACGCTGGCCGAACGCATCGACGCGGACGGCATCGTCACCGGCGAGGCGGCCGGCCAGAAGTCGAGCCAGACGATCCGCAATCTCGGCGTCACAAGCCGTGCGACCCGCCTTCCGATCCACCGCCCGCTGTTGACCAGCGACAAACAGTACATCGTCGCCCAGGCCCGCGAGATCGGCACCTTCACCGACTCGACGATCGACGCCGGCTGCAACCGCGTCACTCCCGACCAGGTCGAGACCAATGCCCGACTGAAACCGCTGCTGGACGCCGAGCCAGACGACCTGCTCGAGCGCGCCGAAGACGCGGCGGCGGCTGCGGAACTGGTCGACCCCTGAACCGGTCCGCGACACGCCGTGTCCTCCGCTCGGAGACAGCCCGACGAGCCACTGCCGGGATAGGATCGAAGAGGACGTCGATCACCGTCGCGGTCAGGGAGCCCGTCGCTCCGCAGCGAGCGGTGGTCGCGATGGCCCCGTTTACAAGCCGAAACCAACATTACGCCGTCGCTCCCACCACATGATAGTGACCCGCGTCTGTCTCATCGGCGAGGCCGGGACCAACCTCCAGTACGAACTCCTCTCGCGCGAAACGGCTCGCGAGGCGCTGTCGACCTACGACCTGGAGCGCCCCGTCGAGAACTCGCTGGCCGTCCGGACGGTCAGTATCGGTGCTGCCGTCTCGCTGCTGAACGACCTGAACTGGTATCTCACCAGGTTCGTCGACGAGGCGCTCGTTCAGGACCCCAGCATCAGCGACGAGGACTGGCTCTCGCGGTCGCTGGCCACGCAGCTCCGGAATGGCGACCTCGAGCCCGCGGCCACCGCCGAATTCTGCAAGGTTTACGGCCTCGAGCGAGTGGGCGCGGGTTCGGAGCCGGCTGCCGACGACGCTACCGGGACCGGCGACTCGAGGGCGGACGCCGATGGCGGCGCGAAGGCGTCCGTCGGCCCCGAGACAGGGACCGAGGGCGACCCGGGCGAGGCCGAGCGGGCGGGCGTCGCAGAGCCGACACACAGACTCGTCGAACCGCTGTACGTACGCCGGGTCGACGGCGATGTCCCCGAGTACGATCTCCGGGACGTCGAGGACACCCTCGTCGTCCGGGTGACCGAAGCCGAATACTCGTAAGTCGGCTTCGAGGCCGGTCTCGACGGACATCCCGACGACTGTCTCGGTGACGTGCGACCCTACTCGTCGTCGGCTGTCTCGGTCGAGCTATTCGACGACTCGGCACCCGCGCTCTCGGACGCGGTATCGTGCGACACTGACACCTGGTGCGACTCGCCGTTCCGGTCCACGATGGTCACCGAGACGTTCGTCAGGCGCTGTCCATCGAACGTCGCCCGAACGAGGCGTCCGACGGTCGTCTCTTGAGTGATACAGGCCTCGTCGTCGTCGCTCGTCTCGCGGACTGCCCCATCGAGGACGACCTGCTCGTCCTCGGCAGCGATCGACTCGAGCGCCAGTTCGTGGCAGGGGTTTGGAGCGCCGGCCTCGAGTGACACGAGGACCGATGTCTCGAAATCGGTCTCGTCGACGAACGTCTCGAGGGAGTCGCCGGTTCGATCGTGCTCGGCGAGCCAGTCGGTGGCTGCTGCATCGTCCCCGAGCATGTTCAGCCGGGGCGACGTCGACCGCTTCGAGTACCGGTACGTTCGGGAGTCGGAGCCGGCCAACTCGGTGGCTTTCCCGTCGGCGTCGTCACCGTCCTCGGGGCCGTCGTCATCGCCCGACGGCGTTCCGGGATCGCCGTCGTCGGGTTCGGTCTCGTTCGACGGCGAGTCCTCGGTGTCGTCGCCGAGACAACCGGCGGACAGCGCGATCACGGATGCGGTTCCACAGAGCAGGGCGCGTCTCGAGGGGGCTGTCATAGTACTACCCAATACGCACTCGTAAGTAAAAGGCATTCGGCTAGCTGAAAGAAAGGTTTTCGTTACGGCGGGTGCGTTTTCGGCCGCGCTTCCGTGCGTCACTGACGGCCGCAAGGCCGAGGCGTCAGTCGAAGAGGCCGGTCGAGAGATACCGTTCGCCGCTGTCCCAGAAGACGGTGACGACGAGCGGGCAGTCGTCGGCCGTCCGTCCGCCGTCGGTCTCCGGCGAGGCCGGCCGCTGGCCCTCGTCGAACGCGGTCGGGACCTCCGGACAGTCGAGGTCCGGCTCGGCGATCTCGCGTGCGACACGCTGGGCGACGAGACTCGTCGCACCGCTCGACTGACCGACGAGGACACCCTCCTCGCGAGCGAGACGACGACACTCGTCTTCGGCGTCCTCGAGTGGCACGGTCTCGACGCGATCGAGCAGATCGAGGTCGAGGTTGTCGCTGACGAAACCGGGCCCCATCCCCTGGAACTCGTCGCTGCCGGCTTCGCCGGTCGAGAGGACGGCGTTGCGCTCGGGTTCGACGGCGACGATCTCGACGTCGGGGAACTCCTCGCGGAGCCGGCGGCCGATGCCCGAGATCGTGCCACCGGTTCCGACGCCGGCGACGAAGGCGTCGACCTCGCGGTCGCCGACCTGTTCGACGATCTCCTCGCCGGTCGTCTGATAGTGTGCCTTAGGGTTCGCGGGGTTCTCGAACTGGCCGAGCTGGACCGCGCCCTGGGCCTCGAGTGCCTCGGCTCGAGCGCGGGCATCGGCCATCTCCCCCTCGACGAGTTCGAGGTCGGCTCCGTAAGCGGACAGCAGCTGCTGGCGTTCGGTGGACTTGTCCGCCGGCATGACGATCGTCAGGTCGTAGTCGCGGGCGGCCGCGACGAGCGCGAGTCCGATGCCGGTGTTGCCGCTCGTCGGCTCGACGAGCCAGTCGCCGGGTTCGATCAGCCCGTCGCGCTCGGCGGCCCGAATCATCTCGCGGGCCGGCCGGTCCTTCGCCGAGCCGCCAGGGTTGAACGATTCGATCTTCGCGGCGACCGTCGCACCCGCTGGCGAGTCGACCTGGACCAGCGGCGAGCCGATCGTGTCCAGGATGCTCCCTTTCATTGGCCCGCGATACGGTTTCCAGACGTAAACCCATGCTGGACAGAGGCAGGACGTGCCGGTGTATCGGCGCGACCGGTCGAACCCGCCGGAGAGTGACGGCGGTCGGTGCTCGCGCCCCGGCCCGACACGGCCGGCGATGACCGCCCGCCAACCGCAGCCGATTTGTGTCACTGTGACACAGGTAGCCGGTATGGACGGTATCGTGTTCTTTCGGACGGCACACCACGACGACGTGATCGAGTTCTATCGCGATCTCGGTGCCGACATCTGGCTCGAGCAGCCGGGATGTACCATCCTCGAAGCGGGCTCGTTCCGCGTTGGCTTCTGCGCCGGCTCGGAGGCGGATACCGAGGGGATCGTCACGTTCGTCTTCGACGACCGCGACGGTGTCGACGAACTGTACGCGCAGTTGGAGGCCCGTGCGGACGGCGAACCACGGTTCAACGACACGTACGATATTTACCAGTTCTTCGCGTCCGACCCCGAGGGACGAACCGTCGAGTTCCAGACGTTCGAGTGATCGCCGCCCCGCCACGAATCCCGGCGGTCGGCAAGCGGACCGAGTCGGACCGCCGTCGAAGCATCGCCGTTAAGCCCGCCCGGACGCAAGCCGTTCACATGAGTCTCGAGACCATGCGGCCGAACCCCACGTGGGATGCGGCCAGCTACGAGGACGCGGTCGACACGCTCGCGGCCCATAGCGACGAACTGATGTACACGGTCTGGGGCGGCGACTGGTGTACGGACTGTCGCGCGCTCCTGCCCGACTTCGGCGCGGCGCTCGAGGCCGCCGCGGTCCCCGACGACCGTATCGAGGAGGTCAGCGTCGATCAGGACAAACAAGGGCCGGGGGTCGAGGAATACGGCATCGAGTACATTCCGACGATCGTCGTCGAAACCGACGACGGCGAGGAACTCGTCCGCTTCGTCGAGGAGGAGGACGTGCCACCGGCCGTCTGGCTGGCCGAGCGACTCGAGGACGAACTCGCGTAACGCCGCCGGCGTCAGCCTCGAACGGATCGTCTTTTGAATCGCTCTCTACGCGTCCATCCGCGTCGGCCCTCGAGTCCCGGCCCTAGAACGGGCTGCCCGACTCGTCGGCCGTCGTCTCGTTCGAGCCACCGGCATCGGTGTTCTCGCCGAGCCACTCGAGCGCGTCGGCCACGTCGTGAGTCGGCGGCGAGCAGGTCCGTTCCCGACAGACGTACAGTGTCGGTTCGTCGTCGCGGGCCTCCCGGTCCGCCCAGATCGGCGGCGCGTTCTCGAGGCCGAGCGTCTCGAGCCACGCTTCGAGTCCGTCCTCGGTCGGCGGCCGCAGCGCAAAGAGCCGGTCGGGGTAGTACTGCGAGGCGAGGCGGTCGCGCCACGCGGTCGGCAGGTCGTCGGCCGCGACGGTCACTTCGAGCGCGCCGGCCGCGAGTCGGTCGGCGGCGAGACAGAGCGTCGCGTGCTCGAGCGCGTTCGACTCGAGTTCGTTCGCGTGGGTCTCGAGGACGGTCGCGGCGATGTCCTCGAAGTCTTCCGCAGCGAACTCGTCGAGGGCGAGGAGGGTTTCGACCGCGACCCCGGTCGCCGAGGGGGTCGACTGGTCGCCGAGTTCCTGCGGCCGGGTGACCAGCGACTCGCCGCTCTCGGGCGTGAAGTAGAGGGTCCCGCGGTCCGCGTCCCAGAACTCGGCCTCGATGACGCGAGCCAACTCGAGGGCGAACGCGAGGTGGTCGACCTCGCCGGTCGCCTGGTAGCAGTCGAGTGCGCCACGGGCGAGGAAGGCGTAATCCTCGAGATAGCCGTCGACTTTGACGTCTCCATCTTTATAGCGCCGCGAGAGCCGCTGGTCGTCCTCATCCCAGAGGCGATCGCGGACGAACTCGAGTGCGTCGACGGCAGTGTCGGCGTAGTCGTCCGCGCCGAGTACCAGCGCCGCCTCGGCGTAGGTCGAGATCAGCAGCCCGTTCCAGCCCGCGAGGATCTTCTCGTCACGGTTGGGTCGCGGCCGCTCCTCGCGGGCCTCGAACAGCGTCTGGCGGGCCGAGTCGAGTCGCTTCAGGATTTCGTGTTCCGCGAGGTCGAACTGGTCGGCGAGTTCCGACACGGTAGCCACGCGGTTGGGCTGGTTCCGTCCCTCGAAGTTGCCCGACTCCGAAATATCGAACCGGGCACAGAAGAGGGCGGCGTCGGTCTCGTCGTCGAGTGCCTCGTGGACCTCCGCGGGCGTCCAGACGTAGAACGCCCCCTCCTCGCGCTCGCCAGTTTCGGGCGACTCGCTCTGGGCGTCGAGAGTGCTGAAGAAGCCGCCCTCGTCGTGGGTCAGTTCCCGATCGACGAACTCCAGCGTTTCCGAGACGACGGTGGCGTAGCGGTCTTCGCCCGTCAGTTGATAGCCCGAGAGGAACGCCCGCGGGATCTCGGCGTTGTCGTACAGCATCTTCTCGAAGTGGGGGACCGTCCAGTCCCGATCGACGCAGTACCGATGGAACCCGCCCCCGACGTGATCGTAGAGCCCGCCCGCGGCCATCGCGTCCAGCGTCTCCTCGAAGACCTCGCGGTACTCCTCGCGACCGGTGCGGTCGTAGGCCCGTGCGAGGACGCGCAGTCGCGAGGGCTGGGGGAACTTCTGGCCGGAGCCGAACCCACCGTATTGGCGGTCGGCGCTGCGGAGCACCATGTCCGCGGCCGTCTCGAGCACGTCGCTCGAGGGCGGCTCAGCACCGACTCCCGCGGTATCCGGGGTCTCCTCGAGTTGGTCTTTCGCGGCGTCGGTCCACTGCTGGGCGCGGTTCTCCATCTCCTCGCGGTCCTCCTCGCTTTCCCAGGAGTCGCTAATGCGCTGGCAGAGATCGCGGAAGCCAGGCTGACCGCGCTGGCCCTCGCGAGGGAAGTAGGTCCCGATGAAGAACGGTTTGCCTTCGGGCGTGAGCCACGCCGAGAGCGGCCACCCGCCCTGTCCGCGCACGAGTTGACAGACGGTCATGTAGATGCTGTCGATGTCGGGACGCTCCTCGCGGTCGACCTTGATCGGGACGAAGTTCTCGTTTATCACCTCTGCGACCGCCTCGTCCTCGAAGCTCTCCTCCGCCATAACGTGACACCAGTGACACGCCGAGTAGCCGATCGAGAGGAAAATCGGTACGTTGCGCTCGCGGGCCGCCTCGAGAGCAGTTTCGTCCCAGGGCTGCCAGTTGACGGGGTTGTCCGCGTGCTGGCGCAGATACGGGCTCTCCTCCTCGTCGAGCCGATTGCGCCGGGTCGGATCGGTCATGGACGGACCTACGGCCGACGCGGCTAAAAACAACAGGAGATCCGGCACCGAACACCGCTACTTGCTCGCTGTCGACGGCGATCAAAACGGGGAAAACGGAAACCGCGCTCTAGTTGCCGCCGCCGCTCTCGTTGCCGCCGTCTCCCATCGGTTCATCCGATTCGGTCTCGCTGTCGCCGCCGCCACCGCCATCGCCACCGCCGCCGGTCTCGCCGGGGGTAGCCTCGACCAGACTCAGTTCGGAATCGCGGAACTGCCCGTCCGCGCCCATCGTCTCGCTATCACCGGCGCTGAGGTCGACGTCTTCCGACATCAGGAATCCCAGCGACGGGGCGGAGCCGCCAACGTCGTAGTTGATGATGTAGACATCCCAGTCGTCCGGCGTGTCGAACTCGTCTTCCAGACCGGCCTCGCTGAACAGTTCGTCTTTCGTTCCGTCGTTCAGCGCCGAGACAACGGTGAGGTCGACGCCGGGCTCGTAGTCGTCTCCGAAGACGACGACACTGCCACCGTCTTGAGCTGCTGCAGTCCCCGCACCTGCGGTTCCGAGCGCTACTGCGCCCGCAGTAAGGGCACTCTTTTTCATGAACGATCGCCGCGAGTCGTCGAATAGTCCGCTATCGGTTTCGTCTGTCATGTCTCTCACTTGTCCCCTCGATCGGGGCACATGACCGTAGACCGGAGTGTCGGAAAAGGGAGCCCGATCGTTTCACATTCTATGGTGGCCTATACTCCAGAAACAGCCCCTTTTGGGGCTCAAACACCGGAATATTGAAGCGGTCGCTATCGATGTCGGACTGTGCTGAAAGACGGCGGCACCGACAGGAACGTGACCCTCGAGAGAGGTCTCATCGAAGTTGGATAAGTCCCGTGAGAAACCGGGCAAAGACGCTCTGACTGCCCCATCGGTGTCGAGAGCAGGATCGATGCCGGTCTCCCCTCCTCGAACGGGGCAGGTGAGTCAGCACCTGTAGTCACCGTCACGATTCGGTCGGACCGTTTCGGGGACCAAGAGGTGCTTTCGCCGGACAGTTCAGCGACCGTGAACGCCGCGAGACGAGCGACGAATCCCGGGTCCGGTTCCGCGCCCGAGCAACGGTTTGCGCCCATCGTTTCACTCTCTCAGTGGCCACATCGAGTGCCTTCCCGTCCTGGTACGCCGCCGACGAGGGGCATACCCTTCGAGGAGCCGCTCGAGGCGCGAGCATGTGCCGGCGGTCGAGGGGCCCGGTCGTGAAACATCGCATTATGTCCCCGGAAAGAGCACGCGTGGGTCGGCAGTGTGGACACACCGCCGCCGAAACGCGTCGCGAGTCCGTCGTCGCGGCCAGCGGGTCCGGTTACCGCTCGCGGACGTACTCCACGAACGCGAACCCGTCGTGTTCGTCTCGAGACGCCTCCCTCCACGACCCCCGATCCCAGGCGGGGAAGAACGTGTCGCCGTCCGGTTCGTCGTGGACCTCGGTCACGACCAGCCGATCGAGCACGGGGAAAAACCCCTCATAGACGGTCGCCCCGCCGGCGATGAAGATCCGATCGGCGTCGCCGTGGCGCTCCTGCGCGGCCGTGTCGGCCCGATCGACGGCTTCCTCGAGTCCGTTCGCGACCACGGCATTGTCGGGCGTCTCGAGGTCCCGACTCGTCAACACGACGGTCGTCCGCCCGGGCAGTGGCTCCCCCAGCGTCTCGAGGATCCCCTCGTAGGTCACCCGGCCCATGATGACCGGGTGGTTCATCGTCGTCTCCTTGAAGTGCTGGAGGTCGGCCGGAACGTGCCAGGGCATGTCGCCGTCGCGTCCAATGACGTCGTTGTCCGCGACGGCGACGATACCGACGAGTTCGCGGTCGGTCTCGAAAGCCAGGGTCGCGTCCCGCGTGTCGCTCATTCGGCCACCGAAAACGTGAGGTCGTCGTGGGACTCGTAGCCTCGCAGTTCGACGTCCTCTGGTGATAGTTCGTCGATCGAGACGTCCGCAACCTCGAGTGTGGGCCGTGCGAGCGGCGCTCGCGATAGTTGCTCGAGCAGGCCGGGGACGTGATCGAGTCGCTCGTCGCCCTCGGCTTCGGGCGGGGCTTCGGACTCGAGCCACTCGCGGACCTCGCGGTACTCATCGCGGTCGTCGACGTCGGCCAGCCTCGACTGGAGCGCCGCGAGGTTGTCGGCGTACCACTTGCCGCGCTCGCTGCGGCCACAGTAGACGTGCGTGTCGACGACGGTGTGGGCGAAGGTGCCGGGTTCGAAGCCGGTCTGCTGGGCGATCACTTTCGTCAGGAGCGCGTAGGCCGCGATGTTGAACGGGATGCCGAGTGCGGTGTCGCCCGAGCGCTGGGTGAGATGGCAGTTCAGCCGGTCGCCCTGGACGTTGAAGACGAACGAGTAGTGACAGGGCGGGAGCGTCGAGACGGCCGCGTTGGCGGGATGCCAGGCGTTGACGACCAGCCGCCGGGAGTTCGGCGAGTCGGAGAGCGTGTCGATGACGTACTGCAGTTGATCGAACGTCTTCCGACCGTCTCCCTCCTCGGTGACCCACTGGTGGGTCTCGTCGGGCCAGGACTCGCCCTCGAGGCGGGCGTCGTCCTCGGGGACCGGGAATCGCCGCCAGAAGCGACCGTAGGCGGTGTCGAGCCGTCCTTCGTCGTCGGCCCAGGCGTCCCAGATTTTCGTTTCCTCGCGGAGGTCGCGGATGTGTTCCGCGCCGGAGAGATACCAGCAGACTTCATGCAGCATCGAGTTCCAGCGGTAGCCGTCCATCTCCTTGGTCGTGAGCAGGGGATACCCCTCCCGCAAATCGACCTCGTAGTGCTCGCTGAACGACGAAATCGTGTCGACGCCGGTCCGGTTGGGCTTGTGCGTGCCCCCGGAGAGGACCGTCTCGACGAGATCGAGATACTGTCGCATTACCCGTACTGTAGCGACCGAACGATTATAATAACGCACGATCCGGAAGACGTCAGCTAGATAATCGGAGACGTGACGGTGCTGGACGCCGTCTCGGAGGAGTCCCGCGACATCGGCGAGTTCACGCTGCACTTCGGCCGCGGCCGGGTGCTGGTCTATCACGGCAGCTACGACAAGGTCGCGGTTCACGGCGGCAAGCGCACGGAGCAGGGAATCCCAACCGAGAACCCGCCGCTCGAGATGGAGACGCAACTGTGCTGGCTCGAGGTACCCTCGCGCGTCGAGGCTGCGCTGAGAGAGAAATACCGGAGCTTCGAGGTGCCCGAACTCGAGGACGGGCTGGCGGGGACGGCCCATCTGGGCTACGCGGGCGGGCTCCACGCCGCCGAGCACGCGACGATCGGCGTTGCACCCCTCGAGTTGATGGTCGACAAGCGCGACCTCGGTGGGCTCGCGACCCTGACGATCGACTCGCATCTCGATCAGGAGACAGACACGGATGCGGACGCGAGGTCCCAGTTCGGAACCGCGGGCAGTGGGGGCGACGGTGCGCCGCGAAACATCGCCGCCGCCGAGGCCACGGTACGGGAGATCGCGAGCGGTCTCGAGCGTCCCCCCGCCAGCGGCTGCTTCATCTACGACGGCATCGAGGGCGGACTGGGTTTCGCACGGGCGATCTACGAGAACTACGAGGCCGTCGCCGAGCGCGCTCGAGAACTCATCGCGGATTGCGACTGCGGGAACGTCGACGGCTGTCCGGCCTGCGTGATGGACGACCAGTGTGGGAACGACAACCAGCCGCTACACCGCGACGCGGCCGTGGACGTGCTGGATCAGTTGCTGGGCGACGCGGACGAGGGGGCGCTCGAGTCCCACCTCCCCGACGAGGAGTACGGAGGCGATCGGCGACCGCCGCTGTTCTACGCCTGACGAGATCGTTCGACTGCGGTACGGCAAGGATGCGCCCCGCAGTTGCCATCCCTCAAACTCCGTGAGCGTGAACGAGGATCGACCGGGCGACGGCGTCTTCCAGAACGCTCCTGATAGTTTCGACGTCGCAATCCTCGCCCATACGTGACACTCCGTTTCGGATGCCGTAAGGTAGCCCCCACAGCTTCAGGACCTGAAGCCGCGTGTGCGTCAGTTCGAGTCGACGACGGAGTCGGGACAGGCCGCCGCTCGTCCCTCGAGGTTGACCGGCTCGCCTTCGAGGCGATACGTAAAGTCGTAGGCCATGCTGCCGCCGGAACCGGGAACGACGGCGATTTTGCCGGTTCGCTCGTCCCCGGCACAGTCGGCCGCGTCGACACCGTCGGGGAACGCGAACGGCGCGTAGGTCGTTTCGAACGGTTTCGTCTCGCCCGGCGGGACGACGAGATCGGTTCTCGACGGTGAGAGCGGTCGATTCTCCTCGATACCGATAACGCCCGGCCCTGGGTCGAACGTCGACGGGTCGAACGAGTCGGCCTGCGGATCGACCGTCGGGTTCGGAACGTCGCCGTAGATCGCGACGAAGCGCGCGAGAAGCGGCGCATCGCCCTGGTTCTCGAGCGTGAACCTGGCGCGACCGTCCGGGAGCGGTTCGACGGCTCTCGTCACGCCGTGGATCACTTCCCAGACGGAGAGGTGCGCCGTCCCGTCCGGCGTCTCGGCTCGGACGCGAAGTCCCGGGTAACTGGAGGAGACCGTCTCGAGCCGATTCGGGAAGATCACGGGGAAGCGAACGGTTCCGCCCGGTCCCTCGACGCGATCGAATTCCTCGTCGGTCGTGGAATCGACGAGGATCGCCCGCTCTACGTCGACGTCATCGCGGAACTGGACGCGGAGATCCGTCTCTTCGTACCAGTACTCTTCGAACACGTCGTCGGTCTCCAACCCCGACCGAGTGAGCGGAAGCGACTCGGTACAGCCGGCCGAGAGGAGGGTACCACCAGTGGCGAGGGCCTGCAGGAACGGGCGGCGGTTCATGAACGGGATATCACAACCAAGCGGCATATATTTTCTATCGATTCGAGCGGAACGCGATCGGTCGCGTAGCCATGATCGTGTATACTTTCGACTCGAGGAAAGAGCAACGCTTACAGGTTCGTGCGTTCCGCTATCGACCATGCGAGAGACCGTGCTCCTGATCGGCGGCGGTGGCCGCGAACACGCCATCGCCCGTGCGCTCGAGGACAGCGAGGCCGACCTGTACGCCTGTGCCGGCAATCGGAATCCCGGTATCGCCCGGATCGCCGCCGGGTTCGAGACACTCGAGACGACCGACCCCGACGCCGTCGTCGACTACGCCACGGAGATCGACGCGACGATCGCCGTCATCGGTCCGGAAGCGCCGCTCGAGGCCGGCGTCGCGGACGCGCTCGAGGCAGCGGGGGTCTACCCGTTCGGACCGAAGGAGGCCGACGCCCGGATCGAGACGGACAAGGCCTTCCAGCGGCGGTTCATGCAGGAGAACGACGTGCCGGGCTGTCCGGACTTCGAGACGTTCGACGACATGGACGCGGCCTGCGCGTTCATCGACGACTACGACGGCGATCTGGCGATCAAGCCCGCCGGCCTCACCGGCGGGAAAGGCGTGAAGGTCATCGGCGATCAGGTGACCGCCGAGGAGGGGAAGGCGTACGTCCGCGACGCCGACTACGACCGGATCGTCTTAGAGGAGCGACTGATCGGCGAGGAGTTCACGATTCAGGCGTTCGTCGCCAACGGCGAGTTCCGCACCGCGCCGGCAGTCCAGGACCACAAGCGCGCCTACGAGGGCGACGAGGGGCCGAACACGGGCGGCATGGGCAGTTACTCCGACGCGACCGACGACCTGCCGTTCATGACCGAGTCGGACTACGAGGACGCCGTCTCGATCATCGAGGCCACCGTCGACGCACTCGACGACTACCGCGGCATCCTCTACGGCCAGTTCATGCTGACCGAGACCGGCCCCCGCGTCGTCGAGTTCAACGCCCGCTTCGGCGATCCCGAGGCGATGAACACGCTGCCGGTACTGGAGACCGACTTCCTCGAGATTCTGACCGCCGCTCGCGACGGCGACGCACCACCGGAACTCGAGTTCGCCGAGCAGGCGACGGTCTGCAAGTACGCGGTGCCGGAGGGGTACCCGACCGACCCCGAGGCGGGTGCGAAGGTACAGGTCGACGAGGAGAGCGCGGGCGACGCCTTGCTCTACTACGCGAGCGTGGACGAACGCGACGACAGTATCTACACGACCACCTCGCGGTCGTTCGCGCTGGTCGGCGTCGCCGACTCGATCGACGAAGCCGAGGCAATCGCCGAGGACGCGCTCGCGGTCGCCGGCGAGGAAGGACTGCGGATCCGCCACGACATCGGCAAGGCAGACCTCGTCCAGAAGCGGATCGATCACATGAACGAGCTTCGCGGCGAGTAATACCGCGTAGACTGTTCGTACGGCATCGCTCGGCCGTCACGGAGCGAGCTGCCGTTCGCGTGGGCGTGCTGAGACCGGTGGTCGGGCTGGAACCATTTTAGTAATGGGCGAGGACGTCTCTACCGATGCCCGACCCCGCGCGCGATCCGGTCTATTACGTGATCAGTGACCTCCACATCGGCGGGGACGAGCAACTCGGACAGGTCGACTTTCTGGCGGAGTTGCTCGCCTTCCTCGAGCGGTTGGAACGGACCGACGAGAACGCCGAGCTGATCATCAATGGTGACGCGTTCGGTCTCTGGGAGTTCACCGAACTCGAGGGCGTAGAGAAGTTCGACGTGCTGGTCGAAACGTATCCGGAGCTGTTCGAACAGCTCCGCGCGACCGGCGAGTCGGTCCCGATCACGCTGCTCCCGGGGAACCACGACCACGAACTTGCCGCACACGAGGAGTACGTCGACCGGCTCGCCGAGTACAACGTCGTCCTCCTTCAGGCGGAGTCGTTCACCCGCCCGGTCGGCGACCGAACGATCTGGTTCGAACACGGCCACCAGCAGGACCCCAACAACCGGATCGAGGACTTCGGCAATCCGCACGCGACACCGCTGGGGTACTTCTACAACACACACGTGACGAGTCGGGCCGGGAAGCTGTCCGAGCGGGGCCGATACAACTGGTTGAAAGACGTCCAGGCGGTAACGCCCACCGAGAGACTGCCGAAGTGGCTCGTCTCGAAGTACTTCTATCGCGAAATGAACCCCGTTCTTCGGTACGCGACGATCCCGTTCCTGTTTCTGTTCAATCTCAGTGTTCTTCTCGTGGTTCTTGCGGGGCTCGATCTGGCCGGCGTCTGGCGGTTGCCGGTCGAGACGTCGGACCGGTTCCTCGCTCAGTTCGGCCTGGCCGGGGAGACCGTTCACTTGCTCCTCGTGGTCAACGTGGCGATCGCCGGGCTGCTATTGCTCGTCGGCATACCGCTGTTCGTCTTCCTCCGCGATCTCAGGCAGACGATCAACCGTTTCGGCGTCGTCGAAACGGATCTCACGGTCGACCCCGAAGAGCCGTACAAGGACGCTGCCCGCCGAGTCTTCGATGAGCGACCGGAGACGGCGGTTTTTTGCTACGGACACACCCACCGACCGACGGAGATCGAACTCGACGGCAGGCTGCTCGTCAACACCGGGACGTGGTTGAAGCGGCTCCACCGGCGAGACGTCATCGCCGGTCGGTTGCCGCCGGTCTTCTACCCGTCCTATCAGCTGTGTGTGGTCCGGATCGCAGCCGGTGACGAGGGCGTCACGATCGAGTACGAGGAAATCGAGAAATCGAGTCCGGTCGCCGAAGAACTCACACTCACCGAGCGACTGCTCACCCTGGGTCGGGAACCGTCTCCCGAACTCCCTGACAGAACGGTCGTCACGGACGAGACGGAAGCTGCCACCCTCGAGACGGCGGAGTGATGGATCGTCGCTGGAATCGAACCGTCATCCACACCTAACCCGTTCCGAGGGGATCCGTATTCGACACCGTGGACGGATCGAGTCACCGTCCCCGTTCGTTCGAGTCGGCCCGATCTCCGTCCGCGACAGCCGCGACGGACTCAAGCAACAGGCGCGACCCCAACTTGATCTCCCGCTCGGTCACGTCGAGCGGCGGCAGCAATCGCAGCGTCTTGTGGCCACAGCCGAGCGTCAGGGGCCCCGCCGGAACGCCGTCTCGAGGACCGCATCGCGGCGTTCTTTCGTATCGAACTCGACGGCCAGCATCAGTCCGCGGCCGCGGACCTCGACGGCACCGGGCACGTCGCCGTCGGCAATCGCGTCCTCGAGTCGCCGTCGCAACTGCGCGCCGCGCTCGCGGACGTTCGCGAGCAGGCCGTCCTCGTGGATCGCGTCGATCGTCAGGACGCCTTGCATCGCACCGAGGAGATCGCCCGCGCCCCACGTGGAGGAGAGCCGCCCCCGTTCCGCCGAAAAGTTCTCCCAGCGCGACACCGTGGCTCGTGAAATCGAGCAAGACGTTGCCGTCGATGTCGGTACAGAAGGGACCGATCACCTCGCGGCTGGCGTCCCAGACGAACTCGTAAACGTACGTACTCGGGGCGGCGAACCAGTGGTGGTAGTCGACCCACTCGCGGGCCCGCTGGCCGGGGAAGTCGTCGACCCTGGGCTCGACCGTATCGCGGTCCATAGGGTATGTTAGCACGCCGAAGCCATGTAGGCGACGCCGGCTCTCGAATTCCGAACGATGGCCGGACGACGACCGAGTCGGCCCCTAGACGACGAGCAGGGCGGACGCGAGCGCCCCACCCACGAGCAGCACGGTGCTGTAGGCCGCGACCTGGTTCCGGAAGCCGTCGTTCGTCGAGGTCGAAGCCAGCAGTGCTTTGACCACGATGCTCGAGACGGTCGCGAGCAGGATGGCGATCGTCGCCTCGGCGGGCCCGAGCTGGCCGCCCCGGTAGAGGACGACCGCCGAAGTGGTTGCGCCGGCGCTCGAGACGAAGCCGCTGGCGACGGCGGTCGCGTAGAAGCCGAGCGTCCCGAACCACGTCTCGGCCAGCGACCCGAACACGAGGACGACGAGGAAGACGGCCCCGAACGCGAGGGCGTTCTTCAGCGAAAACGGGCTCTCGAGATCCATCGGACCGGATTCGGTCCAGTCGGCGGTGAGTGCAGCGACGGCGAATGCGAGCAGGATGACGGTCCCGAGCGGGACGATCGCCTCGACGAGGATATCCGTCTCCCCGCCCGCGGTGAAGCCGACCGCGATCGCCAGATTCCGGGCAGCCATGGCGGCGTTCGCGAGCAGGATCGCCGCGACGGCATACGAGGACGCGTCGGGCCGCTGGTTGACGTGATCGAGCATCGTTCCGACGACGGCCGTCGAAGAGGCGAGTCCGCCGAAAAAGCCGGTGATCGCGATACCACGACCGCCGTAGGTGGAGACGATCGCGTAGTTGACGATCCCGATCCCCGCGACGGCAACGACCATCAGCCAGATGACCTGTGGCTCGAGCGGGATGGTAAGCCCCGCGATTTCGGGCTCGTAGGTGGCCGGAAGCACCGGATAGATGACGAACGCGAGGATGGCGAACTCCGTGGTCGAGCGCATCTCCTCGCGGGAGAGTCCCCAGGCGAACTCGTGGAGTTCCCGTTTTAACACCAACAGGAGCGAGGAGAGGACGGCGACGGTGACGCCTTCGAGGATGAATCCGGCGGCAACCAGGACACCGACGCCGTAGGCGACGAGCATCGAAACGGAGGTCGTCAGCGACAGTCCCGTCTCCGCGGGGTCGTCCTGCATGAGTCCCTGGACCGCGAGCAAGATTCCTTGGACGATCACTAAAACGCCGCCCAACGGGAGCAGACTCTCGCCGACCCCACCCTCACGTACGAGCACGGTAAAGACCGCACCGAGCAGACTGATCAGCGAGAACGTCCGGATGCCGGCCGATTTCTGTGACCACTCGCGCTCGAGTCCGAGGAACATCCCCAGCGCGCCCGCGAGGGCCATCCGAACGACCGTCTCCTCGAGGGGCGCATCCGCGACCTGTAGCGCAACCTCGTTCACTGCCGAACGTTCGCCACGACCACGGATAAGCGACCCGCCGGGAACGGCGGACCGACAGTCGTGACTCCTGGGCGTCCAGCGGCGGAAGCGACCGGGGTCCGGGACCCGCTACAGGTCGACGTACTGGCTCTCCCACTCACGGCGCGCCTCGAGTTCGCGGCGGCCGCGGCGAGTGAGCGTATAAAAGTTCGTTCGACGATCCCGGCGGCCCTTTTCGATGAGGCCCTTGTCGACGAGCGTATCGAGGTTGGGATAGAGCCGTCCGTGGTGGATCTCCTTTTCGTAGTACTGTTCGAGTTCCTCCTTGATCGCCAGGCCGTGTGGCTCGTCCTCGCCAGCGATGACGTAGAGCAAGTCACGCTGGAATCCTGTCAGGTCGTACATTGGGAAAGTACCAATCGTACTTACTGTCGAATTTTAATAAGGCTATCGGGTTGTTTCGATCGAAAGGGGGCTATTACCAGCGAGAGGACGCGTTTTCAGTATCGGCGATCCATAACACCCATGACGAATCGTCTGCGGAACCACACATAATGCGCGGTTCATGTTTACAGTTCGTGAGTTACGTTCCGGGATAATTATACGTAACGACCGCGCCACCACGGGCTCGTATCGGTCCGGAATAACGGACAGCGCCGATGCTATGTCGATTCGATATCGAAACAGGAAAGCAGATCGCGTGACGGAAAAATGTCACGCGATCGCTTGCCGCCCTGAATTGGTCCCCGCTGACGCTTCGGCCCTCCAAGCGAAGCGTCACCAGAAAGGTTCTGCCGAGTGTACTTAAATGTAACGACACTGGTCAGGACGGCGCTCCCGTCGCGCGTCGCCGTGGTCACATGTGTTCTTCCTCGAGCACCCAGCCGATCGCGCGCTTGTAGTAGGTAAACATCTCCTCGACGCCGTCGTGGCGCATCTCGTCGCTCTCGAGGTGGTCTTTGAGGAACTCGTACTGCTCGCGGATTTCGTCTTCGTCACGCATACCCGTGACTTCCGAGCGGACGGGGAAAAAAGCCGCTACGCCGAGCCGACATCGTGCCGTTTCCCGGTTCGGGGCTCGCACTCGAGCGGACGGCGACCTGCTGCCCGGCCACACGCGCGTGGACGAATAATGCGGGTAACTCCACACAACGGGCATCGGACCGTCGTTGTCGCCGGATTCCGCACTGCGTTCGCCGCGTCGTTTCAGGACGGAAGGACGCACTTTCCATCACGAAACGATCCGAAACGGGCGGCCGCTCTCAGATGGCAAGCGCTCGGCGTGCAGCGTCGATCACCTCGACTCTCGCGTCGAAAACGGAATCGCCGTCAGTTGTGAGCGAGACGATCGAAACCGATGGGGCACGGCCCTGGTCGGGCCCGACGGAACCGGTTACGAACTGTTCTCGGCGTCGCTCTCGTTGCTCTCGTTACCGCCGGTGTCGCCGTCGCCGAACGTCAGCGTGACCTCCTCGTCGCCGCCGTCGATTTCGACATCCGATTCGGTCTCGTCGCCCTCGTATTCGGCGCTGACGGTGTAGGAACCGTCCTCGAGGTCCTCGAATTCGACCCCACCGTCCCCGTCGGTCTCGTCCTCCATCGGGAAACTCTCCTCGCCGCCGTCGGTCGTGGTCTCGTTGTCGGACTCGTTGTCCATCTCGCCGTCCGACACGTTGTCCGTCCCGTCGTCGGTCATCGTCTCGTTGTCCGAGACGTTATCGGACTCGTTGTCCATCTCGTCGTCCGATGACCCGCCCATGCCCGCTTCCTCGAGAGTGACGGTCGCGCCTTCGACCGCTCCGTCGGCGTCCTCGACCATGACGGTCAGCGTATACGTCCCGTCGCCGGTTCCCCCGTCCTCGCTCTCGTTTTCATCGTCGGTCGTGTTGTTCTCGTCGTCCGTCTCGTTGCCGCCGGGGCCGCTGTCTGCACACCCGGCAAGTGCGAGCGCGCTTGCTGTTCCTGCTGCGGTCACGAACGTTCGCCGGTTCAGTCTCCGGGACATATATTCGGGTTGGACGTTCCGGTTGGTTTTGATGTGGCCTGCAGGTGCTGCCCGTTAATGACCTATTGAACGATGCCCACCGATCGATGATCCTCCTCGTATGCGTACCATCAACGGGGCCGAAGTGTCACGGGAAGTGATGAAACAGGGACGACACGATGGGTTCGACCGGCCCATCGAACCGAGCACGCGCCCTCGCTGCCCGGTCGCGGCGGGTCGGTGGGACTTTTGCCGTTCCGACCGTATCCCCGCCCATGAAAATCCGGGGCGAGCGCGAATGCAAGGCGTGTGGGACTCGGTGGTCGTACTACGAGACCGGCAGCGTCGGCTGTCCGGCCTGCGGGAGTCTCCGAAGCGTCGGCGTCGACGAACGGACCGAACATACCGACCTGCAGGTCGCATTCGATCTCACCCCCGTTCGGAACGCGATCGACGAGACTGACCCCGACGAACTCGCCGAGCGGGCGCGCGACCGCTGTCGCGAGTACGTTCGCCGACGCGGGTTCGTCAACGCCGGCACCCTTCGGGACCTCGACGATACCTACCTCGCCGCGGGCGAACTCCTCCACGTCGGCGACATCGTCGCCCGCGAGATCCACCTCGAGGACCGCGACGAGCTGTACTTCCTCTCGCTGCTTCGCGACGCCGATCGGGGCGAGCGGCCGCCGGTCGAGGACGTCCCGCGCTCGTTGCAGGCGGCCCGCGGGCTCGCGTACGCGACCGCCGTCCGCGAGTACCGCCGCGACATCAAAACGTGGGCCGCCGACCGCGATCTCGCCGCCGACGAACGGAGCGCCCTCGAGACGCTCGGCGAACACGTCACCCGCGTCCGGATGCTCGACGGCGACATCGAACCGGAGACCGCCGAACGGCTCGTCGAGGCGACCCGCGAGCTAGCACACGGCCTGCGCGGCGACGAGTTCGCGTTCACGCAGGCCCAGGAGCGTCTGGACGCCCTCGAGTTCGCCGACGGGGACGCCGATGGCCGATTCGGAGGCTGAGCCGACGCCTCGAGCCGGCACCGGTGCCCCCGTCTCGGTCGTCGTAAATCTTGCATCACTTATACTCTCGATTGAATAGTGACTAATCGACGCACGGACCGCCCTGAATCGGTTCGGTTAGCGACGGGTTCGATACCGGCACGGCCGTCTCGAATCGGTCGTCCCACCGAACGTCCGCAGGGTGGCCGGGCCACCCACTATGGAACACGAACCATCGGAGAACCACCCGGAGGCGAGCGACAGTCGCACAGCATCCGAACAGTCGACGGCTGACGGGCCGTCCCCGTACGTTCCCGCGGGAAAGAGCGTCGCCGAACTCACGATCAAGGCGGTCGGCATGGGCCTCGCACTCAACGTCGTGATGCTGACCGCGAACATGTACCTCGGCATGCGCTCGGGAATGACGATCAGCGCGTCCATCCCGGCCGCAGTCATCAGTATGGGCCTCTTCTACGGCCTTCGACGGGCCGGCATCGGCGGCTCGATCCTCGAGAACAACATCGTCCAGACGATGACCTCCGCGGGCGAGGCGCTGGCGGCCGGCGTGATCTTCACCATCGCCGGCGTTACGTTCCTCGACGAGTCCATCGACATCGTCGGCACCGCGTCGGTAGCGATCCTCGGCGGCCTGCTCGGGGTCCTCTTTATGATCCCCATGCGCCGCTATCTCATCGTCGACAAACACGAGGAACTCCCCTATCCCGAGGGAACCGCGTGTGCCGACGTTCTCGAGGCCGGCTCTCGCGGCGACGAGGGCGTGAAACTCATCTCGTTTGGCTTCCTCGTGAGTTTCATCTACATGTGGCTGGCAAACGGGATGGCCGCATTCCGGACGACGCTCCAGACGGCGTTTTCGGCCGGCGAGACGGACGGGTTCGCCATCGGCGGCGACTTCACGCCCGCGTTGATCGGCGTCGGCTACATCATCGGACCCCGGATCGCCGGCTACGTCTTCGGCGGCGGGCTGATCGCCTGGATGATGCTGATCCCGCTGCTCATCACGGGCGGCTTCGTTCCCGAGTCGACCGCCGACGCGGCGCTGATGGTACAGGCCGACAAGGTCTGGGACGAGTACATCCGCTACGTCGGCGCGGGTGCAATGATCGTCGGCGGGTTCTACGCGATTCTCTCGATGCGGGGAACGATCGCCGACGCGCTGGGCACCGCCGCGACGGAAATCCGCGGGTCCGAATCGGCTGCGATGAGCGACCGGAAGCGTACACAGCGGGACCTCCCGATGAAGCTCGTCGTGGTCGGCGCGGTTCTGATCGCGCTTGCACTGGTCGCCGTCCCGCAGGTGCAGGTCGGATTGCTCGGCGGGTTCATCGCCGTCATCGCCGCCTTCCTTTTCGTCGCCGTCTCGGCGTATCTCGTCGGGGTCGTCGGCAGTTCCTCGAACCCCGTCTCCGGGATGGCCGTCGCGACTGTCCTGATCGCCGCGCTGGCGATGCGCTCGGCCGGCGTCGCCGACCCCGTCGTGGTACTGATGACGGCCTCGGTCGTGGCCATCGCCGCCGCGGTCGCCGGCGACACCTCCCAGGACTTGAAGACCGGTTATCTGCTCGGCGCGACCCCGCGAAAGCAGCAGATCGCCCAAGTGATCGGGATCGCCGTCTCGGCGCTGTTCGCCGGCTGGATCCTATACTTCTTCCACCAGGCCTACGGCATCGGCACCGATCCCATCCCCGCGCCCCAGGCCGGGATGATGGCGCTGATCTCCGAGGGCGTCCTCACCGGCTCCGCCCAGTGGGGGATGATCCTCATCGGCGCGGTCTTCGCGTTCGTCCTGATCCTCATGGATGTTCCCGTCCTTCCGTTCGCCGTGGGAATCTACCTCCCGATCACGCTCTCGACGCCGATCTTCCTCGGCGGCCTGCTCCGGGCCGGGATCGACCGCTACGTCGCCCGGCGCGACGACGAGGACGGTACGCTCGCCGAGCACGCGACCTCGAGGGGCCGGATCGTCGCGGCCGGCCTGATCACCGGCGAGGCGATCATGGGGATCGTCATCGGCGCGCTCTATATCACCGGCAGCGGTAATGCGGAAGGAGCGCCCTACCCACTCGGACTCGCCGGCGAGACGCAGACGCTCCTTGGCGTCGTGGCGCTCGTCGCGCTCGTTGGCCTCTTTACCGCGAGCGTGCTCTGGAACGCCGACTCCGCCGAGACGGTCGACACATGAGCGCTCACGGGCCGACCGCGGTTCCGAAACGAGTCGCCGACGACTGGCGGGAGACGACCGTCGACGGCGACTCGAGGGTGACCATCGTTCGGAGCCGCCCCCCGCGGAACCGGCTCGACGAGTTCCTGTTCGACCTCTTCGGAACGAGCCGCGAGCGCGAACTGACACTCGACGCCGTCGGCACGACCGTCTGGCGACACTGCGACGGCGACCACACCGTCGCCGAAATCGCCGCGGCCGTCGCCGATGCACACGACGGCGACCGCGTCGAGCCCGTCGACGAGACGCTCTCGCACTTCCTCATGCAGCTCGCGGAGCGTGATTTGATCCGGTTCGACGAGTAACTCCCGTCACCGATTCACGGCGGCGACGCTCGAGGCGCACCGAATTCGACCGATATCGAGCGATCGAAACGCGTCCCTCGAGACGACCCCGCCGCCCGGATCAGGGGAGTTCGACGTCGATCGCTTCCTGCAGGCTCGCCGCTTTGACCGTATTGTAGAGCAACATCGCGCGGGTCATCGGGCCGACGCCGCCGGGAACGGGCGTGATCGCGCTGGCTTTCTCCTTCGCGCTCTCGAACTCGACGTCGCCGACGAGTTCGTACCCCTTGTCCGTGTCGGCGTCGACCCGGTTGACGCCCACGTCGATGACGACCGTCCCGTCCGCGAGCATCGACCCGTCGACGAGGTCCGGGACGCCGGCAGCCGCGACGACGATGTCGGCGCTGCGGGTCTTTGCGGCGAGGTCGTCCGTGCGGGAGTGACAGACCGTCACCGTCGCGTTGCCGTCCTCGGCTTTCTGGATCAGGAGATTGGCGAGCGGTTTGCCGACGATGTCCGAGCGGCCGACGATGGTCACGTCCTTGCCCTCGGTGTCGATCTCGGCCGCCTCGAGGAGTTTCTGGACGCCGTGGGGTGTACAGGGACGGAACCGGGCGTCGCCGGCGACCAGCCGGCCGACGTTTTCGGGGTGGAAGCCGTCGACGTCTTTGATCGGGTCGACGCGACGGATCACGTCGCGGTAGTCGACGTGGTCGGGAACCGGAGCCTGGACGATGTAGCCGTGAACATCGTCGTCGTCGTTGAGAGCCGCGATGGCGTCGTACAGCTCCTCCGGCGGCGCGTCGCCGTCGACGTCGACGTGGTGGCTCTCGATGCCGACCTCCTCGCAGTCTCGCTGTTTCATGTTTACGTAAGTCTGGCTCGCTGGGTCGTCGCCCATGAGCACGGTCGCCAGCCCCGGCCGCGAACCCGCGTCGGCGAGCGTCTCGATCGCGTCGGTTAACTCGTCTCGAAGCTCGCTCGCGACAGCGTTGCCGTCGATGATCTCGGTCATTACCTGAGTGGGGGGCCGCGGGGCTCATTAATCCCCGGATCGGTGCGCACAACGTCGGTATATGCGGCCCAAATGCACACGTTCGTGGATATTCACATCAGAACCGCTCGTCGAGGAACGACCGGATCGCGTCGTTTGCCGCCTCGGCCCCCTCGAGGTTCGCGGTGTGGCCCGCCTCCGGAATCAGTTCCATCTCGGCGTCGGGCAGTTCCTCGAGCATCGGCTCCGCTCGGGACGGGGCGATCGAGGGGTCCTCTTCGCCGTGGACGATCAGGACTGGTACATCGATCTCCGAGAGACGGTCGGTCACGTCCGGCCGGTCGAGCCACGAGTGTAGCTCGTGGTAAACCGCCGCGCCGGGATACGTCGCCCAGCGATTGACCCAGGTCTCGACCAGTTCGGGGTTCTCCTCGCGGGTCGTCTCGCCGAAGAGATATCCCGTCACGCCGTCGGCCAGTTCGCGCGGGGTCGCCTCGTGAGACCCGTCCAGCGGCTCGACGAGATCGCCGTAGACCGCCCGTTCTTCGGCCGTGTGCGGTGCTGCCATCGAATCGATCAAGACCAGCCCATCGACCCGCTCGGGATACTCGAGGGCGAAACGCAGCCCCATGAACCCGCCCATCGACATGCCGGCGATGACGGCGCTGTCCTCACCGATCCCGTCGAGCAGTGCGTCACAGTCGTCGGCCAGCTCCCGGAGACCGTAGCCCGGAGCGTACCGGTCGGTCCGGGCCCGGAGGTCGTAGGCGACCGCCCGGTACCCGTCCCGCAGCGCCTCGAGCTGGGGCGCGAACATCGTCCGGTCCATCAACGTCCCGTGGGCGAAGACGACCGGCTGGCCCTCGCCGACGTCGGTCGTGAGCGCGTCGGTTCTGGTGCGGTACATCGCCGTCGCCGTTCCATCACTCATGCCACCTACCCACATTAGTAAGTGACAAAAGGTATTCGGTCCGACGCGATCTCGCTCGAAACGGACGGCGGCCGGCGACGCGAGGTCTAGCACAACGCGGTCGCGGATCTCGACAGCCTCGAGCCTACAGGAAGAACGCGCGGAAAAACCGGCGAGTGGCGTTCGCAGTCGGACCGGCCGCGGCGACGCGGTCGTCGGCTACTCGTAGAGCGGGTTGGCGTCGCAGAGGGCCGCGACCTCGGCGCGGACGTCCTCGATGACGGTTTCGTCCTCGGGGGCGTCGACGACGCGGGCGATCAGGTCGCCGACTTTCCGACAGTCGTCCTCGTCGAAGCCGCGCGTGGTCAGCGCCGGCGTTCCGGCGCGGATCCCGCTCGGATTGAACGGCGATCGCGTCTCGCCGGGCACCGTGTTCCCGTTGAGGACGATGCCGGCCTCCTCGAGGGCTTCTTCGGCGTCGCTGCCGGACGTGTCGGGGTGGCTGTCACGCAGGTCGACGAGCACGAGGTGATTGTCGGTGCCGTCCGAGACCAGCGAGAAGCCGTTCTCCGAGAGCGAGTCGCCGAGCGCCTGCGCGTTCGCGACCGTCTGCTCGGCGTATTCGGTGAACGCGGGCTGAAGCGCTTCCTTGAAGCCGACGGCCTTGCCGGCGACGTTGTGCATCAGCGGGCCGCCCTGACCGCCGGGGAAGACCGCCGAGTCGATGTCGTCGGCGTACTCCTCGTCGCACATGACGATCCCGCCGCGACCGGCGCGGATGGTCTTGTGGGTCGAGCCGGTGACGAAGTCGGCGATGCCGACCGGCGAGGGGTGGACGCCCGCGGCGACGAGTCCCGTGATGTGGGCGATGTCCGCGAGGTGGTAGGCGTCGACGTCGTCGGCTGCCGCCTGGATGCGTTCGAAGTCGATCTCGCGCGGGTACGCGGAGTAGCCCGAGACGATGATGTCCGGGTCGAACTCGGCGGCGTGGTCGGCGAGGGCGTCGTAGTCGATATAGCCCGTTTCGGGATCGACTTCGTACTGCTCGACCTCGTAGAGCTGGCCCGTGAAGTTCGCTGGATGGCCGTGGCTGAGGTGGCCGCCGTGGTTCAGATCCAGCGACAGGATCTTGTCGCCGGGCTCGAGCATCGCGAAGTATACTGCCTGATTTGCCTGCGTGCCCGCGTGGGGCTGGACGTTGACGTGATCGGCACCGAACAGTTCCGTCGCGCGTTCGATCGCGAGTTCCTCGACCGCGTCGGCGTACTCACAACCGCCGTAGTAGCGCTCGCCGGGATAGCCTTCGGCGTACTTGTTCGTCAGCGCACTGCCCTGCGCGTCGATGACCGCCTCGCTGGCGTGGTTCTCGCTGGCGATCATCTGCAACGTCTCTCGCTGACGGTCTACCTCGCCCTCGAGGGCGTCGGCAACGGCGGGATCGACGTCCCGAACCTGATCGTGGTCCATATCCGAAATGCAGTCTGGCGGCCGCATAAGTGTACCTTTCCCCGGCAAGAGGAGCCACTATACGAGGTCTTGACCCAACCGCTTGCCTGCCGTCGACCGCTCGCAGGTGGACACAACGCCCCGTCCGAGACGGGTCAGTTCGTCAATGTTCTGTTCCGACCGCTATTACCTATCAATATTGTAACCGAGCGGTCGAATACCGGCTGTATATGCCACTTACACGAACCCCGATACAACTAACTTGTCCCAGTGACATTCTGCCAACCGAATGATCGAGTGGGCGGTAGATGGCGACACTCTCCACGTCACCGACGCGGATAACGCCGAGCTAGCGGTCACTGGTGACGACCTCGACGTCAGCAGTTCCGACAGCGACGTCTCGCGCCCGGTCGACGAGACGGTCGCCGTGACGACGGACGAGCTACGGTTTCCCCACGCGGTCGTCTACGCGTTCTCCCTCGGGTGCGAGGAACAGCACGAACTCGATCCCGGCGGCGAGCCGCTCGCGCTGTCGCCCGGCGAGTACATCGTGGACATCGATACCGAGATCAAGGCCTACCTCCAGTTCGCCGGGGAAGCGACGATCGAAAAGACCGACGGCTACGAGGAGATCGTCGTCTCTTTTCCGGATCGAACGCGCGTCATCCTCGGCGTTCGCTGTCGCCACGAACTCCCCGCCGGTACGATCACCGTGCCGGACTCCCCGTCGGCGATCGCCGAGGCTATCACGCACATGGCCGCCTCGCACAAGACCACCCGGCCGGACCGATCCTACCCCACGCTCCGCGGTCATCCATCGCTGATCGAACGCGGCGAACGCCTCGAAATCCCCGACTGCATCCGAGCCGATACGCCGGATCACGGGATCGAACTGATCCTCCCGCCGGACTACGAGTCGCTGTTCGTGGCCGCGCCGCTGGCGTACTACCTGCAGGCAACCGTCCGGACGACCGACGATGGACCGGGCTCTCGTGCCGGAGCCGATTCCGACCGGCCGCGGCTCCGACTCCGCGATCACGACCGCGAGGAGGAACTGTCACCGATGCCGGATCTCGAGCGCGATGTCGAGCGACTCCTTCGAAAGACGTTCTTCCTCGATTGCCTCGCCCGGAACGCCGGTCCCCACGGGACCACCCTCTCCGAGAGCAGTCTGCTCGCGGCCCTTGGTCTCGACGCCAGCGTGCTCTATCATGCGTCGCCCCAGGATCGGTTGGCGACCTACCTCGACGTCCCCTACGCGGCGATCAAGCATCGCCTGCCGGAGTGGCACCTCTCGACGTACGTTTCCCCGACCTACGACAGCGTCGAGACGCTGCCCTTCCTGCTCGACCGGTTGAGCATGATTTACACGCCCCAAACCTCGGAGCTCGAGGGGCAGGAACTTGTCGAGCGGTCGCTCGAGGACTTCTATCGGGGCGAGGGCGGCCCCGCCGAATTCGTGTCGGGTATCGAAGCTACGCCGACGGTCGGATCGAGTGGCTCCGGACGCGGTCGGGCCACCACCGGCCAGGTCGCCTCGGTCGATATCGTCAAACCCGAACTCCGAAGCGGCCGCACGCACGGATGGCTCGCGGACGGCGTTCCGATCGACGTTTTCAAATCGACGCCCACGGCCTACCACAACCGATTGGAGTTCCTCGAGCAGGCGAGCGATTCGACCTCGATCTGTGTCGTCCTCAACGATCCGGAGATGGCCGGCGAGCACGACGATGTCGCCGAAATCTATCGCCGGCGCTCCGAGGAGCTCACGATCGATCTCACCGTCGCGGAGTCCCTCGAGACGGCCGCCCTCGCCCGCGTCCTGGAGGACGACAACGACTTCGTTCACTACATCGGCCACTGCGAAACCGGCGGACTGTGCTGCCCCGACGGAACCCTCGCGACCTCGAGTCTCGACCGCTGTAATGCACAGACGTTCTTCCTGAACGCCTGCGGGTCCTTCTACGAGGGCATGAACCTGATCGAAAAGGGAAGCGTCGCGGGCGCGGTCACCGTCACCAAGGTGTTGAACGACCACGCCGTCAAGGTCGGATCGACGTTCGCAAAGTTACTGGTTCACGGCTTCAGCATCGAACGCGCGATGGTGCTCGCTCGGCGGCGGATCATGATGGGGAAAGACTACGCCGTCGTCGGTGACGGCACCCACTCGCTTACCCAGGCGGAAAGCCGCAATCCGACGACCGCGCGACTCGAGGAACTCGGGGAGGGCGAAAACGACGGGCAGTACCCGCTGTCGCTCGATTGCTACTCGACGCGGGTGACCGGCTCGTACTACTACCCACACACCGAAACCAACGACTACGCCTATCTCTGCGGGAACGAGTCGAACTTTACGCTGACGGAGCCGGAGCTGGCGACGATGCTCGCGGAGACGGAGGCGTCGGTAATCTACGACGGCGATATCTACTGGTCAAAAGAACTGAGCAAGCGGTTCGATCGGTGAGCGACTACGGCCCGCCGTACGTGCTGACTCGCTTGGCCCGCGCCGTGAACCGCGGCGACATCCGATCTGCCCCTCGCCCGTTCGCCGCGCTCTCGACTACCGTCTGTACGACCCACCACAGTCGATTGTGTCGAACACCCATACGATATGGTAATGCCACGTTTCCGTTATATAGTTATTGTAAACTTTGATAGAATATTGCCTTTGTCTCGAGTCGATGGCCGCGCCTCGCTCACAGATCGACTGGGAGGTTTTCATCTCGCCGGTCCTGGAAGTGATATCGCGTTTTCATCGGCGAACTAACGAATTATTGGTCAAAAATTACCGGTACAGGCCCCGAGAGAGAAGTTCTGGCGTGAAAACGGCCACCAAAATTAAGTACGACGCTCTCGATTACTTCTGTATAGGCATGACCTCGAATTTACTTAATCACCAAATTGACGATATCCTCGGGTCCGTGCTCGAGGACGTGAGCGGTACTATCTACAT
The DNA here is from genome assembly GCF_000337615.1 of Natrinema pallidum DSM 3751. Lineage (GTDB taxonomy): Archaea > Halobacteriota > Halobacteria > Halobacteriales > Natrialbaceae > Natrinema > Natrinema pallidum. The sequence continues at coordinate 206,300 of NZ_AOII01000088.1, forward strand.
GGTCAACCCGTCACGGGATGCCATTGAAGAGTTCATTTCCGTCGCGACTGCGTTCGACGGCGACCTGCCCTCGGTCCGCATGCTCGCCGACGAACGCACCCTGAAAGACGTCATGGACGACTTCATCGTCGCCTCGAACGCCGCCGACCTCATCAGCGAGGACGCGCTGTCGCTGCGAACGCTCGCGGAAGCGCCCGAAAACTCGCTGCTGGTCAGCGAGGACCGCGTCGTTGCCCTCGTCCACGCCGACGACCGCGTCGGCGGGCTCACCACGGACGACGAGAGCTTCGTCGAAGATACCTACGACACCTACGCGGGCCGCTGGGAGGACGCCACCGACTTCAACCTCCGTACGCCGCCGATCACGGCCGTCCGCGAAACGCTGTCCGACGAGATCAGCCCCGAGGCCGAGGCCGACTTCACCGCCATCCTCGACTCCCTCGAGACCGCTCGCGGCGACGGCGATGGCCTCGACGAGGTCACCATCTCCCTGCTCGTGGCGGCCAAGAACGAAGCGCTGCTCTACGACATCAGCAAGTGGGGCGAGGACGTCGGCATCGCCTCCAAAGCGACCTTCTCCCGGACGAAGACCAAGCTCGAGGATATGGGCCTGATCGACACCGAGAAGGTCCCGATCGACGTCGGCCGACCGCGGCTCCGCCTGAAGATCGGCGACGAGCGCCTCAGCGAGGCCGACAACGGTCAGCTCGCGACCGTCGCACAGTCCATCCTGAACTAACACTTTTGGGCTGCGGGCGCGGCGACGTCGCGTCCCGGAAATCCTTCGATCAGCGGTACTTTGCACGCCGCTCGTTGACGGTGTCTAGCGACTGGAAACCGCAAGCCGAGAAGCCGACGGACTGCCGAGATAGAATGTATCCTTTCCATATTGGGTCTGATACAAGGGGGAGTTCGGTTCACAAGCAGCGAAATTCGGGCTGGTTCAGAAAGCGTCTCGCAAGAAGTGATGCTCTTAGAATCCATCAGAGAAGTGCTGGTCATCGTCCTTGCGATCGTAATATTTGCTATATTCGTTCGAAAATATCTATCGCCAGTTTGAATAACCCCTCATATTTAACGTAAAGGTATTTATATGGGCTGGTGCCACATTATTCCATGGATAGGATTCGAGATGAGATCAATTATAGCGGTCTAATAGGTAGTATAATTTTAGGGATTCTTTTGGCATTCCTCTTTATTATTGATGCCAATAAAATATCAATATCTGTGGTTGGTGTTTTATTCATACTGCTATCGGTCAATATATCTAGGGAAATGTCCGAGAAAGAGAACCTCAATAAATCGTTCTATCTTATTGGTGGTCTTCTTGCAATCATAGCTGGTGTGATTATACTATCATGGGGACATATACTTGGCTCTGCGATATTATTTATTGTTGGTTTATTAATAATATCTGACCTCATATTTAATATAAAATAGTTTGTGGTGTGCGATCTCTATACGATTGGACAGCACATGACGCAAACCCCAAGTTGCCGCCGCGAGAGGACTCGAGTATGTACGAGGCCGTCCACGCCCACCCCGACGGAGAGAGCACGGTCGCCAGAGTCGCGAAAACGGCGGCCGACTACGGGTTCGAGGGCGTGGTCGTCCGCAATCACGCCGACGCTCGAGCGGAGTACGATCCCGACGAAATCCGCGACGAGTACGGGATCGATGTCGTCGAGGGCGTCGAGATCCGGGCCGACGACCCACAGCAGGCCAGCGGGTCTGTGGGGAACTTCCGGACATCACACACGATCGTCGGGATTCACGGCGGGACGACGGCGCTGAACCGCTTCGCCGTCGAACAGGCGAAAGTGGACGTGCTCGCCCATCCGATGACCGGCAACGGCGACATCAATCACGTCTTGGCGAAAGCCGCCGTCGAGAACGGCGTTCGCATCGAGTTCAACCTCGGCGGAGTCCTCCGAGAGAGCGGCGGCCGCCGCGTCCGAATCCTGCAGTCGCTGCGGAAACTCCGGGAGATCGTCGCCCACTACGACGCGCCCTACGTCGTCAGCGCCGATCCGACCTCGCACCTCGAGTTGCGCACGCCCCGCGAGCTCAAAGCGCTCGGCGAGGAGATCGGGTTCTCCGGCGAGTTCGTCGAAGACGGCCTCGCGGAGTGGGGGCGGCTGGCCGAGCGCAATCGCCACGTCCACTCCGAGTCGTTCATTGAGCCGGGGGTCGAACGGGGGAGGTATGAAGAGGAGTCTTGAGGAACACGCCGCGCGGTTCGACGAACAGGCCGGCGAGTACGACGACTCGAAGTCCGAGGAGTACCACGCCTGTGCGAATCTCGTCATCGAGCACGCCGCTCCCGGGGCCGACGACGTCGTCCTCGATCTGGCGACCGGCACCGGCGCGATCGCGCTCGCCCTGGCCCCCGACGCGAAGCGGGTCGTCGGCCGGGACATCAGCGACGGGATGCTCGAGGAAGCGAAACGGAAGGCCGACGACCACGGGCTCGAGAACCTCGAGTTCGACCGGGGAACTTTCCGCGAGCCGGAGTACGACGGGCCGGTCGACGTGGTCACCTCGAACTTCGCCATGCACCATCTCTCGGACGCGGAAAAACGCGAGGCGATCGCGGTCATCGGGGACCTCGAGCCCCGGACGTTCGTGCTGGGGGACGTGATGTTCTTCGGCGAGCCCGACCCCGAGGAGCCGTTCTACTCGCCTGAGGTCGACGATCCGGCGACCGTCGGGATGCTCGCCGACGCCTTTACCGATGCGGGCTTCTCGCTGACGGCCGTCGAGCGCGTCCACGAGCAGGTCGGCGTGCTGGTCGCGGAGCGCAGTTCGACGGCGGGCGACGCGGTAGTCGGTGAATGAAACACCTCCCGAAACACCTCCGGCCGCGCTGGCGGTACCTCGCCGTGGAACTCGAGACGTGGCCCGACGAGCGGATCGGCAGGCGGTCGTTCCAGCGTGAGCTGTGGTACGCGGGTCAGAACTTACTCGGCGATCCGGGCAGCGCCGACGCCGATCTGACGGTTGTCAGGTTCGAGTTCGCCGACGGAACGGGGGACGCAGTTGTCAAGGCCCGCCGCGGCGAGACGGAGTCCGCTCGAGCGGCACTGGCCTGTATCGACGGGATCGACGGCGCTCCCGTCGGCGTTCGGGTCCGCGGTATCAGTGGCACGATCCGTGCCGCTGAAGAAAACTATTTAGGACGCGACCGGCAAGATTCGGGAGAGAGAAACGTCGTGTTCGGGAACGAAGAGCGAGCCGCCGTCCTGCGGGACGACGTCGGGGACGTACGGTTCGATGAGGCGTTCGTGGGCGCGACAGACCTCGATTACCATTTAGTGTGATACTATGCAGGGACAACAACAACAGCAGGCGTACGACCGCGGCATCACGATCTTCTCGCCCGACGGCCGACTCTATCAGGTCGAATACGCTCGTGAGGCGGTCAAACGAGGCACGGCGAGCATCGGTGTCCGAACGAACGACGGCGTCGTCCTCGCCGTCGACAAACGAGTCCCCTCCCCGCTGCTCGAGGACTCGAGCGTCGAGAAGATCCACAAGGCCGACGACCACGTCGGCATCGCCAGCGCGGGTCACGTGGCCGACGCTCGCCAGCTGATCGACTTCGCGCGCCGCCAGACGCAGGTCAACCAGCTTCGGTACGGCGAGCCCATCGGCGTCGAGACGCTGACCAAAGAGGTTACCGACCATATCCAGCAGTACACGCAGGTCGGCGGTGCCCGACCGTTCGGCGTCGCGCTGATCGTCGGCGGCATCCAGAACGGCGAGCCGCGCCTGTTCGAGACCGATCCCTCGGGGACGCCCTACGAGTGGAAGGCGCTGGCCGTCGGCTCCGACCGCGGCGAACTCCAGACCTACCTCGAGGAGCACTACGACGACGAGGCCGACCTCGACGGCGGCATTCAGCTCGCCCTCGACGCGCTCGCGTCGGTCAACGACGGGTCCTTGCTCCCCAACGAAGTGGGGCTGGCGACCGTCGACGTCGAAACCGAGTCCTTCGAGCAGTTCGACCAGGATCGGATCGCCGACCATCTCGAGGAGAACGACCTCCTCGATACGGGTGAGGGCGAGGACGAAGCCGACGACACCGCCGAGTAATCGAGACGCCGAGTTCGTTTTTCGACGCCGTATTCCGTCGTCCCGTTGGAAAGCGGCCCGCTCGAACGCGACACCCCTCGAAGCGCCGGTCACGTCGCATCGGCGGCCCCGTCGATCCGCGGCGACTCGAGGCGTTTTCGACCTCGAGTGCCGGATCGGTTCGGGAAACACTCTTTTCATTGGCGGCGGAACCGTCAGGTATGATTTCGCTTGACGAGGCAGTGACAGCGCGACTCGAGTCACACGGGGCGCGCTTCGAAGTGTTAGTCGATCCGGACGCGGCGCTTTCGATCAAACGCGACGAGTTCGACGGCGAGTTGGAGGACGTGATCGCCGCCGAGGACGTCTTCGAGGACGCCTCGCGCGGCGACCGGCCCGCGGAGTCGGACCTCGAGACGGTCTTCGATACCACGGAGCCCCTCGAGATCATTCCCGAAGTGATAAAGCAGGGGGAGATCCAGATCACGGCCGATCAGCGCCGCGAGATGCAAGAACAGAAGCGCAGGCAGTTGATCGATACGATCACGCGCAACGCGGTCAACCCCCAGATGGACAACGCGCCCCATCCGCCCGAACGGATCGAGAACGCCCTGGAAGAGGCCGGCTTCACGGTCGATCCAATGGAGCCGGTCCAAGAGCAGGTCGACGACGCGCTGGACGCGTTACGGCCCGTGATCCCGATCCGGTTCGAAGAAGTAACCGTCGCCGTCCAGGTGCCGGCGGATCACGCGGGTAGCGCGCAGGCGAAAATCCGCCAGTTCGGCGATCTCGAGCGCGAGGAGTGGCAAAACGACGGCTCGTGGATCGGCGTATTGACGTTCCCGGCCGGACTGCAAAACGAGTTCTACGACACCGTCAACGAACACACCAGCGGACAGGCGGAGACGGAAATCGTCAAGGACAAAGACGATCTCCGAACGCGGTGACGTACCTCGGGGCTTGTCCCCGAGGTACTCTCGGTGTATGCCTGGTCGATGACGCGTCCGGTTCCGGGTCGGGACCGCGTTAGCCGCGTCGGAAGCCGATCAGGAAGCCGCCGGTAAAGCCCGCACCGATCGAGAGCGTCGAGAGCAGCGATTGAACCCAGTGGCTGTTCGCAGCGTCCCCGGCGCGCGCTTGCGTTTTCAGGAGGCCGGCCGAGAGCCGATTCCAGTCGACGATGATGATCCCCTGGGACTCGAGGTAGCGAAAGGCCATCAACTGCACGCCGACGATGATCGCGAGGAGTTTCGCGATCTTCTTCGCGGCGAACCCGATGACGCCGCCGATGACCGCGCCGCCCCCGATTTCGAGGCCAAGCGCCGTCGGATCGAGATCGAGCATTATGCACCTCAATTCGAGTCGGTTCCTATGACTGTTGTGATCGGGTCCGCTCGACGGACCGGACGGGACCCGATCGATGGCGGCCGCGACGCGAACGCGCGGACGGTCACAACGGGCGCGGGATTCAAGACGGTTCGCCGCGTACGGACGAGTATGACTCACGTGCGTCCAACGGAGGTGTGCGACCGGCATCGTTAGCGTCTCCGGGTCCACGCGGCAGTGCCCGCACCGACTGTACGGCCGGTGTCGGCGAGCGGCGGGGCGCGCAAGCGACGAGCTGCGGCGCTCGAGCGAGCACGACCGACCACGCCCGGCAGACACGAAGCCACCCGCATGAACACGATCATCGCGAAACGCGTCGATTCCGGCACGGCTGACACGAGCGAGATCCGCGACCTAGCCCGGGCGGCGGGGTATACCGTCGTCGGCGAGGTCACGCAGTCCCGACGGGCCGATCCGGCCCTTCAGATCGGCGAGGGGAAAGCGGAGGAACTGGCCGCGCTCGCCGCGGAGACCGACGCGACGACCGTCGTCTTCGACAATCGGCTCGGCCCGTATCAGACGTACAACCTCGGGCGGCTCCTGCCGGAAGGCGTCGAGGTCATCGATCGATTTACGCTGATCCTCGAGATTTTCGGCCAGCGCGCCCAGACGCGGAAGGCACAGCTCCAGGTCGAACTGGCCGAGCTCCGCTACGAACTCCCCCGTGCCGAGGCGAAGACGAGCCTCGCAAAGCGGGAGGAACACCCCGGCTTCATGGGGCTTGGCGAGTACGACGAGAGCCGCGAACGGGACATCAAAGCCCAGATCAGCCGGATCAAGGACGAACTCGAGCGGATCGAGCAGACCGAACAGCAGCGCCGGGAGCGCCGTCGGGACTCCGGGTTCGATCTGGTCGCGCTTGCGGGATACACCAACGCGGGGAAGTCGACCCTGTTGCGTCAGCTCGCGACCGATCTCGAGGTCGAGGAAAACGAGGAGCTCCATCCCGACCTGGACCCGACGGCCGAGTCCCAGGACAAGCTGTTCACGACGCTGGGGACGACGACGCGACGGGCGGCCATCGACCGGCGGGACGTGCTGGTGACCGACACGGTCGGGTTCATCAGCGATCTGCCCCACTGGCTGGTCGAGTCGTTCAAGTCGACGCTGGACTCGGTCTACCGGGCGGACCTGGTCTTGCTCGTCGTCGACGTCAGCGAGCCGGTCGACGAGATTCACGAGAAGCTGGTCACGTCCCACGACACCCTCTACGAGCGCAACGAGGCCCCGATCGTGACCGTGTTGAACAAGATCGATCAGGTAAGCGACGAGGACCTCACGGACAAGCGCGAAGCCCTGTCGTCGCTCGCGCCGAACCCGGTCACCGTCAGCGCCAGGGAGGGGCTCAACGTCGACGGCCTCCTCGAGCGGATCGACCACGAACTGCCCGACTGGGAGGAAGAGCGGCTCATGCTGCCGATGACCGAGGACACGATGAGCGTCGTCTCGTGGCTTCACGACAACGCGAACGTCGACGACGTGACCTACGGCGACGAGGACGTGATCGTCTCCTTCGAGGCTCGGCCCGCGGTGATCTCGCAGGCGCGCTCGCGAGCGAGCGAGTTGCGGACGACGGCGGCGGAATCGGCCTCGTAGGGGTCGGACGCCGCGACGACGCTCTTTCTCCGAGCGCGGTCGGCGGGACGCCCGCCCTCAGGACGAGGGCGTCCGCACCCGTGACCCGCACTTATAAATCGATGTCTCGAGTCCGATACGTTATGGAACGTGTTGCAATCATCGGAGCCTCCATGACCCAGTTCGGGCAACGGGACGGGGAGTGGATTCAGGACCTTCTCGCGGAGGCCGGCAGCGACTGTCTCGAGGATGCGGGCGTCGACGCCGACGACGTCGAGCACCTGTACGTCTCGAACATGGCAAGCGGCGAGTTCGAAGGGCAAACGGGCGTGATGAACGCGCTGGCTCACGACCTCGACGCGATGCCGGCGTACACCCAGCGCGTCGACCAGACGAGTTCGAGCGGCGGCGCGGGAATGTACGCCGCCTGGCAGTCGGTCGCCAGCGGTGCCAGCGACATGACGATGCTCGTCGGCGGCGAGAAGATGACGCATAAGACGACCGGGGAAGCGACCGACGTCATCGCGTCGCTGACCCATCCCGTGGAGTACAAACACGGCGTCACGCTGCCCTCCTTCGCGGGCCTGACGGCGCGCCACTACTTGGAGCGGTTCGACGCGCCCCGCGAGAGCCTCGGGAAGGTCGCCGTCAAGAATCACAAGAACGGCGTCGACAACCCGCATGCCCAGTTCCGGAAGGAAGTCGACCTCGAGACGGTCCTCGAGTCGCCGATCGTCGCCGATCCGNGCCGTCAAGAATCACAAGAACGGCGTCGACAACCCGCATGCCCAGTTCCGGAAGGAAGTCGACCTCGAGACGGTCCTCGAGTCGCCGATCGTCGCCGATCCGTTGCGACTGTACGACTTCTGTCCGATCACGGACGGCTCCGCGGCGCTGATGCTCTGTCCCGAGTCAGTTGCGAAGGAGTATACTGACGACTACGTCGTGATCTCGGGCATCGACGGGGCGACCGATACCCACGTCGTCCACGAGCGCGCGGACCCGACCGTCATGGGCGGCGTCGTCGAGAGCGGCAACGGAGCCTACGACATGAGCGGATACGGACCCGCGGACATCGACGTGGCCGAACTCCACGACATGTTCACGATCCTCGAGTTCCTGCAGATGGAGGGACTGGGCTTCGCCGAGCAGGGCGAAGCCTGGACACTCGTCGAGGAGGGACACACGGAACGTGACGGCGAACTCCCGATCAACACGTCGGGCGGGCTCAAATCGAAGGGCCACCCGCTCGGGGCCAGCGGCGTGGCCCAGGGCGTCGAAATCTACGAGCAACTCGTCGGCGAGGCCGGTCCCCGACAGGTCGACGCGGATGTGGGGCTATGCTGTAACGTCGGCGGCTTCGGCAACTGCGTGATTACGACCATCATGGAGGCTGCACAATGACTCTGGAAGCGACGCGCTACGACGACGGCTCGATTAGCTACCCCGGACATCCACACGGCCCGGGCGGGACGGAACCGGTCGAGACGATCGATCTCAGCGAGTACACTGCCGAGATCGTGACGTGGACGACCAGCACCGCGACGCCACCCGGCGTCCGCGAGCCGAACCATCTCGCGATCGTCGAGTTCGATGTGGAAGGCGAGTCGGTCCGCGCCATCGGCCAACTGACCACTGGCGATGTCGAGACGGGCGACGAGGTTCGGCCGGTCTCCGTCGATGAACTCCGCGAGCCCGATGCGGGCATTCGAGAACCGGGGAGTCAGGCGTGGGACGGCTACCGGTTCGAACCGGTGTAAGCGCGAAAACAGTTACGCGTCTCGAGTACGGGACACTCGAGGCGCGCCCGCGGATGGGGCGAAACGGGTCTCCGACACCAACCGATCAGCGCCCCGTTTCCCGTGACCGTCGTCGAGGGCGGTTCAGGCCGATTACTGAGACGCACCTTCGGATCGAACTATCGTCACCGTTCGGTGTCCTCAATTCGTCGAATGCTGTTCTCCCTTAATTTTAAACCACCGTTCGTGGTCAGCCATCACCAGAGGTACACTAGCTATGGAACGTGTTGCGATCATCGGAGCCGCCATGACCCAGTTCGGGCAACGCGAGGGCGAATGGATCACGGATCTCCTCGCGGAGGCCGGAATCGACTGCCTCGAGGATGCGGGCGTCGATGCGAACGATGTCGAGCATCTGTACGTCTCGAACATGACCAGCGGCGAGTTCGAAGGACAGACGGGCGTGATGAACGCGCTGGTACACGACATCGGTGCCATCCCGGCGTACACCAAGCGCGTCGATCAGACGAGCGCGAGCGGCGGTGCGGGAATCTACGCCGCCTGGCAGTCGATCGAAAGCGGGGCCAGCGACATGACCTTGCTCGTCGGCGGCGAGAAGATGACACACCGATCGACGTCCGAGACGACCGACATCATCGCCTCGGTAACGCACCCGGTCGAGTACAACGCCGGCGTCACGCTCCCGTCGTTCGCCGGACTCACCGCACGCCGCTATCTCGAGCGATTCGACGCGCCCCGCGAGAGCCTCGGGAAGGTTGCCGTCAAGAATCACAAGAACGGCGTCGACAACCCGCATGCCCAGTTCCGGAAGGAAGTCGACCTCGAGACGGTCCTCGAGTCGCCGATCGTCGCCGATCCGNGCCGTCAAGAATCACAAGAACGGCGTCGACAACCCGCATGCCCAGTTCCGGAAGGAAGTCGACCTCGAGACGGTCCTCGAGTCGCCGATCGTCGCCGATCCGCTCCGACTGTACGACTTCTGTCCGATCACGGACGGTTCGGCAGCACTCCTGTTCTGTCCCGAATCCGTCGCCCGGGAGTACACTGACGACTACGCCGTCGTCACCGGCGTCGACGGGGCGACGGACACGCAGGTCGTCCACGAACGCGAGGAACCGACCGTAATGAACGGCGTCGTCGAGAGCGGGCGGGGAGCCTACGAGATGAGCGGACTCGGACCCGCGGATATCGACGTGGCCGAACTCCACGACATGTTCACGATCCTCGAGTTCCTGCAGATGGAGGGGCTGGGCTTCGCCGAGCAGGGTGCGGCCTGGAAGCGCGTCGCGGACGGGGACACCGAGCGAGACACCGGTGAGTTGCCGACCAATACCTCGGGCGGGCTCAAATCGAAGGGCCACCCGCTCGGAGCCAGCGGCGTGGCCCAGGGCGTCGAAATCTACGAGCAACTCGTCGGCGAGGCCGGTCCCCGACAGGTCGACGCGGACGCGGGCCTGTGCTGTAACGTCGGCGGCTTCGGCAACTGTGTGATTACGACCATCATGGAGGCTGCACAATGACTCTGGAAGCGACGCGCTACGACGACGGGACGGTCACCTACCCTGGGCACCCGCGCGGCCCTGATGGCGCGGAGCCGGTCGAGACGATCGATCTCAGCGAGTACACCGCGGAGGTCGTGACGTGGACGACCAGCACCGCGACGCCACCCGGCGTCCGCGAACCGAACCACCTCGCGATCGTCGAGTTCGATGTGGAAGGCGAGTCCGTCCGCGCGATCGGTCAACTGACCACGGGTGACATCGAGACGGGCGACGAGGTACGGCCGGTCTCCGTCGACGAACTCCGCGAGCCCGGCGCGGGCATTCGAGAACCGGAGAGTCAGGCGTGGGACGGCTACCGGTTCGAGCCGCTCTGATGGCCGCCGGCCGACGCGCCCGCCACAGCGGATTCAGGGTTCGCCGCTGCCGTCTTCCGCGCCGTCGGCCCCAGCGTCGGCATCGGAGCCGTCCCCATCCGACCCGTCGGCGTCCCCCTCGCTCGAGGCAGCCGCATTCGAGTCGCCGTCCTCGTCGTCGGCGTACTGATCTCGCAGCGTCTCGAGTTCGGCGTCGACATCGACGGCGGAGTCGCGGTCGGGGTCGTCGGCGCGGTCCGCTCCGTCTTCGGCCAGCGGGCCGTCCTCGATATCGATCGTCACTCCGCGTTCGGCCGCCGGTCGATCGGAGTCCGCGGCGGTCGGTCCGGATCGCGACTCGCGTTCGGCGGCGTCCCGGAGCCGGCTGTCGACATCGTCGCGGAGTTCCCGAGCCTCAGCGAGGAGGTCGCGGGCCTCCTCGTCGGCGGGGAGACCGCCTTCGGAAGCGGCTCGCTGGAGCTCCGACAGCACGGAATCGAGCTGTGAGAGCGTCGTGCGACGGAGTTCGCTCGCGCGCTCGCTCGTCGCTTCGGTGGCCGCCTCCGTTCGGTCCCGCGCCTCTTGCCCGGTTCGAACGACGTTCAGGCTCCGCTGGAACGCCTCGAGCGCGCGGACGCTGGTCTCGAGAACGGTCAGGGCGGCCGGAAGGGCGACCTCGTCGGTGAATCGCAGGAGTTCCCGCGGCGTCGGCGGGCGCAGCGGGGGCCGGCGACGCGAGCGCGGCCCCTCGAGTTCCTCTCGGAGCGCGTCGATCGTTCGCGCGAGTTCGCGAATCGCGTCGGCGAGTTCGTCGTCGGAATCGGCCATGCGCTCCCTACGACCGCCGGTGTAAAAAACCGGCCGATCGGGAGTATTCGATAGTAATGGCCGTACGTGAGACCCTTTTCCGAGGGGAACTCAGCCGCAATTTTTATCTCGATACCGTTTGACTGATCGAACGGAATGGAAGACGAGCGAGGGGACGCCGTCCCGGACTGTGCGACGTTCGCACGAACGCTCGGAACCCTCAAACAGGAGGGGAGCAACATCTTACTCGTTGGGACGGCCAGGGAGCCACACGAGACCGTCTGCCAACAACTACTCGGTGCAGCACGGGAAGACGCTCGATACCGCCTGTTCGTCACGGATGCGGACGACCACGTCGCACACGAACGTGGTTCCGATTCCGGGATCGAACGGGTCCGAACGATCGATTATTCGCGGTCGGAACTCGAGTCGATGTCGGAATCGGACGGCGGGAGCGGGCAGCCGTCGCTGGGGACGCTCGGGATCGAGATCGTCGAGACCATCGGCGAGTTCGACGACAGCGCCGACGGGCTCGCTCCGTCGGCGCTTCGCGTCTGCGTCGATTCGCTCGTCCCGCTGCTCCAGGAGTACGACGCGGAAGCGGTGTTCCGCCTGCTGCAGTTGACGACCTCGCGAGTCGATCAAGCGTGTGGCATGGGTCACTATCACCTACCGCTGGGTCCGGACCACGACGCCGTCAACCTCCTCGAGCCGCTGTTCGATGCGGTCGTGACGGTCCGATCCCGAAACGGAATCGACGAACAGCAGTGGTATCTCCGGGAGGCGGACACGACCACCGACTGGCTCGAGTTGTAGTCAGCACCGCTTTCGTCGCCGACGGTGAGAGTCGACCACGGCGTGGCGACCGATCCAAGCGTTTTTACCTACCCCGTGCCCTCCAAACTGGTGTGCGAATCGAGAACAGTTTCATCCCCGTTCGCGGGGTCGGGGAGACGACCGAACGACGACTCTGGGAACACGGTGTGACCCACTGGGACGAGTTCGACGGCAGCGTCGTCGGCTCGACACTGGCTGATCGGATCGAGACGTTCATCGACGAGGGACGGACCCACCTCGAGCGCGGTGATATCTCCGTCTTCGCGGAGGCGCTGCCGGCCTCGAGTCGCTGGCGCTGTTACGAGAACGTCAGCGACGAGACGTGCTTTCTGGACATCGAGACGACCGGGCTCGACGCGTCCACGAACGAGGTGACGACCGTCAGCCTCCATCGGAGCGGCGAGACGACGACCTTCGTCAAGGACCGTGATCTCACGAGCGACCGCCTCGAGCGGGAGCTCGCCGATGCGCCGCTGTTGGTCACGTTCAACGGCCAGCGCTTCGACGTTCCCTTCCTCGAGACGTGTTTCGATATCGACGTGGACGTGCCCCACGTCGACCTCATGTACCCCTGCAAGAAGGTGGGACTGGACGGCGGGCTGAAAGCGATCGAAAAGGACGTCGGAATCGATCGGGACAAGCCCGACCTCAGCGGACGCGACGCGGTGCGCCTCTGGCACGAGTACGAAGCCGGTGACGAGGGAGCCCTCGAGACGCTCGTCGAGTACAATCGGGCCGACACCCGCAACATGAAGCCGCTGATGGAACTCGTCGCGGATCGCCTCCACGAGACCGTCTTCGAGGCCGCGACGGCCGGCGACTGATCGGCCGGCAGGATCGACCGTCGCGCGTGCGTGACGGCGGCGGTGAGCAAGCAGCTATACGGCAGCCAGCGCACTACCCACTCGTACATGGACGATTACAGCTACGAGACCGCTATCGACGTCCGGCTCCGCGACATCGATTTCATGGGCCACGTCAACAACGCAACTTATGCGACGTACCTCGAGCAGGCCCGCGAGGCCTACTTTCGGGACGTGCTCGATGTCTCGTTGACCGAGACGAACACCGTTCTCGTGAGCCTCGAACTCGAGTATGCCCGCCCCATCGAGGCCGACGACGCCGTCACCGTCGCGCTCCGCGTGCCGGAACTCGGCGACTCGAGCCTGCCGATGGAGTACGAAATCCGCGCGAACGGCGAGCGTGCCGCGACGGCGCGCACCGTTCAGGTCCTCGCTGCGCCGGACGACGGCGGTTCACAGCCGCTGCCGTCCGAATGGCGGCGACGGATCGAGCACCGGGAGTAGCTGCTCGCCGGCTACCGCGACGTTTCGGGATCGGATACGTCGACATCGCCGTCGCTCGTGACGACGACCCGATAACCACAGAAGGGGAATTCGATGCGGCCGACCGGCCGCTCGTGGCCGTTCTCTCGCGTCGCAAAGAGCGCGTCCAGAGCTTCGGGATTGACGACATCGTAGAGGGCTTCGTATTCCGGGGGCTCGAGATCGACGGGATCGACGCCTTCGCGCTCGGCGACAGCAGCGACCACGTCGAAACTGAGAGATTGTCGGTCTGTCGTGTCCGATCGATCGACTGAGAGTAGCATTGACCGGAGCCTTTCTTCGATCAGGTATAAATCCTCTGGCCCTAACTTGAGGTTGGTGGCCATGTCTGGTTAAGAATGTATATATGTGTCTAATATCCCACTAATTGGGTGCAGAATAGTTGCTAATCTTATTTCATTCACACATTCTAAAACTCTTCAGGGAGTGACAGTCACTACGCAACCACCGATTGCCGACGGGGGTGGCGTGAAATTCGGGAAAACTGTCTCGAGGGCAGCACGAGGGGTGACATGTTCGGGAAGAGCTACTGGACGATTCGGGACGTAGCCCGGACCACGATGAATCCGTTTTCGAGCGGGCGATCGACGGACGGGGGCGACAGCGAGGGGAGCTTCGATGCGCCCGGATCGTTCGTGCCCGACCACGTGCCCGATCCGGGGGCATTCCTCGAGGGCCACGACGTCCTCGAAGGCGAGGAGCACGTCGCCTTCCACGACGTGACTCGAGATCTATTCGAGGAGCGGGGCGTCTACGACGCCACCTTCGGCTATAATCTGGCGCGGCTCAACCTCGACCGGCGACATCCCGAAGCGGGCTACCGGTACGCGGTCGATGCCGACGATCCGACCGTCCTCCGGGCTGAGTTCAGCCCCACGACGGAGTTCTGTCCGCAAGCCGATGCGCTCGTCAAGGGCTCGTTTCGCGCCTGGAACGGCCTGAGTGATCGCCACGAGTACGATCTCGTCCGCGTCCGCGTCCGTCCGTCCCACCACCAGTCCGAGTCCCTCAACGGGACGCTCGAGTCCCTCGAAGCGCAGTATCTCGAGTCCGGCGAGGTCCCGACCGAACCGGTCGGTAGCGGCCCCGGGACCGGAGCGAAGGGGGAAGACGGCGACGAGACGAGCGTTCAGTCGCCGTTCTGATCGCGCGATGGGGACCGGGAACGCGACCGCAACCGTCACACGGTGGTCGCGCGCGTTCGTCGCGGTCGGTATCGGCTTCTTCGTCGCGTGGCAGGTCGCCGTCGCTGTCGGCGCGGGGAGAGCGGCGACCGTCCCCCTCGGCGTCTTCGGCTTCGTCTTCCACGTGGTCTTCGGCAAGGCCTACACGCTCGTCCCGTCGTACTTCGCGCGCGAACTCGCGGTACCGCGCGCGCCGGCGATCCACCTCCCGTTCGCCTCGCTCGGCGCGATCGGTGCGTTCGCAACCGGGATCGGAATCGGCTCTGCGACCGTGACGCTCGCGAGCGCGGCGAGCTGGCTCGTCGGCGGCCTCGTCTTCGTCGGGACGCTGTGCTGGACCGTCCGCGACAACCCGACGGGCCGCGAGACCGGCACCGGCGAGACCGATGCCCACCGTCGGCGCGCCGACCGGGTCGCGAACGTCGCCGTTCCGTTCGTGCTCGCATACCTGATCGTCGGCTCGGCGCTGCCGCTAGCGGCCGCACTCGGTCTCGAGCCGTCCGTGTTTCCGGCGAGCGGGCCGGCCACCACGCACTTGTTCGCCGCCGGCACGGTGGCGCTGCTCGTCTTTGCGATCGGCTTCCGACTGTTACCCCGGCTGCTGGTCGCTTCAGTGCACCCGTTGCTGGTCTCGGTCGTCGTCGCCGCCGGTATCGTCGGCCCCGCACTGCTCGCGGCCGACTTTCGTGGCGGGACGCTGTTTCGCGTCGGTGCCGCGCTTCAGGCGACCGCCCTCGTCGGGTTCGCCGTCGCCGTTCTCGACCTGGCTCGGCAGAGCGACCGCCGACGCGTCGGCGGCCGGGCCATCCTCGCGGCAGCCGGCTGTGGCGCGCTGATCGCCGTTCTGGGTCTCTGCTTCGCGTTCGCACCCAGTGCGGGTCTACCGGCAGCCGCGTTCGACGCCCATTACCGGCTCGCCGTCGGCGGTTTCCTCGGCCTGACGATCGTCGGCGTCACCTACCGTTTCTATCCGCCAGCCGTCGCGTCCGCCCCCGGAATCGGCGACCGAACCGCGAGTGCGTCGGTCGCGGCGCTCGTCACCGGCCTGGGGCTCGAGGTCGCGGGCCTGCTCGGGTCGGTCCCAACGTTGGTCGAGCCTGGCCGCTGGCTCTCGGTTGTCGGTGCGGGCCTCTACGCTGCCGTCTGCTGGACGGTTTTCTTCGAGCGCGCCGACTGGACGGGATGAGCGCCCGCTACTCCACCCGCGCCTCGAGCCAGCGGACCGTGGGGGTGGCGGCGATCCCGTGGACGACGATCGAGATGAGCACGACCGCGCCGACGACGGCCCACAGCACGTCGGCGTCGGGGAACGCTGCCTCGTTGAGGCCGTGTGCGAGGTAGTAGAACGAGCCGATCCCCCGGATGCCGAAGACGGCGACCGTCGCCCGCTCGGCGGGGTCGCGGTCGAACCCGAGGAACCCGACCAGCCCGGCGAGCGGTCGAACGAGGAACACGATCGCTACTGCCGCCGCGATCCATTCGAACGTGAGCGGTTCGAGGAGCCCCCCGGCGATCGCGCCGCCGAAGAAGAGCATGACGAGCGCCATCATCACCTGTTCGGCGAACTCGCTGACCTCGTGAAGCGACCGGTTGTAGTCGTGGGAGCGCTCGTAGTGGCGGATCATCAGCGCGGCGACGAAGACTGCGATGAAGCCGTAGCCGCCCGCGAGTTCGGTCGCCCCGTAGACGAACAGGGTGCCGGCGATCGCCTCGAGTCCCTGGACCGACTCCGCGACGGGGGTCTCGGGCTCCGTCGCGAAGACGAGCCGCGCGGTCAGGGAGCCGAGAACGACGCCGACGAGTACGCCGACGGCGATCCGGTAGCCAACGTCGACGAGGAGCCACTCGCCGACCCAGTTGCCGGGCACGAGGCCGACGAGCGCGATCGCGATCGCCATGTTCGTAAACGGGAACGCGAGCCCGTCGTTCAGTCCGGCCTCGGAGGTGAGCGCGAATCTGACCTCGTCTTCACCACCGGCCGCCTCCTCGAGACCTTCCGCTTCGCTGCCCATGCCCGGTCCCCCGACCTGGACCTCCGATGCCAGCACCGGATCGGTCGGCGCGATGCACGCACCGAGCAGGACCGCGGTCGGAATCACGAGGCCGAGCCACCAGCCGAGCAGCGCCGCGCCGGCGATCGACAGCGGCATCGTGATCGCGAGCAACCGCCAGGTCGACGCCCACGCGCGCAGCCCGGGGACCCGATCGATCTTCAACCCGACTCCCATCAGGGCGACGATCACGCCGAATTCTGCGAGGTGTTCCGTCGTCGTCCCTTGCTCGAGCGGGTCCGGCGCGGGCAGTCCGATCGGCAGGCCGAAAGCGAGCATGCCGAACGCGACGAAGAAGATCGGCAGCGAGATCGCACGGTCCGCAACGAACCGCGGGAGGACGGCGACGCCGAACAGTGCCACACCGATGACGACCAGTCCAACGTTGTACAGCTCGAGGGCCATCCGCTGGTCCGGCCTACGGGAAATCGCGTCTTTATCCCGATGCCGGCGTTTGCAGAACGAACTCATTT
Organism: Natrinema pallidum DSM 3751; assembly: GCF_000337615.1. Taxonomy (GTDB): domain Archaea; phylum Halobacteriota; class Halobacteria; order Halobacteriales; family Natrialbaceae; genus Natrinema; species Natrinema pallidum. The sequence goes on from NZ_AOII01000088.1 coordinate 223,648, forward strand.
GCAGCGGGACGGCGTATCGAGGGTATGGGTCGGAACGCGCCGGGAGAGGGAAGCGAGGGGTCAACACGGCGGCGGTTCCTTCGGGCGGGGGCAGTCGCCGTGACCGTCGCCCTCACCGGCTGTATCGAGGAGATGGGAACGGAGTTCCCCGCAAATACGGAGTGGCCGGTCTCGGCGTACGTCCCTCCCCTCCCCGTCGCGGAACGACGCGCAATCTTCGAGGAGCGCATTCCGGCGCTGGCGGCTGCCGACATCACGACTCCGGACCGGCTCGCGTCCACGCTCGCGGAGTTCGACATGGCCGTCGGGTCGGTCGCACGCGAGCGGGACGTGCTGACCCTCGAGTACGTCAACACCGATCGGTACGACGAGGGCAACGCTCACGATATCGCCCTGATTGCGGGCGGCTACGCGGCGCTGGTCAACGCGGGCTACGATACCGTCGCGCTGGGGGCGACGATCCTCGACGACGCGCCCGCGTCGTACGGATCGGCGACGGTCGAGACGGAACACGCGGCGGCATACAACGCGGGCGAGCTGACGGCCGCCGAGTACGGCGAACTGGTCGTCTCGACGATCGAATCACAGCGGTCCGAACCGGCGGTCGACGTGTCGCCGGAGGAATAGATTCGCGCGATCCGCGCCGATGGGGTCGACCGCACCCGGTCACCGATCTGGCGACGCGTCCACGTCGGGCTCTCCGCCGGCCGCTGCAGGGTCGTCCTCGCCCGACTCGAACGTGCTTGCGAGTACGCCGGCGATGCCGTCGGGCCCGTGACGATGGATTGTCAGCAGCATGTTCGCGATGAACACGCCGACGCCGATCGTCGCGAGGAGACTGCTCGCGGTGGGAACGACGGCGGGAAGGTCGACCAGCGGTGCCAGCGACAGGCCGGCAAAGCCGACGAACAGCAGCCAGAAATCCGCGCGCCCGAGGCGGTCGTCGTAAAGGTCGTCGATCATCGGCACCTGTTCGAAGCCCAGGCGATCGCTGTAGCGCTCGATCCAGATGATGAAGGGGACGATATGGTACAGCGACCCGATGACGACGAGTCCGAAGACGCCGAACAGCAGAAGCGTCCGGGTCCCGGGATATCCGAAGAGCGACTCGTACGCGAGGGGGTCGGTCCACCACGCCGGCGCGGCGAGGGCGATCCACGCGACCAATGCCGCCACGACGAGCCAGTAGCGAGCGAGCATCGGGGACCGCTCGACCGTCGCGCCGGCCAGCAACTGGGCGACGACGACCGCGAACGCGGCGAGTCCGACGAGGAGCGCGACCGCGCCGACGCGAGCGATGGGGGCGATGGTGAGTCCGCGGCCGACCACGAGTGCCGCGAGCCCGGCGGGGAAACACAACTGCTCGAGGGCGAGCAGGCGGTCGCCCCACCGATCGGGCTCCGCCTGCGTGAACATCTTCGTCAGTTGGAACAGCGCACCGACGACCGTCGCGAGCAGCGCGCCGAACAGCGCCAGCGTCGCGTGAGAGCCGTGGATTTCGAATCGGTTCACCGGGACCGACTCGAACACCGGCGTGGTGAAATCCGTCGCGAGAAGCGCCCCGAGCGGTGCGACGAGGGCGAAGCACGCGAGCGCGAGTGCGAAGTGGCGCTCCGTGAAATCGAACGGGCGTGCACGGATGATCGTGCGCCCGACGTTATAGACGAATATCCAGATACCCGCCAGCATGAGCGCGCCGGCGACCGGGAGCCAGGCGAACGCGCCCGCGAGCAACGCCGCGCCGAATCCGAGCAGTCCGACGGTCACGAGCCACAGTTGGCCGACCGCCAACCGCCGCGAGTGGATCGACACGCCGGACCAGACGGGGACGAACTGGGTCATCGCACCCATGATCGTCACCGCGATCCAGCCCACGAGCAGGACGTGGAGGCGTGCTAGCCCGGCGAGACCGGGCAGCGTCGCGACGGCCAGGACGGTCCCCCCACCGATGCCGACCGCGAGAAAGCCCAGCGCGAGCAGGAAATGCCGCAACGGGATCACCATCGGCGGCTGCTGGTCGGTCCGTAACCCGCCCGGTATTCCGTTCATGTCTCGCGGTACGGCCCGTACGGCCGTCCCCTTCCTCCCGAACACGTTCGGACGATAGCGTTTGCCGGTCCGTACCGTATCGCCGTGTGAGCCATGGGACCAGACCAGGCGACGACCACCGCCGACGAGGGATCGACCGCGACCGTTACGGACCAGCACGCGGCCGCGACGGCCGGTCGGGAAACCGAGACGACCGTCACCGTCCGCTGTACCGGCCACGCCCGAACCGCACTCGGCCGCCACGAACTCGAGTTCACCTTCGAGGGGACCCGCCTTCGGGATTTCCTCGAGGCCTTCTTCGCGGAGTACGATCTCGCGGACATGCTCATCGCCGAAACCGAAGCGGACGCGACCCACAGCGGCTGGGCACCCGTTCCCGACGACCTGCCCGGGACGTGGCGAAAGAACCCGGAGGGCGAGCAGACCCGGCCGTACGCGCGGGTCTGTGTCAACGGTCGGTTCAACGAACACCTCGATGGGTTCGAGACGGAACTCGCCGACGACGACCGCGTTGCGCTGCTCTACCCGTTTCTGTTCTGCTGTTGATCGGCTTGCGATCCGTCGGCGGTGGCTGCGGCGACGACGCCGACGGCCACCGTGGCGAACACGTTCGCCCTACTGCTGAGGCTCGTCGGGACCCGAGTGTCGACTATGACCGACGATTCCGGCGTCGAATCCGTCACGCGTCGCGAACACGACGCGTCGTGGTCCGCGAATCTCGAGGGACCCGAACACGCGATGGATCGGGACCTGATCGTCGCACAGTCGAAAGACGCGATCGCCCAGACGGTCGCCGGCTACCACGTCAACCTCGTCACCCACGGCGATCACGGCCATCCCGAGACGTACCTCTGGGACGAACTCGAGGCGGCGTTCGACGACGTTCGACTCGAGTACGTCGATCGATGCGGCTGTGGCGGGCACGTGACGCGCGTCCATGTGGGCGGCGACTGAGCGCGGTAGTCGCACCAACACGGCGATACCGACTGCTGTCACCGTCTGGGGCGGCGTCCCGCAAGAGCCGACTCCCGACGCTGAGGAGTCGGCCGCTCGAGAACGGGCGTTACCTGGCTGTTCGGCCGAGAGCGCTTCGAGACTGGGGTCAGTCCGCGGCACCGCCGACGACCGGACCGCCCTCGCCGCGCACTTCGTCCTCGTGGAGGTAACACTGCGGGTCGGGGGCGAACAAATCGCCCGTCTCGGCGAGCGCCCGCAGCCGCGAGCCGCCCCGACAGACCGACTGATACTGACAGTCCGCACACTTTCCGCGGAGGTGTTCCTCGCGGTTCCGCAGCGCCTCGAGCAGCGGGTTCAACTCGTCGTCCCAGATCTCGCCGAAGGGCCGGTCGCGGACGTTGCCGAGACTGTACCCCTGCCAGAACTGCGTCGGATGGACGTTGCCCTGATAGTCGACGTCCGCGATCCGTTCGCCCGTCGGGTCGCCGCCGTTTCGCTCGAGGTGTTCGTAGACCGCGCGGGCCTTCGCCTCGCCGAAGGTCTCGCGGGCGTACTCCACGAGGAAGGCGGCGTCGGCGTAGTTGCCCACCAGCAGGGTCTCGATCTCCTCGCCGCGGTCGTGATACGCGAGCGTGAGGTCGGCGACCTGCTCGATCGCCTCGCGCTTTGCCTGCGGGGAGAGGTCGGCATCGACGATCTCGGCCCCCCGACCGCCGTAATCGAGGTGGTAGAAACAGAACCGGTCGAGCCCCTTCTCGACGAGGAGATCGACGACTCCCTCGAGATCGGGTGCGTTGGCTTCGGTGATCGTGTACCGCAGGCCGGTCTTGAGGCCGACCTCGAGACAGTGTTCGATCCCGCGGACGGCGGCGTCGAACGCGCCCTCCTCGCCGCGGAAGCGGTCGTTGCGCTCGGGGAGGCCGTCGACGGAGATGCCGGCGTACTGGAGTCCGGCGTCCCGCAACGCCGCGGCGGTCTCGCGGGTGATCAGGGTGCCGTTCGAGGACAGGACGGGGCGGAGCCCGCGATCCGCCGCGTAGGAGACGAGTTCGACCAGATCGTCGCGGACGAGGGGTTCGCCGCCGGAGAAGAGGATGACGGGTGCGCCGAAGTCGGCGAGTTGGTCGAGGAACGACTTCGCCTCGGCCGTCGTGAACTCGCCGGTCGCGGCCTCGGTCTCGGCCCCGGCATAACAGTGCGAACAGTAGAGGTTACACCGACGGGTCGCGTTCCAGACGACGACCGGCCGCTGCTGTTTCTCCTCGGTGATCTGCGGTTTCTCCGAATCGTCGGCCGCGTCGTAGCGCAGCCCGTCGCCCTCGGCGTCGAGATCGCAGAGCAGTTTGCTGATCGAGATCACAGACTGTTCACCTCCGAGGCACCCGCAGTCTCCTCGTAGACGCGCTGTTCCTCGCTCCCGTCGTCGCCGTTGTCATCGTCGGATCGCTCCTGGGCCGTGTCCACCAGGCCACGCGTCGAGTACCGTTCGACTTCGTCGGCCGGACAGAGCCAGATGTCGGCGGCATACCAGCCGAACAGCCGGGACGCGTGCTCGTGTGCTTCGCTTCCGCTCGCGGCCGCGACGCTCCCGACGTGGCGCATCGGATCTCCCTCCTCGTTACGGACGAAGACCTCCCACTGCCGAGTCGGGTTCCCTCGCTCGTCGCTCTCGACCGCCGACCGGCGCGCTTTCTCGACCATATCGATACCTTCGACACGATACCGAAGGCCGTTGTGCGATCTCCCAGCGCGCGGGAATAGCCGCACGAGCGGTCGAACATCTTCCCGTCTTCCCGGGCGGCGGGAACCAGAGGGGCGTTTTCGGTCGTCGGAGACCCACCCTCGGCTATGCGCCCCGGCACGTTCGATACGTCCGAGCGACCGTTCGTCCTCATCTGGGAGCTTACCCAGGCCTGTGGGCTCGCCTGTGATCACTGTCGCGCCGACGCCCAGCAGCGTCGCCATCCCGACGAACTCTCGACCGCGGAGGGGATGGAACTGCTCGAGGACGCGGCCGAGTTCGGCGACGGCCAGTTGGTCGTCCTCTCGGGCGGCGACCCGCTCGTCCGCGACGACGTCGCGGACCTGATCGCTCACGGCGACGACCTCGGTCTGCGGATGACGATCACGCCCAGTGGGACCGGCTCGCTGACCGCCGACCGGATCGAGTCGATGGCCGACGCCGGACTCAAGCGGATGGCGGTCAGCCTCGATGGCGCATCACCGGCGGCCCACGACGCCTTCCGTGGCGAGGACGGGAGCTTCGAGGAGACCATCCGCGCCGTCGAGGACGCCCGCGAGGCCGGGCTCCCGATCCAGGTCAACACCACCGTCTGCCGACAGACCGTCGACGAACTCCCCGCGATCCGGGACCTGCTGACCGAACTCGGGGCCGTCATGTGGAGCGTCTTCTTCCTCGTGCCCGTCGGTCGTGGACGGGTCCTCGAGCCGATTGCGCCAGACCGGGCTGACGCGGTAATGGAGTGGCTCCACGAGGTCAGCGAGACCGAACCCTTCGGCGTCAAGACCACCGAGGCCCCGCAGTACCGCCGGGTCGCGATGCAGCGACGGGCGGACGGGGACGAGACCGATAACGGTGCGGCCGGTCCGGGGGCCGGCATCGAGCGGCGGACCGGCATCGTCGCGGGCGACGGGTTCGCGTTCGTCAGTCACACGGGCGAGATGTTCCCCTCCGGCTTCCTGCCGGAATCGGCGGGCAACGTCCGCGAGCGGCCGGTCACGGAACTCTACCGCGAGTCGGAACTGTTCCAGTCGCTGCGCGACCGCGACAACCTCTCGGGCAAGTGCGGGGCCTGTCCCTACCGCCACGTCTGCGGCGGCAGCCGCTCGCGGGCGTTCGCCCACACCGGCGACCCGCTGGCGAGCGACCCGCTCTGTCCGTTCGTTCCGGAGGGGTACGACGGCCCGTTACCGTGGGACGACGCCGACGGCGACTCCCGCGGCGTTTCGGCCGGCGATTGAACGATTCGGTCGCTGGCCCAACAGAACTATCGAGACGGCTCGCGACGGACGAGAGCGTGGCTCTATGGCGATCCGACAGGGAGGAGTGGGACCGGCGTGGCAGCGGCCGTCACAGACGATGGCTCGGTGCAGCCGCGGGTCGGCACGCCGTTTCTTGCCGGTCGCGATCGGATACACGCGACACGCGGGTCAGGAATGTCCGGATGGTGGATCAACGGTGACCGAGCGCAGGCAACCGTCGTCCCGTCGATCACGTGCAGGGTCTCGGATCGGTGGCGCGTGCAGCTATCCGGTGTGTCGGAACGGGCTTCGAAATTCCGGCGAACACGTTCACGGGCGGACGCCCCCGCGACCGGCGGCGCGGACCGCTACTCGAGGACGACCAACGTGTCGCCCATATCAACGCTCTCGCCTTCCTCGATAGCGATCTGCGTGACGGTGCCGCCCCGGGAGGCGACGATGTCGTTTTCCATCTTCATCGCTTCGAGGACGACCAGCACGTCGCCGGCGGCGACCTCGTCGCCCTCCGCGACCTCGATGTCGAGGATCGTCCCTTGCATCTCGGCGTCGACGGTCTCGCCGTCGCCCTCGAGTTCGGTCCCGCCGTCGCCGCTCGAGCCGCCCGCAGGCTCGGGCCGGCTCGCCTGGCCGCCGCCGGCCTCGACATCGCCGGTCGGGATGGCGGGTGCACCGCGTTCCTCGAGTTCGACCTCGAAGCGCTTGCCGTTGACCTCGACGGTGAACTCGCGCTCGACGGTCTCCTCGTCGTCCTCGCTGCCGCCCGAGCCGGTGTCGCCGCCCCACTGCTCCTGGGCTTCCTCGATGCGACTCTCGTCGAGTTCTTCGTCGAGGTACTTCGTGGTGTGCGTACTCCGGACGAACTCCTCGTCGGTGAGCATCAGCCGGTGGAACGGGATGATCGTCGGAATTCCCGCGATTTCGTACTCGCGGAGCGCGCGAAGCGACCGCTCGATACATTCGTCGCGGTCCTCGCCCCAGACGATCAGCTTCGCGATCATCGAGTCGTAGTCGGTGACGAGGTCGTCGCCCTGTCGCAGGGCGTCGTCGAGTCGGACACCGATCCCGCCCGGCGGGTCGTACGTCTCGAGTGTGCCGCCGGTCGCGGGCGCGAAGTCGTCGGCCGCGTTCTCGGCGTTGATCCGGAACTCGATCGCGTGGCCGTCGATCTCGACGTCGTCCTGCTCGAAATCGATCTCCTCGCCGGCAGCGATCTGGATCTGTCGCTTGACGATGTCGATCCCGGTGATCTCCTCGGTCGCAGTGTGCTCGACCTGGATCCGCGTGTTGACCTCGAGGAAGAAGAAGTTCGCATCGGGCCCCAGCGGGCCGTCCCGGCCGGGTTCTTCCTCGACGAGGAACTCGACGGTTCCGGCGTTGGTGTAGTCGGCGGCAGCGACGCCCTGCCTGGCGGCCTCGCCGATCTTCTCGCGCAGTTCGTCGGTCAGTGCGGCCGACGGGGCCTCCTCGATAACCTTCTGGTGACGGCGCTGGAGCGAGCAGTCGCGCTCGCCGAGGTGGCGGACGTTGCCGTGTTCGTCGGCGAGGATCTGGACCTCGATGTGGCGGGGCTGCTCGAGGTAGCGCTCGAGATAGACCGAATCGTTATCGAAGTAGGCCTCGCCCTCGCGTTTGGCGCTCTCGAGTTGGTCCTCGACCTCGCTTTCGTCCCAGACGACCTTCATCCCGCGGCCGCCGCCGCCGCCTTCCGCTTTGATGGCGATCGGGTAGCCGTGTTTTTCGCCGAACTCCTTGACGGCCTCGGGCTCGGTAACGGGATCGGTCGTCCCGGGAACGATCGGGACGTCGGCCTCGTCCATGATCGTCCGGGCCTTGGTCTTCTCGCCGAGCGACTCCATGGCATCGCTGGACGGGCCGATCCAGGTGATTCCCTCGGCGTCCTGGACTTTGCCCGCGAACTCGGCGTTCTCGGCGAGGAACCCGTAGCCGGGGTGGATGGCGTCGGCGTCGGCCTTCCGCGCGGCCTCGATGACGGCTTCGTGGTCGAGATAGGAGTCGGCCGCACGCGCCGGCCCCACGTTGTACGCTTCGTCCGCGTAGCGGACGTGACCCGAGTCCTTGTCGGCCTCGGAGTAGATCGCGACGGTCCCGATATTCAACTCTTCGCACGCTCGCATCACGCGAACGGCGATTTCCCCGCGGTTCGCCACGAGAACCTTCCTGAACATTTCTGTGGATACCGTCGTGAGGGCCCTACCTTACTTTTTCGCAACGGGTCCGATCTCGTGTCAGTTTTTGCCAGATCACGTCCCGAAAGCCGTCGATCGCTGTCGGCGTCGGTTCCACTCCGAACCGAGCGCGACCACGTTCCATGCGTGTTATGGGCAAGCGTTATCCGACCTGGGTCCCTCATACACACGATGTACGAGAACGTACTCGGCCCGCTACAGACACAATCGGTGCTCGAGGACCCGCTCCTGCTCGTCGGCCTGATCGGACTCTTCCTCGTCGTGGTCACGGTCTGGCAGATGGTGGAGATCGTCGACGCCTACGACAGAGCCGCGCTGACCGTCTTCGGCGAGTACCGCAAACTGCTCGAGCCGGGGCTGAACATCGTCCCGCCGTACGTCTCCCGGATTTACACGTTCGACATGCGAACGCAGACGCTCGACGTGCCCCAGCAGGAGGCCATCACGCGGGACAACTCCCCCGTCACGGCCGACGCCGTCGTCTACATCCGGGTCATGAACGCCAAGCGTGCGTTCCTCGAGGTCGACGATTACCAGCGTGCGGTCTCGAACCTGGCCCAGACGACGCTGCGAGCCGTGATCGGCGACATGGAACTCGACGACACCCTCTCGCGGCGGGAGATGATCAACGAGCGCATCCGCCAGGAACTCGACGAGCCCACCGACGAGTGGGGCATTCGAGTGGAGTCGGTCGAGGTCCGCGAGGTCACGCCCTCCGCGGGCGTCAAGGGCGCGATGGAGGAACAGACCTCCGCCGAGCGCCGCCGCCGTGCGATGATCCTCGAGGCGCAGGGAGAACGCCGCAGCGCCGTCGAGAAGGCGGAAGGGGACAAGCAGTCGAACATCATCCGCGCCCAGGGTGAAAAGCAGAGCCAGATCCTCGAGTCACAGGGTGACGCGATCTCGACCGTCCTGCGAGCGCGCTCCGCGGAATCGATGGGCGAACGCGCGGTCATCGACAAGGGGATGGAGACGCTCGCCGATATCGGCCAGGGCGAGTCGACAACGTTCGTCATGCCCCAGGAACTCACCTCGCTGGTCGGCCGCTACGGCAAACACCTCTCGGGTAGCGACGTGAAAGGCAACGGGACGGACCTCGAGAGCCTCGAGTTCGACGACGAGACGCGCGAACTGATCGGGCTGGACGACATCGCCGACATCATCGGCGAGATCGACGAGCAGGCCGAAATGGACGTCGAAGCGATGGAAGAGCAAGCCCGAGCGATCAAGGAAGGCCAGGACGTGGGCATGGAGGCCGACGAGCCGATCACCATGTCCGAATCCGACGACGAACCGGAGCCGGAACTGGGATCCGATTCGGAGTAGCTCCGCCCGCGGGTAGCGGTTCGCTCTCGTTCTCGAGGACCCAGCGAGGGTCCGCGGCGGGTTAGAACTGCCTGGTCCGTCCCGCCGCCGACCACGCGTCGGTCGGCGCGCCGCGGGGCACGCGGACGGTCCGGTGTTGCTGTGCGCGGACCCGGCCGGCGAAGGCCCACCGTTTGTCGTCCCACGTCTCCTCGCCCTCGGCGGCCGCTGCGGCGGCTGCGAGCGCGTGATCGTGGAGGTGCGCGCCGACGGCGGCCGCGATCGCTGCGGCCTCCTCATCGTCCGCGTCGTCCGGCAGGTCAAGGGTGACGTCGCCGGGCAGGACCCCCTCGAGACCCGTCGACGCGTCGTCGTTCCGCTCGCCGCCGGCGTCCGCGGCCCGGTCGTCGGCCGACGGCTGTTGTTTGGTGGTCATGTTACAGCGGGATGTTGCCGTGTTTCTTGTCCGGGTTCTGTTCGCGCTTGGTCTCGAGCATCTCGAGGTCGCGGATCAGCCGCGGCCGGGTTTCGGTCGGGACGATAACGTCGTCGAGGAAGCCCTTGTCCGTCGCGGTGTAGGGGTTGGCGAACTCCTCGCGGTACTCCTCGATGAGTTCGTCGCGGAGTTCGTCGGGGTTGTCGGCCTCCTCGAGTTCCTCGCGGTAGAGAATGTTGACCGCGCCCTGCGGACCCATGACGGCGATCTCCGCCGTTGGCCAGGCGTAGTTGACGTCCGCGCCGAGGTTCTTCGAGGCCATGACGCAGTAGGCACCGCCGTAGGCCTTCCGGGTGATGACCGTCAGCAGCGGGACGGTCGCCTCGGCGTAAGCGTAGAGCAGTTTCGCGCCGTGGCGGATGATCCCGCGGTGTTCCTGGTCGGTGCCGGGCATGTAGCCGGGGACATCGACGAACGTGACGATCGGGATATTAAACGAGTCACAGAAGCGGACGAACCGCGAGCCCTTCATCGAGGCATCGACGGTCAGCGTGCCGGCGTTGACGCGGGGCTGGTTGGCGACGAGGCCAACCGAGCGCCCGTCGAGGCGGCCGAAGCCGACGACGATGTTCTTGGCGAAGTTGTCCGCAACCTCGAAGAACGAGCCCTCGTCGACGACCGAATCGATAACATCGGTCATGTCGTAGGGCTTTTGCGGGCTCGGCGGGACGATACTTTTGAGTGTCTCGTCGCGGCGGTCGGGGTCGTCCCAGGGTTCGACGCGTGGGGGGTCTTCGACGTTGTTCTGCGGGAGATAGGAGAGGAGTCGCTTGATGTCGTCTAAGGCCTGCTCCTCGCTCTCGCAGGCGAACTGGGCGACGCCGGTCTTGTCGGCGTGGGTCATCGCACCGCCGAGTTCCTCGTGGGTGACGTCTTCACCGGTGACGGTCTTGGTGACGCCGGGGCCGGTGATGTACATGTGACTCGTGTCTTTCACCATGAAAATGAAGTCGGTGATCGACGGGGAGTAGACCGCGCCGCCGGCACAGGGACCCATGATCCCCGATATCTGGGGGATGACGCCGCTGGCTTCCTGGTTGCGGCGGAAAATCTCGGTGAAGCCGGCCAGACTCTTGACCCCTTCCTGAATCCGAGCGCCAGCGGAGTCGTTGAGCCCGATGACCGGCGCACCGACCTCCATCGCCATGTCCATGACCTTACAGACCTTCTCGGCGAAGACTTCGCCGAGCGAACCACCGAAGACAGTAAAGTCGTGGGCAAAGACGAAGACTTTCCGCCCGTTGACCTCGCCGTAGCCCGTGACGACGCCGTCGCCGGGAATCTTCTGTTCCTCCATCCCGAACTGGCTCGTCTGGTGGGTCCGAAGCTGATCGAACTCGGTGAAGGAGCCGTCGTCGAGGAAGTAGTCGATCCGCTCGCGGGCGGTCATCTTCCCCTTGTCGTGTTGCTTCTCGATGCGGGCCTCGCCGCCGCCCCGCCGCGCCTCTTCGCGGAGTTCCTCGAGTTCGTCGATGCGGTCTTCCATCGTCATAGGGAAACCCTCCCGTGCCAACTCATTGCCCGAGGCAACGGTCACCTGCGTCAAAAACGTTCTGTAAGTCGTATTATTTCCCATGAAGGATTGTATGTTTTCATGCATCAGGGTTCGCGTCCGGCGGCCGGCTGACGGCCGCTCATCGGCCCTCCACGGCCCGATTCCGTCAGTTACTCTCCCGGAATTTGCACGTCGCCAAAGAGACTTCTACCAGAGATTACCTTGTAATTCTATAGTATAGGATTTGATCGACGAAACGTACTACGGGGGCTGGGTATCGCAGGAATCACAGGCGTTGCCGGGTGTATCGGTGCCGGCGTCGGCGGCGATGCTGATGCCATGGTCGGCGTTCTCCAGTCGGTTACCGGCGATCTGGGGAACCTCGGCATGCCGATCCGGAACACAGCGATCCCCACGGTCATCATCTTGCGGACGCTATCGATGATCGACGTCATGTCGTCTCCAGTCCAGTCGGAGCACGCGCCGGTCGTGAAATACTGCATGTCGGACGATAGCGCTTGCCATGGACAGCTCGAACTGACGTTCGGGACGGAACGCCGTTCTCTCGTCCAGCAAGCAACCGCCGCACAGCCGTCGAACGTCGCCCTTGCGCCCTCGAATGCGCGTGCCGGCTCTCACCGGTACGGTTCTTGGTACTGTGTTTCAAGTCACATGGTGTCAAGACGTATGGAAATGAGACCATCATGTACCTAGTTCCCAAATAGAAGGTTTTAGGTCCCCGGAACGATCCTCCCCGATATGGCACAGCGCGAAACATGGGCAACGAGAACAGGGTTCATCCTCGCTGCGGTCGGGAGTGCGGTGGGGTTAGGAAACATCTGGCGGTTCCCGTTCGTCGCGGGAGAGGGCGGTGGAGCAGCATTTCTGGTCGTTTACCTGCTGTTCGTCGCACTTATCGGGTTCCCGGCCATTCTGGTCGAGTTCGTCGTCGGGAGACGAACGGAGCGAAATCCGGTCGGCGCGCTGATGGAACTGGGCGGGGGTGCCTGGAAGTACATCGGAGGCGTGTTCATCGTCACGGGGTGCGTGATTCTGTCGTACTACAGCGTCGTCGCTGGCTGGTTCATTCGGTACTTCCTCGAGGGGTTCCGCGGGAGTTACGCGAGCCACCTCGCGGGCTACGAGAGCGCCGCGGCCGAAGTCGGCGCGCCGACGACGGCTCTCATGTTCGGTGAGCTATCGACCGGACTCGACGCGTTCGTGTTACACACGATCTTCATGGCGTTGACGATCGGGATCGTCGCCCTCGGCATCCGTCGCGGTATCGAAACCGCGACGAAGCTGATGGTTCCCGGTATCCTCCTCTTGCTCGTCGGCATGGCAATCTGGGCGTACACGCTCCCCAACGCCGGAGCAGGGTATGCGTACTATCTGTCCCCGGACTTCAACGTCATTCTCGACAACTGGGTCGAACTCCTGCCCGCAGCGGCCGGACAGGCGTTCTTCACGCTCTCGCTCGGGATGGGCGTCATGATCACCTACGCATCCTACCTCGGTGAGGACCGAAACCTGACCAGAGACGCCCTCACGATCATCGGATTCGACACCGGCATCGCGTTCCTGACTGGCCTGGTCGTCTTCCCGATCTTCTTCGCGGGCGGGATTACCGAACCGGGTGAAGGTGGTGCCGGCGCGATCTTCATCTCGATGACCGACGCGTTCGCGACCCTCTCCGGCGGCCGCCTTCTCGGCATCCTGTTCTTCGGGACCGTCACGATCGCGGCTCTCTCGAGTGCGATCTCGCTGCTCGAGGTCGTGACCGCATACATGATCGACGAGAAGGGGATCGAGCGCTGGAAGGCGGCGCTCGGAATGGGCGGCGTCATCTACCTGCTCGGGGTTCCGGTCACGTACGATCTGGTCTTCCTCGACCTGCTCGATCTGTTCGCCGACGGTATCCTGCTGGTGTTCGGTGCGCTCGTGTTGATGTTGCTCGTCGGCTGGGTCGCACCGAAGTTCGCCGTCGAGGAACTCTCGAAGGGAATCGGCGATCTCGGCGGGCTTGGACAGGCGTGGATCTGGGCGGTTCGCGTCCCGATCGTCATCGTGCTCGTCGTCTCGCTGTACCTGGGCCTCGTGGACTACGTCGACTTCCTCACAGGGCCCTTCTCGGACTGGCTCAGCCAGAACCTGTAACGCATCGATACCCGTTCACCGTCCCTTTTCAGGCCTCGCCGTACACCGGTACCGCAGCACCGCTTGTCACCGCCGCACCGTCGCTACAGAGGAACGCGAGCACGTCCGCGATGTCGCCCGGAGCGACCCATTCGTCGTGATCGGCGTCGGGCATCAGCTCGCGGTTCATCGGCGTGTCGATCACGCTCGGCATGACGCAGTTCGCACGGACGGTCCCGCGGTTCTCCTCGGCCAGCGTTTCCGTCAGCAGCCGGATGCCGGCCTTCGTGATCCGGTAGGGACCGTCGCCCGCGCCGCCCTCGAGCGAGGACCGAGCGCTGATACTGACGATCGAGCCCGCCGCCTCTCGGAGGTGCGGCAGGGCGTGTTTGGACGCGAGAAAGGCCGTCTTCAGGTTGATGTCGACGAGCGACTCGAACTCCGCGAGGTCGGTGTCCTCGATGTGGTCGCCGCCGCGCCACGTCCCGGCGATGTTCAGCAGGTGGTCGATCCGCCCGTGATCGTCGACGACGGCGTCCATCAGGGCCGCGACGTCGTCCTCGTCGGTCAGGTCGCCCTCGTAGAACGCGAGGCCGGGTTCGTCGGCGACGTCCGCCTCGAGCGAACTGTCCTCGTCGGCCGGCGGAATCACGTCGACGGCACAGATGGTCGCCCCCGCCGCGCGGAAGCGGTCGACGGTCGCACTGCCGAGCGCGCCGCTCGCACCGGTGATCACCGCAACGGTGCCGTCGAAATCGACATCGAAGTCGGTCGTGACGTCCATACCGTACGTGTGCCGGCCGTTCGTATCAAAGGACGGGGCGAAGGACGCCCCGCCGCGTTCGGACCGGTGCTACGAGCCGTTCGTCGGCAGGGCAGCCCGCCCGAACCAGAAGTCCACGATCGCCTCGATCATCTCGGCGTAGGCCTCGGGCTCGGACGGTTTCGTGAGAGAGGCGTTGGCCGCAAGTTCGTAGCTCGCTCGAACGTCCTCGACGGCCGCCGACTGCGTCAACACGAGCACGGGAAGCCGCGCGAGCGTCGGCTCGTTCGTGATCGCCTCGAGAAGTTCGAGGCCGCTCAGCCGCGGCACGTCCAGGTCAAGCAACACGAGATCCGGAACCGAAGGTGGCTCGTCGCCGCGCTCGGTCAGCACCGTCAGCGCCTCGTCGCCGTCGGCGGCGACCCGAACCGACGTTTCGGCGTCGACCTCGTCGAACGCCTCGCCGATGAGCCGAACGGCTTCGGCCTCGTCCTCGACAAGCAGGACATCGACAGACGCATTGTCTCGACCGCTCATAGGTAGATCACGCCGATCGAGTGAACGAGTCGGGAGTCCAATCCAGTAATCGTCTCCATCTAGTCGGCGGACTCTTGTAACGTTGCTTGCTAAGTAATTTGGACAGCCCTGGAGCGACGGGTACAGGCTCTGCGACCGAACGCGCCACTGAAGCCGGCGGCTCCCGTTATGCCAGTGAATGCGACTCATCGCGCATCGCGGCTTCGCCGGGACCGCCCCCGAGAACACGATCGGTGCCGTCCGGGCCGCCGCCGAGCACGCCGATGCCGTCGAGTTCGACGTGCGACGCTGTGGCTCCGGCGAGCTCGTCGTCGTCCACGACGAAACGATCGACCGCATCACCGACGGTTCGGGCAGCGTCGCGGAGATCCCGCTCGCGGAACTCAGCGACTACTCGGTGCTCGAGTCCGACGAGCGGATTCCGACTCTCGCGGACATGCTCGCGGCCCTGCCGCCGTCCGTCGAGGTCACTCTCGAACTCAAGACAGCCGGCATCGCCGCGGACGTCCTCACGGTGCTCGACGAGACTGTCGTCGACAATCGCGTTATCGTGACGTCCTTTCTGGTCTCCGAACTGCGGGCGATCCGCGAGCGCGATCCGGACCAGCCCATCGGGGTGCTCGTGAGTCGCCACCTCGAGACGCCGGTTACGACCGCGGTCGAACTCGACTGTGACGTGCTCGGTGCGAACCGCTGGCGCTGTTTGGTGACCGGGCTCGTCCCGCGGGCGACACGCGTCGGGCTCGAGGTTCACGCGTGGACCGTCGAGCGGCGATCGATGGCGGTGCTGCTCGGGTACCGGGGCGTCGACTGCGTTTCGGCGGATCGGCCGATCGCCGTGTGATCGCGCGGCTTCGAGTGAGGGTCACAGCGCGTCGTCCGATCGTTTCGGGCCCGACTCCTCGTGTCGTCGCGTCGACCCCCGGCCGACTCCGGCGGGTCCCACGTGCCAGGCACCTCGAGCACGGCGTTCGCAGGCCAACTGAAACGAGTGAGACACCGACCGCACGGCCGTCGTACGATCAGGTGCGCAGTGGCGTTCAGTGGCGACTCGTGTCGCCGACGGTCGTCACGGTCACGGTCCGGGTTCGCGGTCCGTCGCACTCGACCAGCAACACCGACTGCCAGGTCCCCAGCGCTAACTCCCCGTCTACGATCGGGATCGTCACGTCCGGACCGAGCAGCGCCGCTCGCAGATGGGCGTCCGCATTGCCGTCTAACTCGTCGTGTGCATGCCCGTCGTCGGGGACTAGATCGCCCAGGAACGACTCGAGATCGCCTCGAAGCCGCGGCTCGTCCTCTTGGACGACGAGTCCGGCCGTCGTGTGCTGGACGAAGGCCGTACAGGTGCCCGACTCGAGGTGGTCCGGAACGGCTGCGGCGATGCGGTCGGTTACGTCGACGGTCGTCGACCGGGACTCGGTCTCGACGCTGACGTTCATAGTCGGAGAAACGGCCGCGAGCATCGACTGCGTTACGGTCCGTGTCGACCCTACCGGCCGTCGGAAAGGCGTCTCACGGCCCACGAAGCGCGATCGCGGACGTTCGGTGCCGGGTCATCGGTCGCGAGTTCCCGCAGCCGCGGCGCGGCCGCATCGACGTGCCCGTACCCGAGCGCGACGCAGGCGTTCGCCCGGACGGTCGCGTGGTCGTCCGCGAGGCGTTCGCGCAACTCCTCGCGAACCGTCGCGACCGCGTCGCCGGTCTCGGCGGCGATGCGGGCCACCGTGACCGCCGCGATAGCCCGCGTCTCCGGGTCCGGAAACGAAAGCGCCGCCGCGAGATCATCACAGACCGGGTCGACCGCGTCGGGGTCACAGTGGGCGACATCGCCGAGACAGCCGATCGCGTCGTGTCGCAACGCTCCGTCGTCGTGGTCGACGAGACCCGCAGCGTGCGTCACGAACTCGAGGGTGGGCAGTTCCCCGCCGGACCGCGCCAGCCGACCGAGCGCTCGGCACACCGGCGGCCCGTTTTCGATCGGGTTCGCGGCCAGCGCGTCGACGAGGATCGGCGCGACCGGTTCGATCGCCGTCGGCTCCGCCGTCGAGACGCGGGCGATCGCCTGGAGCCCGTGGCGGTCGTACCCGCGTCGCCGATCCAGCACGTCGGCGATCGCCTCGAGGTGCTCGACCAGGACGTCCGGCCGCTCGGCCGCGACGGCGGCGAGACACCGAAGGAGTTCCCGCGCCACCGGTTGGTCGGCGTTTTCGCGGGCGACCGTTACGATCGTGCCGGTCGACGGCGCGACGTCCGTCGGTGCGTCGGCCGCCAACTCGGCGAGACAGGCGGCGATCTCGTCGTGAAAATCCAGTTCAGTCCGCTCGAGCAGCGACCGTAACTTCGGCACCGTCGGGGCATACGCCGCCGCCTGCCCCTGGTCGTCGATTGTGGTCCGAATCCGGCGGACAGCGGCCCGTTGCTCCGCCGGCTCCTGATCGTCGAGTCGTGTCAGTACTGCTGGCAGATCGAGCCCGGTGGCCCCCCGGCCCCGAGGCTCGACGGCCTCACCCCCATCCCCATCCATCGTGTCCCTGCATTGGCGAACGACGATGTAAGGGTTCTGGCCAACGGCCCCCGAACCGATACGCTCCGAGGAGACGGCAACCGGATCGCAAGCGCCCTTACGCGAGCCATTCGTCGGGCTTCGTGTCGTAGTCGACGTCGTCGGCAGCGAGGTGTTCGACCTCCTCCCAGGGCACGTCTTCGGTCGTCACCGTTTGGCCGTTGTACCGGATCAATTTGCCCTGCTCTTCGGGTTCTGGCTCACGGTTGCGGCGCTTGGCGACCTCGATGTCGTGTTCGTCGACCTCCTTGACGATCGTCAGCAGGTTCACCGGCCGCCCCCACAGTTCGAAGATCCGCTTGAGCGTCTCCGTGGCCTGCTCGAGATCGAGCATGACGCCGTTGTACTGGTGGCCGAGCAGCAGTTCGTTGGCGTTGTTGTAGTTGCCGTCGTAGACCGCGATCGTCGGCTTCCCGAAGTTAGTGAACTGCAACAGCAACTTCTTTTTGACGTCCTCGGCCGCGTCGCTGGCGACGTGGAACTGCCCCGTCGCCTGGGAGTGTTCGTAGGTGAAGTAGTTGTTCTCCGTGATGAACTCCTGGGTCAGGAATTCGTCCAAGAAGGTCACGTCGTTGTGACTCTCCCGGACGTCGAACAGCCGGTTCCAGCCCGCCGTGAAGTCGATATCGTCGAGCGCCTCTTCGACCGACGCGTAGCGGGCGTCGTCGAACAGGTACCGACCGATTCGCTCGAGTTCGTTCTGATTGACCCGACTGAGGAACCCACGGTGCTGGCGCTTGACCAACGAGTAGTGGCGACGCGCCAACCCCGTCTCGGTTAGAACCTTCCAGGGGTAGTTCGAAACGTCGATCTCGCCCGCGCGGGCCTTTTCGACGGCCTCGTGGTCGACCCACTCGTCGGAGACCCCCTCGAGCGCGTCGAGCGTCTCGGGAGTGATGGTCTCGATCGCCGCCGGCGGCTCGAGCCGCTCGAGGACGTCGTCGAAGTCGACGACATCGACGAGGTTGCGCCACGAGATGCCCTCGACGCGCAGCAGGGCCTCGAGGACCTCCCGCCGGTTGGTCGTGTTCTCGACGTACTCCCAGAGTTCCATCCCGAGGCTGTAGGGGTTGAGTCCGCCCGACGCCAGCACCTTCGCCATGTGGTCGGCGTAGTTGAGGAACTCGTCGTCGCCCGCGAAGGCTTCGTCGGTCATCATCGTCGATTCCCAGTAGGAGTTGTGGTTGATGACTCCAGCACCCGCGTATCGGTGCGTTTCTTCGACCGAAATATCGTACACAGTCCCGGTCGACTCCTCTATCGAGACAACTTCGTCACTCCATTCTTCTTCCTCAAACCACGCGAGATCGTCGAGATACGCGCGAAGCGCATCGGCCTTCTCTGAGTACCCGAACCCGATTTCGTCGGCGAACGTGCGGGCCGATTTGCCAGTGAGATGGACGTGGTAGCACCCGTCCGTCTGTTCCCGGCGTCGACCGAGGATATCGAAGTTCGTCAGGAGCAACAGGACTGTTTCGCTCCTGTCTCTTATACACATCTCTGATGGC
>NZ_AOII01000089.1 GCF_000337615.1 Natrinema pallidum DSM 3751
CCATCAGAGATGTGTATAAGAGACAGCAGTTGGATCGATCCCGAAGAGTTCGTCGACGAGCCCGGCGAACTCCTCGGCGTGGCGTTTCTCCCCGTTGGTAAACCCGACGTGCCCGGCAGCCGAAGAGATGTGGCCGTCACCCACGAGCAATCCCAAGAACCGACCGAACTGCTCGTCGATCGTGTCGGGAACGGCGATCGGGTCTCGCTGGACCAGTCCTCGATCTCCCCCCTGGAACTCCCCCAAGGCGTTCTCTACGGCTTCGGCCTTTCGTGCCCGGCCGACTCGTCGGTACCGCATGACCGTCCAGACCGAAACACCAGCTTCCTCGGCGACATCGTTCAGCGTGACGTTTTCGGGCGGCTGCCACTCGAGATCAACGTACGTCGATGGCCACGTTTCGTTCCCACCCGAGACTTCGATTTCGTCGCCGACCGACAGCTCGTCAAGGCGCGACCACGAGCCGTCCGGAAGCCGAATCCGGTGATTGTTCGACCCGGTCAGTTCGAAGCCGCGACGGGTCTCGATCGTCACGGTGTCGTGATCGTGAATGACGTTCGAGTCGTAGACCGCACGGGACGTTTCTCCGTCGGAGACGGTCATGTGGTTATCGACCACTTCACGCATCGAGACAAGTCCGTCGGCAGTGAATATTGGCGTGTCCGGATCGACACAGGCCCAGCCCTCGTTCATCACCTTCGTCATCTTCTGGGCGGCGAAGTAGTAGGCCTCCGCGCGCATCATATCGAGGATGTCGCGTTGCCACTCCTCCATCTCGACGCCCCGACCGGCTTCGTCGTCGTACTGCTTGCCGTGTTCGCGAACGAAGGCCAGCAGGTCCTTCTGTGGCTCCTCGGGGAAGGTCCCGGTAAGCTCCTCTTCCTCGAGTTGCTCGACCCACTCCTCGGTGAAGACTTCGCCTTTGATCTCGTCGGAGAGTTCGAGTTCGTCCAACTTCTCGGCGAGGTCCTCGTCGATCCCCTCGATCGCGGGTCCGTCGACGTCGAGCCGCCGGCTGAACACCTGATGCTGGTCGATATTGTCCTCGAGGGACAGGCAGTGGTCGATCCACTTCTCGACCTCGGCGCGGTCGATATCGGGGTCTGACATATACTCGTCGATCGCCCGCGCGTGACGCTCGAGCATGGCCGCGGCGTTGACCTGATCCTCGTCCGCGCGCCTGCTGGTAAACATGCCGAACCAGTCGTTGTTGGCGAAGAAGTCCGAGTGAGCCTCGACGTGGGTGATGACCGCCTTCTGGTCGGCGACCGTGTTGGACTCCTGCAGGAACGCGTGCGCGGGATTGTCGTTGTTGACGATCTCGAAGGCCTTCCCGCCCGCGTACTGCCCCTGCTTTTGTTGCTTGTCGTACTGCATCCCCCACCGCCAGTGAGGGTACCGGCTCTGGAACCCGCCGTAGGCGATGAGTTCGTTCATCTCGTCGTAGTCGATGATCCAGTACTTCACCGGATAGGGCTCGAGGCCGAGTTTCTCGGCGAGGGCCCGGGCCTCGTCGACCGGCTCCTCGAGTTCGCTGGCGATCGCCTGTTTGCGGAATCTGTCCGAATTACTCATTTGCAGTACCCTCCGTCGAGAGGATCTCGTAGATCGCGTCCGTCACGTCCGATTCGTCGTTGACGTACGCCACCGCGACATCGTCGGCGTCGGTACCGAAGTGACGCTCGAGTTCCTCGGCGTGGGTGGCGTTGATCGCGTTGCCGCTTGGCTGGGTCTCCACGTAGGCGTGGAGGTTCGCCGGGATTCCCTCCATCATCGGGACCACGCGCTCCTCGGTGTCGTTCGAGGAGTTCTCCGAGTCGCCCGCGGCGAAGACGTATCGGTTCCAGTCGGCCCAGGGGTAGTCCTCGAGCAACTCGGCGGCGAGCTCGTACGCGCTCGAGATTTTGGTGCCGCCGCCGCTGCGGATGCCGAAGAACTCGTCGCGGTCGACCGCCCAGGCGTCGGCGTCGTGGGCGATGTAGACGAACTCGGCGTTGTCGTACTTGCCCTGTAGGTACCAGTCCAGCGGGGTGAAGGTCCGCTCGACGAGTTCGCGTTTCTTCTCTCGCATCGAGCCGGAAACGTCGCGGATGTTGACGACGACGACGTTCTTCTCCTTCTCCTCGATGATTTCGGGGTGGCGGTAGCGTTCGTCCTCGCGGCGGAAGGGCACGTGTTTGATCCCCTCGCGGCGGATCTTCTGCTGGACGCTCTCGCGTTCGACGGTTGCCTCGACCTCCTCGATCGAGGCCCACTTCCCCCGCTCATCGTCGGGGATGTCCGCGTAGGCTTCTTCGATCCAGGCCATCGACACCGGCAGGTTCTCGCCGCGAGCCCACACGAAGACGTCGCGAGGTTCGATGTCCGCGACTTTACAGAGTTCCCGCAGGAACTCCTCGTCGAAGTCCATCGCGAGCTTGCGTTTGAGCCCCTCCTTGAACATCCGCTCGAAGTCGAGCGTGCTGTTGGGACCGGTCCGCGTGAGGTCGGTAAAGGGACCTTCCTTCTCCTCGACGACCGTCTTGCCCTTCGGATCGAGATCGAGCCCCAGTTCCTCGTCGAGTTCCGCGGCGAACTCCTCGGGGTCCATCTCGTAGTACTCGTGGTCGCCGCCGTCCTCGCCCGGCTCGCCGTCCTCGCCGTCGTCGTCACCCGGCTGCGGTTGTGGCTGGCCGACCGGTTGGCCGGTGTCGGGCGTGCCGTCCTCGCCTTGCCCGACGCCACCCTGATCGCGTTGATCGTACTCGAACTCCGGCAGCGAGACGATCTTGACCGGGATCTTGATCTCGCCCGGCCGGCTCTGGCCGAGGTCGCCGTACTGGATGAAGTCGGCCAGATCTTCGCGACGCTGTTCACCCACCTCCCGGAACCGCTCGAGGTCGTCTCTCAGTCCCATCTGTAGCTCACCTGTCCCATGACGTGTCTGCTGGTCAGTTCGGCCGACGCCTCGGAGTAGCCGAAGAGATCGACCATCGTATCGATCGTGCTCTCCTTGACGGCGGCCGTCTCGGTCCCGCTTGGCGGGTCGCTCCACTGGCGCGGGTCGAAGTCCCCGAAGGTCCGCTCGACGTCGTCCCAGTCGTGACTCTCGAGGACGGTCTTGATCACCGGGATCGCGGTGAGATCGACATCCTCAACGGCGAAGTCCTCGTCGCGGTGCTCCCAGGCGTGGCGGTTCAGCGACGTGATGACCTTCTCGCGCCGGAAGTTCCGGACGCTCTCGCGGGGCTGGTTCCCGTCGTACCCGCTCTCGGAGAACCGGCCGAGATGCTCGATCTCGAACAGCTTCATCGTCAGCGGATCGGGCTCGACGCGCTCCCCGCGGTCGTTGTACAGCGGCTCCTCGGTCTCCCAGGCGTAGACGTGTTCGACGTACTCGGCGACGGTCTCCTCGTCGACGCGTTTGTCGTGCATGATGGCCTCGATGACGTCGCTCTCCTGTTGATCGTAGATGTAGTTTTTCACGGGCACGACGCGGTTCTCGAACTCCGAGCGCTCGCCCGTCGAGAAGACCGGCGCGTCGATCAGCCCTTCGACCATGGCGTTTAACACGTCGCGGGGCATGACGATGTCCTCGACCGATGGCTCGGCGTGGTGGCGATCCCGATCGGTCTGGAGCAGTTCCGCGAGCGTGTCCCGCGTGTACGTGACCGGGATGCCGTGATCGCCGTCGTTGCCGTCGCCGTCGAAGTCGAACTCCGCTTTCTCCCGCCGGCTGTCGCCTTCCTGAAGGTAGCCCTGATCGTAGATCAAAGCCTTATCCACCAGATCGAGCCCGTTCGGGAGGTGTTCCTCGTCTAATCGCGTGACGACCGCGTACAGCGCGGCCGCTTCGATCGCGTGCGGCGCGAACTCCTGGACGCGCGTCTCGCCGTCGCGGTCCTTAACCGACATCGTCACCGGGGCACGAATCCGATCGGCGAGTTCGTCGTAGCTCTCGGCCTCCCAGACCGCCATCTCGTTTGTCAACTCGCGGCGAATGAGTTCCGTCTCGAGGCTCAGGTTCGTCAGATAACCGAAACGGTGTTTGTCCAACCGGCGTTTGAGTGCCTTCAGCGGGTCCATCCCGTTCCGATCCGCGTGCTGGTTGAGCTGGGCCTCGAGGTCGGGGTTCGAGATGATCAGGAGCTGGGAATCGACGTCCATCCCGACCCCCTTATCCAGTTTCACCGACTGCTCGTCGGGGACGTTCAGCAGCTTCTGGAGGAGATCGGCGTGCTGGGCTGCGTCCTCGACGATCGTCAGCACGCCGTTGCCCTGCGAGAGCACGCCGTCGTAGCTGAACGCCTGTGGGTTCTTCCGGCCCCGCGAGTCGAGTTCCTGGAGCATGCCGTGCATCCACGAGCCGACGAGGCGCTCCTTGGGCGGGCCGTCGTCCTCCGAGTGGAGGACCCCGACACCCTGGCCCGTATCGACGACGTAATTTTTCACGCGGAGGTGGCTCTCGTCGGTGATCGCCGAGAAGAGTTCCTCCTCGCCCGCCCGGCGGTAGCGCTCCTCCAAGAAGTCGTACGCTTCCCGGGAGAACGGATCGAGCTGTGCGTCGACCTGAATCGGTACGTGGTCGTCGAGGTCGGCGTTGAGTTGCTCGAGGAGATCGCCCCGCACCTCCGCGGGAAACACCGACAGCGGGTGGGCCTGGACGGGACTCTCGTACCAGTCCTGCTCGTCGGCGGCGCTGGTCTCGTCGCCGTAGCTCAGTCCGCGCTCGCCGCCCTCGGCGGTCGAGATGTTCCACTCGACGGTGTAGCGACGGCCCTCGGGCGTCTTCGAGTACTCGCGCAGGCCGTTGACCAGACAGCGTTTGAGTTCGGACTTGCCGGTCGCGGTCGGCCCCTCGAACCAGATGATCTTCTCGTCTTTCGCCCGGCCCGCGGCGATCGACCGCAGGTCGTCGACGAACCCGTTGAGTACCTCGGTGTTCCCGAGGATCGCGTGCTCACCGTCGTTGTACGGGTCGTCGAAGAAGCGATAGCGCTCCTTTTCCTCGCCCTCCTCGACGACCGTCCGGGTGCCCGCGGCCTCGATCGCCTCGAGCAGGTACTTCGAGGCATGGGAGGCGATCGACGGGTTCTCGAAGACCCGATCGACGTACGCCGCGAGGGACATCGGCTCCTCGTAGGTCTCCTCGAGCGCGCGGTCGGCCTCGGTGACGTAGTCGTGTCCGGTCATGTTAGTCGGCCTCGTGTCCGGTCATGTTAGTCGTCCATCTCCGCCTTGGCGACCTCCGCACCGGCGAACTCGAGCACCTCCTTGGCACCGCCCTCGGAGTAGCCCTGTTCGATCAGCGCATCGATCCACGCGGAGCGCTCGTCGTCGTCGAACTCGTTAGCGCTGACCAGCGCGGAGAAGTTGATATTGTGTTTCTTGTCCTCCCAGAGCTTGCGCTCGAGGGCGCGGCGCAGGCGCTCGTTGTCCTGGGGGTTGAACGCCTCGCCCTCGCGGGCGCGGCGGGAGACCCAATTGGAGACCTCCTGTCGGAAGTCCTCCTTGCGGTCCTCGGGAATGTCGAGTTTCTCCTCGACCGACCGGAGGAACGTCTCGTCGGGTTCCTGTTCGCGACCCGTGAGTTCGTCCTCGATCGTGTCGTCGTCGATGTAGGCCATCACGTGGTCCATGTACTTCTCGCCCTGGCGCTGGATCTCGTCGATATCGTAGGCTAGCGCGTGGCGGACGTCCTCGATGGCCCGCTCCTTGTACTCCTCGCGGACCGTCTCGAGGTAGCGGTAGTAGGTCTCGAAGTTGTCCTCCGGAATCGAGCCGTGGTGTTCCAAGTTCTCCTCGAAGAAGTTGAACACCGTCAGCGGCGAGAGGAACCCGCGCTGGCGGTGTTTGGAGTCCATGATGGCCTCGGCGATCTCGTCGCCGATGAACCGCGGTGAGATCCCGACCATGCCCTCGCCGATCTCGGCCTTTAGTTCGGCCTCTTCGCGGAGCTTCTTGGTGTCGATATCGTCGCCCTCGTCGATCTCGCCGTTGTAGGCCTTGGCCTTCGAGAGGAGTCCGACGGTCTCGGTGTCGGGCTCCTCGATGCGGGTTAAGACGCCGAAGAGTCCCGCCATCTCGAGGGTGTGTGGCTCGACGTTGATGTCGGGGACGTCGGCGTTTTGCAGCATCTTCTCGTAGATGCTAGCCTCGTCCTCGTAGGAAAGGACGTAGGGGAAGTCGATCCGCTTGGTGCGGTCGTTGAACGCCTCCATCTTCTCGTCGCCCTTCTTGTCCTTGTACTCGGGCATGTTCGTCCGGCCGACGATCACCTGGTCAATGTCGATCCGGGGGTTGTTCTTGGGCTTGATCGTCTGCTCCTGGGTCGCATGGAGGAAGTCGTAGAGGAACTCCCGCTGGAGTTTGAGCAGTTCCTCGCCGGAGAAGATACCGCGGTTCGCGTTACAGAAGGCTCCCGAGTAGTCGAACGCGCGCGGATCGCTCTCGCCGTAGATAGCGATTTTCGAGTAGTTGACGTCGCCGGTGAGTTCGGTCTCGTCCTGGTTCTTCTTGTCCTTGGGTTCGAAGGTCTCGAGGCCCTGTCGTTTGTTCTCGTCGGCGACGAACCGGACGATCTCGACGTGGTTCTCGAGGACCTGTTGGAGGTCGTCGTCGTAGTACGCCAGCAGCTTGTCCATGTAGAACTCGCTTTCAGGGTCGAGCGCCTGCTCGTTCTGAATGGTGTAGGGCGCGTCGAGGTTCTCGTTGAGATCGTCGATAACCCGCTGGCGCTGCTCTACGGGTAAGAGCACGAGCGGGTCCTGGTTCATCGGGGAGCGGACGGAGTCATCGGCCGGGTCCTGATCCTGAATCACGTCACAGAGGTTCGTCCACCGGAAGGTGTACATCCGGCCGTCGTCCCGCAGCGTGTAGTCCTCGAAGTACTTGCGGACCTGCTTGTCGAAGTGGGACTTCCCGGAGCCGACCGGCCCGAGCAGAAGCTTGATTCGCCGTTCGGGGCCCAGCCGGCGAGCACCCGACTTGACCTTGTTGACGAACTCGTGGATCGACTGGTGGATGACCTTCCCGTAGAAGGTGTTCTCGCCGTCGCCCAGCGGGTCCTCGCTGGCGAGTTGGTACTCGACCATCCCTTCGGTCTCGTCGTAGGTCGTGCCGTAGTAATCGAACATGTCCGCGACGCGCTGGTGGGCGTTGCGGGCCACCTTCGGGTCCTCGTAGACCACTTCCAGGTACCAGTCGAAGGACTTGGTTTCCCGAAGGTCTGCGGGCATCGATTCCTTGTAATCCGTACTGAGCTGCTCGAGTGTTTCGATGTCACCGGTCATGGTATCATTGCCAGTTGCGGGGTTCCCCCGTCTGCTGTGCAGTCGTCCGTGATCCGCGGACTGCCTGCGTGGACGTCGTTCGACCAGCCGTGGCGTCGTGTGGCCGAACCGTCGGAATCCGTCGCCTCGCGTCACCCGACGTGAGTGCGTCGTGCTCGTCGGACTCCTCGAGGGGGGGCTCGGGGAGCGCAACCCGTTCGTGGGCGGCGGCGATTTGCCATGTCATATGTCATCTACCACCACTCGACGTTGCGCGATGCCTCGTCAGGGGATCGGGCAACGCTGCACCGGGGACGGGCGCGGAGTGGATCGGCCCGGCAAACGGATACCGATAGTATTTAATGAGTGAGTAATCCAGCTACTTAACCTTAGCCCCAAAAGGTATTTGTCAGGACTTAATTCCGGGAGAATATTGCCAGCACGCTGTGTTGATGTTCGGTATCACACCCCACATTCGGCCCCATTCGATATAAGTTACCGGCCTGCAGCATCCACGTCGGCTCGCGCGCGCCCCATCCCCAACCGCCGTCGGACCAGCGGAACCCAGCGGCCACCCGACCGGCCCAGTGGCGACGGGGATTTACGGTGAGGGGACCTACCGACGGCCATGTCGGATACGGATGCGGATGGCGTGGGTGACCGCTCGCGGCTACCGGACGCATGGACCGTCTGGAGTCAGGGGGAGCAGGGACGGCTCGTTCTCGCGTACCGACCGGACGTGTTCAACGCCGCGGACTTTCCCGCACCCTGTCTGCCGACGCTGTATCTCACCCACGGCAAGCGAACCCGTCGACCCGGTGTCAACCCCGCGGACACCGCCGATTCCGAGGACTGGTTCGTCACGCTCTACCTCGAGCCGGACGTGTCGCTGAACGAGACGCTGCGATACCCCACCCGGGACGACGCCCTCGAACGAACGATCGCACTCGCCCGGCAGTTCGACGACGGCGAAATCGACTATCGAGGGCTCTACCAGGTCCCTCGAGAGACGTACTTCGAACGACTGGACGAACTCACCGGCGACGAAACCGACGGCTGAATCGGTCCGCCCGCATCGCCTGCCGATCCACACTCGAGTTCCCGGCGCTCGACGGGACGTGACGCTTAACCGCCAGTGGCGACTACCACGTCCCATGTCGACCGTTACGCTCATCGGCTCCCGGCTGGCCGAGCCGGGAACCGAGTTCGTCTACGAGGGGGAAGCCGACGCCTGTACCGGCTGTCCCTATCGCAGCCAGTGTCTCAACCTCCACCCGGGCACGAAGTACCGCGTCACGTCCGTCCGGGAGAACGCCCAGACCCTCGAGTGTGCCATGCACGACGGCGGGGTCCGCGCCGTCGAAGTCGAGCCAGCCGCGACGCGCGCGAACATCACGTCAAAGGGTGCCTTCGCCGGGAGCAAGACGAGCCTCCCCGGTCCCTGCCCGTACGTCGACTGTCCCAGCCACGAGTACTGCGAACCCGACGGCGTCGAGTTCGACGAGGAGTACCGCATTCGGGAAATCATCGGCGACCCCCCACACGAGGTCTGCCATCTCGACCGCTCGCTCGAACTCGTCGAACTCGAGACCGACGACTGACCTCGCGGTTCGCCGTCGTCCCCGCCGGCGCGGGGTGCCGTCGACGAGTCCCCCCTCGAGCGCTCGTTCCCCCCGCGCAACGCTTAACACGGCATTTAGTATCACAACACGTATGCAGGACGCAGACCGTGCGGCGGCGACCGGGAACGGCATCGAACGGCTGGGGAACCGAATCGCGAACGTCGTCGAGCGATGGATGCCGAGCCCGTTCCTGTTCGCGATCATCCTGTCCTACGTCGTCTTCGCGGTCGGGATACTCGTCGAAGGGCAGGGCCCGACGGAGATGATCCAACACTGGTACGACGGGTTCTGGGCTTTCCTCACCTTCGCGATGCAGATGGTGTTGATCATCATGACCGGGTTCGTGATCGCCTACCACCCGCAGGTCAACGACGCGCTCCAGCGACTGGCGGCGGTCCCGAACTCCAGCAAGCAGGCCGTCGTCCTGGTCGGGGTCGTTTCGATGGTTCTGGCCTGGGTTCACTGGGGGCTGAGCCTCGTCGTCGGCGCGATCTTCGCGCGTGAGATGGGGAAGGCCGCCTATCGGGAGGGACTCACGGTCCACTACCCGCTGCTTTGTGTGGCCGGCTACATGGGCCTGGGACTGACCTGGCACTGGGGCCTCTCCGGCTCGGCACCCCTGCTGCTCGCGACGTCGGGCAACGAATTCATCGAACTCGGCGTCATCGACGAGCCGGTTAGCACCGGCGCAACGGTCTTCAGCGGATACGCGCTCGCGCTCACCGCGCTATCGATTCTCTTCGCGGCGACCGTGCTCTCCCTGCTGACGCCCGCCGCGGAGCGGTCGCGGGAGATCACCGAGTACATCCCCGAGAGCGAACTGCTCGAGTCGACGGCCGGCAGCGCCGACGACGACGCGGCGGACGATCTGACGCCGGCGGAACCATCGGACGACGGCCGCGTTCCAGCCGAGCGGATCGACAACAGTCGGTTGCTGGGCGGTGTCATCGCGCTGACCGGGGTCGCGGTGATCGCCTGGGAGTTCGCGACCGGCGGACTGGACGCACTGGACCTGAACGTGCTGAACTTCGGGTTCCTGTTCGCCGGCCTGGCGCTCTACACGCGGCCGGCGCTCTACCGGGACCGGTTCGGCGACGCCGCGGACGCCGCCGCCGGAATCATCCTCCTGTTCCCGTTTTTCGCGGGCATTCAGGGCATGATGAGCGGCTCCGGGCTGGCGGAAACGATGGCCGAAGGACTATTGGCGGTCTCGACCACCGAGACGTTCCCGATAATCGCGTGGCTCACGGCCGCGGTCGTCAACCTCTTCGTCCACTCCGGCGGCGGCGAGTGGATCGTTCTCGGCCCGCCGGTTCTCGAGGCCGCACAGGAGGTCGGAGTGCCGGTCGGCCAGGCGACGATCGCCTACGCCGTCGGGGACGCACACACGAACCTGCTGAACCCGTTCTGGGCGCTGCCGCTGCTCGCGATCACGAACATTCGGGCACGGGAAATGTTCGGCTACGCCGTCACGATGTTGCTCGCGCTGATCCCGTTCCTGGCGGTCGTCTTGCTCCTGTTGCCGTACTGATCGGCGCGGACGACCGACCCCGCGGTTCGAAGACGGTCGACGCGTTACTGGGGCTCGAGTTCGCCGTCGTCGAGCCAGGAACCGGCCCAGCACTCGATCTCGCTGAAGACCGGTTCGAGGGACTCGCCCTTGTCGGTGAGGCTGTAGTAGGTCGCCACGGGGGCGTCCTCCTCGATGCGGCGTTCGACGAACCCCATCTCGCCGAGATCGTCGAGCACACGCGAGAGGGTGCGGGCGTTCGCGTCGGTCGATCGCTTGAGTTCGTTAAATCGCTGTTCGCCGTCCAGCAGTTCGTGGAGTACCTGTCTCTTATACACATCTCTGATGGCGCGANGATGTGTATAAGAGACAGACATCGATCTGTGTGTCCTACGTCGTGAACCGGTATAGTAGTTCCCATCCGAACCGGGTAACACTGTGTTATCAGGCTTCGGCAGGCCGCTCGAGTCGGCCCCAGTCGCGGACCGGTCGTCTCGAGATCGACGCTGACCGCGGCGGGGTACCGTCTCGGCCGTTCTCGAGCGCGATGGCTCGAGTTCGATCGATTACTCGGGTGAGAGAGGGGCGGAGCGTCGAACATCGGCGTCCGGCCACCGGCCGGCAGCGACGGCACCGCAGTGAAAGAGTCGATTCGCTTCGGATGGGACACCGCTGTACGCGGGTTCCGATGGCGCTTACTCGTGCCGCCCGCTTCGAATCGGTCAGTCGGCCCGACCCAGATCGTCCGCGAGCGCCTCCCGCCGAAGCCGTTCACCCTCCTCGGTGTCGACGGTCAACTCGGGTACCGTCGTCGGCGTGTTGTCCTCGTCGATCGCGACGTAGACGAAGTACGATTCGGTGGTCCGCTCGCGCTCGTGGGTCTGGAGGTTTTCCCGCTCGGCGATCAGACGGACTTTCACGCTCGAGGTGCCCGCATCGTACACGTAGGCGGTGATGTACGCCGTGTCGCCGACTGGGATCGGCCGCTCGAAGTTCATCTGATTGACCCGCGCGGTGACACACATCTCGCCGGCAAATCGCATCGCGCTCATCGCGCCCACTTCGTCCATCCACTTCATCACGTTGCCCCCGTGGGCCACGTCGAGCATGTTGGCGTGGTTCGGCTGGACCATCTCGCGGTTCTCGATAACCGTCTCCCGTAAGGCCGTCATTGGCCGGTATTACCCGACGGCACCAATCAGTCTTGCTTTCACCGGTCGGCGTCGGCTGACGGCCCCGATGGCTCGACGGCGAGACTGTATTGACATTTGATATTCCTTCGCGGTCCGATACTGGTAAAAGTCGCCGCCGAGTTGGGGGGTATAATGAGCGATGCAGGCGAGGCCGACGTGCCGGAGCCGCCAGCACCACCCGACGGCGACGGCGGCTCCGTCGAGGTCCTCGGCACGGCACACGTCTCGCAAGCGAGTGTCGACGAGGTCCGCGAGACGGTCGCCAGCGAGGACCCGGACGTCGTCGCCGTCGAACTGGATGAAGGGCGCTACCGCCAGATGCAGGGCGGGACGCCGGACGACATCGAAGCGGGAGACCTCCTCTCCGGCAACACCGTCTTCCAGTTTCTGGCCTACTGGATGCTATCGTACGTCCAGTCGCGGCTCGGCGATCAGTTCGACATCGAGCCCGGTGCCGACATGCGGGCCGCCATCGAGGCCGCCGAAACGAACGGCAGCGGCGTTGCCCTGGTCGATCGGGACATTCAGGTAACGATCCAGCGATTCTGGAGTCGGCTATCGGTCATGGAGAAACTGAAGATGGTCGGCGGGCTCGCGCTCGGCATCACCGACCCCCGCACGCTCGGGCTCACCGCGGGTGCCGTCACCGGCGCGTTGCTCGGCTTTCTCGTCGCCGTCTTTCTCGCCCCGATACTCGGCGTCGGCGACCTCCTGTTGGTCGGGCTCACCGATCCCACGACGCTTCAGTACATCGGCGGCGGCGCACTCGGCGCGCTCGGCGGCGCGTTCCTCGGTCTCCTCTTTTTACCCTCCTTCGAGTCCGCCGGCCGATACACCGGCGGCTACCTCTCCGGGTTTTCGACGCGGATCCTCGCGGGGATCGGACTCGGCATCGCTGGCTGTCTCACGCTGATCGCGACCGGAACCTTCGTCGGGCCGTTCTCGGCTGCGACCGTCGAAAGCGCCGGCGTCTCCGCGGTCCGGGGGACGGCCGGAACGCTGGCCGGCCTCGGTGTCGGCGTTACGCTCGGTGCCGTCCTCGGGCTCGCGCTCGACGGGCTCGGTGGTGACGTCGAGGAGATCGAGGAGGTCGACATCGAGGAGATGACCGACGGCAACGTCGTCGACGCGATGATGGAGGAGTTCCGCCAGTTCAGTCCGGGCGGCGCGAACGCCCTGATCGACGAACGGGACGCGTACATCGCGCACAACCTCCACGAACTCCGTGAACAGGGGTACGACGTTCTCGCCGTCGTCGGTGCCGGTCATAAGGCCGGCATCGAACGACACCTGCTGAATCCCGACGAGATCCCCACCCTCGAGTCGCTCTCCGGAACCGCCTCGAGCCGCCGATTCTCGCCGCTGAAAGTCGTCGGCTACCTCGTCATGGTCGGCTTCCTCGGGTTCTTCTTCCTGCTGATCATGGCCGGGGTCAGGAACACGTTCCTGCTGAAGTTGTTCGCCGCTTGGTTCCTGTTCAACGGGCTCTTCGCGTTCACGCTGGCGCGGCTGGCCGGCGCACGTTGGACCAGCGCGGGCGTCGGCGGCGCGGTCGCCTGGCTGACGAGCATCAACCCACTGCTCGCACCCGGCTGGTTCGCCGGCTACGTCGAACTCAAACATCGCCCGGTCAACGTGCGGGACATCCAGACGCTCAACGAGATCGTCGGCGACACCGAGCGACCGGTCGGCGAGGCACTCGAGGACATGTTTAACGTCCCGCTGTTCCGGCTGATAATGATCGTCGCGCTCACGAACATCGGCAGCATGATCGCGACGGGGCTGTTCCCGTTCGTGATCCTGCCGTGGCTGGCTCCCGATATCGGCGGCGTCGATGTGCTCATGGGGCAGTTGCTCCAGGGAGCCCAGAACAGTCTCGAGTTGATTCGGGGGCTGCTATCGTGAGCTATCGCACCGCTCGGCAGTCCGATCCCGAACTGCGCTTTAGCGACACGGAGATCCGCGATCTCGCGATCGCGTGGGTCACGCTCAGCATCGCGTTCGCGCTGTTGTTCGCACCGGTTCACCGCGGCAAAAGTATCGGCGCGTTCATCACGATGGTCGGGCTGAGCCTCGTGACCGTCGGCGTCGCGTTCCTCCTCCACGAGATCGCACACAAGGTCATCGCGACCGAACACGGCCAGATCGCCGAGTTCCGAGCCGACTACCAGATGCTGTTCCTGGCGGTCATGGGGGCGCTCGTCGGCTTCCTCTTTGCCGCACCCGGAGCCGTCTACCACCGTGGACAGGTGACCCAACGCGAGAACGGCCTGATCGCGCTCGCGGGCCCGGTGACGAACCTCCTGTTAGCGCTGCTGTTCCTCACGCTGGTGATCCTCCCCGAGCCGTTCGGGACGATCGGCCAGATGGGGATCTGGATCAACCTCTTCCTCGCAGCGTTCAATATGATCCCGTTCGGCCCGCTGGATGGCAAGTCCGTCCTCGAGTGGCACAAGGGGGTCTTCGCAATCGTCTTCGTCCCGACGGTGCTGCTCGCGGCGTACGTGATCGTGTTCGTCGGCCCATTCAGGTAACGCCGACCACTGCGGTCGCTCGCGCGGTCCCACGGGCGTCTCGAACGGACCGGTGACCTTTTGCTCGCGCCGGGAGGTGCTTCCAGTATGACCGACACGGACGACGAGAGAGGCGACGCGGAGGGACTCACCTACGCCGAGACCGGCGTCGACATCGACGCCAGCGAGGACGCGACGGCGGCGCTGCTCGAGGCCTTCGGCAGCGACCTCCGGACCGAGTACGCTGGGCTGCTCGATATCGGCGACCGGTATCTCGCGTTGGCGACCGACGGCGTCGGGACGAAACTGCTCGTCGCCGAAGCGATCGAGGACTTCTCGACGATCGGCATCGACTGCATCGCGATGAACGTCAACGATCTCGTCGCGGCGGGGGTCGAGCCGGTCGCGTTCGTCGACTACCTCGCGATCGACGAGCCGGACGAGGAACTGACCAACCAGATCGGCGAGGGGCTCGCGGTGGGACTCGAGCAGGCCGATCTCACCATGCTCGGCGGCGAAACGGCGGTCATGCCCGAGGTGGTGAAGGGGTTCGACCTCGCGGGAACCTGTGTCGGACTCGCCGGAAAGGACGACATTTTCGACGGCGACGCGCGAGTCGGCGACGCGCTCGTCGGGTTTCCGTCGAACGGGATCCACTCGAACGGGCTGACTCTCGCTCGCGAGGCGGTGACTCGGACCCACGACTACACGGACGAGTTCCCGCTAGACCCGGAGAAAACGATTGGTGAGGAACTGCTGCGACCGACCCGGATCTACACCGACTTGCTCGAGCCGATGCGCGATCACGACGTCCACGCGGCGGCTCACGTCACGGGCGGGGGGTGGACGAACCTGCTGCGGATGGGCGACCACAGGTACGATATCGAGGCACCACTCCCGGCCCAGCCGATCTTCGAGTTCGTCCAGGCGGAGGGGAGCGTGACCGACGCGGAGATGCATCGGACGTTCAATATGGGGACCGGGTTCGTCGTCGCGCTGCCCGAGGACCGGGCCGAGGAGTTGGCCGCGGTGACCGATGGCCAGGTCATTGGACGCGTCACGGAGGGCGAGACGGTCGAGATCCGTGGGCTCTCGCTGTCCTGAACCGAGCCGACGCGCCGGCTTTCTCGAGACGGCGCCGACAGCACGGCGACCGAGTCCGTCGGTCCGGTAGGATCGAACCGGCGGATGGTCGCCACTGGACCGACCGACACACCCATCGTACCCCCATCATGCGAGCAGGTGAACACCGAGGGACGGTTGCGACGATAGTGTGATGAAACGACCCAACGAAAGTTGTGTGGTAACATGGTTCGTAGCACCCGATAGCGGCGGGGTCGCATCGCGGACTCCGGAATAGCAGCCACGACTCGAGCATGAAAGGGATACGCTGTCCGAACTGCAAGGGGAACGCCGGAACCGAGATCGACGGGGAGCTGTTGGGGCCGGGGATCAACCGAACGTTCGAATGCGAACGCTGTGGCCACACGTGGGAACTCGTCGTCTAAGGCGACCGCTCACACCGTCGGTGCCGTTCACCGATTCGGATTGCTCTTCTCGGAGTTCCCGGTCGCCGTTCGAAGGACATCGTACTCCTCGTCGCCGTAGGCGATCAACTGGACGGTTGAGAGCGTCTCGGGCTCGTACCGCTCGAGTTCCGCGCCGATGATCTCGGCCCCCGCCGCGAGATCGAAGCCGGCGATCCCACAGCCCAGCGCCGGGAGGACGAGCGATTCGCAACCGAGTGCGTCCGCCCGCTCGAGCGCGTGTCGCGTCGCGTCTCGAATGCTATCCGCCGTCGCCTCGCCGCCATGCGGCATCGCTGCGGCGTGGATGACGTGGTCGGCCTCGAGGTCGTAGGCGTCGGTGACCGCGACCGCGCCGAGGTCGATCGGTCCCGTTGCCATCGCCTCCTCGGCGATCCCCTCGCCCGCACCGCGACGGAGCGCGCCGGCGACGCCGGACCCCATCCGAAGGCTGGTGTTGGCCGCGTTGACGAGCGCGTCGGCGGACTGTGCGGCGATGTCGCCTTGAACGATGTCGTACTGCATATGCGCCGCTTCCTGATCGACGCCAATGAAGCTGACTCCGGCGGATAGCGCCGTCGGCTCAGTCCGTTCTGACCCAGTCGTCCGGCACCGGCCGGGTCTCGATATCCGCGTTCGCGATCCCGTAGAACTTCTCGCGGCCGACCGGCGTGCGAAGTCGGAGGACGCAGGTGTAGTCGGTCACCTCGAAGGCAGTCACCGAGCGGGCGGACCGTTGATGGGCGAATCGGAAGAGCTGATCCGCGTCGGCGGTCACGCGGTTCCCGAGCGACCAACTGAGGGACTCGACGTGTCCCCGCTCGACACCAAAGAGGGACGCGATCAGTGGCCGACCGTGTCGGCCCAGTGTCCCCTGTGACCGGTTCTCGTGTGAACGCATACTGGAACGATATCACTGAGTCCCGAAAAAAGATACTATATTCGCATGAGCCGCGATCGCATGCTGGGT
This sequence comes from Natrinema pallidum DSM 3751, assembly GCF_000337615.1. GTDB lineage: Archaea > Halobacteriota > Halobacteria > Halobacteriales > Natrialbaceae > Natrinema > Natrinema pallidum. The sequence continues at coordinate 16,585 of NZ_AOII01000089.1, forward strand.
CGGTGAGCAGTGGCGAACCGGACGGCTCAGCGGTCGGTTCCGTGAACGATCGCAGCCACAGGAGATCAAGGGACGCCAACGGCATCTGTCCGGCCAGTGGTATCTCTGCCTTGCGCAGTCTTAGGTCGACCAAAACCTTTTTAGAATTAGGCTCACCTAACTTCACCTGATGGACGTACCCGCCCGCAGGGAGGAGCCCGAACTCGACGAGGAACTCGAGGAGCCGACGGCGGTCGTGAGCAGTCACGAGACCCGCCCCGGAAAGACCGTCTTTACCGAACGAAACAACAGCGATGGGTGGATCGCGACCGATCTCACCGTCGATCTCGAGCGGTAACTGCGTCGGTACTCGTGGCGCGTGAGTTCGCGACCGGAACCGGCCGCGAACGTCGCCGTCACGCGTGCTCGGCGACGAAAAACTGTCTGCCGTCTTCGATCGTCGACGGGCCCGTTCTGGACCCGCTCGCCGACGTCGCTCAGTGAGTCGCTTCCTCGAGCACCAGGGTATCGCCTTCGAGGTAGTGCTCGAAGTGGTGCCCGTCCTCCTCGAGTTCGACGAGGATCTCGCGCAGGATCTCGGCGGTCGCGTGGTCGCCGAGGTTCTCCGCGAGTTCGATGCTGCCGCGCATCGACTCGATGATGTCGCCGTAGATTTCGAGGTCGTTTTCGAACATCGTGCGGACGTCGTAGACGTCTTCGCCCTCGAACTCGACGGTCGCGCGCTCCTCCTGGTTCGACGGCCCGGAGACCGGGACGCCGCCGAGCGCCTGGGCGCGCTCGGCGATTTCGTCAGCGCCTTCCTCGACGTGTTCGTACGCCTCCTCCAGGAACTCGTGGAGGGGCAGGAACTCCGCACCCTCGACGACCCAGTGGTGTTTCTTCAACTGATGGTAGAGGACGTACGAGTTCGCCAGTTCCGTGTTCAGTGCGTCGACGATCTGCTCGGCTTTGTCCTGCTCGAGGCGAAGCGCGTTCTCCTCGACGCTGTCTGCCGATTGGCGGACGGTCTCTTGGGTGCTCATCCTATCTCTCAGTAGGTGCGCATTCCACTTAAAGACTTCCCCTGAGAAAACATTTCTTTGTCATACCTAAAGAGAAATTTCGTGATGTGGGGCTAAGCTTGCGCATCAACCATAGTGAACGTGTTGCCGAACGGCACCGTCAATATCGCCTTTGTTTTTTCGAGCCTGAGTAAACATTTTCAATGAGGGGGCCCAAGGAACTGGTATGGCAACGAGAATCGCACAGCGGCGGGAGCGCATCTACGTCGACGGCGAGTGGCTCGAGACCGACGCCGAGTTGTCGGTCTCGGACCTCGCCGAGGGCGGGACGTTCGCACACGTCGCCGCCGCAGGGCCGACTGAGGCCCGCACTGCACTGGCCGCTGCCCACGAGATCAAACCCGAGCTACGCCAGACGACCGTCGTCGAGCGGGCCGCATGGTGTGAGACGATCGCCGACCGACTCCGCGAACGCGAAGAGGAGATCGCCGAGGTCATCGTCCGGGAAGCCGGCAAACCGATCTCCTCGGCTCGCGGCGAGGTCGGCCAGGCCGCCGAACGCTTCGATCGAGCAGCCGAGGAAGCCCGCACCATCGTCAGCACCGGCGAGTACCGCGAGGGCTCGACCGAGGGCCACGAGGGCTGGCAGGCGATCGTCAAACACGAGCCGATCGGCGCGGTGCTGTGTATCACGCCGTACAACTACCCGCTGGCGACGACGGCGCTGCAAGTCGCACCCGCGCTCGCGGCCGGGAACAGCGTCCTGCTCAAGCCAGCCAGCAAGACACCCATCTCGGCGGCGATCCTCGCCGACGTCATCGACGACGTCGACGGGATTCCGGACGGCGCGTTCAACTTCGTCCCCGGCGACGCCAGCGAGATCGGCGACGTCCTCTCGGGCGACGACCGCGTCAACGCGATCGCGATGACCGGCTCCTCGGGCGCGGGCAAACACGTCGCCCGGGAGAGCGGGATGGTGAATCTGCACATGGAACTCGGCGGCAACGCCCCGGCGATCGTCTTCGACGACGCCGACCTCACCGACGTCGCGGGTAACTGCGCGAAGGGATCGTTCAAGTACGCCGGCCAGCGCTGCTCGGCGATCTCGCGCGTGCTCGCCCATGAATCGGTTCACGACGACCTCGTCGACCTGATCGACGGGCAGATGGACGCCTGGCAAGCCGGCGACCTCTTCGCGGAGGACACCGCCCTCGGCCCGCTGATCAGCGCCGATCAGGCCGATTGGGTCGAGACGCTCGTCGAAGACGCCGTCGAGAAGGGCGCGGAGATCGTTCGCGGCGGCGAACGACGTGCCCCCGACGGCGTTCCGGACGAACTCGCCGATCAGTTCTTCGAACCGACGCTGCTCGCGAACGTCCCCCACGACGCCCGCATCGTCGACGAAGAACAGTTCGGCCCCATCGCCGCGATCACGACCTTCGAGGACGAAGCCGAGGCCCTCGAGATCGCGAACGGCTCCGACCTCGCGCTCGACGCGGCGGTCTTCACGAACGACTACAAGCGCGCGATGCGGCTGGCCGAGCGCGTCGACGCCGGCGCGGTCCGAATCAACGGCGCGCCGAGCCACGGGCTGGGCGACGTTCCGTTCGGCGGCAACAAGGACTCGGGGATCGGCCGCGAGGGCCTCGACGCCTCGATCCACGCGATGATGCGCGAAAAGAGCATCATCCTGTAAGTCGGCAGCCACCACTGCCAGCCGTCCTGTCGGATCGGTCTCGAATCCATCTGCCCGTCCTCAGAAGGAATACGAGTGCGTCGCGACGACGGTCTCGGTCTCGGTCTCGGTCTCGCTCCCGACGGCGACGACGGTCAGTTCTCCCGACGCCCCCGCGTCGTACTCGAACGTCGTCGTCTCCCCGACATCGGTCATTTCGGCTTCGTTCCCGTTCTCATCGCTGATTTCGAGCCGCTCAACCCCACTTTTCGAGATATAAGCCACGGTCACCGTCCGATCCGACGAGTCGGAGTCGATGGACACTCCCGCCTGCGGTTGTGCCGGCTGACTCTCGTGTTGGGCGAACAAATCCAGGTACTCGTACTCCTCGGTCGGAACGGTTCGCGTTGCCACGCCGACGTTGCCGTCGATCTCGACCGTCACGTCGTCGAACCGCTCCGACATCCGCTCCTCGAAGTCGGCCATCCGATCGGCGTCGGGATAGACGGCGACCGCCGAGTTGGTCGATGTCTCGGCCCCGAACGACCACGAGAAGGCGGCACCGGTCCCGTCCGTATCGCCCTCGTATTCGCCCCAGAGGATCGTCCGGTCGCCGACGCGCTCGAGTAACTGCGCGAAGCGGTCGTGCTCGTCGGCGCGGCGACCAGTTCCCTCGACGCCCGCCGCGAGGATCGCATCGAGGGCCGCGCCGTCGGCAGGGCTCATGACGACCGTGTCCGCGGAGACCGCGACTGAGACACCGTCGCGCTCGAGGACTGCGAACTCGCCCGTCGACGACTTTCGGTCCGTGTCGACCGCGTCGCGATCGAACGAGCCGTCGACGACGACGTTTCCGGCGACCCCCTCGGACCCGAATCTGAGCACCGACTCCACCGCCGACTCGCCGTTGGCCACCCGCTTGACGACCTCGCTGCCGTCGGCATCCGGCATCGTTGGCACGTCTTCGATGACGCTCGGCCGCAACTCGCCCTCATGCTGTCGGACCTCGGCGAGGTCCCGGAAGTGAAAGAGCAGTTCCGTACTGCTCGAGGCCGGAACCCAGCGCTCGAGTGGCGACAGTTCGCTCCCGCCACTCTCGGCTGTGTTGGGTGCTTCGTCCGATTCGCCGGTCTGGTCGCGACCGTCGTTCGGGAGTTGATCGAGACAGCCCGCGGCGAACGCGGTGAGGCTCGCCCCCGTTGCGAGTAGCCCGCGACGAGAAGGGTGTTTCATACGGATATGTTGGGATTACAACCAGTGTCATATATAGATTGGTTGTCGACAGAACTACCGCCGTCGATGGTGGATACGTGACCATGTCTCGCGACGTGCTGGTCGTCGGCGAAACGCTCATCGACTGGGTCCCCGAGCGGCCGGGCCCGCTCGCAACCGTGGCCGGGTTCGAGCGCCGCCCCGGCGGAGCGCCGGCGAACGTCGCCGTCGCCCTCGAACGACTCGAGAACCCGCCGCTGTTCTGGACCCGCGTCGGCGACGACCCGTTCGGACGATACCTGGAAGGAACGCTCGCCGACCACGGACTCCCCGACCGGTTCGTCGAACGCGATGCCGCTGCGAAGACGGCCCTCGCGTTCGTCACCCACGACGAGAGCGGCGACCGCGAGTTTACGTTCTACCGGGACGGGACCGCCGACACACGCCTCGAGCCCGGCCGGATCGACGATGCGACCCTCTCGGACTGCGACTGGGTCCACGCCGGCGGCGTAACGCTTTCGAGCGGGCCGGCGCGCGAGGCGACGCTGGACGTGCTCGAGCGGGCCGCGGCCGCGGACTGTACGGTCTCGTTCGACCCCAACTTCCGGGCCGAGTTGTGGGCCGACGGCGAGACGTTCGCGCGCGTGGTCGGCGATGCGCTCGCACATGTCGATATGTGTTTCGCGACGGTCGCCGAACTCGAGGCGCTCGGGTTCAGCGGCGAGACCCCGACGGCGGTCGCTCGAGCGACGGTCGACGGGAGTGGGACCCACGCTGTCTTCGTCACACGCGGCGAGGAGGGTGCCCTCGCGGTCGCGGCCGACGACGCACCGTGGCCCGCGGCCGCGGTCGACCATCCCGGCTTCGCGGTCGAGACCGTCGATACGACGGGTGCCGGTGACGCCTTCGTCGCCGGCGCGATCACTGCCCTCCGAGAGGGCCGGGGGCTCGAGGACACAGTCGCGTTCGCGAACGCGGTCGCGGCGACGGCCACCACCGCCCCAGGTGCGATGACGGCGCTCCCGACTCGAGACGAAGTCGCTCCACTGCTCGCGGACGAGTCGGACTGACGGCGGCGAACGCGATCAGCTACGGAACGGTCGCGACGCCGAGCGGGCGCGCCGCTACCGACTCGAGGATCGGGTTGCCGACCTGGAAGCCACGAACCGGGACCTCGAGGCGGAGACCGAGCGGCTCCGCCGCGAACTCGCGGCCCGCGAGGGGTCGCCGTGGGGACGCCGGTTGCGCGGCGCGATCGCACGGGTTCGGACGCTGAACATCGGCGTCGTCGAGGAACGAAACGAGTAGCGCGCCCGACTGTCCGATGAGGGAGCCGCGGGACGATCGAACGGATCGGTGAGCGAGACGGCCACCGTGTCTTCGAGGGCGAACCGACGCGGATGACACCGGCTCCGTCACACGGCGGCGCTATCCCTGTGCGAGCGGATCGAAACTATCGACCGGAATGACGGAGTAATCGACGGTCAACGCGTCCTTGGTCGCCCTGATCTTTCCGACGAACGCCGAGATGTCCTCGAGTTCGCCTTCGAGGACGAACAGTTCCATGCAGTAGTGATCGCCGACGTGGCTGTGGAAGTTCGAAGCGACGAGGTGTTCGTGTTCGTGACGCAGGTGCATCATCCGCTCCTCGACGCTGGTGGTCTCGTAGTCGAACAACACGGTGACGATCCCCATCAGGTCCCGCTCCTCGAGTCGCGTGTCCTCGAACTCCCCGAGCAGGTTCCGCGAGGCTTCCCTGACGACTTCGCTCCGACCGGTATAGCCGTGTTCCTCGGCGAACTGATCGAGCCGCGCGAGGAGTTCGTCCGGCATCGAGACGCTGACGACTGCCATATAATAAAATCGCACCAGCATCTATTAAGGATTATCATCGCTGATCGCTCGGGTCGGCCCGCTGACCGATAGTCGCAACTGAAACGATTCACACACTGATCGCAACGCCGTCCTGCGATCAGGTGTGCAGTGACTGTCAGTTGCGATCAGAGACGTGATCCGCGGGCAGCAGATCCTCGAACGGTTGGGCGGCGAGCCACTCGCAGAGCCGGACGAGTTGGTCGCTTGCAGCCTCGAAGAGTTGCTCGCCCTTCTGGGCCGAGGCATCCGTCTGATCACCCAGGACGCCGTTGGCGGTGTTGTCGGCCGCGTCGTAGAACGTCCGCGAGCCGTGTTTGATCGTCCCCGCCGCCTCGACGCTCGGGACCCCGGTCTCCCTGGCCTCCTCGAGCCGGTCGTCGTGGACGAGATCCGGTTCGAGATACTGGATCATCGAGGTCTCCTTCGGCCCGCCGTGGGGGCCGTTCTGCTCGAAGAGTTCGTCGACGAGGGTCGGAATCGAGTCGTTCCACATCCATTCGATGGCGTACGCGACTTCGTCCTGCCGGAGCCGTGCCCCGACCTCCCGGAGGTGTGGCACGTTCCCGCCGTGAGCGTTCACGTAAATCACCCGATCGATGCCGTGAGCGGTGAGGTTCCGCGTCAGCGACGCCACGTACTCCCTGAACGCCGGTGGGTCGACCCACATCGTCCCGGGGAACTGGCGGTGGTGACCGCTGACGCCGATATCGATCGTCGGGGTACGGAGAAAACCCGTTCGGTCGGCCGCCTCGCTCGCGAACGCCTCCGCGATCAGGTGGTCGGTCGCCTCCGGCAGATGCGGCCCGTGCTGTTCCGTCGATCCGAGCGGCACGAGCGCGAGCGATTCCGATTCGAAGTACGTCTCGAGGGCCGGCCATGCCTCGTCGCCGAGATACATGGACATTTCTCGCGTGCGGAGCATCAATAGCGTAGTGCCGACGCGCGCGGCGTACGGTCGAAATACGCGGCCGCGGCGACGAGCGGCGACACCGACATCACACGCTCATCCCGGCCGGCGTCGCACCGACGAGACGCTACCCGGTAATACCGTCTTACCGGATCTCGTCGCCATCACACTGATCGGGGGTCCCGACCGGCGTTCCGTCGACATCCGGACGCACTGAAGCGGCATCCAACGGCGTGTTCGAGGCCAGGCGGAAGATCGACGTGTTCGGACGCGAGCGTACGTTCCCGCCCCGCTGTGATCCCGTCGAGAGCGATCCGCGGCTCGACGCCCCTGATCGATCTCGAGCGGTCGAGCCCGCCGCGTCCTGCCAGCGTTCGACACGACACTGCGGACCCATGAGTGAAACTGGACACGTTCGGCGAGCCGTCGACGGCGGTGCATCGAATTCGATTCCCCGCCGTCACCGACGCGGTTTCGAATTCGGTCACAATACGGGTTTATCGCTCGCCGGCTCGAGGATCGTCTCGGTCTCGAGGCCGAGTCCGCTCGTCGGTCCGTTCGGAACCCGTCTCGAGCGGTCACGGTACGGCCGTCGCACAATTCCCCGTAACGGACACTTCAACCGACCCGCGTTAGTCGGTCGAGAACGGTTGGTTTCATGACTAGTCGATACGGACTCAATTACAAAGCACGGACGATGCCAATCGGCGTCGTGTATGGTACCACCGTATCCTGCCCAGGCACAGGTGCCCGACTGGCTGCAAGATCCCGTCGCGGAACTGGTTACGTTCCTTCCGCGGTTGATCGGCGCGCTGATCATCCTCGCGATCGGATGGGGCATCGGCCGCGTCGCAGCGGGCGTCGTCCGACGGCTCGCCGACGGCATCGAACTCGATCGGATGGTCCTCGAGACGCCGCTCGGTCGCATACTCGGCGGGACCGAACGGGCGGTTTCGAACGCCTTCGGGACGCTGGCGAAGTGGTTCGTCTACGCGATCGCGATCCTCGCGGCCGCGAACGCGCTCGCGATCGCGACGCTGTCACAGTGGATCTCGACGGCGGTCTCGTACCTGCCGGCGTTCATCGCGGGGCTGCTCGTTATTACCTTCGGGTTCGTCGTCGCCGACTTCATCGGCGACACCATCGAGCGGACCCGCGCGGCGACCGAGACCGCGTACACGAGCTGGTTCGCCAACGGCGCGCGGATGTTCCTCTACTTCACCGCGATCGTCATCGGGCTCGACACGATGGGGATCGACGTCGGCATCCTCTACGTGTTCGCACGGGCGATCGCGTGGGGCCTCGGCGCGGCCATCGCCATCGGTGCCGGCGTCGCGTTCGGCTGGGGTGGCAAGGATTACGTCGCCGAAAACATCGACGGTTGGATGAACCGGACGAGCAACGTCGCGCCCAGCGAAGGGGAATCGACGACCGGCCGCTCCCGGAGCAGCGACCGCCCCGGAACGAATCCGAGCACCGACCGCGACCCCGGCTCCGAGCCCGGCCCCGGACCGAGCGACGACGACGACTGAATCCGGACCCTGATCGCAGTCACGGCCGCCCGCACCGCCGCGACGTCGCTGTCGGTCTCGCGCCGGTCAGTCGGCTGCGGCTCGCTCCGCGTCCGGCCCATCAGCATCACCGCGCGGGAAGAGCGGTTTGACGGGCACGATCACGTGGGCTTGCACGAGTCGCCCGTCGTTTCGTCGCCACTTTTGCAGATGGGCGACCGCGTGCGAGCCGTCGTACCCCTCTTCGATCCGCTCACAGATCTCGCCGAACTCGGCGTCATCGAACAAGGCAGCCGAGACCGGGTCCGTCTCGACCGCGACGCTCCCCCGTCTGGCGTAGACATCGAGACGGCCGTCGAACGCGTACTCGAGGGCTTCGATCCAGCCGTGGATCTCACCGACCGTCGGCCGGTCGGGTGCCGTCGGAAAGGTGATCGACGCCTGATACTGGTCGGGACGGTCCCGGACGTGTCGCTGCCAGAGCCGTCCCAGTCGCCGCGCAGCCCCGCCGCCAGGCACTGCCGATGCGATGCGGGTCGCTCGATCGGCCGCGGCCGAGACTCGTCGTCGGAGGGCCGTCACGGGGACGGTTCGATCGCGTTCCCTCATTCGTTCTCACGTTCGAGTTGCGGGCATCGGTAATACGTCCTTTGTTGTGACGCGACGCCGGCCGCCGCTCGAGACGCGCGACGCCGGCCGTCGACGATTCGCGAGCGTTTTGTACAATGGGTTGCTACCCGACGGCAGCATGCCTCGTACAGGGTCCAGTCCCTCGCGTTCGCTCCTTGCCGGTTCCGTCGCGATCGTCGCAACCGGTGTCGCGGTTAATCTCCTCTTTGACTCCCCGCTTCGAACACTGCCGGCGTTCGTGTTGGTCGCCCTCGGCGTCGCCGGCGTCACGAGCACCGCCAGAGAGCACGGGACGGCACGGCTTCGACGCACCGCGAAGCGATGGTGGCTGCTCGCGTTCGCGACCTTCCTTCCCTACGCGCTCGCGACGGCCCCCGACGGCGAATCAGCGGCCGCCGTCGGCGACGCGTTCGCCGGTCCGGCCGTCTCCCTCGCGCTCGAATCGCTCGCCGGCGCGACCGCCCTCTGTGCGGTGTCGATGACGGTCCTCTACGGGTTCGCCTGGTACGGCATCCATCCGGGCCGCCCGACGCCCGAGGAGCGCATCCTCGCCGACGGCGGCGACGAGTAGCCAGACTCGAGTACAAAATCGGCGTTGGACTTATCCGTTCGAGCGGCCTCCTACGCCCAATGACCGAACGGGCGGGACCGGCGGTGTCGGCCCCCTGGGACGACAGTGACAAGTCGGCGGCGCAGCAGTGGTACCGGACGGTCGTCGAGACGGTTGCGGGTGGGGTGTTCCAACTCGACGCGGACGGCCGCATCGTCGGCGTCGACGATACGCTCCTCGAGTTGACGGGCTACACCCGCGACGCGCTCTCCGGCGAGCACGTCACGACCCTCCTCGGTGACTCCGGCAGTGGAGCGCTCGAGGCAGGGTCCGCGACCGGCGTGACCGAACGCGAGGGAACGATCCGGACGGCCGACGGCACCGCGATTCCGTGCGAGCTACGGCTCGGCTCGGTCCCCGGCAGCGACGGCCGTCAGGGCTCGATCGGCGTCGTCACCGAACGTGGCCACGGACCTCGAGCGGCGTCGGACGCCGAATCGACCCGGCCCCAGCCGTTCGAATCGGTCACGACAGTGCTCGAGGAGGCCGACGTAGGCGTCTTCGTGCTCGACGAGGCGTTCGACGTCGCGTGGATCAACCAGGCTACCGAGCGGTACTTCGGACTCGACGCGGCGGACGTGGTCGGCCGTGACAAGGCGACCGTGATCGACGACACGATCCGCGACCGGGTCGGCGATCCCGACGCGTTCGCCGATGTCCTCGAGTCGACCTACGACGGCAACGGCGACGCCGAGCGCTTCGAGTGTCGAATCACACCCGGCGACGGCCGCGAGGAGCGCTGGCTCGAGCACCGGAGCAAACCGATTACAGCCGGCCCGTACGCGGGCGGCCGGGTCGAACTCTACTACGACGTGACCGAACAGCACCGGCGGGCCGCCCAGCTCAGACAGCTCCACGAGGCCGTCCGCGAGTGGCTGGGCACCGGAACGCGCGAGGCCGTCGCCGAACAGGCCTGCCAGTACCTCTCCGAGGTCCTGGACCTCGATCTCAACGGCGTTTTCCTCTCCGATGCCGCGGGGACGGGCCTCGAGCCAGTTGCCTGGTCCGAGCCCGAAGCGGCCCCGTTCGACGAACACCCGGCGTTCGCGGCGGGAGCGGAGATCGCCCGGCGCGTCTTCGACTCCGGCGAGCCGGTGATCGACGACGTGCCCGTCGACTCGGACGACCCCGCGGTGCCGATCCGAAGCGCGATCGGGCTGCCGATCGGGGACCACGGCGTCGTCGTCATCGGGTCCGAAACCGCCGATGCGTTCGACGAGGGCGACCGCTCGCTCGTGAAAGTCGCCGCGTCGAGTCTCGAGGCGACCGTCGACCGGATCAGCCACGAGCAGTCCCTCGAGCGCGAGCGCTCTCAGACCGAAACGCTCCTCCGGACTACGCCGGTCGCCATCTCGGTCGAGGACGCCGACGGCCAGACCGTGCTGGCGAACCGACACGCACAGGCGGCGCTCGGACTCGCCGACCGCAGGCCGCTCGGCGAGACGGAACTGCTCGCCGAAGGGGCCGTCGTCGACGCCGACGGCGACCCGGTCGGCCCCGATCGTGGCCCGTCGGCGCGCGTCAGGGAGACCGGCGAGCCGGTCTTCGACGAGGAACTCATGATCGAGGGACCGACGGGCGATCCGTCGTGGTTCTCCGTCACCGCCGTCCCCGTGTTCGGGACCGACGGCGACCTCGAGCGAGTTGTTTCGGCTGGCGAGGACATTACCGCGCTCAAAAAGCACGAGCGCCGCCTCGAGCGTCGCAAGCACGAACTCGAGACGGAATTGAGCGAAATCCTCGGACGCGTCTCGGACGCGTTCTACGCGCTCGACGACGACTGGCGGTTCACGCACGTCAACGACCGCGCCGGGGAACTGCTGGGATACGACCCGGCGGCCCTCGTCGGCGAGAACATCTGGGAGACGTTCCCCAGCGGAGCCCGATCCGACCTCCGCGAACGCTATCGGACGGCCATGGAGACACAGCAACCCGTTGCGTGGGAGCGGTACTCCAACTCGCTCGACATCTGGATGGAGATCAGGGCCTACCCCTCCGAAACGGGACTGTCGGTGTACTTCCAGGACATCACCGACCGGAAACGCCGCGAGCGTCACCTCGAGCAGTACGAGCGGATCATCGAGACCATCGAAGACGGAATCTACGTCCTCGACGAAGACGACCGGTTCACGATGGTCAACGAGGCGTACGTTTCGCTCACCGGGTACGATCGCGACGAGTTGCTCGGCAGCCACGCCTCGCTCGTCGCCGACGAACAGGTGATGTCCCTCGCCCGGCAAATCGCCGCCGAGAGCGATGATTCGACCATCGAGGCGTCGGTCGAGACGAAATCCGGCATCCAGGTCCCGGTGGAGGCGACGGTGACATCGATCGCGACCGCGGACACCGGCCCCGAGCGGATCGGCGTCGTTCGGGACATCACGGAACGACAGGAACGACAGCAGCGGCTCGAGGCGAGCGAGCAGCGCTACCGAACCCTCGCCGAGAACTTCCCGAACGGCATCGTCGCCCTCTTCGACGACGAACTGCGGTACACCGCCATCGGCGGTCAACTCCTCGGCGAAGTCGGGATCGATCGCGAGGCCGCGATCGGCAAGACGATCCACGAGCGCTATTCCGACGAGCTACTCGCCGAGGTCGAACCCCATTTCCGGGCCGCCCTCGACGGCGACGAGCGCACCTTCGAGGTGACCTATCAGAGCCGGGACCTCCGTGCCACTACCCTTCCCGTCCGAACGGGTGACGAGGTAACCGCCGGAATGCTGGTCATCCAGGACATCACCGAACGAACGGCGTACCGGCGCAAACTCGAGGAGTCGAACGAGCGCCTGGAACAGTTCGCCTACGCCGCCTCGCACGACTTACAGGAACCCCTGCGGATGGTCACCAGCTACCTCCAGTTGATCGAGGGCCGCTATGCCGACGATCTCGACGCGGACGGCCGGGAGTTCATCGACTACGCCGTCGACGGGGCCGAACGCATGCGGGAGATGATCAACGGCCTCCTCCAGTACTCCCGGGTGGAAACGAAGGGCGAGCCGCTGGAACCGGTCGCTCTCGATGCGGTTCTGGCGGACGTTCGCGAGGACCTCCAGTTCTGCATCGACGAACGGGACGCCGAGATCACGGCGGACCCCCTGCCCCGCGTCGCGGGCGATGCGAGCCAGCTTCGGCAAGTGCTCCAGAACCTGCTCTCGAACGCGATCGAGTACAGCGGTGACGAGCCGCCGCGGGTTCACGTCAGCGCCGAGCGGACCGGATGGAAGTGGGAGATTTCGGTCCGCGACGAGGGGATCGGGATCGACGCCGAGAATCAAGACCGGATCTTCCAGGTGTTCCAGCGCCTTCACAGCCACGAGGAACACGCGGGCACGGGCATCGGGCTCGCGCTCTGTCACCGGATCATCGAGCGCCACGGCGGCGAAATGTGGGTCGACTCCACGCCCGGCGAGGGTTCGACGTTCTCGTTTACCCTTCCGGCCGCCGAAACGGCGACGAACTGATCGCCGCCGACCGTCGGCGCGGCCGGCCAGCGGCCCCGTCAGTCCCCGATTCGGTCCCGGGTCCGAGCCCCGACTCGAGCGGCTCGCAGTCAGCCAACAGCTATATATTCGCCCACCGATTCAACCCGGCAAAGCGGTGCACGACGTGATTCCGACAAAACACGGCTCGGAACGGTCCTCGTTGGCTGCCGCGCTCGGCTGTTTCGCCGTCGCCGGCGTCGCGACCGTCGCCGTCGACCACATCGCTCTCACCATCGGCGCGACGGGACTCGCCGTCGGTGGCGTCGCGTGTCTCGCTCGCTACGCTCGCTCGGTCACGCGGAAACGCCTCGCTGCCACCGCGTTGGGGCTGTGGCTCTCGTTTCTGGGCGTCGCCGTGGCACACGCCGTTGGCCTCGAGCCCGTCGGCTCGAGCGTGCCGGGGCCTACGCGGGTGACGGTCGTGGGACTCACTGCGATCACGTGGGCGACGTTACTCGCCGCCGCCGGAGCGACGATCTTCCTCGGCTTCCGGGAGTACGGGGCCTCGACGCCGGCCGAGGAACTCGACGAACAGGTGTTCGATGGTGAGACGACCGATTACTCGACGCGATAACTCACCGCGATGCCCTCGCCGAGCGGCACGACGATCGTCTCGAAGGCCGGATCGGCCCGCACCGTCTCGAGGTAGTCGATGATGCCCTGCGTGTGTTCGGTGGTGTCCGTCGGGGTACCGCCCTCGGCCCATTCGAGGAGGGCATCGAACTCGATGACGCCGGCCGTGATCGCGTTGTCGGCGACGACGACGCCGCCGACCGGCACGTCCGACCGAACGGCCTCGAACGCGTCGGCGTAGGTACTCTTCCGATGATCGATCAGCACGACGTCGAACGGGCCGTCGTAGCGGTCGATCGTCGCCATCGCGTCGCCGAGTTCGTACCGCGCGATGTCGTCGTAGCCGCCCGCGGTCATGTACTCGCGAGCCAGTTCGAGTTCGTCGTCGTCGACCTCCGTGAGGACGATTTCGCCGTCGTCGGGGAGCGCGTCGGCGAACCAGTAGGCCGAGTAGCCGTAGCCCGACCCGAATTCGAAGACTCGCTCGGCGTCGTTCAAGCGGGCGACGAAGCGAAGGAAGGCTCCGACCTCGGGGCCGACGTGGGGGAACCCCGCGGCGGCGGCGTACTCGTCCATCTCGAGCAGCGTCTCGTCGGGGTCCGGGCCGACCGCGCGAACGAAGCGAGCGATCCCGTCTGGGAGAACGTCGGTCATACTCAAAGCTACGGTCGCCAGCACATAGGGTTCGGGGAGTCCGACGCGCCGGCAGTCCCGGTCGGCGGTTCGGTGACCGAGTGCCGCCGGGCCCGCTCAGTGACAGTACTATTTTCATACTCGGAGCCGTCATATCGACCGATATGCCCACCGACCACCCCCTCGCCGAATCGATCGACAACCTGGTGTACGAACCGGTGCAGGTCACGGACCACGGCGTCGATCTGACGGTCAGCGCCGTCTACGAGGTGGCCGCCCCCGGCCGTCTCGACTTCGGCGGCGACGAACTCACGGACGCCGACCTCGAGCCCGTCCCGACGGCACTCGAGTCACCCCACGACGAGTTCGGCTGGTGGCACCTCGACGGCGGCCAGTACGTCATCCAACACAACGAGTTCCTGACCGACCTTTCGGAACCGGTCCACCTCCAGCCGCGCAACGAACTGCTGGCTCGCGGCGGCTCGCATCCCTCGATGCGGGTCCGAGACCACCTGCCGTTGATCCCGCTGTCGGTGACCGACGGCGGACTCAAACTCAAGGAGAACGCGCGGGTATCGACGGTGGTACCGCTCGGAACCGCGTCCCGACAGGTCGAATAGGCCGGCCTCTCTCAGGTATCCGTCTCGGTCCGACTGGGTGGCGATGTGTTCGACGGCTACAACGGGTCGCTGAACACGACCCATCACGAGACTCACGAGCAGTAACACGACGACCGCGATCACCCACGACACACGGGAGAACTGCGCCACCGACAGAACGCGGTCGATTACCGGCCCTCGTACTCGGGCTCGCGGTCCTCGAAGAAGGCGTCGACGCCCTCCTCGTGGTCGGCGGTCTCGAAGACGATGCCCTGTGCCGTCGCCTCGTCGGTCAAGGCTTGCTCGAGGGATTTCTCCAGGCCCTCGCCGACGAGTCGGTTGGCGTGGCGAAGCGCGATCGGCGGACCGGAGACGATCGTGTCGACGAACTCGTCGACCCGGTCCTCGAGTTCGTCGCGTCCATAGACGTGGTTGACGAGGCCGAGTTCTTTCGCCCGATCGGCGTCGACGATGTCGCCGGTGAGGACGAGTTCCTTCGCGACGTTCTCGCCGACGACCCGGGGGAGCAGATAGGAGGTGCCCGCGTCGACGCTCAGGCCGACCTGCCGGAAGACGAAGCCGAAGACGGCGTCCTCACTGGCGAGTTGCATGTCACAGGCCAGCGCGAGGTTCGCGCCGGCACCCACCGCGGGGCCGTCGATCAACGCGACCGTCGGCACCGGGAACTCGATCAGCGTCCGCATCAGATCGTTCGTCGACCGCTCGAGTGCGCGGACCCGCTCGTCGGCGGGGACATCGTTCTCGATACCCTCGACCATCGATTCGATATCGCCGCCGGCCGAGAACGCGCCGCCCGCCCCCTCGAGAACGACACAGCGGGCGTCGCTCTCTTCGATCTCCGCGAGCGCCGCCGAGATGCCGTCGCTGATAGCCGTCGAGAGCGCGTTGCGCCGCTCGGGCTGGTTGAGCGTGATCGTCGCAACCCCCTCGGCATCGATCTCGAGGAGGACATCGTCACCGAGCGCCATTATGCGTCCCCCGCCTGTTCGCGGAGTTTGAACTTCTGGACCTTCCCGGTCGTCGTTCGGGGGAGTTCGTCGACGAATTCGACCTCACGCGGGTGTTTGTATTCCGCGAGGTTGGTCAGGCAGTAGTCGGTGATCTCGTCCGCCGTGACATCGCCGTCCGGCGTCCGGACGATGAAGGCTTTGACGGTCTCCCCGCGGCGGTCGTCCGGAATCCCGGCGACGGCGGCGTCGGCGACGTCTTCGTGTTCGAAAAGCAACTCCTCGACTTCGCGCGGATAGACGTTGTAGCCGCCGGTGACGATCATGTGCTTCTCGCGGTCGACGACGTAGAAGAAGCCGTCCTCGTCGTGGTAGCCGATGTCGCCGGTGTGGAACCAGCGTCGCCCGTCCGCCTCGGTGAACGCCGCCTCGTTGGCGTCGGGCAGGCCGTAGTAGCCTTTCATCACGTTCGGCCCGGCAACGACGATTTCGCCGGTGATCTCGTGGAGGTCGGCTTCCTCCTCATCGATTGGACCTTCCTCGACCGGTGGGACCGTACCGAAGTCGTCGTCGACGACTTTCGAGTCGACATCGGGAACGGTCTTCCCGATGCTACCGACCCGACGGCCCTCGATCGGGCTGTTGAAGTGCGTGATCGGACTGGTCTCCGTGAGCCCGTACCCCTCGTAGATCGTCGGCTCGTAGCGGTCCTCGAACTGACGCAGGACCTCGACCGGAATGCCCGAACCCCCGACGCCACAGAGCCGCACCGACGACAGATCGAACGTCTCGGCGTTCGGTTGATTGATCACGTCGTTGTACATGGCCGGCACCCCGTGCATGATCGTCAGTTCCTCGTCCTCGATCAGCGATACGGCCTCCTGTGCGTCCCATTCGGGCAGCGGGTAGTACGCGGCACCGTTGAACAGCGCCGTGTTCATCACGACGGTCATCCCGTAGATGTGGAACAGCGGGAGGACCCCCAGCTGTTTGTCGTCCGGTCGGATGCCGTCCGGAACGAGTTCCGACGCCGCGTTCGCGTTCGACGCGAGGTTGCCGTGCGTGAGCTGAACCCCCTTCGGTTGACCGGTCGTCCCCGACGTATACGGCTGGACCGCGTCCTCGTCGTCATCACGCTCGGCGATCTCCGGATCACCGGGCTCGAGGAACTCCTCGAGCGTGCTCGCACCCTCGGCTTCGCCGCCGACGCTTACGATGTGTTCGACGCTCGTCTCGTCCTGTACCGCCGTCACGAACGGGACGAGATCGGCCAGTGCGACGACGACCTTCGCCCCACTGTCGTCCAATAGGTGACCGATCTCGCGGGCCTTGTACTGGGGGTTCATCGGGACGACGACCCCACCGGCCCGAAGCGTCCCGTGGAACGCGATCAGGAAGGGCGGTACGTTCGGCAGATAGAGCGCGACGCGGTCGTCCTGGCCGAGCCCCCGTTCCTCGAGCGCGGTCGCGAAGGCCCCGGTTTGCCCCCAGAACTCCTCGTAACTCGTTTCGGCCCCCTGAAACCCGATCGCGGTGTTGTCGCCGTGTTCCGCGACGGCGTCCGCGACGTGAGTGACAAGATTTGTCATATCCCGTGCCATACGTTTGCGCGTGTCGTAAAAAAGATTTACATCGTTCGGGATATCCGGCAGGATTGCTTTCCAGCGATAATCGGTCTGATAGCTTCTCGAAGGGAGCAGCGGGGCGACACCGTTCGCAGCGGGTCGGCTACGACTCGAGGGTATTTACGACTGTGCCCCCTAATTCCGCCGTAGCATGTATCAGGACATCCTCGTTCCGACGGACGGGAGCGACGGCACTCGCCGATCGATCACGCACGGGTTGACGATCGCGGATCGCTTCGGCGCGACGGTCCATGCGCTGTCGATCGTACCGCAGGGGCCGCTCGGCACGCTGCAGACCGACGGCGCGATTGCGGCCGCCGAGCGGGCGGTCGACCGCGTCGAGGCCGAAGCGACGCGGGAGGGGGTCGACGCCGTGACGGCCGTCGAACGGGGCGTCCCCCACGAAGAGATTCTCGAGTACACCGACGAACACGACGTCGACATGATCGTCATGGGGACCCAGGGCCGAACCGGCCTCGATCGGGTCCTGGTCGGGAGCGTCACCGAACGAGTCGTCCGGATGGCGGACGTACCGGTCGTAACCGTTCGCTTGAGCGACGAAATCCGGATCGAAGACGCGGACGAGGCAGCACGGATCGCTCGAACGACGGCCGAACAGGAGGGGTACGACGGCGTGAGCGTTCGCGAGACGCCACACCGGACCAGTGCCTCCTGGATCGTCCCGCTCGAGACCGATTCGGGAGCACTCCACGTTCATGTCGACGCCCTGACGAGCGAGGCCCGCGTTGCGAAGGGACCGGAAACCGAATAGGGTCCGTCGGCGCTCGAGTGATCGCCCAAACGACTCGTCGCCGTGTCGTGGCTTCGATATCGATCGACACACCCCGGTTCGGAGGCGTCGAGTCCCGACGGTCCGTCGCGTCGTCGGTCGCGGAGAGCACGCCGTCCATTGCCCGGAAAACGGTCGCCCACGGGGGCGGTAGGTGGTGGTTTCGAGGGACCCCGCGGACAGTTATACGGGAGCGGTGCACGATGATAAAACTGCCCACATCGAGACCGCCAACACCCATCGACGGCCGATATCGACTCCTCCGTTCTGCTTCGCCGACAGTGACGATCGGGCGTGTCTCGACGGTCACCACGTCCGGGACTCAGTCCGGAATGACAGGCGCGCTACAAACAGTTTTTAGTGAAAGTCAGTCCATGATATCTTATGGCAAGCAAGGAGGGTGAGCGATTGATCGTCAGCGGGAATGGGATGGGATCGGGACGACTCACGCGCGTTTTCCACTCGTCCGGTTCGCCCGAGTCGGTAGTGCTCGTGGCGCTCGCGCTGCTGCTGTTCGCCGTCGTCGTCGCGGGGAACCTGCTCGGATTCTGGTAAGGGCCTCGGTCGAGCCACGTTCGCATTCCGGGCCCGCCCGCCTCGAGTCCGTTGTACTGTCACCGTCTCACGCTCGGCGAATCGTCGGCGGACCGCTGTCGAAATACCGCTCGGGCGAACGCCTAAATGAGGGTCTTTGGGCCAATATTTTATCTGTATAAGCTCCGATAGCAGTGCATGGGGTGTTCGAATGACTGACGACGATGGGGGCGGGAGACAGTATCCGAGCGGCCACTGTCAGCAGTGTGGCGAACCGCTCCGGCTCAGTCCGTGTCTCAACTGTGGCTGGACGAAACGGGCGCACGATGGTCGGTAGCCGTAGCCGGTCGTTCGGCCTCGGTGCTGATCGTGCGAGCGATCGGCGTCCGGGAATCGGTCCGGTCGGACGACGAATTCGATACCGATGAACTCGAGCGGATGGGGTCCCCTTTTCGAACGCATCCGCGCGATCTCTTCGACCGGCTTAAGCGCAGGGCTTCGTCGCCACGCCTCGAGATCGCGCGTGGCCCCCAGGGGGCTTGTCTCGTGACACGCCGGCGGGAACCACCTGTCAGCGACCGGCTTTGGCTCGGACGTCACCCGCGACAGCCGTGTCCTCGGCCGTCCCGGACTCGGTCGTGTGCGTATTGCCGATCGCTTTCGGCGGCAACCGCTACGGAGTGCCTTTTATTCCGCCGGGGGCGGGACGAACGTCCCACCGTCGGATACGTCCCGGAGTCATGTAGCTGTTTCGAACAGTCCGTTCCGGAGCTATAGTGGCCACTGCAAGTCACTGCATACCTGATCGAACGAGTGCTGTACGATCAGTGTGTCACTAGTTGCAGTTGTTCCTATAGATCGGACGCAGTTCGTTACCTCGGCAGTAGCCATCCGATGCGATTGTCTTTCGATATGTGGGCAGAGAATATCTGGACGGAACTCCCACGATCGGAGTGGACGCCGGAACACGAGGCCTATGCGGAATGAGGGCGCACGCAGCGAGCCGATACCCGACCGCCGCCCGACGCGTCGATGGACTCGAGATGACGGTCGAGTGGGCGACCGGGACAGCAGACGAGCTTAGTTCCGTGCGGAACGCTCACGAACCGCGACCTCACGGTCGGCGGTAATATACCCTCGAATCGATAGCGTCACCGAGTCCGGTGTCTCGGTCGTGTACTCCGTATCGAGTTCGAGGGAGAACGTCGCGTCGTCGCCGGCGGACACCTCACGCTCGAGGATGTGTGATTCGTCGTCGTCCGCGATGAGTTTCGTCGGCCAATACAGGGCTGCGAGAAACCGGCCGTCGGTCTCGGAGGTGTTCGTCACGGTCAGCGACACCGGAAGCGACTCTCCGCGGGACACCGTCTCCGCGACGGTCAGCGATACCAGTTCGAAGCTGGGAGCGGGCGCAGCCAACCGCTCCCGTCCCGCGTCGGTGAGCGGCCACGTGGTGTCGGGGTCCGCGTACCGAATCCGCGGGTTCGATGCCGAGAGCGGTGACGGGACCGTGAACGCGAGGTATGAGCTCTCGCCACCGCTGCGTCGACCGACCGGGCCGCCCCCGTGGTCCGCAAGCGTAAAATTCAGCCCGCCCCTGCCGTCGGGGAGTCCCGGGGTCCAGGACTCCGCACCCGTCTCGAACGTGAAGTTCGATGCCCGGAGGCCCTCGTCGGCCCGCACCGAGGCGACGATATATTGTGTCCCGTCTTCGGCATGGACGCCGCCCGATCCCATCATAGATTCGTACGTGACGGCCTTTCGAACGACGATATCGTCCACCGAAATCCCGGCGTCCGGAGATGACGATTGCGGCTTCTCGGTTCCGTTACCGGGTTCGTCGTCGCTCCGATTCGGGGTGCTCGAGTCACTGAGACAGCCACCCGTGAGGGTAGTAAGGGAGCCCCCGCCCGCGACGAGGAGTGTCCGTCGATCCATATCGGATACTCTCGGACACGGGATATATGACTTGGTCTGGGTTAAACGGTCGTTTGACCTATCATAGCAACTGACGGTCACTGTACAGCTGATCGCACGACGGCCGTACGAGCAGCGTGCGAATCGCTTCAGCTCTCACCGTTGATGATGTCCGCGATTCGCTGGCGATCGAACAACCGTTCGTCCTCGGGAATCGCCGGGTACGCTTCGCCGTCGACGTAGCCGGGCCACTCGCCGAATTGGTCGGGGAACAACTGCTTTGCGGTCATTTCCGTCTGGAAGAGGTTGAGAATCGGTCCCTGTCGACGTGCCCCCTGGGCGTAGACGTTACCTTCGCTCACGGCCGTGAGATGGCGTGTAGTGGTGTCTTCCTCCAGATTCGTCCGGATATCGTCGAGGTCGTGGTACGCCGTCATCGGGCCGAGGACGAGCAACACGTCCGGATCCGCTTCGAGGAGGAGTTCGTAGTCGAGCGTGATGTTGCGGCCGTCCTCGCCGTACCCGTCCCCGGTGGCGTCGGCCAGCGCGTCGGTGACGCCCATCGGCCGGGTGTGTGCGGCGTAGTAGCCCGGGTAGTTCATTTTGTAGCCCCACGCCTTTTTTTCGTCCGACGCGAACGTTACCAGTGCCGCGCTTGGCCGATCGCTCTCCGGCGGAAGGTTCGACTCGATCGTCTCCAGCATCGACTCGTGGACCGAGGCGAGCGCTTCGTACCGTTCGGTCTCCTGAAACACCTGCGCGATCTTGCCGAAAATGTCCCACAGCGTGTAGTATTCGTATTTGTCGGCCCAGCCCGCCGGCGGTTCCCGATGGGTGCCGCTGAGAGTGTTCCCGAACCACGGTCCGACGGTCTCGCCGATCTTGCTGATGTCGCTGTCGTCCCATCCGTTGGCCGTCGCGACCTTCGCAGGGTCAGCGATGTGAACGTCGCTATCCAGTTCGTACAGTTTTTCCTCCGTCGGCGGCCACGAGGAATACAGTCCCTCCCAGTCGACCGAGACTCCGTCGAGACGCTGCAGGAATTTCCGGTACAGCGACTGGTGGTATTCGGGGGCATGCATCGCGTTGATATCGTCACCCCGCCCGAGTGCCAACAACATGTCCGCGTGATGGCCCAGTATCGTGAAGATATCCTGTGGGATCTCCTCGAACGTAACCTCGCCCATGGGTGCCATTGTCACCGAGTAGCCACCATCCTCCGGCGTCGAATCGGAGTCGGACTGACTCACACACCCCGCGAGCAGTCCCCCGCCAACGACCGTGCCGCCGTACTTTACATACTCACGTCGCGTCGGTGTCTCGTGCTCAGTGGCGTCATTCACCATGTGTTTTAGGCCAGCCTAAACATATAAAACGATTCCGAATAGTCGGTCAGCCTAGATCAGTCAGTGTGGAGCGCCACAGCGCGGACAGATCGGCGGGCCGCCCCCGGACAGGTCGAGCCCGCAGTGCTGACACTCGGACCCGTCGGGCGACGTGATCGCCTCGACGGTGTCGTCCGTCCCGTCCCGGATCGACTCGACGGTCCCGAGGCCGGCTAGCGACTCGACGGACTCCTCGTCGTCCGCCAGCGACTGTCGGAGGAAACGCACGCGGTCGGTGAGGAACGCCGGCGGGTCGTCATCCCCGGAGTCGACCTTGCCGAGATCGGGGATCGAATCGATCGATGCGTCCGACCGGATGGCCACCGCGAACCCCTCCGCTGCTCGCCCCCTGACGTAGGGGTTCTCGTCGTCCAATCGCTCTCGTAGCTCACCCACCGCTTCGGACATCGTCTCGGGATACGCACACCCGACCGCGACAAGCGCCGTACAGAGATGATACCGGACGAGTTCGGGTTCGGCATCGAGATGCTCGGCCAGCGACGGGACCTGATGCCGGAGTCGACTCGAGTCACCGAGCGCCACGCACGCCAGCGCCTTCGCGAGTTTCTCCTTGACCTCCGGTTCGTCGAACGACAGCCCGATGCGAAGGTCCGCCAGGATCTCCGGGTCGCTGACCTCCTCGGGGAATTCGAGCGCGACGTAGCCGAGTGCTTCGGCACACCGCGCTCGGACGTAGTAGAACTCCTCGTCGTCGGCCAGTCGCTCCGCAAGCGAGTCGATAACAGGGCGGACGGCACCCGGTGCCGAGGCTGCGAGGGTGACGAACAGTTTGGCGCTGCTCAGTCTGATCGCACGGTCGTCGTCGATCAGAAACGTCACGAGCGGGGCAGCGAGTCCGTCGAACGCACCTGGACGTTCTTCGACGTCCGCTCGAGCCGCCCGCAATGCTCGCTTGCGAGCGTCCGCGTCTGCCGTACCGACCCGCGCCAGTTCTGCACCCACCGCTTCGTGATCTCCGTCATCGAGAAGGGCGGTCAAGCGGTCCGGTGTTGGCGGCTGGTTAGAGTCAGTCATCGGCGCTGTCAGTCTGTGACCGTGTTCGATGCCCGATCGTTTCAATCCAGTGACTCCGTGCTGGCGCGTCAACAGCAACAATACTCACGCGTTTTCCCCTCCCCTTTCTATTCGAAGTTGCGCCCACCACCGGCGACGCTCGCCGACCCGACTGGGGGTCCACACCGTCGTGTCCACCGACGAGGCTTCCGAATCGATTTCGGACCGAGTTAGTGTTGCTCGAGGGACGACTCGGGAGAACTAATCTTCCACTACAGACCCTCACTGCTTTTAATAAGATAGTAATATACATATACGGTAAAACTAGTTCTAGCAAAGATTTATTAGTAGTGGCGATATCTATCCGGTGTAGATATGACAAGTGATAACGCGGGTATCGATCGACGTAGCGTCCTTCGAAAGACCGGCATCGGACTCGCCAGCGTCGGCGGCGTCGCGATGGCAGCCGGAAGCGCTTCGGCGACCCATCTCTCCGTCGGCGACACCGTCAAGTACAGTCCCTGCAGTGACTGTGACGACTGCTATCAGATGATGGAGGACCCGCCGAACGGAGACTGGAGTCGGACCGGGCCCTACGCGTGCCGCGGGTGGGAAACGGAAGTGCTCAGCATCTACGAATCGTCGGGCGAGCAGTTCGTCGAACTCGATTTCGGCAAGGGACCCGGCTGGGAATCCGAACACGCCGTCGAAACGGTCTAATTCGGGCCGCGAATCAGTAGCATTCACTACGTTTTTGCAGGAACCAGTGCTCCTTCCCTCGATTACGGACGCGGACACGACAGGATCGACTCCGTGAGGGATTCGACTCGGCGAATCGGTTGCGATCCCGGACGTGTGACGCGTCGTCGAGCGATGCAAATCTCCTCGTCGTCCGCGGTTCAGTCGACCCGGACCGTTCGCTCACCGTGTTTCGGACGATCGATGACGGACTCGGAAGCCTCGATATCGTCGAGGCTCCGCAGAACGGGCCGGGTCATCGGTCGCGGTACTCGAGCAATGACACCTCCGTTCGACCGGCGGTAGAACGAGTTTTGACCCGTCGGGTCGGATCACTTGACTTCTTGGGACGAAAAAGGCGTATCAATCAGCAGTGGCTCTGAACTACGTATTCAAGCCAGGGGTGGGATTTGAACCCACGAAGTCTCGATTACAAGTCGAGTGCATGAACCGCCCATGCTCCCCTGGCGCACGCCGTGGGTTAGCCGTCCTCCTTTGAATGTGTATCGTTTTTCTCCCGGCTCTCGAGTGTCCGGCTCATCGTCACCCGGAACTCCGCGTACCCCTTGCGACGGTAAAACCGCCGGGCGGACTCGTTGTCGGCCATCACCTCGAGTAGCATCGTGTCGACGCCGCGATCGGCCAGCGACGCCTCGGCGGCTTCGAGCAGCGCCGTGCCGATGCCGCGGTTCCGATGGGCGGGTTCGACGTAGATATTCGACAGCATGCCGCGGGTCTCGTCGAGTTCGAGGGCACCGCGTTCGACCGAGACCGTGGCGAACCCGACGATCGATCCTTCGAGACGGGCGACGAACAGGCCATCGCTGACCTGATAGGCTCCGAGCGTCTCCCGCATGGTCTCGCGGTTCGCGTCGGCACGGACCGCCGACCCGTACTGGCGCTGATCGCGAGCGAGGCGGACCCAGCGGTCGGTGAGGGGTTGGATGTCGTCGCGAGACGCGCGTTCAATCGTCGGCTGCGGGTCGTTGGGGGGCATTCTCGAGTGCCGTCACGGCGGGAAGCGATTCGGCGGTGAGCATCCGCAACGCCGCGCCGCCGCCGGTGCTGACGTGGGAAAAGCCCTCGACGCCGAGCGTCCGCAGGGCGGCGGCCGTGTCGCCGCCGCCGACGATGCTCGTCGGGATGTCGGTCGCAGCGCCGTAGAGTTCCCGGGTGCCGGTCTGGAAGCGTTCGTCCTCGAAGACGCCGGCGGGGCCGTTGAGGATGACGGTCTCCGCGTCCGCGAGTATCCGTCGGTAGTAGTCCAGCGTCGACTCGCCGATGTCCATCGCAGCCTCGCCGTCGCCGGGGGGCAAGGCGTTGACGCCGAGTTCGTGGCGGTCGCCGTCCCGGGCGACGGCGACATCCCGCGGGAGTGCGATCCGATCGCCGTACGCGTCGAGCAGATCGGCGGCGCGGTCGATCTCGTCCCAGTAGCCCTGGTCGTAGATGAAATCGGAACTGGCGTCGCCGAGGTCGACGCCGTCGGCGATGAGAAAGACGTTGCCGACGACGCCCGCGGTGAGGACGTGATCGGCCAGCCCCTTCTCGAGGACGGACCAGGCGACATCGATCGAGTCGGAGACCTTCGCGCCGCCGAGGACGTAGACTCGGGGGGCGTCGGTCTCCTCGATCGAGCCCAGCACGTCGAGTTCGGATTCCATCACGCGGCCGGCGTAGCTGGGGAGGACGGACGGGAGCCCGACGAGGGAGGGCTGTGAGCGGTGGGCCGCGGCGAAGGCGTCGTTGACGTAGGCGTCCAAGACGGGTTCGAGGCCCGCGACGAGGTGGGTTCGAGCGGCCCGTTCGGGGTCGAACTCCATGTACTCCTCGCTGTAAAAGCGCGTGTTCTCGAGGACGACGCACCCGCCGTTCGAGAGGTCCCTGACGGCCTCTCGGGCGGCCTCGGAGAAGGTCGCATCGACGTAGTCGACGGGCCGGTCGAGCAGTGTCGAGAGGCGGTCGGCGTGGGAAGCAAGCGAGACGAAGTCGTCGCCGCCGGGCCGACCCTGATGGGCGAGGACGGCGACCTGACCGCCGCGTTCGAGCAGTTCCGACAGGGTATCGACGTGTGCGCGCAGTCGGGCATCGTCCGCGAGCGTGTCATCGTCGTCGATCGGACTATTGACGTCGACGCGAACACCGACGGTAGTCCCTTCGACGTCCAGGTCGTCGAGGGTCGCGATCATTATCGACCTGTCCACCGCGACACCCGAAAGGTCTTTCTATCGGAGGGATACGGATCGGGAGCCGCCGACACGACACCTGCCGAGTCGGGACCGGCAGTCGATTAGACCGTCCGACAGTCCGCACAGACGAGTTGGCCGTTGGCATCCCAGAGCGCGTCGGCGAGGGAGCCGCAAGCCTCGCAGATGCCCTGCGTGGTGTACTCGTCGCCACCGTTGGGGAGCAGTTGGGTATCGTCCTCCTCGGCAGTCCGGGTCGCTGCGGGATCGGCGGCTCCGCGGTCGCGATCGACCGGCGGCTCGCTCGAGCGTGAGGGCGTCATCGTCGCCTGGAACGAGCCCGCGGCGGCGATGACGTCTCGCTGGGTAACCAGGCCGACGATGCCGTCGGCGGCTTCGACGACGACGTTGCGGATGTTCTGGCGGGCCATCGTGGTCGCAACGTCGGTGAGCGACCGATCGGGATCGACCGTGATGACCGGCGTCGTCATCACGTCGCCGACGGTCGTCGCCGACGGATCGCGGTCGTCCGCGACGAGTCCGAGCACGTCCCACTCGGTCACGATGCCGACCGGCTCCGCACCCCGGACGACCAGCGCGCAACTCGTCCGTTCCTCGCGCATGAGTCGCACGACCTCGCGGACGGTGTCGGACTCGCTGACGCCGACGTAGTCGGACGTCAGGACATCCCTGACGGACAGTTCCGATTCCATATCTGAACGATACCCACGAACGGGCTAAAAGCTACTCCCGTCACACTTAAGCAAGCCGGCAGCGAAGTTCCCTAATTCACCGTTCTCAGGCCGTCTTCCACTCGAGTTCGACACGAGTGCCGTCGGCCCGACAGGTCTCGAGGGCGTGTTTCGCCGCGAAGCCGGCTTCGTGGGCGCTCGCCCCGCGACCGACGCCGACCTGCATCTCGACGTCGACGGCGTCCTCGACGTGGGCGGTGGCCTCCTCGTAGTCGGCCGCCGCGAGGTCGGGACAGACGACGATGACGTTGTCGCCGCCGACGAAAAAGGAGAGGCTGTCGTGGGTGTAGCGCATGTGGCGCATGAGTTCGGCGTACCCCTGCTCGATCTCGATGAAGGTGTCGAAGGCGTTGAGTTCGTCCGTGTAGTTGCCGGTCGCGTTGACCACGTCGAAGTGGGCGATCTGGACGTCGTCGTCGGTCCGGTACTCGTCGTCGATCGCCCGCCCCTCGAGACACTCGCGGCGGTTCTCGTCCTGTGCGCTGCCGGCCTCCTGCAAGCGGGCCGTGGCGTCGGACAGCGCCTGCACGGGGCTGGTCCCCGTCGCGACGCCGAGGCTGAGCGTGACGGGATACCGGTTGCCGATCGACTCCTGTAACAGCGCGTGGTCCTCGAGCGAGCAGCCGTTCGTCACCGCGATCATGTTGTCGAAGCGAGTGAAGAAGGCGTAGCCGCCGCGGTTACCGACGAACTGCGAGATTTCGGCGAACAGCCGGGACTGCATGGTCTGGAGGTCGGCCTCCCGACGCGGTTCCGGCGTCACGGTCCAGGGTCCGTAGTTGTCGATCTGAACGAGCGTTACCTGCGTGTTAGTCACTGTGGGCGTTCATTTCGAACGGCGTCGTATAAGCGATACGTAATCCAGATTCGTGATGGGGGCGGCGTTCAGGCGTGTTTCTTTTCGGGATCGCTGCCCTTCGGGTGGTACGTCCAGAAGTCGCCCGCACGCATCGCAGCGCCGACGGCCTTGTGCATGTCGAGCATCGTCTCGAACTCCGCGGGTTCGACGTACTCGAAGATTTCGCTCATCGGGACGACCGTCTCGTAGTTGATCCGGATCGGGTAGTCGCCGTACTCCGCGACGAACTCGTCGCGGTCCATCGGGAAGTCCTCCTCCTCGTCGACCTTGTCCGCGATGATCCGCATGTCGAACTTGCGCATCCCCTCGCTGCCCTCCTCGCCGTCGGGATCGACCGGCCAGTTGCTGCTCATACCCGGACGTGTGTAGGGGTCCCGCAAAAGGATTACTCCTCGTCGCCGGGCCGCGACCGGCCGACCAGGTCGACGCCGGTCAGTTCGAACCGCGCCCCGCCGTCGGCTCCCTCGGTAGCGGTCACCGTCCAGCCGTGAGCGTCGGCGATCCGATCGACGATCGCGAGCCCGAGCCCCGTCCCATCGCTCGAGTAGCCGCTTTCGAATATCCTGTCGCGCTCGGCGGCCGGGATGCCGGAGCCGTCGTCGGCGACGAAGAACCCGTCGGCCGCCGCCTCGTCGAGGTCGCCAACGGTGAGCGTGATAGCGGCGCTGTCGGGGTCGGCGTCCCGGCGAGCCCGTGCGTCGTCCGTCGAGCCGTGCTCGACGGCGTTGCTGATGAGGTTCTCGAGGAGTTGGGTAAGGCGGGCGCGGTCGGCCCGAACGACGGCGTCCGTTTCGATCTCGACCGCGGCGTCGTCTGTTTCGACGTGTCGCCAGCAGTCCGTGACGAGGTCCGCGAGGTCGACCGGCTCGGTGTCAGGGTCGGGATCGCGCTCGCGTGCGATCGTCAGCAGGGTTTCGATCAGGGCTGCCATCCGATCGTGGGCCCAGGCGATGGCCTCGAGATCGTCGTCGTCGCAGTCGCCGCTCTCGCGGACCCGCTCGAGGTGGCCCTGGGCGACGTTCAGCGGGTTCCGGAGGTCGTGGGAGACGATGCCGGCGAACCGGTCGAGGCGTTCGTTCTGCGCTTTGAGTTCGCGTTCGCGGGCTTTCCGGTCGGCGATGTTTCGCAGGACGCCGACGGTACCCCGGAAGCAGCCGTCCTCGTCCGGCGGCAGGGCCGCGATGTGATTCTCGTTGGGGTGGCGCTCGCCGTCTTTCGTGACTGTCTCCATTTCGAACGACGCGTGCTCGCGGTCATCGTTGCCCAATAGCGCCTCGATTTCCGACTCGGCGGTGTCGATATCGTCCTGGTCCATGATGACCGAGACGTGCTCGCCGACCAGTTCCTCGGGTCGGTGCCCCGTCGTCGACACGTCGTCGTTGATCGGAGGGATGATATCGGTGATGACACCCGCGGCGTCCAGCGAGTACACCTCGTCCGGAATCGTCTCGAGGATCGTCTCGTAGCGCTCGAGTTCGCGTTCGCGGGCCTTGCGTTCGGTGATGTCGCGAACGACGCCGGCGACGCCCCGGTAGCGGCCGTCCGCCAGGGGCAACAGCGAGACGTTGTCCTCACAGCGAATCCGCTCGCCGTCGCTCGTTTCGACGGTGATTTCGTAGGTCCGGTGGCGGGCGTCGGTGTCGTCGGAGAGCAGCGACCGGACGCAGTCCTCGCCGCGCTCCACGGACGGCTCGTCGAGGAGAAACGAGATGTGGCGGCCGACGATCTCGTCCTTCTCGTAGCCCGTCATCGCGGCGTAGGCATCATTGACGAACGCGTACCGCCCCTCCGAATCGACCGTGTAGACCGGATCACCCAGCGCGTCGATGATCGTCTCGTAGCGCTCGAGTTCGCGCTTGCGCTCCTCGCGGTCGGTCACGTCGCGGACCGTACAGATGAGGTCGCCGTTGTCGGTCGTCGACAGCGAGTGGGCCTCGACGAAGGTGGTGCCGTCGGCCCGGAGGCCAGTCGTTTCGCCGAACCAGTCGCCCTCGGCCATCACCGTCGGAATGATCTCCTCGCGGACGGTCGCGACATCCTCGTCCGGGTAGAGCCGCTCCCAGTGCGCGCCGATCAGGGTCGACGGCTCGTAGCCGTAGAGGTCGGCGTAGGCCTGATTCACGTAGACAAATCGGCCCTCGTCGTCGAGCAGGCTGATCCCCTCCCGTGCGGTTTCGACGGCGTGGAGCTGGCGCTTGCGGCGCGAGCGGGCGCGGATCGTGTCGACGGCCGCGACGAGGCGGTCCCGCAGCGTCGCGGCCCCCTCGCTTTTCGGCACGTAGTCCGTCACCCCCGCCCCGATCGCCTCGCTCGCGACGGCCTCCGAGCCCGCCCCGGGACACAGGACGAACGGCAGCGAGTCGTGGGCCGCTCGGACCGCGTCGAACAACGCCAGCCCGTCCATATCGGGCAGGTCGTACTCCGAGACGAGACAGTCGACATCGGCGTGCTCGAGCCGCTCGAGCGCGTCGCTGGCGCTGGTCGCGCTGAGCGTTTCGATGGGGGCGGCCGCTCGCTCGAGGCAGTCGGCGACCGCGGCCGTCCACGCCGAGTCGGCGTCGACGTGGAGGACGCGAATCGGGTCCATCGAGACACTCCCGCGCCGGGGTTCGTCTCGAATGCTCATGGCTCGTCTCTCGGGACCACGGGGATATAGGTTGGGGCCAGCCACGACCGCGTTCCAGCGCCTGTCGCGTCCGCTCCGTCGGAATTTCACACATTCGATCACGAACGACTGTCGCGTCGAACGGGGGTCGATCGGGGAGCCGTCGCCGGGTTCGGCGTCTCGAGTCCGACCGGCGGGCCGACGGATGGGCGAACGACCGACGGGATCGCGGCGCTCACGGTTCGAGGTCTCGAGTGGCTCCCGATGTGACGTGTTCTTGGCGTCCCCGTTCGCAGCGCGCTATCGGGGGTGCAACCGGTCGGCGTCGGTTCAGGCGGCGGGTTCGACAGAGAGGGTCCGAACGAACGCCTCGGGGTTCCGGACCAGTGAGAGCGAACGCGACGAGCCATCCGCACAGTCGATCCGGACGGTTCCGACGGCCCCGGACAGGAGGGGGCTCATGAACGTGGTGTCCGTCCGAACGTCCGTAATCTCGCGTCGGGGAAGCCGCCACTGCGGCGCGTCGAGCGTCGTATCGTACGCAATCACGGCGGCATCGTACACGCGGTACTCCACGGCTCCGTCCCTGAGAGACGCGATCGGGAGTTCCAACGCCGCGCGGGCGGCGACGAGGAGCACGACCGTCGCGACACCCGCGGGAAGGCCGAGCCAGAGACCAACCGCGACACTCGAGAACAGGATCACGAACCCGACCGGCGGGAGCAGCGCCAGCATCGCACCGAGGACGAGCGCGTCGAGGGCGATCCCGCGTCCGTCGGTGTGGACGACGGCGAGCGGCGCAGTCTCGGGTACGTCGATCGCAGTCTCGTCCCGCTGGGGGTCGGTCGGCCGGTCGTCGGGCGTGCGGAGGTCGAGGAAATCGTACCAGAGCTTCGTCGCGAGAATCAGGGCGACCGTCGCCGTGAGCCCGAGCCCGGTCCGGTCGGCCCCGAGACCCACGATCGGGACGAGAAAGGCGACGATGACGCCGGCGAGCCAGCGCCGACGGGAGAACGGCGACAGTGCCGTCCACGCGTTGTACCGGTCGGAGCGGATCGACTCGAGGAGCGTGGCCGCGTGCCTGCCCACGACGAGCGCGGTTGCGCCGCCGATGCCGACCAGCGTCCCCCGCTCAAGGGTGCCCGGGGGGCGAGCGAAGAGCATGATGAGAGCCCCGAGCGTCCCGAGCGCGAAGAGCAGCCACCCGCCGTTGAGCGCGAACGGCACGTTTCGCGGGAAGACCGGCGGGAGCCACTCGACAACGCGCACGCTCCCGCGCTTCTCGCGGAGGCGTTCGAGGGGGATGAAGAGCCCGTAGTAGTCATCGTCCACGGGGCGAACGGCAAACAGCGACTCGAGCGAACAGCGGCCGACGTAGACGACCGCCTCGAGCCAGTAGACGACCAGGAGCGGGAGCAGGTCCCAGCCGAACCAGCCGATGCCGACGGCCGGACTGAGCGTGGCTCCGATCGCCAGGACGGGCGGTAGCCGACGGCGGCGAGCAGGTCCCATAGTCGGTTCTCGACGGCGGAGAAACATAAACGGGCGAGAATAAGACCGCGAACAGGATGGCCCCGATCGACCCGTCCCCGAGGCGGACAGCCGCATCCGCAGCACGGGCCTCGAGCCCCGACGGGCCGTGAGCCACCACAGCGCGGGGGTGCTCGAGCGGCGGGGCACCCGGGCGGTGGGCGTCGCTTTCGCGCCGCTTGCAGTAGATATAAGTTCCAACGCGTCAACGGTTATACTGGAAGCCGGTCTCCAAAGGAAAGGGGACGTATCGAAACGTCCCGGGTGCTGGTACCACCCGAGACTTGGCTTCCGACTCCCCGTGAGGGACTCGGTTGCCATGCTTGCATACATTCTACCGGGATATAAACGTCCCGCACGACAGCGGAATCGCCCGACTGCAGGAGTGTCATCCCCGTTCGTTCGCTCGAGGTGTGCGACCCATGCGTAGCGGTCGCGACGGCGATTCGGACGGCGACTCGTCGCCGCCGGAGTGTCCGCGCTGCGGTGAACCGGTCGGATTCCTCACCGTCTCCGGTCCCATGACGGCCTCGGCCAGTCCGTGTGGCTGTACGGTGCCGCCAACCCTCATCCAACCCGACGGCTAGGGGCTCGCTCGAGCCCCGGCAGTCACCCGGCCGGTCGGCAGGAGCCTTCGGAACCACCATCACCACCACGTCGACATCGCAGTCGGTCGGCCGGGCTGTAATCGGGGCCTCGAGTAGGTGTTTTTCTTCATTCCCTGTATTCAAAAAATACTTGATATAAGGACAAGAGACTACATTCATAGGCACTATGGTCTCCAACAGTAATGGCCACTCAGTGGGAAGAACATACACGGGGGTGGACGTCCTCCTCGGTGTTATCTCAATACCGTTCACAGTAATTCTGACATCCGATCCGTCGATGATTTACTTGACTCCGGGTCTCGTGGCCGGTTTCCTGTCCGGGCTATACTACGGGACACACTCTGGGTCGGTGAAACGTGCCGGCCTTCGAACGGGGGCCATCGGTGGCTTACCGGTGGTCTGGTCCTCTGGGGATCTCGTCGTAGCAGAGCTTTCAGCACCGCTTGACATTCTGGCTCTTGCGATCGTGGTGGGAGTGCTGTGGTCTCTCTTCGTGATCGCATTCAGTGCGTTTCTGTCGACACTCTGCGCCATCGGTGGGGACTGGGTATCACACTTTGTCAGCAATTAGCCCAGGACGAACTGCGTTGCTCAGCAATCCACCCGAAAATGGCGACAGCGGATTCGCCCCTACCGGAACGTGTATACGGGTAGACATGTTACTGTGGAATATGTCAGAACTCCATAACAATCCGAGGGCTGGCCTGCTGACCCGACTCCCCTGGAGGATCAAAATCGGGTTTGCAGTGGTCAGTCTCGTGTATGCTGTCGCAGTCCTAACCGACACTATTCAAGACCCAGTTCCAAGCACCGTTTGGGCGGTTGTGTGGGGCGCAGTGGCTGTTGCCGCGATACTGCGAGCAGTGCGTTGGAACGGACTGCCGTTCGTCTCATAGCAAAACAGTTGCACTGTGCGTGCAATGCTGTTCGACAGGTGTCGCGATGCCCCCTGGGCCGATACAGCCACGCTCTGTACAGAACGACAGGAGACTACTGGAGATCAGTTCTCAACGGTGTCTTCAACGATCTCGATCTCCTCCTCGGTCAGCCCGTACAGTTCGTAGACGATTTCGTCGATCAACTCGTCCGTCTTTGTGATTTTCGCCTCGAGTTCCTCGGCTCGCTCCTTCGTCTCGAGGTAGCTCTCGAGGCCGTCCCGAACGTCATCAACGGCGGGCAGGGTGAGCTTTCGGAGCCGATCGACGGGCGAGTTGGTTTTGGTGGCGTTTTCGCGGAAGTTCGCGAAGCCGCCGGCCTCGTCGACGGCCACGGGAACGAAGGCCTCGATCAGGTCGGCCTCGGTTTCGGTGAGGTCCGAAATCTCGAGGGCCGGCAGGGGCTCGGTTTCGGTGTATCCCCACTGGTCGGTTTCGTACTCGTCTTCGTCTTCGTCTTCGGGCTTGTAGCGGGCTGTGAGGCGGATCTCGAGGGAAGTCGAGGACTCGCGGATGATTTCGACAGTGCCGATGCGGAGGTTGTCTCGGTCTTCAGTAGTGTCGGTGAGGATGGAGTCGGCTGCGCCAGTTGGGGGTTGGGTGAGGCCGCTGTCAGCAATAGTCTGGCCATCAGAGTAGGAACCGAGATGATCAAGGAGGGATATATTCAGTGACCTTTTTTTCCCAGACGCCTGCATTATATTCTCGACTTGATTTTCCAATTCTATTAATATGTCCGGCCTCTTAGACACGTCTTCGTGAATCGGTATTTTCCGAATATCATCAGGATAGATGCTGGAATAACTCCCCTGCAGAGTTCCTGTTGCTAAAAATTGTGAAAAATAATACGTTATCAGATTTGAATTGAAAATCCCACAAATAGAGATTAGGCTATAATTATCTGTATCCGATAGCGGCTCAAAGTTCTTCGGTGACTGATTTTCTAGAACCTCATCAGTCCACCTAAGTATATTTGTTACATTATCATTATTATAGTAGCCAGATTTATCAAAGCAGGCTTCAATTCGGTTGTCTGCCCCACTAACCCTTGGAACCACTATCTTATCCGACTCAAATAATTCTGGAAACTTTGACCGATGGAAGTGATCTTTCTTTGATTCATAGTCGATATATTCTCCATCCCAATCAATTAGATATCGAGATATATCACTCCCTTCAATATATTTCTTGTATCCTTCTTGAGGATCCGTAGATATCACGTCATCTTTTTTGAAGTTCAGATCACTATCGGAAGCAGCGTGTGCAACCACTCCAACATTAACACAACAAATACGTCCTGCAGAAATGCTCTCATTGTCAACTTTTCTCTTGAGATCAATATCTGTAGTAGCTAATGATGGCCGGAGCGAATAATTAGAGTATTCTGAGAAATTAGCTTGGGGAATTTCTGCTGTAGTGGTGAATTCAGGATCGTTAAACTCTACTAGATCTGTTCTTCCATTCACTCTTTTTTCGGGAGTCACTACATAAATGAGATACTGTCGGTCAACCTCTCTAAATACTTGATGTTCTCCAAAGTGTATTAGTTGATGAATTGTCCAATCGTCCACCATCTTTTCTCTCAATCTTGCCCCGTATTTTTCGGTTCCAAGTGAAGTGGGTGTGATGAACGAGTGACGACCATTATTCTTCACTAGTGTAGCTGCTCGATAAGAAAAGGGGACAAATAGATCCCAATGTCCAGAGGTTACTTCAGGAGTACGTGTTTACCCCGAGGTCTCGACAGCCGGCACAGCGTGAGCCCGTGAGAGCATCTCATTGCTGCTGATGACTCGACGAAGCTCTTCGTANGTACGTGTTTACCCCGAGGTCTCGACAGCCGGCACAGCGTGAGCCCGTGAGAGCATCTCATTGCTGCTGATGACTCGACGAAGCTCTTCGTATGGATTGCGTCCCTGCTGGCGCCACGTCGCCAGCAGGGACAAGACCGTCTCGTGAACGAACATTCCTCGGTCATTGCGGAGCGTTCCGATGATTTTCCGGAGAACCACTGGCTCACGAAGCGCGTTCTCTGCGGCATTGTTTGTCGGAGAGACCGCTGGCTCACCGACGAAGGTGAGCCAGTGGTCAAGACCTCCTTCGATCTTCCCCAGCAGTGTTGCCACTGGTCCGTCGGGTACTGACCGTTCAATCAGCGATTCAAGCTCTCTTCGCGCCACACGCTGGAGGTCTGCTCTCTCACGGACGGTCAAGTCGCTCTCCAGCCGGGCCTGGAGAGCGACGTACACCNTCTGCCTGCTTTTCCGCGGCGTCTTCAGCCTCTCGAAGAATATGCGCCCAACACCGCTGGAGGTTGCTGCTGAAAGCTGGGTACGCCGTCCACCCGTCACAGATGACCGTTCCCGCGAAGTCCTCGCCGAGGACTTCCGCGGGAACATCACTCCCGCGACTCTCTCTCACCGCGTATAACGTATGCTGAGCGGTCTTGAACGTCCAGATCCACGCCTGCTCACCGTCACGTTTGATGCCTGTTTCATCGATGTGGACCACATCGGCATCTTGGATCTCTCGACGGATCTGCTCGTACTCACAGCGACCGGCGCGCGCAGCGCGCTCGGTCGCGTGCCACGCGGATGCACCCGAGAGTTCGAGTCCGTGTAGTTGCTCGAAGCGGTCAGCGACCTTCCGGTAAGGAAGGCGGTGATCGTACCGTGACAGAGCTGATTGAGCGATGACGTTCACCCCGAACTGCCCCTCATCGGGGCAGTCGGAGTGAGCCGCAACTGTCTCTGTTCCACAGGAATCGCACTGGTAGTAGTGGCGGTTGTACCGAGNGAACTGCCCCTCATCGGGGCAGTCGGAGTGAGCCGCAACTGTCTCTGTTCCACAGGAATCGCACTGGTAGTAGTGGCGGTTGTACCGAGTGATTTCTGGGGGCTGCGGATCAGGAATCTCCTCGACGAGTCGGGGGCTGACGCCCACCGACTCGTCGAAGTGGTCGCCACACTCAGGACAACAGTCACAGGTGACTTCGATTTCTTCGTCAGGATCGGGCGGAGAACGCCACTCTGGGGCGTGACCGTCCTTCCGACCGGGAGTGCCGCCGTCAGTTCGGACATCGTCGTCTTCGTCATCTTGCGAGGTCGGGGACTCGTCAGTCCCCGACCGTCGCTTACTCGGCGGTGTATGTGGATTCTCGTATTTGCGAAGACGTGTTTCGAGTTCTTCGATTCGTTCGTCCTTCTGCTCGAGTTTCTCCTCCAACTCGTCGATTCGCTCTTCCATTTGGAGAAACCGTGAGAGAAGTTCGTCTTTGCTGAGGTCATCCCTATCCACTATGACCACCTCAGCGTTACCTCAGCAGGGTCACCGGGATGGTCTCCGAGCGGAGACCATCCCTGAAGAAGTTCAATTAGCCCTTGCTGAGGGTGCATATCTCCCCGATTGGCCGCCTGCTACGAGACAGTGGCGAAATTTACTGGGGCTAAACACGTACNAATTAGCCCTTGCTGAGGGTGCATATCTCCCCGATTGGCCGCCTGCTACGAGACAGTGGCGAAATTTACTGGGGCTAAACACGTACCTTCAGGATAAAGTGACTCAAGCGTAGAGACAATTTGTTCGTTACTCTCTGTAAGTTCCCAGTTCGAAATCCACGGCGGATTCCCGATCACCGCATCAAACCCAGCATCCGCCCGCTTCTCCCCATCGTCGTTAAAGAACACCTCGGGATACTCCAACTCCCAGTGGAAAAAGGCCTCGTCGCCGCTCATCGCCTGCGCGGTCTGGAACCACGGCTCCTCGCTCAGTTCGGCCCACGCCTCGTCGTCGTCGATCGCCCGCGCCAGCCGCTCGTAGGCCCCCTCGGGCACGTCCAGATCGAACCGCTCGGCAGTGTGGACGTTCGCCACCTCGAACAGCCGCTGGTAGAACGCGTCGGCCCGCACCTCGTCGTAGATCTCCTCCATCGACTTGACGTCCTCGAGCGACTCGTTGTCGATCTCGAGCAACTCCTGCATCCGCTCCATGACGTGTTCGAGGGTGTCCTGCCGGACCCGCGCCAGCGCCTGCTGCAGCGTCAACTGCCCGTCGCCGTCGGCCGCGTCGCTCGAGAGGACCTCGGTTACGTCCGACCCCACCAGCGAGTTGCCCGCCTTGAGGTGGTGATCGAGGAAGGCCAGCGGCTGGTCCGCGGCGAGCGTCTCGAGCCACATCGAGAGCTTCGCGAGTTCGACCGCCATCCCGTTCAAGTCGACGCCGTAGATACACTCCTTGGCCACGTCCCGGCGCACCCGCTGCTCGTCGAAGGCCGTCGCCTCCTCAAGTTCGCGCACCTCCTCCATGACCTCGTTGGCCAGGTACTCCGTCGCCCGCGTCAGGAAGTGCCCGCTCCCCATCGCCGGATCCAGCAACTTCAGGTCCGTCACCCGCCGGTAGAAGGCTCCGAGGTATTCGTGGGTACCGGGCTCGAAGCCCTGTGACTCGAGGTCGTCCTTGATCTCCGCGACCAGCGGCCCGACCGTCTCCTCGACGATATAGGTCACCACGTAGTCCGGCGTGTAGTACGCCCCCGTGGCCTTCCGCTCGCCCTCGTCGTTGACGACGTAGAGCCCGCCCTCGTCGACGGTTTCGACCGCCGCCGCCACGGACACCTCCGTCGCCGGCTTCCAGACCTGTCCACCGTCCTCTGCCACCGCCGCGTACGCCTCCGGCGCGATCCGGAACTGGTGCTCGAGCAGCCCCTCGTAGACGCTCCCCAGATGGCGCGTATCGAGGTCGGCGTAGTCAGCCAACACGTACCGCCCCTCGTCGTTCTCCGTCGTCGAAATCCGATAGATGACCTCCGCGAGATGGCGGTTGCTGACCTCGTGCTCGGCCAGGAACTCGTGGCTTTCCCGATTGAACAACCCGCCGTTGTACGGCGGAATGCCGAGCGATTCCTCGCCCTCGTCGATCAGGCGAAACAGGTCCTCGAGCCGGCTCCACATCGTCGTCGAGTGCTCGCTGTAGGCGTCGTCGAATCCGGCGTCGACCTCGCCGATCTCCTCGTGAATCTCGAGGCGCAGTTCGTCGAGGCTGAAGTTCTCCTCGTACTCCGCGACCGCGTCCCCGCCTTCCGGATGGATCAATCCCCGCGACTCGGCGTAGAGGACGAACATCAACCGATAGAGCAACACGAGCGATTGCTCCTTGAGTTCCCCGAGCCCCGCGTCGTCGTCCGGCTCGATCGCCAGGTCGTTCGTCTCGGCGAAGCCACGGCCCAGCACCCGCAGCGCCGTGAAGACGTTGTCCTGTAGGTCTTCGCCGAGTTCCTGGGCGACCGTCTCGCTCTCCGACCAGACCGAATCGAGAAACGTCGTGCCCCCCGACTCGCGGAACGCCGCCGGCCGGAAGAACGTATAGAAGTACTTGAACGCCTCGAGATCCCCGCGCTCGAGCAGTTCCGGCAGATCGATCTCGTAGTAGGTCTGGGTCTCGTAGTCGTTCGTCCCGTAGAGTCGCCACTTGCGGCCGTTGGTCAACACGCCCCACTGAATCCGCTCGGGCGTCCGCTCGAGGTAGTGTTTGATCTGATGGGAGGCGTTCCGATACGGCCGCTGGTCGCTAAACCGGGTCGTGAAGTCGGCGTCCCACTGCTTGGCTTCGACCAGTCCGACACCCCGCTCGAACAGGTCGGTCGTGTCCTCGGAACTCAGGTAGACCTCCGCCGCGTCACGGCGCGCCTCGGTGTTCTCGAACAGCAACACGTCGACGTACCCCCCGCCCTCGGGCAGCGTCGTCTCGACGTTCGTCCCGAACCCCAACACCTCGAGCACCTCGTCGATCCAGTTGTCGATCAGCGGGTCCTCCTTGTAGCCGTCGACCAGCCCCGACTCGAGATCGTACAGCGACTGCAGGTCGTCCATGGCCGCCTGTGCGTCGTCGTCGCAATCCCACTCCTCGCGGTCCTGAATCCGCTCGTCGAGATAGTAGCCGGAGAAGAGATTCGAGTTCGTGTACGGGCGGTCCGAGAGCGTCGCCTGACTCATGCCTGTCTCCTTGAATTGTCACACCAAGAATCCACTGGTAACAGGGATACTCGAAACAGGCACCAACAGCGCAGTCGTCACCGGAATGACGATCGGCAGGCGGTCGCTCCGGCAAACAGTTACAGCAGCCCGTCTCAGTCGTCGGCCGTCTCCTCCGCCCGTTCGCCGAGCACCTCCGCACGGTGCTCGTCGAGCAGCGGGGCACGACCGCGGGGCTCGGGGTCAGTCTCGCTCATCTTGATCGGGGTGCCCGCGATCTCGACGTCCCTGTCGGCACCGGGCTGTTCGACCGGCACGAGCATGTCCCGGGCGTGGACGTGCGGGTCGTCGAAAATCTCGTCGGTGGTCTGGACCGGCGCGGCCGGCACCCGCCCCTCGAGACGCCCGACGAGTTCGTCGTTGGACAACTCGAGCGCCCACTCGGCCAGGTCCTCGCGAAGCGCCCCGCGGTGCTCGAGTCGGTCGGCGGTCGTGGGGTACTCCTCGGCGAGGTCCGGGCGGTCCATCACGTCACAGAGTTCGGCCCAGTGGTTGTTGTTGAACGCGGCGATGACGGCGTAGCCGTCGGCGGTCTCGAAGGCGTTGTACGGAAACAGCGTGGGGTGGGAGTTGCCCCGGCGGGTGGGAGCCTCGCCGGTGTAGGACTGCTGGTAGATGGCGCGTTCGGTGAAGCTGAGCATCGAGTCGTACATGGCGGTGTCGACGTACTGGCCCTCGCCGGTCTGCTCGCGGTGGTTCACGGCGGCGAGAACGCCGATACAGTTCAGCGTGGCGGTAAAGAGATCGCCGACGCCGGGGCCGGTCTTGGTCGGCGGGCCGTCGGGTTGGCCGGTGGTTTCCATGACGCCGCCCAGCGCCTGCGCGATGAGGTCGAAGGAGGGCTGGCCCTGGCGGTGCGTCTCGCCGGTCCGCGGGTCGCCGAAGCCCCGAATCGAGGAGTAGATGAGCTCCTCGTTGTACTCCGTGAGAGTCTCGTAGCCCAGATCGTACTTCTCCATCGTGCCGGTGCGGTAGTTCTCGATGACGATGTCGGCCTCTTCGACGAGCGAGAGGAAATCCGCGCGGTCCTCGTCGTCGCCTAAGTCCAACTCGATGCTCCTCTTGCCGCGGTTGACGCTCTGGAAGTAGCCGCCGTAGGCCTCCTCGTCGGGATCGTCGACGAACGGCGGGTTCGACCGGATCATGTCCCCGCCAGGGCGTTCGATCTTGACCACGTCCGCGCCCATATCCGCGAGCAGCATCGTGCAGTACGGCCCGGCCAGCACCTGGGTCAGATCAAGCACGCGAAGGTTCGAGAGTGCTCCCATGTGTGTGTATGCCCCCCTTCCCAAACCAGTACCAAAACCCTTACCATCGATTATGTAGTTGTTCTCGTATACCACGAGGGTTGTGGTCATCTGACATAGAGACGCTGTTAATATCCTTAAGAAGTATTATCATGGAAGATCATTAGGTTTATATCGCAGTTCCTCATGGTTTTGGATACGATGTCCCAAACGGTCGTCCTCGGCGTTATCGGCTCCGATGCCCACGTCGTCGGCATCACGATCTTAGAGCAAGCCTTCAGTGCAGCCGGCTTCGATGTCGTGAACCTCGGCGTTCAGACCTCCCAAGAGGAGTTCGCGGAGGCCGCCAAGGCTCACGACGCAAGCGCTGTACTCGTCTCCTCGCTCTACGGCCACGCCGAGCAGGACTGTCAGGGATTCCACAGCGTTCTCGAGGACGCGGGTGTCGACGCGGTCAGCTATATCGGCGGCAACCTCGCCGTCGGCCAGGACGACTTCGAGCAAACCCGGCAAACGTTCCGGGAGCTCGGGTTCGACCGCGTCTTCGACTCCGAGACCGACCCCGAGGACGCGATCGCCGCGCTCCGCGAGGATCTCCAGATCTCGCCGACCGAATCGGAGCCGGCCACAATTACCTCCTAACTGGCTAGATGATACGAGACGAACGCATTCCATCCGACGAGCTACGGCGTATCGACGAGGAGATTCGGTCGAATTGGCCGACGGGTGCGGACGTCGACTTCGAGGACGCGATCGCATACCACGAGTCGCTGCCCGACCACAAGCGATTCGCGGACGTCCTCGAGTCGGCCGACAAGCCCCTCCTCCAACCCCGGGCCGGCGTTCCGCGGCTCGACGACCAGATCGAACTCCTGCAGTACCTCCACGAGGAGGGCCAGGCGGACCTCCTCCCGACGACCATCGACTCGTACACGCGCGACAACGAGTACGAGAAGGCCCAGCAGGGCCTTGACAAAGCCCTCGAGACGGGCGACGACACGCTGAACGGCTTCCCGGCGGTCAATCACGGCGTCGACGGCTGTCGGGAACTGATCGACGCGATCGACGCGCCGATCGAGGTCCGCCACGGCACGCCCGACGCCCGACTGCTGGCGGCGATCACCTTCGCCGGCGGCTTCCAGAGCTTCGAGGGGGGGCCGATCTCGTACAACATCCCGTACACGAAACGCCACGGTCTCGAGGAGACCATCGAGAAGTGGCAGTTCGTCGACCGGCTGGCGGGGGCCTACACCGAACGCGGCGTGCGGATCAACCGCGAGCCGTTCGGGCCGCTGACGGGGACCCTGGTCCCGCCGTCGATCGCGATCGCGATCATGCTGGTCGAAGGGAAACTCGCCGCGACCCAGGGCGTGCGCTCGATCACGCTCGGCTACGGCCAGGTCGGCAACGTCGTCCAGGACGTGGCCGCCCTGAACGCCCTGAAGAAGCTGGGCAACGAGTACCTCCCCGACGAGGTCGTCGTCACGACCGTCTTCCACGAGTGGATGGGTGGCTTCCCGCCGGACGAGGCCCGCGCCAACGGCGTCATCAGCCTCGGCGGCATGACTGCTGCCATCGCCCAGCCGGACAAGGTCATCACCAAGTCCCCCCAGGAGTTCCAGGGGGTTCCGACCAAGGAGGCCAACTCCGCCGGCCTGCGCACGACGCGGCAGGTCATCGACATGGCCATCGAGCAAAAGATCGACATCGACGGCATCGCGGAGGAACAGGACCTCATCGAACGCGAGACCCGCTGTCTGATGGACACCATCTTCGAGCACGGCGACGGCGACGTCGTCCAGGGGACGCTCAAGGCCTTCGACTCGGGCGCACTCGACGTGCCCTTTGCACCCAGCGACAGCGCCGCCGGGGCCGTCCTGCCCGCACGGGACGACGACGGCCGCGTCCGCATCTTCGAGTGGGCTGACCTCGAGATGGACGACGATATCAAGGAAATACACAAGGCTCGACTCTCGCAACGCGCCACGACCGAGGGCCGCGATCAGTCCTTCCGAATGGTCGCGGACGATGTCGACGCGATCAGTGACGGCAAACTCATCGGCCGACCACAGGGTGACGTCTAAATGGAGATTACAGGATTACACGCCACGCCCGGCTACTCCGGGTTCTTCTTCGACGACCAGCGCGCGATCAAGCAGGGAGCAGCACACGACGGCTTCACCTACGAGGGCGAGCCGGTCACCGACGGCTTCGACGAGATTCGCCAGGCCGGCGAGACGCTCATCGTCGATATCGAACTCGCCGACGGCACCGTGGTGCGGGGCGACTGCGCCGCGGTCCAGTACTCCGGTGCCGGCGGCCGCGATCCGCTCTTTCAGGCCGCGGCGTACGCCCCCGTCATCGAGGGTCCCGTGGCCGACGCACTCGAGGGCCGGGACGCGACCGACTTCCTCGACAACGCCGAATCCCTCAAGCAGTTGGAGGTCGACGGCGACCGGCTCCACACCGCGATCCGCTACGGCGTCTCGCAGGCCTTACTCGCCGCCGCAGCCGAGGCCGAAAACACCACGAAGACGGACGTGATGGCCGACGCGCTGGGTACCGAGCCCGCCACGGAGCCAGTCCCCGTCTTCGGCCAGTCCGGCGACGACCGCTACAATAATACGGAAAAGATGTTCGTCAAGGGCGTCCCCGTCCTGCCCCACGCGCTCATCAACAGCGTCGAGAAGATCGGCGAGAACGGCGAAGTGCTGCTCGAGTACGTCGAGTGGCTCGTCGAGCGCTCACAGGAACTCGGACCGGACGGCTACGAACCCAGATTCCATATCGACGTGTACGGGATGATCGGGGAACTCTTCGGCGCGCCCTACGACCGCGACGAGATCGTCGACTACTTCGCCGCGCTCGAGGACGCCGCAGCGCCGTACCCGATCCAGATCGAGGGGCCGATGGACGTCGGCGACCGCGAGGATCAGATCGCGGCGATGGTCGAACTCCGAGAGGGGCTCGCCGAGGCCAGCGTCGGCGTCGATATCGTCGCCGACGAGTGGTGTAACACCTTCGAGGACGTGCAGGCGTTCGTCGACGCGGGCGCGGCGGACCTCGTACAGGTGAAGACGCCCGATCTGGGCGGCATCCACCGCAGCGGGCAGGCGGTCCGTTACTGCGAGGGGACCGACACGCGCGCCTACCTCGGCGGCACCTGCAACGAGACGGAAACCTCCGCGCGGGCCTGTGCCCACGTCGCGCTCGCGACGAACGCCGCGCAGGTGCTCGCCAAGCCCGGGATGGGCTTCGACGAGGGGTACATGATCGTCGAAAACGAAATGCGGCGGACGATCGCCCGCCGCGAACGGGACGAGCAGCGAACCGAAACTGACGAGGTGACCGCAGATGACTGAGTGGACCGATCCGGACACGTTCGCACGGGCGCTCGCGGAAGTCGAGACCAAGGAGAAGGGCAACTGCTTCGAGGACTTCGAGGAGGGGGACCTCATCGAACACGCTCCCGGACTCACCCTCACCGAGTGGGGCAACGAACAGTGGATGAGCCAGACGCTCAACCACGACCCCGCCTACTGGCGCACTGATGCCGCCGAAGCGCGCGGGTTCGACGAACCGCCGATCCACCCGGACTATCTCACCGCCGCGACGCTCGGGATCACCGTCGAGGATCTGAGCGAGAAGGGGGGCTACTTCCTCGGGCGAACCGACGTTCGGTTCCCCGGCGCGCCGGTCTACGCGGGCACCGAACTCCACGTCGAGAGCGAGGTCGTCAATACGGCGACCTCGAGTTCCCGACCCGAATACGGCATCGTCTCCTGGCGGACCCGCGGCACGGACGCCGAGACCGGCGACGTGCTCTGTTCCTACGATCGGACGAACATGATCCCGCGCCGCGAGCCGGTGGCCACGGACGGGAGCGGAGCCGCAACCGCCGACGGGGACGGCGATGACGAACCCGACCTCCCCGCCGAGTTCATCTCGCCGGACGGCGGCTCCTACGAGGACTTCGTCGCGGCCCTCGAACAAGCCGACGACGAGAACGCGGCC
Source organism: Natrinema pallidum DSM 3751 (assembly GCF_000337615.1). Lineage (GTDB taxonomy): Archaea > Halobacteriota > Halobacteria > Halobacteriales > Natrialbaceae > Natrinema > Natrinema pallidum. The sequence continues at coordinate 61,032 of NZ_AOII01000089.1, forward strand.
GTCGCCTACCGCCACGAGCGCGGCCGCACACAGGACGACGTGACAGTCGCCTCGCTGCCCCTATCGACGCTCAATACCGCCAAACAGCACCATAACGTCGACGTCATGGCCGACTCGCCGTCGGGCAACATCGTCACCTACGGCGACGTGACCCGCTCGACGGCGCTCGGTCACGCCCGTTCTGACGAGCGGACGTGGCGCGAGGTCGGCTTCGACGACGAATCCTTCCACACGTTCGTCGCCGTCGGCGACACCGTCTACGCCTTTACGCGCGTCATCGAGGCCGAGGACGACGCCTCGAGTGACGCCGCCGGCACCGTCACCTTCGAACACATCGCGTTCAATCAGGACGACGACCCGGTCTACTCGGGGACACGAACAGCCGAGATTCGAAAGCGCTCGAACTGAGACGAACGACCATCAGAGACGACCGCAGACAGACACACACACACACACTCCCAGACAAACCATGACCGACGACATTCGACTCTGCCGTACGTTCCAGACTGCACCGGCCGCCGTTCCGAAAGACGACTCGGCGAAGTACCTCACCTCCGCGCTCGAGGCGGAGGGGTTCCAGGCCCCCGACTGGCTCGTCCCCGACATGGAAGACGGGACGGCACCCGATATGAAAGCCGAGGGCCTCGAGAACACCATCGAGAAGGTTCCCGAGTACGACTTCCCCGGCGAGATCTGGCCTCGCGTCGAGTGGAGCTACGAGGACGAGGAGTACTGCCAGAAGGGCCGCACCCAGATCGACCGACTGGTCGGCGAGATCGGCGACGAGATCGATGGCGTCGTCGTCCCCAAGGTCGGCCGTCTCGCGGACGTGAAACGTGCCGCCGAGGTCGTCGCCGAGGCGGAGGCCGAACACGGCTACGACGACGGCTCGATCGGGCTCTCGGTCATCGTCGAGACCGGTCGCGCCCGCTCCGACCTGCGCGAGATCTCCAAATTCGGTGCGGACTCCCGACTCACCGCCCTCGTCTTCGGCCCCGTCGACTACGCGGCCGAACTCGGCGGCCGCGACCTCGGCGACGGCATGCCGCGCTGGGACGGCCTGCTCGAGGCCCTCTCGAACGAGGCCAGCGCCGGCGGACTGCTCTCGATCGGCGGCCCCTTCGACGACTTGTTCAAGGAGCGTGCCGGCCTGACCTACTACAACGCCGACGAGTACGCCGACCAGATCGAGCACGAGGCCCAGCTCGGACTCGACGGTTCCTGGTCGCTGTACCCCAAGCAGACGATTCAGGCCAACACCGTCCACATGCCCACGCCCGACGAACTCGAGCGTGACGTGCACAAGATCGAACGCTTCAACGAAGCCAAACGCGAGGGGACCGGCGCGGTCACCATCGACGGCCAGATGGTCGACGAAGCAACCTTCAAGAACTTCCGGAACACCGTCCAGCAGGTCCGCGCGATCGACGGCATGCGACCCGCACAGACCGAGGAGTACTACGACGCGGAACTGCTCGACCGAGCGCGCGATCTCGAACTGTCGTATCGCTGAACTGCGGGCTCGAGACGGTGCCGAGCCGTCGCCGCGCCGTACTTTTGTACCGGGTGTGTCCCGGCCGGCATTGCGCGTCGATACGCCGTGTGACGGTCCGGGCTGACGGTCGGCGTTGGATGGCCTGCGCTGTCCGCCGCTCGAGAGACTTGGCACTCCGTTCGTCGTCTGCGCCGCGAAAAACGGTGGGGATGGGATTTGAACCCATGAGGCTTGACAGCCACCTGCTCTCAAGGCAGGCGCGTTGGGCCGCTCTGCCACCCCACCTCACCTGCACGTTCTCCGCACGTTCAAAAAGGGTTGTCGGTCTACTCGCGCTCGAGCGCGCCGTCGTCCCCGACCGTCAGCCCCAGTTCGTCGACCAGCGCCGTCGTCGCCTCGGCACCCGGACGGTCGGCCGCCCGTCGGGCCTCGAGTCCGGCCACGGTCGATCGGAGCCCGGCCGGCGTCGACACGGTCGGGAGCATCGGCGCGAAGCCGACGCCGAGACCGCCCTCGCTCGCACGGCGACTCATCGTCGAGAGCGAGGGCGTGGCGTACGCATCAGTGAAATCGATCGGCTCCGCGAACCCCGCGAAATAGACCCTCCCCTCGTCGGACGGCCCGAGGATGACCTCGTGACGCCGGAGCGACATCGCCGCTCCGTCGATTTCCGTTCTGTTGACCAGCGGCACCGTCGGCTCGAGGACGCCCACGCTCTGGGCTCCCTCCTGCTCGAGCAGGTGCGTGACGGTGTTGCCGATGTGAGCGGCGCGGTTCGAACCGACCTGCCGTTCGAACCGGATCGCCGCGTCCTCGCCGAGCGCGTCGAGCGCGAGCGCCCGCACCTCGGCCTCGGGGTCGCCGTCGGCCTCGTCGGCCGGCAGGGTCTCGGCGTCGCGGTAGTTGAGCAGGAGGTCGCCGCCGCTGCGTGCGACGGCCCAGCAGACGTCGGCGACGGCGGCCTCGTAGAGCGACGCGGCCTCGGCTTCGGTCAACGGCGATCCGTCGGCGAGCGACGAGAGGACGAGTCCCTCGCGTGGCGGGTCGATCGGGACGACGACGATCATGCCCCATCCTCCGAGCGCACGGTTCTTGAACGCGGCGCTTCCGGGGGTCGCGGGACCGAAACCGATGGGAAATGAAGGTGAATTATAACGGTGTAGTCCCTCCGGAACGGTATGGACGAACGGTCGCTCGCCGGACTGCTCGCAACGCTCGTAATCGCCGCGCTGGCAGCGCTGGGCGTGTACGGATTCAGCACTGGTTATCTCCTTAACTCACCCGGCCCGCTCTTCGCCCCGACGATCGGTGTGTTCGCCGTCGCGGTTCTCACCGTCGCGGCGTTGATCGCCTCCGGCGTCGGCTCGAAACGCTGGCGCGAGAACCCGTACTGGTAACCGCTCGGGTCGCTGTCACCGCCGCTTCCTCACCGTTCCTGCCGTCCCTTCGTCTGCCGATAGTCCGACGCCATCAGGTCCACGAACGTCTCGAGCCAGACCTGCGTCTGGTCGCTCGTCTGTGCGTGCGGTTCGATCATGGGAACGAGTTCGAACCCGCGGCCCCGAATCCGCGTCGCGTGGTCGGCGGGCAGCGAGAGGTCGTCGACCGGGGTCGTCGTGTACTCGACGCCGAGTTCGGTCAGCGCGCGCTCGCCGACGGGAACGAGGATTTCCGGATTGATCATCCGGATCTCGGCGTTGAGATAGGGGTCGCAGTTACCGATCTCCTCGTCGGTCGGCCGCCGATCGGGATCGCGACAGCGGGTGAGGTTCGTCAGGTAGACGTTCTCGAGGGCGGGCGTTTCGGCCGGCGAGGTCACGTCACAGAGACCGAGCCGCTCGAGCAGCCGTCGCAGTCCGCCGTCGCCGTCGCTGCCGCCGACCCCGGCGAACGGAACGCCCGTGTCGTCGGCGCGCGCCGTCGGCCGCTCGCCGACGAACAGGAAGTCAGCGCCGACATCGCCGTAGCCGTGGACGACCCGACTGCGCGTCTCACAGAGCGCCGGGCAGTTCCGACACTCCTCGTCCATGCCGTAGGGGTTCGCTCGAGACCGTTGATTCGCGTCCACACTCGTATCTCGGTGGGGAAAGGCAAAAGCGACGCGCCCCGGCGGCCGGCCGATCGGTCTCGAGGCAGCCGACTCAGCGACCGAGCCCGCCGCGTTCGGTGACCTCGAGAATGAACTTCACGTTGCGGACGATCTCCTCGGGCGAGGTATCCTCGCCCTCGTCATAGAGGTCGCTGGTCCGATACAGGATGTTGGCGAGCTGTTTGCTCTCGCTGGTGTCGCCGCGCACGTCGTCCGCGATCTCGCGGAGGAACGCGACGCGCTCGGGATCGGGCGCGAATTCGGTGTCCGAGCCGGTGGTGTCGGCCGTCGCGATTCCGCGCTCGGTGTCGTCTTGGTCGTCGCTCATCGGTCCGGTGAGGAGGTCTCGCTGCGTCGGCTCTGGGAAATGGCCTGTCGGTGGACGATACCCGTGTTATTCGCCACGTTCTCGGTGATCGTCCGGAGGGCATCGCTGGTCCCGTCTCCATCTTTGAGGACCGTCGGCTTGCCGCCGTCGCCGCCCTCGCGGACGGCCGGATCGAGCGGAATCGAGCCGAGGAACGGGAGTTCGTGCTCCTCGGCAAACGCCTCGCCGCCGCCGGAGCCGAATATGTCGTGTTCGCCGCCACAGTCGGGACAGGCAAACGTCGACATGTTCTCGGCGATCCCAAGCACGACCGTGTCGTGTTTGGCGAACATCTCGAGGCCCTTCCGAGCGTCGTCCAGCGCAACGTCCTGTGGGGTGGTGACGATGACTGCGCCGGTGACGGGCATGGTCTGGAGCATCGTCAGCTGGGTGTCGCCGGTCCCCGGCGGCAGATCGACCACGAGGTAATCGAGGTGACCCCACTCGACGTCCTCGGTCAGTTGCGTGATGACCTTGTGGACCATCGGCCCGCGCCAGATGACGGGGTCGTCCTCGCCGGTCAGGAAGGCCATGCTCATCAGCTTGACGCCGTACTTCTCGGGCGGGACGAGCGTCTCGTCCTCGGTAGCCATCGGCGGCTCGTCGGCGTCGACCATCCGCGGGACGTTCGGCCCGTAGACGTCGGCGTCGAACAGGCCGACGCGAGCGCCCAGTTGGGAGAGACCGGCCGCGAGGTTGACTGCAACGGTCGACTTGCCGACGCCGCCCTTGCCGGAGGCGACGGCGATGACGTTCTTGACGTTCGGCAGCACCTGTTCCTCGCTGGTGAGATCGTCGCGGTCAGGGACGCTGGCGGTCAGGTCCGGCTCGAGGCCTGCGTCGGTGAGGACTTCGCGAACCGCGGCGGCGATATCGCTCTCGCTAGGGGAGTACGGGGCACCCAACGCGAGATCGACATCGACCTGGTCGCCGTCGATGTCGATCTCGTTGACGAGCCCGAGCGAAACGATGTCGTCGCCGAGTTCCGGATCGTCGACCGTCCGGAGCCGGTCGCGAACGGCGGTTTCGTTCATGTCACTAGCTACTTGCCAGCGTCGAAAAGGGTTGTGTTCGGGCAGCGGAACCGCTCACGGACTGAAATCGAACCGCGGCCCGCCGTAGGTCGGCGGCTCCGGCTCGAGTTCGACACCCTGCTCGTAGCGGACGAAGTTGAGGTAGAACGGCCGGCCACAGCCCTCGATGGGCTCGCCCTCGAGGTCGGTGACGGGACCGTCCTCGCCGCAGAGGAACTCGATGCCGTCGGCCGACTCGAACTCCTCGTCGGGGCCGGCGTACTCCCATCCCGGCTGGGGTAGTTTGGTCACGGATCGGTCAGCGAGGTCCGGCCGGCGCTCGACGCTCACGACAGCGCCGCAGTGTGGACACGTGTACCGGACGGTGACGGTCATCGGCGGCACTAGGGGACTCGAGGACGTAAGCCTGCGGGCAGCGGTGAAATCATCGACGACTCGGTGCCAGGTCATTCTGGCACCGGGCCGCGGCGCGGTTTCGAGATCGTCGAGAGCGCGTGACGGCGACCGGGTGACGGATCTGCGATGGGACGGCTGAGTGCACCCGGAACACCTTTTGCGCTGACCGAAAACCATCGGAGTATGATCGACGAGACGGCCGAGGAAATCCGTGAAATGCAGACGCACAGTTCCTCGGTGGTCGCGGTCCACGCGACCCAGGCCCTCGAGGAACTGGTCGGGCGGGAGTTCGCAACGGTCGAGGAGTACACGCGCGCCCTCGAGCGCAACGGCTCCGTCCTACGGCGGGCGAACCCCTCCCACGCCTCGCTGCAGAACGCCGTCCGGGAGGTCGTCGACGACGTGACCGAGGCCGACCCGGACAGCGTCGAGGCGGCCCAGCAACTCACCAGTGAGAGGATCGACGCGGTCGTCTCCCGGATCGAAGCCGGCAAACGCCTGGCCGCCGAAAACGCCGCGGCGGTACTCGAGGACGGGGCGACCCTCCTGACCCACGACTACTCCTCGACGGTGGCCGAGGCCCTCGAGCAGGCGACCGACGCCGGCAAGGCGTTCGATGTCTACGTCACGGAGGCGCGGCCCCGATACATCGGGCGCAAGACGGCCCGAACCCTCGCCGAGTTCGACGGGGTCGAGACGACGCTGATCACCGACAACGCGCACGGACTTCTCCTCGAGGAGTGCGATCGGGTCGTCGTCGGCATGGACTGTATCGTCGACGAGACGCTGTACAACCGCGTCGGGACGTTCCCGATCGCGTCGACGGCCGCGCGACTCGACGTTCCGGTCACCGTCCTGGGTTCGGCCTCGAAAATCGTCAGCGAGGGGTTCGTCTTCGAGAACGAGTACCGGCCGAGCAGCGAGGTGCTGCCCGAGCCGGCCGACGGGTTCGCCATCGAGAACCCCGCCTACGACGCGACGCCGGTCGACCTGCTCGAGAGCGTGATTACGGACGAGGGCCGACAGGAGTTCTGAACCGCCCCGCGGGGAGTTACGACCGGTGTCGGCCGACGCCGCTCGAAGCGGTCGCCGAACCTGACCTGTCTCTTATACACATCTNCTCAGAGATGTGTATAAGAGACAGCGGATGTACTGGCCGTATGCGTCTCGTTCAGGTATTCGTGCCGCGAGGCGAGTTGGACCTCGTTCTCGAGGCGGTCGAGGAAGCCGGCGTCGACTACACCGTCTCACGGGATACGGACCGCGGCGAGTTCGAGGCCCTCGTTTCGATTCCCGTCCCGCCGCCGGCCGTGGAGGGGCTGATGGCCGACTTTCGAGCCGCCGGGCTCGACGAACGCTCGTATACGGTCGTCACCGCCGCGGAGGCGGTCGTCTCAGAGCGGACCGACGACCTGTCTACTCGGGTGTCGGGGACGCGAATCTCTCGAGAAGAACTCCGGTCGCGAGCGGTCGACCTCGCACCGGCCGTCTCGACCTATTTCAGCCTGCTCGTCGTGAGTACGGCGATCGCGACGGCGGGATTGTTGCTCGATTCCGCGGCGACGATCATCGGTGCGATGGTCGTCGCACCGCTGATGGGGCCGGCGCTGTCGGCGAGCGTCGGTGTCGTCGTCGACGACGAGCAACTCGCGACGCGGGGCGTCGTGCTCCAGGGAGTCGGACTCGTGGTCTCGGTCGCGACGGCGGCGGTAATCGGCTGGGCGCTCAGGGGGACGATATTGCTCCCGCCGGGGTTCGACATCACGACGGTGCCCCAGATCCACGAGCGGATCACGCCCGATCTCCTCGCGTTGTTTCTCGCGTTGGGGTCCGGCGTGGCCGCAGTCGTCAGCCTCACTCGCAACGTCGGGTCGGTTCTCGTCGGGGTGGCGATCGCCGTCGCGCTCGTTCCGCCGGCGGCCACCGCGGGGCTCGGCATCGCCTGGGGCCGTCCGGAGGTCGTCCTCACTGCCGGTACGCTCGTGTTGGTCAACATGCTCTCGATCAATTTCGCGGCGTTGCTCCTGTTGTGGCTCTCGGGCTACCGACCGCACCGGACCGCGGACATCGAGCGCGCCTACGGGCGACTTCGTTCGCGAATCGCCGTCCTCTTCGTCGCGATCGCCATCCTCACCGCCGTTCTCGGCGGTGTCACGTACGGGACCTACCGAACTGCGGCGGTCGAACACGACGTCCGGACCGAACTCGAGACGATGAACGAAGAACGACTGGCCGACGGCACCGATCTCCAGTTCCGGGAACTCGCCGTCGACTACGAACTCGTCGACGTCTACACTGGCGCTGATCCGGTGGTTACCGTCCTCGTCGAACGACCGCCGGGCGAGCAACTCCCCGATGACTTCGCCACCGACGTTCGCGAGCGCCTGGAGTCGGCGACCGGCGTCGATCTCGAGGTCGTCGTCGAACTGGTCGAGACGCAACGAAGCGGGTGAGTCGGACCGTTACTCCCGTTCTCCGAACGTCCGCGGCGAGCCCTCGGTCGGGGCGGCCCAGTCGACCGCGTTTCGGAGTACCCGTCGAACGTCGTCGTGCTCGTAGATCGGATACGTCTCGTGGCCCGGGCGGAAGTAGAAGATTCGGCCGTTGCCGCGCCGGTAGCAGCAGCCGCTCCGAAACACCTCCCCGCCCTCGAACCAGCTGACGAACACCTGTCGGTCGGGCTCGGGGATATCGAACGGCTCGCCGTACATCTCCGATTCGGGAAGTTCGATTGATTCGTCGAGCCCGTCGGCGATCGGGTGGCCGGGATCGACGACCCACAGCCGCTCGGTCCCCCCGTCTTCGCGGTACTGCAACTGACAGGACGTTCCCATGAGTCGCTTGAAGAGCTTCGAGTAGTGGCTCGAGTGAAGCGGGATCAGTCCCATGCCCTCGAGCACGCGCTCGTGGACCCGATCGACGATTTCGTCTCGGACCTCGTCGTGGGCCTCGTGTCCCCACCACAGCAGGACGTCCGTCGCGTCGAGGACCGCCGCGGTGAGTCCGTGCTCGGGGTCGTCGAGCGTCGCGGTTCGGACCGCGTGGTCGTCGGCGAGTGCGTCTGCAATGGGGGCGTGAATGCCGTCCGGGTAGACGGCTGCGACCGCATCGTCTTCGCGTTCGTGACGGAACTCGTTCCAGATCGTGACGTCGGCCATGGCGGGTCCCTCCACCTGCGAGCGACTTATAGTTCGGTCGGGCCAACGGAACGGGTCGACCGATCCGGCCGGGACATGACCAGGTCGGCAGCGCCGGTCGGGAAACCGAAGACAGTCTTGCCACTTGGAAATTCACATATTCCGCATCAATTCACTATAGGGGGCGGGAATGACCTTCTAAAACCTGAAGTACAGAATAATTGTATAGATTAACCGGTCATAACCCTTATTTCGGTCGCCCACTCCTTCTCCGTATGGACCGGAATCGAACGCAACCGATAGCGAAATGGCCGGTTTCTCGCTTTACTGCCATTGCTACTCCGACGAAATCGTGGGGTTGGACATGATCGGCGACGGGATCGGGGTCGGTATCGTCGGCCTCGGCGGCATGGGCAATCTCCACGCGCGAAGCATCCGTGACCTCGGTGCCGAGATCGTCGCGGGCGTGGACCTCGTTCCGGAGCAACGCGATCGGTTCGCCGGCGAGTTCGGCGCGCGGACCTACGAGACCCACGAGGAACTCGTCGCTGACGACGCGGTCGATGCCGTCATCGTGACGACGCCCAACCGGTTCCACGAGCCGATCACCGTCACGGCTCTCGAGGCGGGATTGGACGTCCTCGTCGAAAAGCCCCTCGCACACACGCTCGAGAGCGCGGAGCGGATCGCCGAGACGGCGGCTCGATCGGACGGCATCTGTATGGTCGGTTTTCACAACCGGCACGCGGCGTCGATGGCCATGTTCGACGAGCAGCACGCGCGCGGTCGGTTCGGCGATCTGACGCACGTCGAGGCCAACTACGTTCGCCGGCGTGGGGTCCCCGGGCCGGGATCGTGGTTCACCGATCCCGAACTCGCGGGCGGCGGTGCCTTGCTCGACATCGGCGTTCACGCGCTGGACCTCGCGCTGTACGCGCTGGACTTCCCCGATATCGCCGAAGTCAGCGGCGTCACCCGGACGACGTTCGGCACCGGCGAGGAGTTCGCCGACCCCGACGGGTTCGGCGACAACTGGGACGCGGAGGCCGAGGCCTACGAGGTCGACGATTCCGTCAGCGCGTTCATCCGCACAACGGACGGCCAGACGATCTCGCTCGAGGCCGCGTGGGCGACGAACCGCGAGGAGAGCATGGACTTCCGCGTGCGCGGCACACAATCCGGTGCCCAGTTCGACATCGGCGACACCGAACTCCGGATTCTCGAGGCCGGAACCACGGGCTGTGATCACTACGCCGATGTCGCCATGACCGCCGACTCGGCCGTCACCGGCTACGCCGAACAGGACGAACAGTTCCTCGAGGCGATCGCGACGGCCGGCATCCCGGAGACGAACACCGTCGCGGAGGCCCTGACCGTCCAGCGCGTGATCGACGCGATCTACCGCTCGAGCGAGACGGGACGTGCGGTCCAACTCGAGGAGTCCCCGCTGGCCGAGGCTCGACTCGAGCAGTCAGCGCGACTCGACTAAGTTACTCATCCGCTGACACGGAGGCGACCCGTTCCGACCGGCACGATGGTGACCGCGACACTGCGCGCCGATCGCACGGGACTGGCGTGAGATCGATGTAAACTGAAGCGGCGACGCTACTTGTCGTTCGTCGACTTCGGAAAAGCCGCCCGTATCGGCCGGTTTAGAGGACGTCGTCGAAATCGTGGTGCCCGTGGATGTCGACGCCTTCGTCGGTGATCTCCGCGAGGAAGACGCCGTTCCCGGAGCCGGTGTCGCGCTCGACGGCGGACTTGATGCCCCGTGCGGCGACGGTCTTGGCTTCTTCGTTGGACATGTCCGGTTCGTAGGCCTGCTCGAGGTGACCGTAGGCGAGTTGCATCCCGCTGCCGGTGACGGTGTAGTCGTCTTCCATCACGCCGCCGGCGGGGTCGATGCTGTAGACGTGGCTGCCCTCGTCGTCGACGCCGCCCAGAATGGGGTGGATGGCGAAGAACGGGCCGCCGCGGGCGAAGTTACCCGCGAGCGTCGCCAGCGCATCGATGCTCATTCGCTCCCCGCGTCGGGCCTCGTAGAGGTTGACCTCGGCACGGAGCGTCGAAATGAACGACTGGGCACCGCCGACGCTGCCGACGAGCGTGAGCGCGGCGGTCGGGTGGATCTGTTCGACCTTCTGGACGTTCTTGTTCGAGACGAAGCGCCCGCCGAGACTGGCGCGCATGTCCGTCGCGATGATGACGCCGTCGGCGGTGGAGATGCCGATCGTCGTCGTCCCGGTCTTGTTGACGTTGTCCAGATCGGCCTGCGTCAGGTCGTTCTGGGGCATCGATCCGACCTCCGGCTCGTAGGGGTTCGGATCGTCGGCCAACTGGTCGACCGTCCGAGAGAAATCGGAGTCGTGTGTGGGCGTACGCATTGATCGAACCCTACGACCGGGACGGTATAAAACACCGGCGGTCACCACTGCCGTTTCCGCTTTCACCGGCTGCGAGGACCGGCGGCTCGAGCGACGAGTCGGACCGCGGGGTCGGCTCCTGCGGGTCGGGGATCGGCGTGCGGGAAAACCAGTCAGCAGTCGAGCAGTCGATCAGTGCTGTGCGGCTTCGTAGGCCCCCTCGACGTTCTCGAGGACGCGGTGGACCGGCAGGGTGATGCCGGCCTGGCGGGCGGCGATCGCGAGCGGCATCGCGACGATGCCGACCATAATGCACAGTTGGTACAGTGCGAACAGGGTCGCGTGGTACGCGCGGGATATCATCAGCGTTCATCGATGCCCAGACGGAGGGTATATATAAGCCTTCTTGAAGAATCGAGATCATAATGATCGTTAATTCGTTTTTGGGTCGACGCCCGCTTGCGATTAAACCGTGCTTGTTGGGGGAACAACTCGAGGCGTACTCGAGTCGATCCACGGGTATGGCGGTGGGAATTGATCCGGTGATTTCTCGTAAGTTATGGGAATCATCCGACTGACGTGCGCGCTGCAATACTGGGGTCGGTGCGAGCGACCGCTGGCGCGGACGAACCGCAAAGCAGGAAACCCCCCGGACCGACCGGAGCATATGGGCAATTATCTCGTCGCGATGGAAGCGGCATGGCTCGTTCGTGACGTCGATGCGATCGACGACGCGATCGGCGTCGCCGTCAGCGAAGCCGGGAAGCGACTCAACAGCGAAGACATGGACTACGTCGAAGTCGAGGTCGGCGCGACGGGCTGTCCGGCCTGTGGGGAGCCGTTCGATTCGGCCTTCATCGCGGCCGACACCGCGCTAGTCGGCCTCGCACTCGAGATGGAGGTCTTCAACGCCGACAGCGAAGAGCACGCCTCTCGAATCGCAAAGAGCGAAGTCGGCGGGGCGCTGCGCGACGTGCCGCTATCGGTCGTCGACATCGTCGAGACCGAAGCGGACGACGAGTAGCGACCACCGGGCACACGTCGCATCGCGGACTGTTCTCTCACGTCCGGACAACCGGGGCGACTCGCGGTGCGGTTTTCGAGTGGCGACCCCCGCGGGCGGGGACGGCGTGTCCCAATCGGCTCCCCGGACGGTTCCCGGATCGAATGTAACCCAAAGTACTTTCTATAACCCGTGGTTATCCATTCGTATGGAACTCCCGACGCCCGCTGATCTCCGGCAGCGCCGTACCGAACTCGGGCTCACGCAGAGCGAACTCGCGGACACGGCCGACGTCTCCCAGCCGCTGATCGCGCGGATCGAAGGCGGCGACGTGGACCCGCGGCTGTCGACGCTCCGGCGGATCGTCAACGCCCTGGAAAAAGCCGAGAGCGACGTCATCCGTGCGGCGGACCTGATGAACGAGGACGTCGTCAGCGTCGCCCCCGACGACCCCGTCAGCGAGGCCGCCCAGCGGATGGAAGAGGAGGCCTACTCGCAACTGGCAGTCATTCAGGACGGCATCCCCGTGGGGTCGATCAGCCAGAGCGACCTCGTCCACCTCGATTCCGAGGATCGCGACGAATCCATCGAGAAACACATGAGCGAGAGCTTCCCGACCGTTTCGAAGGACGCAACGCTGGACGAGATCAGCAATCTGCTCGAGCACTACAAAGCCGTGATGATTACCGAAGCCGGCGAAACCGTCGGGATCATCACCGAGGCGGACATCGCCGCGCGGCTTTCCTGACGCCGCCCCGGCGGAACTCCCGATCGAGTCCGCTTCGATTCGAGGTGGTCGCACTGTGGCCGATCATGCGATTGTATTGGCCAGTAATATTACCGTCGCAGCCCTACTTCCGGGCGACCATGGCAACCAGCGATCGACTCCTCGAGGCAGGCGCGGCCATCTGGGACGCACAGAAACGCCACCCGTTCGTCACGGAGCTCGCGGACGGTACCCTCGACGAAGACGCCTTTCTGACCTGGGTCCGACAGGATTACCGCTACCTGCTCGACTACGCCCGCGTGTTCGCTATCGCGGGCGCGACGGCCCGCGACGAGGAAACGATGACCCGACTGTTCGACATCGCCCACACGACGCTCGCCGAGGAGTTGGACCTCCACCGCGCGTTCGCCGCCGAGTACGGGCTCTCTCGGGAAGCCCTCGAGTCGGTCGACAAAGCGCCGACCTGCGTCGCCTACACCAACTTCCTGCTGCGAACCGCCTACGAGGGGACGCTTCCGGAAATCGCGGCCGCGATCTATCCCTGCGGGCAGGGCTATCTCGATATCGCCGACCACATGGCGGATCTGGCACCCACGGCGGACCATCGGTACACGCCCTTCATCGAGAAGTACACGAGCGACGAGTTCCGCGAGGTCGTCGACTGGTTGCGAGCGTTCGTCGATCGGTGCGGCGACCGCTATCCCGATCAGTATCCGGCGATGGAGGCAGCGTTCCTCACGAGCGCGCGCCTCGAGTATCGGTTCTGGGAGATGGCGTATCGGCAGGAGACGTGGGGACTCCCGGCGGCGAGGGAGTAAGTATCGGTCCCGTTCTGCTCGCAGTGAGAACCGAATCCCGGCTCCGCGCGAGTCGGAATCGACTCAAGAGGGATGCCACTGGAGCCCGTGTTTCCCCGTAGGGACATGGACTACTACGATCGCCTGCTCGGCGGAATGGGCGCGTCGCTGCTGCTCGGCGCGGCCGCCGGGCTTCATCCCGCGATTGTCGTTCGCCACGGGCTCTTCGGCGGGGCGCTCCTGGCGACCGTCTTCCTCTGGGAGGCGCTCGTCCGCAACCCGCCGGTCCCGACGACCGACCCGAAGTACGCGGCCGCAACCGTCGTCTGGCACGGTGGGCTGCTCGTCTCGCTTGCGCTCGTGCTGTGAGTTACCCCGCTCGAGCGGCGTGGGACACCGTGACGGAACGCTCGAGAGTCGGACGGCTCGCGAGCCGACCGAGACGCGTTCTCGTACGTGCGCATCCATCAATCCTCGGACTTATCGGAACCGTCTCGTAGACGCGCTGTAGTGTCCTCCTCGGCCGTGAGGCAGTTCGGCCGCTGAACCTCGTCACGGACGGTCCCGTAATCCCGTTTGGCGGTATCGATTATTACCCTCGAGTCGTTGGTCGTGTATGGAACGAAACGTCGGCGGACTGGATCGACTCGCCAGGGGAATCGTGGGACTCGGCTTGCTCGCGGTCGCCGTCGCGGCACTCGTCGCCGACCGCCGCGGGACCGCCGTCGCGACAGGCATCGCAGCGGCCGGTCTACTGTTCAACGCGACGACCCGGTTCTGTGGCGGGAACTACGTGCTCGGCATCGATACGACCGAGGCGTCATGCTCGCGAGAGTAACGCGACGGTCGTGACCTCGAGAAACGCCTACAGCTCGTGTCCGGCCATCGGAACTGGCTTGGAGGGGTCCTCGAGCGCTTCGAGGGCCTGCCCGCCGTGTTCGACGCAGGTCGGATGAGACGCCGGCACGATGGTGACGTCGACCTGTCGACAGTGGCGGGCGCGGTTATCGCTCGGACTCATCGGCGACGGGCTCCCACCCTGCCTCCCTCGCGGCTGGCAACTCGAGCGGATCGACGGCGTCGTCGAGTTGGCCGTCTCGATAGGCCTCGACGAACGGCTCGATGCGGTCGGGAACGGCATCGTGATTTCGCTCGGAGAGCGCAATCAGCGCCCGAACGGCCCAGTATCGTCGGTTTTTGTTGTATGCTGGCGTGTTCCCGATCGGCCCGACGCTTTCCGTGACGGCCGCGACGAGTTCGTCGGGGATTCGGACGCCGGTCCCGGCAGTTGTAGCGATGATCTGACAGACAGTTCGCGGAATCGGTGGGGTCGTCTCCACGGTCTCGAGCAGGTCCGGAACGATGTCGGCGACCAGCGTCGGATACGTCTCGGAAACGCTTGCCAGAAACCTCCGGACGTTGTGCACGCTCGCCTCGTCACTGAGGGCGGCGAGTACGGGCTCGGCCGCCGCGGAGTTGCGATCGGCAACCGAGACGAATAATTCCGTGTCGAACCGCCCATCGTACATGTCCTCCTCTCGCAACGCCTCGTAGCCGTTTGTGAGGGCATCGGCGACGAACGCCGGGTGATCCTCGGCGAGTGGTACCAGCGGATCGATACCCGCGTCGAAGAGCGAACGATCGCCGGTTCGCTCGGCCACCGTCTCTTCGACCGCCCCGAACGGCTGCTCGCTCTCGCGGACGAGTCTGCCGAGCGCGTCCGCCGCGGCGGTGTGCTGCGCGTACAACCGTCTGGAATCGTTCGCCGCGAGTTCGGTCCGGAGCGTCGACGCAACGTCGTCGATCACGTCCGGGCGTGTGAGGGCGACCGAGACGAGCAGTTGCATCGTTTCCGCGGTCCGCAACGGATAGCACCCCTGCTCCAGTGCGTCGATGACATCGTCGGCTATCGCCTCGTACCCGATCACCCCCTGCTCGAGGAGGTCGATGCTCAATTCGACGATCCGAAATCGAAGGTATCCGTTGTCGCCGGTGAGGAGGTCGAGCATCGTCTCGAAGTGGGGCGTCACCAACTCGGGACGATGCCCGGTCAGTTCGAGGAGCGTCTCTATTGCCGCATTTCTCGGTTCACAGGCATCACCCCTGTTGAAAACGGTATCGGCCGGGTCCGTCAGCGTCTCGACCAGCGTCGTCACCGCGCGGTCCGGGTCCGGGTGGGCGAGCACGACCGTCGACGCGTCCTCGAGTTCGAAGAAGAGCGCGCTGGTTCGTTTGCGAATCACCGGCACCGGGTCGGTGAGCCGCTGGAACAGGCGGTCCGCCAGCCACGACGCGGATACCGACAGCGCGTCGGTGTCCACGTCGACGTCGGCGTCGTTCTCGAACGTCGCCGCGAGTATCGGCTGCAGGTACCTCGGCAGGAGGACCGCCTGTCTGACGGTCCAGTGTTCGTCGTCGATCCGCTCGAGCAGTCGGTCCGCGAGCGCTTCCGGCGGATGCTCGGAAAGCGCCATCTCGGCCCCCTGGAGCTGAAAGTACATCGCGTTTCGCAACACGACGAGCACCGCGCTCCGAACGGCCGGGTCGGGATCATCGAGACAGGGACACAGCCGGTCGATGGTGGCGTCCGTGAGTGCCGTCGACTGGGACGGAAGCACGGTCTCGAGCCGTCGCTTGGCGAGTTCCAGAGCCGGTTCACGGCGGTCCGCAGGCGGTGTCTCGGCGACCCGTGCAGCGAGCGTCTCCAGGGACGGGGCGTCGTCAGACGGCGGCATGAATCCCGTACTTTGCGGCGAAGTAGTCGAAGTACGCGCCCGGCTCCCACCGGAAGTCGGTTCGTAGCTCCTCGACCGCCCCGAAGCCGTCCGCCCCGTTCTCGTAGTATCTGCCGATCATCTCACCCCGCCCGCCATCGTGATTGATCACGAGCACCGCCCGCTCGAGGGCGTCACTGACGGTGGTGAGCAAGCGATCGAGAGCCGAAGCCGGCCCTTCCATCCCGCTGAACGTCAGCACGTCGTCGTAGCGGTCGGCTCCGCTCAACCGGGTGTCGTCGCCAGCCAGAGCGTCCACGACCGGGTCGGGGTCGGCCGTCTCAGCGAGTTCGGCAGCAACGTAACTTCGATGACTCATGTCCCATCGGTTTCGAGGGAGACGACAAAAAGACGGTCACTCGCAGCCCGAGATCGGAGCCGACTACCAGTGACCGAACAACCGCTGAATGACGGTGCGTTCGCTGGGCCGTTCGGCCAACAGGACCGAGCTGTCGACCTCGTTGACGACGTCCATATGCAGCGAGTCGCTCATCAGCCGCGAGATCACGCCCTCCTCGGTCGCGCCGATGAGAACGAGCGTGTGGTCCCGAGACTGTCGGCAGATCGCGTGTTCGACATCGCCGGAGTCATCGACCACGAGGTCGGCGTCCTCGAGGTCGCGCTCGGCGGCCCACTCGGCGAGGAACTGTTCGCCGCGTTCCCGGTCGTCAGGGCTGGCGACGACGTGTTGCAGCGTGATTTCGGCCCCGGAGCGGTCCCGGAGCGTGCGCGCGACCGCGGCGCTCAAGTCCGAGTCCGGGCCGCCGGCGGTCGGGAGCAGAATCCGGGAGGTATCCAGGTCCCGATCCTTGAGGATGAGGAAGTCACACGGGAGGTTGCTGGTCAGTTCGTTTATCCGCCCCTCGGCGCGACCCTGGCCCCACGGCCGGTCGTCGCCCCAGCCCAGCACCACGAGATCGGCCCGTTCCCGCTGTGCGGTGTCGAAGACGTCCTCGAACGAGCGGTGGGAGACGACCGTCGACGTCTCGAAGTCGACGTCGTAGGAGGCCGCACGCTGCCGGACGGTCTCCATGCGATCCTCGGATTCGGAGACGATCCGCTCGGTCTGTCCCGCACCGTACCGCATCGACGACCGGCCCGGCATCTTGACGATGTGGACGGCGTGGACCGTCGCGTTCTCGTGGCCGCTGGCGAGCCGACAGGCCAGATCGACGATCGTCGACTCCGTGCGGGGGTTGGCGATCGGAACGAGAACCCGATAATCACCGTTCTCGCTGGGGTGGGGCTCCGCGGTATCGATCAACGGCACGTACGACCGACCGGCGTAGCTGCCGAACAGCCACTCCGGAATCGAAAGCTGGCGGTCGGCCCCTTCGAACCGGGCCGACTCGAGGCGGTGTTCACTGGTCTGGAAGTAGTTGACCACGGTCACGAGCACGATCCCGCCAATGGTGTTCCCCAGCAGGACCGGGAGAACGAACTCCGTCACGCCGACGAAAACGTGCAGTTCACCGGCGAAGACCAGGTACAGCATTTCGGTAAAGGAGACGACGACGTGGAACAGGTCGCCGAGCGGGATCGCGAGGAAGGCCATGTAGACGACGACCAGCCGCGAGATGGTGTCGCGGGAGGCGTAGACGATCCAGACGACGCCGGCGACGATCAGGCCCGCGAACGCCGCCTTCGAGAACAGCGTCCACCACGACGTTTGGATGCCGTGTCGAGCGAGGTCCATCGCGGCGGCCGCCGACTCGTCGTCGAAGACGCCGCCGTAGGAGAGCGCGAGCGCGCCGAGCGCGCCGCCGGCGAAGTTACCGGCGAGGACGATCGACCAGTGCCGAAGCAGTGTGGGAATGCTGGCCAACCGCTCCAGGGTTAGTGCGACCGGCGGCAGCGTGTTCTCGGTGTAGAGCTGGTAGCCGCCGATGATGATGTAGATGAACCCCAGCGGATACAACAGCTTGCTCAATATCGGGTGGCCGTCGGTCGAAGCGGTCAGCGTGGCATACAGCAGGAACGTGATCGTGATGGCGAAGCCGGCCGCGAGGCCGCTGAAGAACAGTTCGCGACCCCCAGAGGTGACTTCCTCGTCGGCGGCCGCGACGATCCGCTGGAAGATTTCATCGGAGGAAAACCGGTCGCGCACGACCGCACCGACCGCCGGAGCGCCGCTTCTGGACCGCTCGACCGCTTCTCGGACCTGTTCCTGTTCGGGTGGCTCGCGGGCCGGGGACTCCCGTATCGGCGGGTCGCGGTCCGGTCGCTCTTGATCGGGATTGCTCATTAACAGGGACGCACGTCTAGAAAGACTAAGCGCTTCGGATATGCCGCCACGTTGGCGTCACGGCTCCCGCGGGAACACGACGGCTCCGCAAGCCCTAGAGCGAGTCCGGCTCGAGGCGACCGATGACCCGCCTGAGCGCGGCGAACGCGCCGACGGCGAGCAGGCAGTAGCCGACGAGCAGACCCCACGTCGTCGCCGTCGGATTGCCGATCGCGAGCTTCGCGACGGTGTTCGCGGGGTGTTCGGGCAACACCGTCGCGGCGACCAACGCGCCGACGGTCGCCGTAGAGTAGAGCAACTGAGCCTGCCGCCGATCGGGGGCCCACAGCGCGATCCCGATCCCCGCAGTGACGACGAGCAGCGAGAGCGCGGCGACCAGCGCAACCAGTGCGATAGGGGCTGCGATCGTCGTCCCGTTGCCCGCGAGCAAGAGGAGCCAGACGAGCGCCTGCAGCGGTGCCAGCACTGCGATCGCCTGCAGTTTCGCGTCGATCACGTCCGCAAGCGAAAGCGGCGCGACCCGGAGCAGTTCGAGCGTCCCCCGCTGGCGTTCCTCGATCAACGAATCGACGGCGATCGACCCGCTGATGAACACCGGGAGGAAGCACAGTAGCGGCAGCAGGATCGTGTAGGTGAAGCCGACGTACGAGCTGGCCTGGATCGACGACGGCAGCGGCAGGGGCGACTGCTCGAGCCGCCCCGCGTCGGCGTTGCGCTGGCGCTCGATGCGTTCGACTGCAGTCAGGGTCTCCCGAAGGTGGACGACGAGCACGCTCGTCTGTAGGTCCCCTTCGGGGGCAGTGACCCTGACGCTGAGCCGGCCGTCGTCGTGCCTGTTGGCCTCGACGACGGCGGACACCTCCCGGAGGTCGAACGCGTCGTGGGCTCGCTCAGGGTCGTCGTAGCGTCGGGGGGTGACCCCCGCTTGCTCGTTTGCGACCGCGAGGATCGTGTCGGTGTCGTTGCCGGTGACGGCGATCTCGGTCCGGTCGCCGTCGATCGAGCCGGGATCGTACAGCGAGACGAGCCCGACGACCAGAAACGAGGAAAACGCCGCGATGAACAACTGGATGGCGAGCGCCAGGAGGATCGTCTTCTCGGACCGCAGCGAGCGCAACTCACGGCGAGCAATCGCCCACCGCGCACCCCACGTCGAGCCCGACTCGACCTCGTCGTCCGGTCGGGTCGGTGGGGTCGGCCCTCGGCGGCTCGAGTCCCGCGTCCGTTCGGGATCGCGATCACGCGACAAGGACGAACACCCCCAGGTTGTAGGCCACGTGAACGAGCACCGCCGTGAGGAGGCCGAGGGCG
The DNA here is from genome assembly GCF_000337615.1 of Natrinema pallidum DSM 3751. Classification (GTDB taxonomy): domain Archaea; phylum Halobacteriota; class Halobacteria; order Halobacteriales; family Natrialbaceae; genus Natrinema; species Natrinema pallidum. Next base: position 80,770 of record NZ_AOII01000089.1, read on the forward strand.
TAGCCGGCCCGCCCACGGCTCGCGCCGACCGCCGAGCAGATGGCCGTCCCGACGTGCAAGGCCAGCGGCGCGAGGAAGACGGCCCCGAGTACCAGCGGCTCGCTCGAGACGGCCGGGCCGAAGGCAGCGGTGCCGACGGCCAGGTCCGGGAGCCCGACGAACTGGACGACGTGAGTGAGTTTCTCGCCGACGAAGAACCCGCCCCCCGAGAGTGCACCCATTACGACGGCCGTCCGCAGCGTCGCGTCGAATCGCGAGCGGGTCACGCCGGCGTAGACGTGGATGCTCTTTGCGATCTCCTCGACCGACGCGGCGACGAGGACGACCAACGGAATGGCGACCGACTGCGGAACGGCGAACAGCAACGCGACCGAGAGGAGTTGGCTGGCGAAGACGAAGGGGAGAAAGAGGATCGACAGCAGCGGGAGACTCCACGGGCCGCGGACCCGATTCGCGATCGCGTCGAGGACTTTCGCCGGGATCGGCTTCTGAGCGAACATGTCCTCCTCGCGGTAGACGCCGAGCCCCAACAGGAAGCAGACGGCCGCGCTGAGGTAGAACGGGCCGGTCGAGAACAGGTACTCCCCGAGCTGAATCGGCTCGTTCTGGAGGTCCATCACGACCAGCGTCAGCGGCGAGATCAACGCGATCGAAGTCACGTCGGTGAAGATCGCCGGAACGAACGTATAGGTCGTCAGCGCGACGCTGATCGTGACCGTCACGAACGTGAGTTCCTTGAACGACCGGGCGAACATCGCGCCGACGAACGCCGCCGCCAGGAAGAGCAGGGCGATCGGCAGCGCCGCGGCGATCGCGACCGGGCCGCCCTTAATCGCCAGCGCGATCGCGACGACGACGCCCACGAGCCCGAGCAGGTACGGCAGCGTCTTGCCCGCGACGATCTCGGAGCGCGAAGCCGGCGAGACCAACAGCAGTTCGCCCCGCCGCTTGACTCGTTCGTCCATGATCGTGCTCCCGTAGGCCTGAATGACGAAGTTCATCGGCACGACGAACAGGAACGCGAGGACGAGCGACGTGAAGGGAAACGGCGGCGCGATCGAGCCTGGCGTCCCCGTCGACGGCGTCGAACCGCCGCCCCCGATGGCCGGCACCTGTAAGGGCTCGTCGCCACCGCCATCGTCGGCAGCGCTCTCACCGTCACCGGTCTCGTTCGAGCCATCGACAGCCCCCGTCTGCGCCTCGGTTTCGTCGCCGTCATCGCCTCCCGACACGGTCGATCCGGGGCGATCGCGATCCCGATACTCGAGCGTGACGTGCACCGGATACGCGGCGGCGTGATCCTCTTCGTCGGCCATCAGGTTCGCGTTGTACGTTTCGATGGCGGTGCGAAACTCGTCGTAGGCGGCCGCCCCGTTCTCGCCGACGTGGCCGATCCGGCCGTCTCGAGTTACCACGACGTCGACGGTCGCGTCGCCGCGAACGACGATGTCGTCGCCGTCTGTCGCGCCGTCGTGCTCGGCGATAACGTCCGCGAGCGGAACCGGCCGGAACTGCTCGCTGTCGGCGGCGACATCGTAGTACCGGCTCCCCTCGTCGACGCCGACGACGTAGATTTCGCGCTCGAGGCCGAGCCCATCGTCGGCGGCGGAGAACCCGGCGGTCCCGACCGCGAGCAGCATCACGACGAGGGCGATCACCGTCTTCCGGTCGACGGTGCCCGCGCTCCGGCGGACTTCCCAGCGCGCGATCCGGCCCGTACGAGCGCTGGTCTCGCGGAGGTGGCGGCAGGCCCGTCCGAATCGCTCGACGAGCGCGCGGACGCGGCCGTCGCTCACGACTCCCCCTCCGCGGTCGGCTCGCTTGCGACGTCGAGGAAGATCTCCTCGAGGCTCGGCGTCTGCGTCTGGATGTCGGTCACGCGGCCCCCGTCGGCTTCCACGGCCTCTCGGACGGCCTCGACGGCGCTCATGTCGGCGACGAGGTGGCGGACCTGTCCGTTCTCGCGGGTGACCTCGATCGGACCGTGGCCGTCCGGGAGCCCGTCGCTGCCGTCGGCGGTCGCGTAGACGTGATACTCGGTGCCGCCGTGGGCCGCCCGAATCTCCTCGAGCGTGCCGCGGGCGACGATCCGCCCGTCGTTCATAATGACGATTCGGTCGCAGATACTCTCGACGTGAAAGAGGTTGTGCGCGCTGAAGACGATCGTCTTCCCCTCGTCGCTCAGTTCGCGGGTGAACTCGATGATGTAGTTGGTCGTCAGCGGGTCCAGTCCCGACGCCGGCTCGTCGAAGATCAACACGTCCGGATCGTTCACCAGCGCCCGCGCGATCGCGACCTTTCGTTGCATCCCCTTGGACATGTTGCCGATCCGTCGGTCGCGGTGCTCGAGGTCGAGCCGGTCCAGGGAGTCGTGAATCCGCTCTCGAGCCACGTCACCGGGGACATCGTAGAGGTCCGCGAAGAACTCGAGGTAGCCGATCGCGGTCATCTCCTCGTAGAGCGGGGACTCCTCGGGGAGAAAGCCGAGTTGCCGCTGCATCTCGGCGTCGCCCGGGGTGTGACCGGCGACGGCGGCGGTGCCCGCGGTGGGTTCGATCAACCCGGCCAGCATCTTCAGCGTCGTCGTCTTGCCCGCGCCGTTGGGACCGACGACGCCGAAGACCTCCCCGCGCTCGATCTCGAAGGAACTCCCCTCGACCGCGGTGAACCCGCCGTATACCTTCCGGAGATCAGTGACCTCGAGTATCGCCATGCGTTAGCCCGACGGAAGGAGCCGCTCGAGTAAAACCTAGCGGCTCGTGACTGTCTCGACGGCCGATCGGTCGACGAGCGGCCCAAACCCCCATGATTGNTAGCGGCTCGTGACTGTCTCGACGGCCGATCGGTCGACGAGCGGCCCAAACCCCCATGATTGCGGCCCCCATAGACGAACGTATGACCCGAGTCGGGAACACGCGAACGCCGGACGGCCGCCGTCTCGAAGTCTCGCACGTTCTGTCCGTCCCCGCGACCGACGCCTGGGACGCCCTCGTCGACACCACCCGGTGGCCCGACTGGTCGCCGCTCATCACCGGCGTCGAGGCGACGGACCGCCGACTGCGGCCGGGGACGACCGGCCGGGTCCGGATTCCCGGTGCCTGGCTGCCGTTTCGAATTACCGGGTGTACGTCACGACGGTGGACCTGGCGCGTGCTGGGGATTCCCGCCACCGGCCATCGCGTCGACGATCTCGGCTCCGATCGGTGTCGCGTCGCCGTCGAACTTCCACATTACGCCACGGGATACGTCCCCGTCTGTCTGCGGGCGCTGGAAACCCTCGAGTCGCTGCTCGAGGACGGTGAGCAGGCCGTCGAGTAGCGGGACGGACCGCTGCCCGGGACGACCGTCACGGCCGATCGATCCCTGATCGAAAACATTGGAATTTTAATAACCGCTGGCCGAAACATGGCAAGCGTGAGCGGTCGGATCGCCGACCGACGACCCCGAGTCGGCCCGATCGTTTCGGACCCCGACCGACAACGACTCCAACCACGGAAGACGATATGAGCGCCACCACAGTACTCGCGCACAGCGTCCGCATCGCCCGTACAGAGTGGCGGTGTCATCGCCGCGATGCTGGCCAGTCGCGGCTCCACCGGGGACTGCTCGTCGGACTCCGCCTCGCCGTTGCCGCCGCCCTCGGCGCGGCCGGCCGGTCGATCGGGCGCGATCTCGCCGCCGGGCAGTCGATACCGGTCCCCGAACTGTGGCTCGCCGGTGTCGTGGCGTTCACGTGGGCGGTGTGGCGAAGTGCCACGCTGACACACGAGCGGTTTTCACGCCTCAATCCCGACATGCTTCTCACGGCCGTCCCGGCGAGGGCCCCCGCGCTTGGCTTGCTCGGATTCGTCTCCGCGCGACTCGTCGCCTCGCTCGCCGTGCCGACGCTCGGCGTCGCCGGAGGCCTCGCGCTCGGACTGCGATCACCGCTGGTCGCTCTCACGGTCACCATCGCGATCGCGGGGATGGCGGCGCTCGCGGCCGCAGTCGGCGTTGCGGGTCGACTCGCCACACAACTCGTCGGGACGCGCCTCGCGCGGGGACGGTTCTACAGGGATCTGTTCGTGCTGTTCGGGTGGGCGGCGATACTCAGTGT
>NZ_AOII01000090.1 GCF_000337615.1 Natrinema pallidum DSM 3751
CTGTTTTAGCCACGTCGATCCAGCCACCGCAGAAACCTGGCTCCAAGCCCACGCCGTCTGGTGGAATCATGCTTAAGTTAACACGACCTCTACGGTGCCTATTCTACTACTTAGATTTTGGCTCAATTTAGAATCTGAGACATAACTAAGAGTGGTTTCTGACGGAAGATCTCCGAGTAGTGCTGCAGAACTAAGGGCCGATTCCGACGGAAGATCTCCGAGTAGTGCTGCAGAACTAAGAGCCGATTCTGACGGAAGATTTCCGAGTAGTGCTGCAGAACTAAGAGCCGATTCTGACGGAAGATCTCCGAGTAGTGCTGCAGAACTAAGAGCCGATTCTGACGGAAGGTCTCCGATCAAAGAGGCAGTAGAGATAGCTGATTTCGACGGAAGATCTCCGAGTAGTGCTGCAGAACTAAGAGCCGATCCTGACGGGAAGTTAGCCAACATTGGCGCGAAATTGGAACTCAATTTCGTTGAGGGGGTTTTTGAATTCTCTTCATTTCGATCATTGTCATGATTCCCATCATTCGCCATGCTCTATATCAGGAACGTGTCTATAAACGGCTTCTGCAAGGTCATGATCTCATGACATGCAAGCTATACAAGCTATACTTCCTGCGAATTTAGGGGAATGCCGGGATAAAGAACCGTACTACGATCTACTGCTAGCTGTCATTAGAAATCAGGTAGATCATTCGGTGGTTCGTAATCGGATTCCCAATCGATATATTCTTCCTTCAAAACCTCACATACAACCTGTCCTAATTCGGTTATTTCTGCGTTGATCGAAGATACCTTGCCCCACGAATCGAGATCGTTGTGATAGTCTCGTTCCTTCCAATCTTCTGGTATTCCAGGCGCATGATAGCCAACACGATCGGCAAACGAATCCCAAAAGAAGTCAAATTCACTGAATAACCCAAGATCAACAGAGATCCTAAACTCTTCCTCGCTAAGATCGGAGTCCGCACGCCATTCGTCGAACGCTTCCTCCCATGCCCCTTGTTCTAAAAAGTCCTGCAACTCCTCTCGCCGGTAATCAATCTCGTTCGGATCGTCCGCGCTGACCGTCGCATCCTCGTACTCGTTCGGATCTACAAACGATAGCTCAGGTGGGTTCGGTGGATCTACGTCGAGAGTCATGCCTGTATAACTGGTAGAGCACACAGAAACAAAAACAAGAGTGTTTCCTAGCTCTTGTCGGTCGCTCGGAGTATTGCCTTCGCTATTTCGGCTGCCGGGTTATCCGACTTGGCCAGTGCCTCGAGATCATCCCGGTGGCCCTCGATCTTGGTCTGTCCGCTCGACTCGTCGGCACTACTCATCATCGTCCTCGAGTGGTTCGATTAGCTTTTCCAGATAGTCGTGAACGTACCCGAGGCTTCGCGTGACGTTCTCGGGAGTACAATCCCGTAGCTCGGCCACCTGTTCCGGGGTCTGTCCCTTTACGACGACTCGATGATAGTGATATGCTCGTGCCGGAGACAGTCCCATCGCTACCAAATTGTTCAAGCTAATGTCGATATTGGTCTCGTCGTCACTCATTGTCGCACCTCGTCTTTCGCAAATTCCATCTCACAGATCCCACACCGAATCCCGTCTATATCGCGAGGGTTTTGGATCGAACTATGCCACAGGGTAGTAGTGCCTCGGTATTCTCGAGGTACTGTTCCAGCAGAACGTAATACCGCCTATCCGTTTGGTACGCTGCCTGACGCTTGTACCCGTCGTGATACGGTTCGACGACCGTAATAATCGGTGTTGTCGTCAAAGACCGGATCATGCCACCGCTTATGTCCGTGTCATCGATCGTCCAGTTCCGACCTGGCTCAGGCAGATCCTCGAGTACCCACTTATTCCGCATGAGGAAATGAATCGAACTCTGATCGAGACCCGTATACTTGGCCGGTTTAGTCGTCTTACTCTACATTGTCATACCTTCCTGCAACGAATCTGAGCCGGCCGTCTTCGACACGTTCGACAAAGCTCTCGAGATCGATTAGTTTGCTTTCGCCGCCATCGAGCAGTCGCAGTTGTGTGGTTCGATCCTCGTACACTGCAACCGAGTCGATCACGATTTCACGAGCCGGCTCGTCCTCCCACACCCATCGACTGTCGGACTCGATCGGGGCTGGGAGAGGATACGGCTCCTGGTTCATTGATGATCCACCGGCATGAACGCCTCGTGGCTCGTCTTACTGTTGTGCTCGCGGACAATCAACCAGTGAGCGTCTTTGATACCCTCGAATTGGTACTCGTCCGGCTCGTGATCAACGCTGGTCGTTTGGTTGATTTCGTTGCACTCGGGGCACTCAACGACGATCGTTGTCATTGGCCCATCACAGGTGCTTTGTCGCTCGATTCCGTCTCGACAAATTCGCTCTCTACCTCGGCCACCTGATTCGGCGGGAACTGCTCGTGCTTGCGTCCGGTGGGCGTCTCGAACCACCCGCCAAGCCATCCATTATCTCGGATTCGGATACGGTCGTAGGTCCGCGTATCGCCGTCTGTAAGCGTTACGTCGTAGTGTTCGGGTTCGTCGTGCATTGATTGGGGTTAGGTCGGTGGGTAGTTGCTGCGCTATTCGTTGGACGGCTCATGGACAATGATCGAATTGTGGGCCGGCGTGATCCAGCCCTCTCGCTCAAGAGGTCGGAGCTTCGAGTGCTTAATCCACTCCTTGCCGAATCCCGTTTTGCTGTGCGAGGGCGCTAATGGCGTCGATCGCCGGAACTCGGCCGCGCTCGTTCGTTCGCACACGTAACCACTGCCAGGTCTCGCGGAGTTCTGGGTCTCGTGGCCCGCCTAGATCCTCGTCGGGTAGGTGGGTTTTCACCGCCTCGCGAACGATCTCGCTGCGGGGGACATCATGGTCGTCCGCGAACTCGTCCAAGCGCTCTTTGAGATCTCGAGGAAACCAAGTATTTACCTGGGGCTCTGATCCTCATGACTAAAGGTCATTGGCATCGCCCTCGGTATAACAATCAGGGAACGTTGATATACACAGTTGAAACGTAGGTTGTCCTCGCCACGTCTGGTGATTTGATTCCCCTCGTTTCGACTAAACGGTATAGTGCTACAAGACCCCCATACGTCTCTCGGAGAGGTGTGTGGGGGGTTCGGTTCTACGTCTCTGGACGCAGGGACGGAACCACGGATACAACCATGAACACGAATGCAATATGCCGGGCTGCCTCTCTCTCTCGAGAGCTTCGAGGCTGCCTGCAGAGGCTTGAACCCGGCATACTCCATAGTCATGGGTTCGTGGTTCATGAGTATTCGGTAGCACCCTCATCGCACTTCTGCCTCTGGAGGGGTTTGTCCGCACATCGGACAGTCGTGTGACCCGTCCAGGGCATCCTCGAGTTTGTGGATCGTCGCCGTTCCAAACTCTGCAACTCGCCAGATCGACCAGAGGTGAGCACAAGCACCGGACTTGTACTCGTATCCGCGACAGTCACATCCACCGCGGAGGTCGCCCCGATCTCAAAACAGGACGACAGTATGCGGGTTCTGTGAGTCCGTGAGCGATACGTCCCATCGGAAGTGGCCGCGGGTATGAAGGATCATCCCGGCGCCCTCCGTCCGCTGGTAGCTTCCACGAGCGTGTCATAGAAAGCGTCACGTACGAAGCAGCAGGGTGCGGAAAGTGTGTCCAGCACAACCGCGACCCTGCAAGACGTTGCTTC
>NZ_AOII01000091.1 GCF_000337615.1 Natrinema pallidum DSM 3751
CGGATCGTCATTGCAATCACCAACTACGAGCGAGGACACGATCCAGGACGTGAGATGCTCAAGCTATGAGTTGGATTCTATGACACGCTCAGCGACTGTATGAATTGCTGACGGGGTGCAACGGCAATATGCCGCCCTCTTGCGGTTTACTACGTCACGTGGAGCAAGGCGACGAGTGGGTTGGGGCAGATTCGAACTGCCGACTTCCTCCGTGTGAAGGAGGTATCATAACCGGACTAGATCACCAACCCGCACGAGGTGCTTCCCGTGCGTTCGACTTAAGACTTCCTTTCACCGATCGTCGGTAGCCCCGCTCGAGCGACCCGCGGTTCCCCGGTGTCGAATCGAGCCGAACGCGTCGCCCGTTCGCGTCGCCTCCGCTGCTCGAGGGCACCGATAACTCGCTTTTCACCCGGTAACACTCCCGTTAGCGAGCGTATAACTGGTTCTGGTACGTACCTGGTAACGTAATGCAACTACAACTGCGATTCGCGGATCGGAATCGACGCCACCAGCCGACCGAAGGGAACGCCGCTGCCTCGCGAGCGGAGGTGAGCGACTGATGGCGTTCGAGAGCGGACTCGGTGCAGTCGTCCTGCTCGTCGGCCGCCTGCTCTTCGGTGGCCTGCTGGTCTACCAGGGCCTGAATCACTTCGCGGCGACGGACACCATGGTCGGCTACGCGGAGGCAAAGGGCGTTCCCGCGGCCAGGTTCGGCGTCGTCGCGTCGGGTGTGATGCTCGTTCTCGGTGGCGTCGGGATCGTACTCGGCGTCTACCCCGTCATCGCTGCGGGGATGCTCGCGGTGTTTTTCGTCCTCGTGACGCCGTTCATGCACGATTTCTGGGCGGTCCCCGAGGAGCAGCAACAAGACGAGTTGATCCACTTCATGAAGAACGTCGAACTGCTGGGCACCGCCCTGCTCGTGTTCGTCCTCGCCGGCGAGCCCTGGGGCTACGCGCTGAATATCGGGCTGTAACGAGCGGGGATCGCATCCGTCGAACCTCCGGCACCGACGCGCGATAGCCGACCAGCGGAGCGTGTGTTCGCCACGCGCTGGGCCGTCTCGAGTCGCGCACTCCTGGTTTGCTAATACTCGGGGGCCTCTTCCGGTTCCCCGTCGCGAGCGTTGACGACGCGGGCGAAGGTGAACAGACCGTCAGAGAGCCGATTGAGGTACTGGACCGCGTCCTCGTTGATCCGCTCCTCGGCTGCGAGCGCGACCGCACGGCGTTCGGCGCGCCGGCAGACGGTACGGGCGTGGTGTAGCGCCGCGCCGTGTTCGCTGCCGGTCGGCAGGATAAAGGAGGTCAGGGGCTCGAGTTCCTCGTCGTACGCGTCGATCCAGTCCTCGACGGTCTCGACGTGGGCGGGGCGGATCGCGGGGTCGTCCTCGTCGGGGTTGGGGTTCGCGAAATCCGCCTGCACGACGTGGAGGTGGTTCTGGATGGCGGACAGTCGGTCGTTGATGTCGTCGTGATCGGTCGGACGAACCGTCCCAAGCAGGGCGTTGAGTTCGTCGACGGTCCCGTAGGCTTCGATGCGGGCACTCGCCTTCGAGACGCGAGTCATGTCCCGGAGGTCGGTCTCCCCGTCGTCGCCGCGGCCAGTGTAAATCGACATGGCTGGATCGACGGCCGGACTCCACTTAACTTCCCTGTCACCTGTGGCGCTGTGACGGGCGGCCGTCCCGACATCCCGCTCGTCGCCGTCGGAACCAGTACGTTAAACTCGCTTCGCTCGCTACCGTCGGCTATGGCTCTGGAACTCGAGCACGAGTGTCCGAACTGCGGGGGCGAAAAGACGTTCTATCGCGCCGCCAGTACGACGCTGCACCTCGGCGAGAAGGTCAAGTGGCACTGTCCGGACTGCGACTACGGGTTCGTCCGTATCGGCGACAACGGCACCGCCGTCGACTCGAGTACGGCGTAACTCGTCGGGGGCGGCGATTCGACGCGGTCGGAATCACGGCATGGAGACGACGCGCTCTTATGTAAGCGAGAGATTGATGGTTTTCGTCTGCTGATAGTGGTCGAGCGTGTCGGCACTGAGTTCGCGGCCGATTCCGGACTGTTTGTAGCCGCCGAACGGGAGGCCGGGAGCAAGGTCGTGATAGCTGTTGATCCAGATGTACCCCGCTTCGATATCCCGTGCCGCGTCGTTCGCTCGCTCGAGATCGTCCGTGATAACGCCGCCTGCGAGCCCGTAGTCGACGTCGTTTGCCAACTCGATCATCGTCTCGTAGTCGTCCCAGCGGAACACCTCGAGCACCGGGCCGAAAATCTCCTCTTGGACCGCGGCGTGATCGTGATCGAGTCCCTCGATGAGGGTCGGTTCAACGTAACAGCCCTCGGAAAGGACATCGTCGTCGGGTCGATCGCCGCCGGCGAGGAACTCCCCGCCGGCGTCCTGCGCCGCGTCGAGGTAGTCGATGGTTCGATCGACTTGCTCGCGAGACACCTTCGGACCGAGGTCCGTTTCGTCGCGTAACGGGTCCCCGAGTTCCATCCCATCGATCGCCTGGACGAGGCCCTCGAGGACGTCGTCGGCAACGTCCTCGTGAATGAACAGCCGTGATCCGGCCTCGCAACACTCGCCGGTGTTGTAGAAGATCGCAGCGGTGACCAGTTGGACGGCCGTCGAGACATCGACATCGGGGAAGACGACGACGGGGCTTTTGCCGCCGAGTTCGAGCGTCACATCGGTAACGGTTTCGGCGGCGTTTTTCATTACCTGTTTGCCGACGGCCGTCGAGCCGGTGAACGCGACTTTCCGAACGTCGGAATGCCGGGTCAGCGGTTCGCCCGCTTCCTCACCGAACCCGGTCACGACGTTGACGACGCCGTCCGGGACGATGTCGTCGATCAATTCGGCGAGCCGCAGCGCGGAAAGCGGCGTCTGTTCGGCTGGTTTCAACACCGAACAGTTACCGGCAGCGAGTGCCGGTGCGAGCTTCCACGAGGCCATCAATAGCGGAAAGTTCCACGGGATAACCTGTCCGACGACGCCGTACGGTTCCGCGATGACCTGTCCGTACCTCGAGCCGTCGGTCATCGTCTCGCCGCCGTTCTCGCGGACGATGCCCGCGAAGTATCGGAACTGTTCCGCGGCGGAGTGGACGTCGATCGTCGCCTCCGTGATCGGTTTCCCGTTATCGAGGGTCTCTAACTGGGCGAGTTCGTCGGCGTGCGCCTCGATCGCATCGGCGATCGCCATCAGTACGCGCTGGCGGTCCCCGGCGTCGTATCCCGACCACTCTGTTTCGAACCCGTCCCACGCGGCGTCGACTGCACGGTCTACGTCCGCCGTTCGGCCGCGGGCGACCGACGCGAGCTCCTGATTCGTCGTCGGATCGGTCGTTGCGAACGTTTCGCCATCGGCTGGCTCCGTGAACTCGCCGCCGATATACAGGGATGTCCGTTCGGGAACGACGGCATCGGCTGTATCCCGGTGGCGCTGGAGGACGTCGCTTCGGCTGTCATCGACCGAGTCTGATTGGCTAGACATGGTCGATGGAGACACCGGGGCGGCGTAAAAAGATTTGTTCTGAGTAACACGATTGAAACCGATACCAGTTTACATTGGTCTCCTCCGATAGTGCCCGGTGGGACGAATCTCAATTACGCGTAACGTGTTCCGATTACTTGCCTGCCGGGGCGTCACGCTCGAGCGGTCCGACGGCAGGGGATGTCGGTGAGTGCTGGCCGCGTCCGCGATCAGGCGTCGTCCTCGAGCGCCTGCCACGACAGCCGCGGGGTCCGTGCGGCGGTCGTCTGGTCGATCCGGCGCGCGGTGGTCCGTTCCGGCGCGGTCTCGAGGGCGTCGTCGTCCTCGCCGGCGACGGCGTTGAACGCGGCGGCGAGGCGATCGAGCGTGTCCTTGCTCTCGACTTCGGTCGGTTCGGTCATCAGCGCCTCGGGGACGATCTCGGGCCACTTCGTCGTCGGCGGGTGGACGCCGTAGTCGAGCATCCGTTTGGCCACGTCGGCGGCGTCCTGTTCGCCGGCGCTGGCGACGAACTCGTGGTGGAACGGGCCGTAGGGAACGTCGTACTCGATCCGCTCGGCGAGGTAGTTCGCGTTGAGCACTGCCGACGCGCTCGCGTCCGCGAGCCCTTCGTCACCGAGGCGGGCGATGTAGGCGAAGGCCTTGAGCAGCACCAGCCAATTGCCGTCGAACCCGTGGACCTTGCCGATGGTATGCTCGGGGTCGAAGCGCTCGTAGACCGGTTCCCCGGCCGGTGATTCCGTGGCGCGCTCGCGGACGCGGGGCGCGGGCAGGAACGGCGCGAGGTCGGAGACGACGCCGACCGGACCCGCACCCGGCCCGCCGCCCCCGTGAGGTGTCGCGAACGTCTTGTGGACGTTGTAGTGCATCACGTCGAACCCCATGTCGCCCGGTCGGGCGCGGCCGAGCAAGGCGTTGAGGTTCGCGCCGTCGTAGTAGAGCAGTCCCCCCGCCTCGTGGACCATGTCGGCGATCGTCGTGATCTCACGTTCGAACAGCCCGAGCGTGTTCGGGTTGGTCAGCATGAGCGCCGCGGTGTCCTCGGAGAGGGCGGCCTCGAGCGCCTCGAGATCGACCCGGCCATCGTCGTCGCTTGGTAGCGACACGACATCGTAGCCGCCCAGGGCGGCGCTGGCGAAGTTGGTGCCGTGGGCGCTCTCGGGGACGATGACTTCGTCCCGATGGCCCTCGCCGTTGTGCTCGTGGTAGGCCGCGGCGACGCGAATGCCGACGAACTCGCCCGCCGCGCCCGCGGGCGGCTGGAGCGTCACGGCGTCCATTCCGCCGATCCTGCCGAGGTAGTCCTGCAGCCGATACAGCACCTCGAGGGTCCCCTGTACGGACGCCTCGGTGCGGTCGGGATGGACGGCAGCCGACGGCAACGCGGCCACGTCTTCGGTGAATGTGGGGTTGTACTTCATCGTACACGAGCCCAGCGGGTAGGGGCCGCTGTCGATCCCGTAGATCATCTGGGAGAGGCGCGTGTAGTGGCGGGCCAGTTCCGGCTCGGAGAGTTCGGGGAGTTCGAGGGAGTCGCGGGTGAGGTCGTCGGGAAGCGGCGAGCCGTCGGTATCGTTATCACCGCTAATCTCGACGCGTGTCAGATCTTTCTCCGAGAGCAGCGGTTCGTACTCGCCGTTCTCGACGTATCGGGCCTGGTCGTACCGCGATTGTGGGACGTCACCATCGTCGGATCCGTCGGGTCGGTCGCCGCTCATCGCGTCACCTCCTCGACCGCCGCGACGAACCCATCGATCCGCTCGTCGGAGACACCGGCGATACAGATCTGAATCTCGTGATCGCCGACGACGTGGACCGCGAAGCCCCGCTTCTCGAGGGCGTCCGCGACGGCTCGAGCTGGCTGGTCGACGCGGGCGACGAACTCCCGGAGGTGGTGGCGATCGTGGACCGGTGCGATGACGCCGACGAGGTCGTCGAGACGCGCTGCGAGGTCCCGCGCCCGCCGAACGTCCCGTTCCGCGAGGTCGACCAGCCCGCTCGGCCCGAGCACGGCGGCGTGCATGGCGGTTCGAAGCGCCACCCAGGCCTGATTCGTACAGATGTTACTCGTCGCGCGTTCCCGGCGAATGTGCTGTTCGCGGGTCTGCAGGGTGAGGGTGAACGCCCGGCGGTCGGTCGCGTCCTCGCTGGCCCCGACCAGCCGGCCGGGGACCTGGCGGAGGTAGTCCGCCCGCGTCGCGAACAGTCCCAGCCCCATCCCGTAGCTCGTCGGCAACCCGAGTACGCTCGCGTCGCCGACGACCACGTCCGCACCGACATCGACGGGTCGCTCGAGCAGGGAGAGGGCGACCGGGTCGGACCCGAGCACGAAGAGGGCCTCGGTGTCGGCCGCGAGGTCGCCGATGGCCTCGAGGTCCTCCTCGATGGTCCCGCGAACGGTCGGGCTCTCGGCGTAGATCATGACGACGCCGTCGTCGACGAGGTCGGTGAGGCCCGCGAGGTCGACGGTCCCGTCCGCTACGGGGTACGTCTCGACCGCGAGGTCGGTGCCGGCGACGTAGTTCTCGAGCGTGCTTCGCCGTTCCTCGCGCAGGAGTTCGGGAACGAGCACGCGGCGGCCCGTGGTGTCGCGGACGCGGTCGGCCAGCGTGGCAGCCTCGCCCAGGGCCGTCGCGGCGTCGTACATCGAGCAGTTCGCGACCTCGAGGCCGGTCAACTCGACCAGCAGCGACTGGTACTCGAACAGGGCCTGTAGGAATCCCTGTGAGACCTCCGGCTGGTACTGCGTGTACGACGTGAGAAACTCCGAGCGATCCGCGAGGTGGTCGACCAGCGACGGGACGTAGTAGCCGTAGTGGCCGCGGCCGAGCAGTTCCGTCACGTCGTCGTTGCGGTCCAACATCGACCGAACCAGGCGTCTCGTTTCCCGTTCCGTTCGCGCGTCGATGTCGAACCGGCCGTTGAACCGGACATCGGCCGGAATGTCGAAGAGTTCGTCGACGGCCTCCGCACCGACCGTCTCGAGCATTGCCGTACGGTCCTCCTCCGTGTAGGGAGCGTAGGGGCTCCCCGTGGCGTGTGATCCGTGCATGCTTACCAGTGGTCTCGAGCGAGCGATCGGTCCGTTCCCCACCGGCGTCGGTGTCGGCGTTCGATTCGAGACACGATACTGGCCCTTAGCGGGCACGGGGTAATGAACGCACTCGTTTCGGTGCCGACGCGCAGTGGTCGCCCGCCGGACCGACCGCCGCAGGCCCTGCAGTCGCTACACGGAGGACTATGCACCGCGACGGCGTCAAACGACCGCATGGTGGACGAGTTCGATGACGATTCCGGACCGAGCAGCGATGCGGACCCGAGGGGACGGGTGGCGGGGGGCGATCGGGCGGATCGAGACGGCCCGCTCGATCGCGACGATCAGGAAATCGGCGCGGCGGCCGCGGCGGACACCGACTCGTTGCTCGGCGTCCTCCCCCACTTCTACCGTGGGGAGGTCAATCAGGCCAACAGCGCACAGGACCGGATCGATCGGACGACCGACTGGGCGATCACGCTGCTGGCCGCACTCCTGTCGCTCGTCTTCTCGAGTCGCACTATGCCGGCGTTCCTGCTCTTGATCGGGGTCTTCGTCCTGTCGATCTTCCTGTTCTACGAGGTGCGTCGATACCGGTTCTACGACCATTGGCGCGCCCGCGTCCGCTTCATACAGGAGAACGTATTCGCGAACGCGCTGGAGCCCACCGGCGTGGAACATCCGGCGTGGCGCGAGGAACTGAGCGACGATCTCAGAAACCCGACGTTCAAAGTCTCGAGTCGAGAGGCCGTCTCACGGCGAATCCGTCGCGTGTACGGGTTGTTATTCGCGGTGGCCGGGGTCGGCTGGGTGTTCAAAATCACGATGTTTACCCCGGAACAGCGGTGGACCGAAGCCGCCGAACTGCCGGGGATTCCGGGTACGGTCGTGGCGGGAGTCCTCGGCCTCTTCTTCGCGAGCGTGATCGCGGTCGGACTGTGGCCGGGCGGACGCGAGGCGAAAGGCGAGATCCACGGGGTCGAGACGGGTGCCTGGAAAAACGAGTAAGCTCTCCCCATTCGATCCGCCCGTCCGCCTCCTCGCGAGGCCGGCCGTTCTACCGTGAGTTGTGCCGGGCCGTCGGCCGATCAGGGGTCTTCCTCCGGGTCGCTGTCGGATTCGGTGTTGGTGACGGCTCCGGCTCCTGCCGCCCCATCGGCGCGTTCTCGAGCGAAGATATCGAGGACGACCTTCACGCCGCCGAGGACGACGGGACCGATGAACAGCCCCACAGCACCGAACGTGATGAGTCCGCCGAAGATACCGACGACGGCGATCGTCGAGTTGAACGCGCTCGTCCGGCCGATGAGTGCGGGCCGGAGATACGTATCGGAGACCATGACGAGCAGACCGTAGAGCGTGAGCCCGACCGCGGCGATCGGCCGGTTGAGCGCGACCAGATAAATCGAGACGGGAAGCCAGACACCGAACGAGCCGACCAGCGGGAGGAGCGTGAGCACGAAGGCCACAACGGTGAGCAGGACGACGGCGGGAATCCCCAGCACCGCGAGTCCGACCCCGATCAGCACGGCCTGAATCGCCGCGACGAGGACGTTACTGATAACCGACGCCTGCATGAGTTGGTCCAGTTCCGTGAACAGTTCCCGCTGGATCGCGTCGTCGATCGGGACGACGCAGTACAGCCACTCGATCAGTTGCTCCCTGTCCCGTAACAGCGCAAAGCAGACGAACAGCGTGATCGTCACTCCGATAGCGATACCGGGCAGCCCGCCGACGATATCGAGAAGGCCGGTCGCCAGTCCTTCCACCCCGCTCGTAATTGCGTCCTGATACGATCCATACAGCCCGGTAAGATTCACCGAATACCCGCGCTCGGCGAGCGTCCGCTCGATGGTCTCGAGGTCGACGTTCCCGTTCCGGACGGCGGTCACGAGCTGCGACGTCTGCCTGAGTGCGACGCTGAGGATGTAGACGAGCGGCAGCAAAATGACGATGATCGCAACGAGTATTGTGACCGACGCGGCGATCATCGGCCGCAGGTACTCCTCGAGTCGCCGCTGAAGGGGAAGCAGGATGTACGCGAGGACGATCCCGAAGAGGACGTACTGCAAGTAGGGGAGAACGACGAGGAGCCCGAGGGCGACGCCGAGCAGCGCGAGCGCGGTCAGGACTGGTTGTTCGACGATCCAGTCCGGGGGACTGGCACGGTCAACCATACGGAGGCATGTGATCGCGGTAGACATTAGTCTGCTGATACTACTGACTCCCACGTGTCATCGAGGTCGGACAGTCCCTGGCTGCACTCGCTTCCGATCCCGGTCCGTCACGAACAGGAGCGTAACTCAATGCTCGCTCCGCTCGAGTGACTGTGTGTGACCTGTAACACAGGTACTGTTCCGATGTGGGATTATACGTCACAGACCACTATTTATTCAGGCCATAATATAATTTATATAAAATTTATAATTAAGTTCGGAAATGTATTATGTGCATGTCGGACCATACTCGAAGAAGGGTGTTGAAAGCGAGTGCTGGAACGGCGGCGGCAAGTGGGTTGACGGGTGTCGCAAGCGCAACGGAAGCGGTGACCGATGAGAGCCATGCCAACCGATCGGATAAGGAGCGGCGAACGCCTGATCTCCACGTCCGAGATAGTCCCGATCCGAACGAGCACGTAAGCGTCACCGTGACCGACGAAGAGTCGGAGGCGGAGGTGTTCACCTACACGACCGAAACGCAGAACGAACAACTCGCGACGATAGCGGATATCGGTATCGACGACGCCGGAGACTACAAGATCGTCGCAACGTACGGCGACCAGAAGGTCGAGAGGCGACTGACCGTATTCGGCGAGGGGTTCTCGGCCGCAGCAGGGTACCACGTCGACGTTTCGCCAAACGATGAGCTCAGGGTCTCGAAACGGGTGATCTAGATGAGCGAGTACGAATTCACCGTCACGATGTCGCGGTCGCTTTACGAGGCGAAGGGGACCGGGAACTTCCTCGGTAAAGTCAAAGAATATATTGAACATGCGTTCGATTCGTCGCCCCACACTGCGTTCGTGAAAGTGTACGCACCTGCTGCCAGCGATCTACCCGATCCGCCGATCGAAAACTACGTGAGCGAGTGTCTGGAAACGGACTCCGACGACGATTGTGTCAGAAGGCGAAAGCACTATGATACGCTCTGCGGAGAGCAGAGAGCGTACACCTGGATGAACGACTGGTTCCGAGACTGGGTCCAATGTGAGAGCCCATCGTACATGCAAGCGGACGACTGTCACATCCTGTTGACGAACGAAAGCGGCGGTGGCGTCACTGCCGATGATAACGGCGAGACCTACATCGTCGCCGAGGCGAAACACGTCGACGAGGCTCCCGATACCTATCAGCGGTACAATACGGGACGCGGACACGGAGACATGCAGACGATCATCCACGAGATCGGACACCAGATGCTCGAGTTCGATCCGGAGGCCGACGAAAAACGCGAACGGGACTACGATTTCCCCCACGGAGGACACACGACGGGCGAAGTCACGAAAACGAACGATTCAATCTGGTCCCAATCGTACCATTTCGTGACTCCCCTTGGCATGAACGGCCCGGAGAAGACGACGAACTTCTGTAACGAAAGCTTCGACCGCCCCGGCGAACGGCGCTGGGATCTGCAGTTGGCGTCGGATTGTGGCCAGGACCGCTGGGTCGATCCCGGAGAGAACTAACCGCATTCCGGCGGTCCTCGCGTCGGCCGGCAACAGTCCGATACCCGCAGCTAGTCCACGTACCGATACTTCCGCTCGCCCATGCGGCCCCAGCCGTCGAAAACGAACTCCTCGCTGGGCGTCGTGAACTCCTCGATGTCGACGTCCATCTCGTGGTTGTGGGCGTCGTGGATCTCCTCGTAGTCGGCCCACTCCATCTCGTAGCGCTCGGCGAGTTGGGCGTCGACGTTCAGGGCATCGATCTCCTCCGCCCAGCCCTCCCGAATCGTTTCGGCGTGGATCTCCGCCTGCGCACCGCTGCCGTAGGAGCCGACGAGGAGTTTCGTGCCGGCCAGGTCGCGGTCGTTCTCGAGGGCGTGTTTGAGCGCGCTCGCGCGGGCGACGTGGACTGACCCGGTGTACCAGTTGCCGACCTCGCGGGAGATCGTCAGCGTGGGATCGATCGTCGTGTCGTACCACTCGGCGTAGCGGTCGGTGTCCTTGAGGAGGTCCATGTACTCCCGGAGGGCGTCGCGGTAGTCGTCGTCGGAGTCGAACGCCTCGGGTCGGGGCTGACGACCGATTTCGTCGGCCAGTTCGTCCTCGACTTCGGTGTCCCGCGTCACGTGGCGGAACGCGAGCAGGGCGGCTTTCCGGACCATGCCCGGGAACGGCGTGTGGAACGGCGCGTAGACGAAGTCCTCCTCGTGGACCTCGCCCGCGACGCTCTCGAAGTCCTCGAGGGCTTCGCGCATCCGCGCGAGGTAGACCTGCACGGAGCGTTTGCCGTCGACCGACGGGAACTGCTGGTTGGGCTTGAGGAAGTCGGTCTCGTCGGCCGAACCGTAGCCCTGCTCGGCGGAGAGTTCGACCAGGTTCGGGTCCTCGCTGATGAGCATCGCGACGGCACCGGCTCCTTGCGTCGCCTCGCCGTCGTCGCCGCGGGCGTACAGCGCCGTGTCGGTCGCGATGACCAGCGCCGAGCGGCCGCGATTCCGGCCCGCACGGATCCAGTTGTACGCGTCGTCCAAGCTCTGGGTCCCCGCGATGCAGGCGAACTTCCGTTCGCCCTTGTTCGCGTGGTGGAAGTCGCCCTCGTAGACTTGCTCGAGGCAGCCAGCGACGTACGTCGAAACCGGCTTCGAGTTATCGAACGCGCTCTCGGTCGCGACGTCGATACGACCGATATCGTCGGGCTCGAGGCCTTTACGCTCCATCAGCCGGTGGGCAGCGTTGGCCCCCATCGTGACGATGTCCTCGTAGCTGTCGGGGAAGGAACTGGCGTTGAGGCCGAGCCCTTTCGTATACTTTTCCGGGTCTTCGCCCTTCTCCGGGGCGAACGTGCCGGGAAGGTCGAGTTTGAGGTTCCCGGTCCAAATTTCGACGGCGTCGATGCCGACTGCAGTCATACCTCGTCAATACGGGCGATGGTACATGATATTGTCGTTCGCTGTTTCGACAGCCGTCGAAAAGGTATCGTCGGTGGTCGGGCGAAATTGATTGCGGGATGGTGCTTTGTGACATATCATATGCGACAGCGCCGCGCGTGCCTACGGGGTGTCGTCGCCGCTACTCGCTGCGTTCTCGGCGGGACGACGCTGGCGGGAGACGAAGGTAAGGATTGCCGGCCTAGAGGAGACCCGAACGACAGTCGCGACTACACGTCATTCCCACCCGATCGCACGGCACCAACGGCGACGGGACGTGGGTGTGTGACTCGTTTCAGTTCGGACTAGACATAGTCACGATACGGTCGTCTCCTGTCGGAGTCCGCGGAGCGAGTCACCGAGCGGAATCGGCCAGTAGCTACCGCGTGCCGAAAACGTGATCGACTCCGTCGACAGAACTACTCGTCTTCCTCGACGACTTCCGGATCGCTCATCGCGCTCTGGAGGCTGTCGAGGCCGTTGATCCACTCCGTAACGAGTCCATACTCGAGGTCCTCCGCGACGCTCATATCGAGTTCCTGCTCGTCGATGATGAGGGTCCCGGCCTGTGCCGCGTACCCGAGCGCGGCGTCGAGATCCTCTTCGGCCTCGGCATCGGCCGCGGCGCTGAGGTAGTCGCCGACGGTCCCCTCGTCGGCCGGCCCGTTCGCGACGTACTCCTCGGCCGCGAAGAAGACACAGACCAGACTCGTCTGGACGCCGTCGACGAGGATCAGTTTCTCCTCGTCTTCGATATCGATCTCGCTGAGGACGATCTCGCGAACGTCGTTGATCTCCTCGAGCGTCTCTTCCTGGTCGAGTTCCCCGTCATCGTACGCGGCGACGATCTTGGCGATCGCGATCGCCGTATCGTCCTGCAGGTTCAACAGGAGCCGAGCCGACGATTCGTCTTCCGGATCGATGTCTTCGTCTTTGATGCGATCGATCCAGTTCTGCCAGCGTTCCTCCGAGTAGAACTCGGTCGGGGGATTGCTCATACAGACACCTACACCGGCCGCTTGAAATGCCTTTCTCTACACTAGCCGCCGAAAGCGAACGTTTGGGACGACCGGACGACCGACCAATAGCAGCGTACAGCCGTTTAGATGCCTGTTAGCATGATCGGTGACCCGTCGACAGCCGCGATCGAGCGATCGTAATCGGGTCGTCTCGGTCCCTGTCAGTCGCGTTCGAGTGTCGCTTCCGTATCGATGCCGTAGACCCGTTTTGGCGTCTCGACGTGGGCCATCCGAACGGCCTCCTCGAAGCCGTTCTCGAGCAGCCACCGCACCCGTCGGGGGACCGTCTTGGGGCCGAGTACCGCCCCCGGCCGATCGGGATCGTCGATGTAATCGGTCTCCATCAGGAACGGCTCGCCGCGCTCGGCGGCGGTCCGCAGGCGATCTTTATCGGCCATGACGCTCGGAGTCGGTCCCTCGAGTCGGCCGCCCGCGTAGTGTTTGACGACGCGATGGGACGGCATGCCGGCGTCGGCGGCCCAGTCGGCGACTTCGGTCATGTCCTCGCTGGCCTCGGCGTGCAGTTGGACGGCACAGTCCAGTTCAGCACCGTGCTCGAACGCCCGGCGCATGACCGCGTTCGAAGCCGCCCAGACATCGTCGTCGACCTCGTAGTGGGGCCGTCCGGATTTCAGCGCCAGCGCCGCACCCGAGTCGACGTACTCGGCCGCCACGTCGATTCCGGCCTGCATGAGGTCGCGCGCCTCCTCGGGATCGAACCCGCGGTCGTCGACCAGACGCGTTATCAACCCCGGATGCACGCCGAGGACGGGCCACGCGTCCCCCTCGAGTTCGCTCGCGGCCTCGTCGACGATCTCGATCGTTCGCTCGAAGACCGTCCGGAAGTCAGCACCGGTCTCGGCGTCGACGCCGAGGTGCCAGGAGGGTTTGTTCACCACGAGTAGATGTGTACCGCCGACGCGAGCGAAATCTCTGACGGCGTCGATGCCACGATGGGCGTCCGGATCGAGGTGGAGGTGGTCGTCCACCACCGGCCGATCGTCGATCATACTCGACAGTGGGTCGGTGAGATCCGAAAGTGCTCCGATCCGGCGCGGGCGGCGCTCACGAGCCGATCGCTCTCTCGAGAGCGATTCGATAGATAAATGGTGGTCGTGTGGCGTATTACCGAGCGGATCGATACCGAACAACTACCACACTGATCCGGGTCTATCAA
The DNA here is from genome assembly GCF_000337615.1 of Natrinema pallidum DSM 3751. Lineage (GTDB taxonomy): Archaea > Halobacteriota > Halobacteria > Halobacteriales > Natrialbaceae > Natrinema > Natrinema pallidum. The sequence continues at coordinate 13,829 of NZ_AOII01000091.1, forward strand.
CAATAGTTATTATGTTCCAATCGAATCAGCACAAGTGTGTTTCAGTATGAGTGATCGACTATGAGCGAAAACGGAGCAGCATCTCCCGGCGACGACCCGTCAGACCAGTTCATCGGGGGGGACAACGATGAAGGTCCTCGGGTCGAGTTCTACGGCGGCCGCGGGATGAGCGCGTTCCCGATCGCGTTTTTCATCGTGTGGGCGATCGTCCAGACCGCTCTCTGGCGAATCGGCGATACGGGGGGACTTATCGTCGGTATTCTCGTGGGACTGATCCTCGGGATGTTCTTCGTGCGGGGGAACTGGAAAACCTACGCCAACACCATCTTCGAGGGGATGACCCAACCCGTCGCGGTGACTGCCATCGTGGCGTGGATCTGGGCCGGCATGTTCGCCCAGTTGCTACAGGACGGCGGCTTCGTCGGTGGCCTCGTCTGGCTGGCCGACGCCGCCGGCGTCGGCGCGACGCTGTTCCCGGCGATTACGTTCGTCCTCGCCGCCGTCTTCACGACGGGTATCGGGACGGGATACGGCGCGAGCGTCGCCTTCGTCGGCCTGTTCTTCCCGGCCGGCATCTTACTCGGTGCGAACCCGGTCCTCCTGTTCGGGGCGATCCTTTCGGGGGCCATCTTCGGCGACAACCTCGCACCGGTCAGTGACACGACGATCGTCAGCGCCGTCACGCAGGATGCCGATATCGGGGGCGTCGTCGCCTCGCGGTTCAAGTACATCATCATCGCCGCCGTCGTCGCCTTCACCGGCTACATCGTCGCTGGCAGCGCGATGGACGGCCTCGAGATCAGCGGCGAAGCCCAAGCGGTCTTCCTCGAGAGCAGCGAGGCGATCGGCCTCGTTCACGTGATCCCGATGCTTGCGGTGATCGGTGCGGCGGTCGCGGGCCGTCACATCGTCGAAGCGATTTCGTGGGGGATCGTCATCGCGATCGCGTTCAACCTCATCTTCGGACTGGCGTCCCTCGGTGACATCGTCATGTTCAACGCACCCAGCGACGCGCCGTTTGCCGGTCCGCTGGAGTTCCTTCCGGTCCTCACGATCGTCGAGTCGTCCGATGTCGGCGTCACCGGGAGTCTGATGAGCGGGGTGGCCGGGTTCTTCGAACTCTCGATTCTCGTGCTCCTGATCATCGGTGCGGCCCAGATCATGATCCGCGGCGGTGCCTTCGAGGTGCTGTTGGACTGGTCGCTCGAGAACCTCGCGACCAACGTCCGCAACGCCGAACTCACGATGGTCGCGACCGCGGCGCTGATCAACTCGATCATCACGATCAATACGGCCGCCGAAGTCGCGATCGGCCCTTACATCTCGAAGATCGGCGAACGCTTCAATCTGAACGGCTACCGGCGGGCGAACATCCTCGACGGCCAGACCGCCGCCATGGGCTACATCTTCCCGTGGTCCGGCGGGGTTCTTGCCGGGTACGGCGCGATGCAGACCCTTCCCGAGCAGTACGAATGGCTCGACCAGTCGATGCTCGTCACGCCGATCGACGTCGTTCCGTTCGTCTTTCAGGGCTGGCTGCTGGTCGCGGTCTTCGTCATCGCCGCACTGACCGGCTTCGGCCGTGAATACATCACCGACCGCGAGACCGAGGAGGTGGCGCGCGTATGAGCCTCTTCGACAAATACCTCGCGGGCTGGCGTCTCCGGACGTCTCGGCCGTCGTTCGAAGTGGGAAGCGAAATCGATATCTTCATCGCGGAGTCGAACGGCACGTCGGGTCGCGCGTACGTCGGCGACACCGAACTCGTCGTCGAGGGTGCCGGTCCGGAAACGATCGAAAAGCAGGTCCGCGTTCGGGTGACCGAATTCGACGAGACAACCGCGAGCGGTCGCGGCGAGTTCGTCGAAGTCGTCGGCGAGAGTTCCTACGCCGAATAACGACCCGGACCGGGCGAAGCCGACTGTCTTTTTTGCGACGCAACGCGGCCACACAACGCAGCAACGGCGCAATCGACCCGTCCGGGTCGATGCGTTCGTCGCCGCGAACGGAGCAGCCGGCTTCAGTGAGGGCGCGCCGCGAGCATTCGTTCGGCCCGCTCAAAACCGGATTCGTGCCGTTCTTGCACCCACCTAAAGCGTCGGGAAGCCGGCTGGCCTCATCGGTCGAGCGTGACCGCGTCGTCGGCTGCGTTCTGTAACGCGTCCGAACGGCCGTGCGAGCCCGGTGCGATCGCGATCGTTTCCACGCCGGCGGTGCCCGCGTACTCGAGGACGGGTTTGAAGTCCGTATCTCGGGAGACGATGGCGAGCCGGTCGATGGTCCCGTCGCCGACGATCGCGGTCGCATCGACGGCGAGTTTCACGTCGACGTCGCCGCTGGTGATGATGACTTCGAAGCCGCGCGCTTCCGCGGCCTGGATGAGGCCGGGCGTGGCGTGTTCGTCGAGATAGAGTCGAATAACGCCGACGCGACCGAGCCTGCGAGCGGTATCGCGGAGGTCATCGAGATCGACGTCGAATTCGTCGCGGAAGACGTTCGGCCCGTCAACGAACAACCCTACTGCCGGTTCGGTCGCGGTGTCAGGCACGAGACGTGCGCGAACGCGGTCAAACATGGTCAGTTGCCCGGATTTTCCCGCGCACGGAAATAGGTGTGACGAAACGTGAGCATCGCTGACCACCGGAGCAATAGTTAGGGGAATAACACGAATCGTGGCGTTCGCGGCTCGGATTCACCCACAATCAACCACGTCTGAGACAAAAATAAACTGACCCTTGGTTCATTTCAACCACCTACTATTATTACTGTTACACTTGGTAACCCTCAGCATGGGTGCTCGCCTCTCACGTGCCCGATTATAATATTAGTGTTCGAATTTTATTGTATTCCTTGGTGTTTAGGAAGAATTTAATATCGTGCTGGAATTCTTTCGATTGCGTTATGTCCGGTGACAATAACCAACACATTGATCGAAGGTCGCTTTTGCAAACAGTCGGCGCAGTCGGTGCGCTAGTCGGTCTGGGTGGCATCACGTCCGCGACGCCGGGACGGGAGCCGGGGCCGAAGAAAGACGAGCTAATCGTCGGGGTCGACCCCGACGTCTCGGACATCGAAGCGGCCGTGGAGCCGAAGATTCCGAGCAACGCGAATATCGTCCACACGAACGAGACGCTGGGCTATGCCGCAGTGGAGATCGCTGACCAGGCCTCCATTCAGGCCAAGGAATCCGTCAAACGGACCGTCCTCGACGCCGACGAGGTGACTTTCTCCGAAGACAACGTGACCTACGAGGCTATCGAGGCGGAACCACAGGAATTGGAAAGCGACGGCGAGACGGCGACGACGCTCTATACCCCGAACGACCCGGATCTCGGGAGTCAGTACGCGCCACAGCAGGTGAACGCCCCGGACGCCTGGGACACGACCCTCGGCGATCCGGACGTTACGATTTCGATCGTCGACCAGGGGGTCCAGTACGATCACCCCGATCTCGCGGAGAACATGGACAACAGCGTCTCGAACAGTGGGTCCGACTTCGTCGATGATAACGGCGATCCGTACCCGGCAAGTGCGAGCGAGAACCACGGGACGCACGTGGCTGGGATCGCAGCCGGTGGCACCGACAACGGGACGGGGCACGCCGGCATCTCGAACTGTTCGCTGCTCTCGGCCCGCGCGCTCGGTGGCGGGAGCGGCGGTTCGCTCTCCGACATCGCCGATGCGGTCCAGTGGTCGGCCGACCAGGGTGCCGACATCATCAACATGTCCCTCGGCGGCGGCGGTGCCACGGAACTGATGCGGGAGGCCTGCGAGTACGCCACCTCACAGGGGTCCTTAGTCGTCGCAGCGGCCGGCAACGATTACGGCAGCAGCGTCTCGTACCCGGCCGCCTACGACAGCGTTGTGGCCGTCTCCTCGCTGGACGAGGGTGAAGCGTTGTCCGACTTCTCGAACGTCGGCCCGGAGATCGAACTGGCCGCACCCGGTGGCAATGTCCTCTCGAGCATTCCCTGGGACGACTACGATACCTTCTCCGGAACCTCGATGGCGTCGCCGGTCGTCGCCGGCGTCGCCGGGCTCACCCTCTCGGCGTGGCCGAGCCTCTCGAACGATCAGCTGCGAGAGCATCTCAAGCAAACCGCTGTCGATGTCGGCCTTTCGGCAAGCGAACAGGGCAGCGGCCGCGTTGACGCCGGCAATGCCGTCACCACTGAACCGGGAACCTCTCCGGACCCGGACCCCGATCCCGACCCGGAGCCCGGTGAGTGCGGCGATGAGGTCAACACCGCAAACGAGGACGGCGAACTCAGCGGTGGCTGGGGCGGCAACCCGAGCGACACCTACACGTACCAGCTTCAGACGGCCGATCCCTGCAGTGCCACCGTCTCGCTCGAGGGACCGGCCGGCGCTGACTTCGACCTCTACATGACGCTCGACGGACGGACGCCGTCGACGTACGACTACGACGAGCGCTCGGCGGACCAGGACGCAAACGAAACGATCGAACTCGACCTCACGGGCAGCGAAGAGTTCGGCATCCTCGTCACCCGGTACAGCGGGAGCGGCTCCTACTCCCTGACTATCGACGAACGCGGTCGATAGAGCAGGCGACGGCCGCCACCGACTTCTCCGAGAGGACCGCCGGCCGCTCGGAGTTCGGCGACGGCGACCGCAGGGACCGTCGCGACCCGGTCTCGCGTGACGAACCCGTAGCACGGCGGCGGGCTTAGATGAGCATCGGAGGCCCGATCACGCGGCCGACCGACGGCAAACCGTCCCCTCTGTGGTCGCGTTAGTCCCGGAAACTCCGACCCGGTTCTCGTGCCCACACGCTCGGTGATGAACGACCGAGTTCACATGTTCATACTTCATATCTAATAAACGCCAAATCTGACACCATTTAGTGCTTTATTTCCAAAATAAATCCGCAGATGGTTCGATAACGCTTTACTAATTTCAGGGCTTGCTGACTGTCGTTCCATGACACAGAACGATCCCCCGGACGACCCCGCTCACGCGTACGATCGCCGCTCGGTCCTGACCGGTGCCGGTTCGATCGTCATCGGCGGCGTAATCGGCTCGAGCGGCGTCGCGACCGCGACTCCGAACCGCGAACCGGGGCCGAAGAGCGACGAACTCATTCTGGGGATTTCGCCGTCAGCCACGGACGTGGCCGGTGAGGCCCGTGCTGCCGTCCCCGGCAGTGCCGATGTCGTCCACGCGAACGAGTCGATCCACTACGCCGTCGTTTCGTTTCCATCGGACGCGCCCGCGAACGCTCGCGAGGACGTCATCGACGCCGTCACTCGCTCCCCCGCGGTCGAGTACGCGGAACCGAACGTGACGGTCGCGTCGCTGCTCGAACCGAACGATCCCTACTACGACTTTCAGCACGCCCCCCAACAGATCGGCTGCGAGACGGCCTGGGAGACGACCCGCGGCAGCGAGGACGTCGTTATCGCCGTCGTCGATCAGGGGATTCAGTACGATCATCCCGCGCTCGAGGCGGCGATCGACGACCGGATCGGGACGGATCTCCTCGACGCTGATGATGATCCGTATCCCGCCAACGAGGCGAACCACGGCACGCACGTCGGCGGGATCGCGGCTGGCAGATCGGACGACGGCATCGGCCACGCCGGTATCAGCGACTGCTCGCTGCTCTCGGTCCGTGCGCTCGACGAAAACGGGGTTGGATCGCTCTCCGATATCGCCGACGCGATTCAGTGGTCCGCCGATCAGGGTGCCGATATCGTCAACCTCTCACTGGGGGTCGACGGCTCCTACGACACGCTGACTGCGGCCTGCGAGTACGCGGCCGACCACGGCGTCCTGTTGGTCGCAGCGGCCGGCAACGACGGGAGCGATCGCGTCTATTCGCCGGCCGCGGCGGACAGCGTCGTCGCCGTCTCGGCCGTCGACAGCGACGATTCGCTCGCCTCGTTTTCGAACACCGGACCGGCGATCGAACTCGCCGCCCCGGGCAGTCGGCTCGTCTCGAGCGTGACCGGCGACGAGTACGCGCGAATGTCGGGCACGTCGATGGCAGCGCCGGTCGTCGCCGGCGTCGCCGGCCTCGTACTCTCCGCCTATCCGGACCTCTCGCGGACGGAACTCCGCGAGCATCTTCGGGCGACCGCAGCCGATCTCGGCCTCCGTGAGACCCAACAGGGGTACGGCCGCGTCGATGCGGCTGCAGCGGTCGAGACCGATCCGTTCCCGGACGGGGACGACCCCGACGAGGAGGAACCCGGGGAGTGTGGCGACGAGACGATCACCGCGAGCGCGAGCGGCTCCCTCGATGGCAGCGGCTGGTGGGGCGAGAGCGACCGCTACAGCTACCCGTTGAACGCCGCCACCCCCTGTTCGGCGACGGTCACGCTCGAGGGGCCTGCCGACACTGATTTCGATCTCTACGTGACCACGGACGGCAGCAAACCCACCAGATGGGATCACGACGCGTCGTCCGCGGACGCGGGCACGAACGAATCGATCACGGTCCCGCTCGAGGGCGACGAGGAGATCCGACTCCAGGTACACGCGGTCAACGGGAGCGGCGAGTACACGCTCCGACTCGAGGAGCGCGGTCGATAAAGCGGTGAAATCGGGCCAGCGACGGCGGCGAACCGACGACTTGGACGGAACATGACGTCCTGGGTTCGGTAGCGCTATTCGAAGACGAAGTAATCGCGTTCCTCGTCCTGGACGGAGATCCACTTGGGCTCGGTGAGTTCGCGAGTGATCCACTCGCCGTGGTAGCGGCCGAGGCCGGACTGCTTGATGCCGCCGAAGGGCGCGTTGTGGTCCTCATTGATCGGCTGGTCGTTGATATGGACCATCCCCGCCTCGACCCGATCGGCGAGGTCGCGGGCGCGCTCGGCGTCCTCGCAGAAGACCGACGCCGAGAGACCGTACTCGGTGTCGTTCGCCAACTCGATCGCTTCCTCGTCGTCCGAGAACGGGATCACGGGTGCGACGGGGCCGAAGTGTTCGTTACACGCCGTCGGCATGTCGTTGGTACAGTCCGAGAGGACCGTCGGCTCGACGAACAGGCCGTCGGCCTCGCCACCCGTCTCGAGGGTGGCACCCGCCTCGAGCGAGCCCTCGATGAAGTCGACCAGGTCGTCGCGCTGGGTTTCGTTCTGGACGGGGCCGAACGTGACGTCGTCGTTCTCGGAGGGGTCGCCGATGGTGAGCGATTCGGCGTGCTCGACCAGCAGGTCGACGTACTCGTCGTAGAGATCCTCGTGGACCAGATGGCGGTTGATCGAGATACAGACCTGCCCCTGGTGGAAGAAGGAGCCGAACGCGCCGGCGCGGGCGGCCTTCTCGAGGTCGGCCTCGTCGGTGACGATAAACGGGGCGTTGCCGCCGAGTTCGAGGGCGGGCAAGGCGAGACTCTCGCCGGCCTGCTCGGCGACGCCCTTGCCGACGGCCGTCGAACCGGTAAACGAGACGACTCGCGGCGTCGGGTGGCCGGCGATTCGATCGCCGATATCGGAGCCGCGGCCGGTAACGACGTTGAGGACGCCGTCGGGGATGCCGGCCGCCTCGCACAGCTTCGCGATGAGCAGCCCGCCCGTGATCGGCGTGTCCGTCGCCGGCTTCAGAACGACCGTGTTGCCCAGTGCGATTGCGGGCGCGACCGCACGCATGGTGAGATGGAGCGGGAAGTTCCACGGCGAGATGACGCCCACGACGCCGACCGGTTCGTGGACGATGTGGTTGTCCTTCCCCTCGACCGACGGGGAGGGCCGGACCTCCTCTTCGGGTGGCTCGAGTTCGAGCGCCATCTCCACGTCGCCGGTCGTGGTCGCGAACTCGCCCATGGCCCGGTAGCCCGGGGTGCCGGCCTCCGTCGCAAGCAGTCCGGTGATCTCCTCGACGTGCGCGTTCAGTTCGTCCAGCAGGTTTTGAACGATCTCGTTGCGCTCCTCCCGCGGCGTCGCCGCCCAGTCGGACTGGGCTGCCTCGGCCGCCTCGTAGGCGGCGTCGACATCGGCTTCCGTCCCCGCGGGGACCTCGGTAAACACGTCCTGTTTCGCCGGGTTTTCGACGGGGATCGTTTCGCCGCTCGCTGCGTCCCGCCAGTCGCCGTCGACGTATATCTGATCCCAGTCGGCCTGTGGGTCGAGTGCTGGCGTGCTCATGCATCGATTCGTAGGTCACTTCCGGCCATATGTTTTCGGCAACCGGAGACGATAGGTCGAGCAGTTGTAACTGGAATCGGTTATCGAGTGGCCACGAAGGAGGGGCAGCCGTCGAACCTGCCGACTCGGCGGGGAGGGCAGGGGCCGTCGTCGCGGCCAGCCGACGAAAAGACATTACTACACCGCGGGAGATGTCTCGACCATGCCGCTTCAGACGCCGCCGTTACGTGGGATTCACGACGAACGTGGAGCGAAGTTCACGGAGTTTGGCGGCTGGGACATGCCGGTCGAGTTCGATTCCATTCAGACGGAACACGCGGCCGTCCGGGAGGACGTCGGGATCTTCGACGTTTCGCATATGGGTCAAATTCACGTGACCGGCCCGGACGCGACCGAGTTGATGCAACGGCTGACGTCGAACGACGTCTCCCGGCTCGAGGTCGGCGACTCCCAGTACGCCGCGATCACCGACGATGACGGGATCGTCATCGACGATACCGTCGTCTATCGGCTGCCCGACGAGGGCGAGACGCCACAGGAGTCCCACGGAGACGGCGACGCCGACGGGGAGCCGACCTATCTGTTCGTCCCCAACGCCGGCACCGACGAGGCGACCCACGAACGGTGGCTCAGCTACCGCAACGAGTGGGACCTGGAGGCGACCGTCGACAACCGGACCGACGAATACGCGATGTTCGCCGTCCAAGGGCCGAACGCGGTCGATCTAGTGGCGAGCGTCACCGCGGACCCCGTCGACGACCTCGAGCGGTTCGAGGCCCGGTACGCGACGATCGACGGCGTCGACTGCTGGACCGCCCGGACGGGCTACACCGGCGAGGACGGTTTCGAACTGATCGTCCCCTGGGCGGACGCCGCGGAGATCTGGACGGCACTCGACTGCCAACCCTGCGGCCTCGGCGCGCGGGACACGCTCCGCATCGAGGCCGGCCTGCTGCTCGCCGGACAGGATTTCGATCCCGAGGACAACCCGCGGACGCCCTACGAAGCCGGCATCGGCTTCACCGTCGCGCTCGAGACCGAATTCGTGGGCCGGGACGCCTTGGCGGCGGTCGACGCGGCGGGCGTCGACGAGCGACTCGTCGGCTTCCAGCTGATCGACCGCGGCGTTCCCAGACACGGCTACGACATTACGACGACCGAGAGCCGAGTGATCGGCACCGTCACCAGCGGGACGATGAGTCCGACCCTCGAGAAGCCGATCGGCCTCGGCTACGTGCCGGTCGAGTACGCGGAGCCGGGGACCACGCTGCAGGTCGTCGTCCGCGGGCAATCGAAGAAAGCAAGAGTCGAAACCACACCCTTCATCGATACAGTATAATGAGCTTCGACGTTCCCGACGAGAGACGGTATCTGGAATCGCACGAGTGGGCACTCGAGACCGACGGCGTCGTCCGCGTGGGCATCTCCGACTTCGCACAGGACGAACTCGGCGACGTGGTCTTCGTCGAACTCCCCGACGAGGGCGACGACCTCGAGCAAGAGACGGAGTTCGGCGTCGTGGAATCGATCAAAGCCGTGTCCGATCTCTACGCACCCGTCGGCGGCGAAGTCGTCGCGATCAACGACGACCTGTTCGACGCCCCCGAACTCGTCAACGAGGACCCCTTCGGCGAGGGCTGGATGCTCGAGATCGAGGCCGACGATCCCGACGAACTCGAGGCGTTGCTGACCGCCGAGGAGTACGAAGACCAGATCGCCTGAGCCGCAGTCCCGTCTTCGGTTTCGGTGAGGCCGTCGTTTCGGGAGCGACTGCACCGTCGGTTTTCCGGAGTGCCGGCCGTCCGAGACGGCGGCCCTCGTCCGTCGAACCGCTCGCGGACTCGCCCGAAACGGTTAGGAACGTACACACGTCAGCAGACGGTAATGGCTTCCCTCGCAGCGTCGTCGACCGGCCCGGCCACCGCAGCCGCGATTTCCGGTCTCGACCTGGTCGTCTTGCTGGGACTCCTGCACGTCTGGGGTCTCGTTGTCGGGATAGACGCCGCCAACGACGACGTACTGTCGGGACTCGACTGGACCAGACACCGACTCCACGTCGGCACGCGATTGTACGCACTCCTCATGCTCGGTGCGACGGTCGTCATCTGGCTGCCGTTTGCCGTCGGCTCGTACCCGTTCTTCGGAACCGGTCCCGTCGGCGGATCGCGGCGCGTCATCGTCCCCATCGCCGTCGGTGGCCTGCTGGTGGGCAGCGGGTGGTACTTCGTCGGCGGGCTGCTCACGACGCTTCGCTCCTATGTCACCCTTCGGCGGGCGACTGTCACCGATGCCGGTGCCGTCGAGGGCGGACTCGTCGCCGTCTCCGGGCGCGTCACTCCGCTCCGAGAGCCGCTCGAGGCACCCCTCACGGGCTGTGACGCGGTCTGGTATCAACTCACGGCGACGACGCTCCGCTCGGAGGATGCCGAGGACCGGGCCGACGGCGCTGCCGACTCACTGCTTCGGAGCGTCCTGACCTACTCGACCGATCCGCCCCGTCTGCTCGCGGATCGGCGGCTCCCGTTCGCCATCGAAACCGAGGCCGGTCGGGTCGTCGTCGATCCCGCGGCGGCGGCGTGCCGACTCGAGCGGCGGGCGTCGAAACGGATCGCCGCCGAGGAGTGCCCGCCGGAACCGCTCGCGAGTCGGCTCCGAGAGGCGGCCGACTTCGAGACCAGTGACAATGATCGGTGCTACCACGAGGCGGTCCTCGCGGTCGGCGAGACGGCAACCGTGCTGGGCGTCGCCGACGCCACGGACGGCAGGGAGTCGATCGCAGCGACCGACGACTGGCACACCGACTTCATCGTCGCGCCCGGTGGCACCCACGAAGTCGCTCGAGCCCTGCGGGAGACGATCGGTGGCTGTGCCCTCGCCGCGGCCGTCTTGATCGGCAGCGGGACCGCTCTCCTGTGGTGGCTCGCCGGACACGGCTTCCCGTGAACTCGTCGAAACAACTGAAACCGGAGCAGCAGGCGGTCGGAATACTCGCCGTGAGCGGCAGCCGAACCGGCCGCCGAGCCGTCCGACCGGAACCGGTCACCGATCGCATCCCGGAAAACGACCCGCTCGGGAGTTAGTCGAGCGTCATGAGGTGCTCGAGTACGTCGTCGAGCGGGGCCGAGGTGACCGCCAGCGAGTAGCCGTCGATGCGCGCGAGTTCCCTCGCGTGGTCCCAGAGGTCCTCCTCTTCGAGTCCGTGAAGGATCACGGCGTTCGGCGTCGGGTTGACGACCCGCAGCGCGATGCCGACGCCCTCACCCTGCGTGACGTTGGTGAACACGAGGACGCGGTTCGTACTCTGCCCGTAGAGGCGAAAGAACTCCTCGCTCGAGAGGCGGGTGATCGCCTCGATGCTGTCGATGACGGTGTGGCCGCTGACCTGCTCGGTACCGCTCGAGGCCACTTCAGTCGCCTCGAGATCGTCGTACAGTCGCGTGAGGGGAAGCGAGGTGGCGTACTCCCGGAGGTCATAGACGACGTCGCTCTCGAAGCCAGCCGAGAGGACGCGGCCGTACTGTCGGATGCGCTCACCGCCGCGGCGTTCGTCGATCGCGAGCATTCCCTCGACGAGTCGCCCGACGACGCCGATACCGGGGCTCTCCCGGCGGCCGCTCTCGTAGTCGGAGATGACCGACGACGAGACGTCGAGTTCGGCCGCGAGATCGGTCTGTGAGACGTCGAAGTCGGTCCGCCACTTCCGAAGCGTCGCACCGGGATCCTCACTCAGGGTGATCTCCCCGGCGATTTTCTCCGCGAGTTCCCGTTTCGGTCCGCGTCCGCTCATACTCGACCGTCTCCCGGTCGATGCAAGTAGCTACCGGAGACCGACCGCTCGTCAGGACCGAGAGTCGACGATCGGTTCCGACTCGAGCGGCCCAACAGTCAAGCCCCCGCGGTTCGAGTCCGCGGAACGTGCCATCGACCGTCGTCCACGTCGCGTTCGCAGGCTTGCTCGGGGTCGCGCTGCTCGGCGACGAATTCGATACCCGCGCGATCGTGCTCGTGATGGGCTGTGCCGCCGTCATCGATCTCGATACGCTGATCGGCATCGTCGTCCCGGGGACACATCGCGCGGCGTTGCACAACGTCTGGATCGTTCTCGTCCCCGCCGCCGCGTTGCTGTGGGACGGGACGATCCGCGCGGAATCGACGCTCCGGGACCGGTGGGGGAGCTACGGCCACCGCGTCGCGTGGGCCAGTTTGGCCGGGGTGTTCGTCGCACACGTCCTGTTCGACGCGTTCTTCAACGGCGTCAACCTCTTCTGGCCGCTCCACGACCGGTTCTACGACCTCTCGGGCGAACTCCTCGTCACGGATCAACGCGGCCTCGTCCAGACGTTCGTCGAACTCGACGCCGGAAGCCTGGCCGAGTCGACGGCTCGCGGGACCACCGAGAACACCCACTACAGAACCGGGTTCGATCCCACTCGAGACGAGCCGGCGACTGCCGTCGAGCGGATCTTCCCCATCGCGGCGACCGGTGAACGATTCGTGCTCACCGTCGCCGGACTCGGAACGGTACTCGTTCGACTCGTCGAGGGACGGCGGGCCGACTGAGAGTGACGGCTCGACCGCAGCCGGCGACTCGACAAGGCCGTTGTCGCGAGTTACAGCGGACCGGTCACTTGGATCCCCCCTCGCTCGTGGACGGCGGCGCGGTCGTCTCGACGCGATCGCGGAGCCACGCCATCGCCGCCGCGACCGTTTCCGGGTCGGTACTCGAGACGCGAATCCGGCCGGGCCGGTTCTCACTGCGCGGATAGCTGCCGACCGAGACGTCGAAGCGCTCGGTAACCCCCTCGAGCGCCTCGTGTAGCGACCCCTCGGGTGCCGGCGTGTACAGCGTCTCCGCGGTCGAATCGCCCTGGAACTCGTCGCCGACCGAGTCGAACATCGCCCGCATCTCGTCGGGGATGCCGGCGAAGACGTAGACGTTCTCGACGAGACAGCCCGGTGCCCAGCCGTCGGTGACGACGATCGGCGTCGCACCTTCCGGAATCGAGGCCGCGGCGTCGATATCGAGCTGGAGATCGTACTCCTCGACCAGCTCGGGGTTCTCGTCGCGGAACGCGGCTGCCTTCTCGAGGAGTCGCTCCCGGATCTCGTCGTGGACGACGAACTCGCGTTCCAACCCGTCGGCCACGGCTTCGACGGTCACGTCGTCGGGTGTGCCGCCGATGCCGCCGGTAACGATCACCGCGTCGAACGCGTCGCTCCAGCGGTCGACGTAGTCCGCGATGAGTTCGCGGTCGTCCGGGATCGTCAGGATTCGCTGGACCGTGCTGCCGCGCTCGGTGAGCCGCTCGGCCAGCCACGATGCGTTCGTGTTGGTCGTCGATCCCGCGAGAATCTCGTCGCCGACGGTGACGATCGCGACGTTCATAGCCGGGGTTCGGCAGCCGGCCAGTTATCCGCTCGGGTTCCGGCCGGCGGTCGGTGGGGGATGGGACCGAGGAACGATTGCCGGACCTGTCACCGCGCGATCGAACCGCGCTCGCGGCCGTCGGACCCGGTCGCCGTTCGTCGATCGCCAGCGCCACGATTTTGTAAGCCCTGTGTTAAGTGACCGTATGGAAGTTTTCACCGGCGACGAACGTTTCGCCGTGTCCCCGTCGCCGAACGAGAGCCGCCGCCGGCCCGGTGCTGACCCGGCGGCGGAGCGAACCGGCGATCGAACCCGATGCGGATTCGATGCGAGCCCGACGACGCGGGAGCCGTTGCGACGACCGGGGTGGGCCCGATGGTAGCCGCCGACCTCGCGTTCTCGTTCGGGCGGCTCCTCTTTGCCCTCTTCTTGGTCTTCCTGAACGGCTTTTTCGTCGCCGCTGAGTTCGCGTACGTCCGCATTCGGCCGACACAGATCGAAGAACTCGTCGCGGAGGGGCGGTCGTCGGCGAAACTCGTCCAGGAGGCCGAGGAGAACCTAGACGACTACCTCGCGACGACCCAACTCGGCATTACGATCGCCTCGCTGGGGCTCGGCTGGGTCGGCGAACCGGCCATCGCCTCGCTGCTCGAGCCCGTGCTGGGGCCGGTGCTTCCCGCAGGAACGCTTCATCTGGTCTCCATCGCGATCGGGTTCAGTATCATCACGTTCCTGCACGTCGTCTTCGGGGAACTCGCGCCAAAGACCCTCGCGATCGCGGACGCCGAACGGATCGCGCTGCTCGTCGCCGCGCCGATGAAGTTCTTCTACTACATCTTCGTCCCTGGGATCATCGTCTTCAACGGCACGGCGAACTTCTTCACGCGGCTCATCGGCGTCGCGCCGGCCTCCGAGCGCGACGAGGGCCACAGCGAAGAGGAGATCCGACGGATCGTCGCCCAGTCGGGCGAACAGGGTGTCGTCGACGCGGACGAAGTCGAGATGATCGAATCCGTCTTCGACCTCGATGAGACGGTCGCCCGCGAAGTCATGATTCCGCGTCCCGACGTCGTCACCGTCCGTGCTGGCATGCCCCTCTCCGACCTCCGCGGCGTCGCCGCCAGCGGCACCTACACGCGATTCCCCGTCGTCGACGAAGACGCCGACGAACCGGTCGTCGGATTCGTTCACGCGAAGGACGTCCTCAAGGCCATCGAAGCCACAGACGGCCACGACGGCCGAGCGGGCGACGAACCGACCGCACGCGACCTCGCTCGAGAGGTCCTCATCGTCCCCGAGACGCGCCGAATCGACGAAATCCTCGCCGAGTTCCGCCAGCGGAACGTCCAACTGGCCGTCGTCATCGACGAGTGGGGTGCGTTCGAAGGGATTCTGACCATCGAGGACGTCATCGAGGAGGTGGTCGGCGAGATCCAAGACGAGTTCGACGTCGCCGACATGGAGCCCTCGATCGACGACCTCGCCGACGGCCGATACGCCATGGACGGCGGCGTCCCGCTCGCTGATGTCAACGAAGCGCTCGGAACGACGTTCGAAGGCGACGCGTTCGATACCATCGGCGGCCTGGTGTTGAGTCGCATCGGCCGCGCTCCCGAAGTCGGGGACGCGATCGGGGTCGACGGCTACGAACTCACCGTCGACGCCGTCGAAGGGACGCGCATCTCGCGAGTGACCGTCAGCGAGGCCGTACCGGAGGCCGACGAGTCGTCCCACTGACGCCATCGACGGGGTTTCGCTGCGTGCTCGATAGATTGAGCGCTCGAGCGAGCCGGCCACCACCGGTCCGGGGTGGAGACCCGTTCGAACCGCAGAGCGGTTCGCGGTCGGACGCGACGACCCGCGGCAGACGTAATGCTCTGGGACGACGGTCGAGTACGACGAACGCGCACGTCCGTGCCGATGACTGTATTCGGACATGATACTCGACCTATATTTTTATCAAGTGAGATGTCCTCCGTCGGAGTATGAACCGTCGGACGTTCATCGGCGTCTCCGGTCTCGGACTCGGTTTCGCGGGCTGTCTCGACACGCATTCGGAGACGCCCACTGATTCGAACGGGTCGCGTAGCGACCCCGACCTCGCTACCGAGAACGCGACGGACGGGGCCACCGAAGAGGCGGATCGGAACGCCGATCCGTCGACGGGGACCGAGGCCGAGACGGAGACTGCGGGGACCGGCGACGACTCCGATGGCGAGAGCGGGGACTCGGAGCCGACCGTAACGTTTCCCTCGTGCACTCGAGCGGAGGTTACGGGGACGTTCGCGGCCGACGATGTCGCCTTCGCGAGCACGGGCTTCTACGAGGACGGACTGTACGGAAACACCGTGCTCGAGGACGGGATCGTGTTCGGCGAGGACGTGGCTGCACCGTTCTCCGGCACGGTCGCGTTCGAGATCGGGGAGACAGCGGCCGTTCGCGAGGCGGCCGACGAGATCGTCGTCGAACTGCCGCCGTACGGCAGTGACGGGACCGTCATCTCGTCGGTCACGACCGAGCGGGAGGCATATCTCACCGGCGGTGTCTCCCACGGGAATCCCCACGCCCGCGAGTGTCTGCGCGAAATCGAAGCCGACGATGGCGGGGATGCCGCCGTCGAAACCCCCGCGGCGTTCGAGATCGTCCGTCTCGAGACGAACGCGCCGATCGATGCCGGCGATTTCCTCGACGTGAGCGCGACGGTCGAGAACACCGGCGGAACCGACGGCACGCACGACCTCGCGTTGATCGTCGGCCACAGTGCCGAACGGGTCGAACGGCGGACGGTGAGCCTCGCGGCCGGCGAGCGGACGACCATCACGACGGGATACGAAACGCCGCGCGTCGACGCCGATCAGGAGTTTCCCGTCCGCATCGAAGTGGGCGACGACGCGGCCGAACGATCCGTACTCGTCCACGGGACGGACTGAGACGCCGCGCGATCACGCCGGCCTCCGCTTCGAGACGGCGCGTTCCGCCTCACCAACCCGAACGACGATCGCAAGGGCTCGAGCGAGGACACGTTCGAAGCGTCCGACCCGCCTCGAGCGAGGCGTACCGCTCCGCAACCACTAAACGCGGCTCACCCCTACGAACGTCCAATGACCGACTGGACGGAGAAGTCCGGAAAATACGATATAGATTCGATGTACTGAGAACGTCGAATACCTCTCGTCGTTCGCTCGTCGATGCGGAGATGAATTCCGGCCAGTAGAGATAGAATGGGTAGCTCTGTATATCGGGGAACATTTTTGCTTTCGCCCACCATACGCCAAGATATGTCAGACGTAGCGCTGGACGACCGCGGTCGTCTCACGCTCCCCAAGGAGGTCCGAGAGCGATACGGGGACCGATATCGCGTTGTTCAGCTTCCAGACGGAGTCAAATTGGTTCCGGTCGCTGACGACCCGCTCGAGGCACTCAGAGACGAGTTTGCGGATGTCGAGAAGTCGGCCGACGAACTTCGTGAAGAAGCACGCGAAGCAGCGCTCGACGAGGCCGGACAGTAAATGTATGCGGAAACCGACTTTCTGCTCGCGCTCATCAAGGATGAAGACTGGCTCGGAGACGCCGCCGAAGCGGTATACCGAGACCGACAGGACGAGTTGTGGACGTCGCAATTCACGCTCATCGAACTCCTGTTAGTAGCCTACCGCGAGGACCGCGATACCGAACGGGTCGTTTCGAACGCCGCCAACCTCGTCGAGGTACGCGGTGACGCGGAGACGGTCGTTACGGCGGCGACGTACGTGGAGGACCACGGGTTCACACCGTTCGACGCCCTTCACCTCGTCGAATCCAACGGGGATACTATGGTCTCGAGCGATGACACATACGAGGACGTGACGCCTCGTCTCGACTTGAAGACCGTCACCGAAGAGTAGCGTCCGCAACCACTAAACGCGGCTCACCCCTACGAACGTCCAATGACCGACTGGACCGAGAAGTACCGTCCGACGACGCTGTCGGAGGTACGCGGCAACAACAAGGCCCGCGACCAACTCGAGGAGTGGGCCGAAAGCTGGGACGACCACCGCAAGTCGGTGATCGTCCACGGCAGCCCCGGCGTCGGGAAGACCTCCGCCGCCCACGCGCTGGCCACCGACATGGGTTGGCCGGTAATGGAGTTGAACGCCAGCGACAGCCGCGGAGCCGACGTCATCGAGAAGATCGCCGGCGAGGCCGCCAAGAGCGGGACCCTCACCGGCGGCGAGGCGGGCCGCCGGCTTGTCGTTCTCGACGAGGCGGACAATTTCCACGGCAACGCCGACTACGGCGGTTCTCGAGAGGTCACGCGCGTCGTCAAGGACGCGAACCAGCCGATCGTCCTCGTCGCAAACGAGTTCTACGACATGAGCAAGTCGCTGCGAAACGCCTGTGAGACGATCGAGTTTCGCGACGTCTCGAAGCGATCGATCGTCCCCGTCTTGCGGGACATCTGTCGGCGCGAAGGGGTCGAATTCGAGGAGGGCGCCCTCGAGAAGATCGCCGAATCGACCAGCGGCGACCTGCGCTCGGCGGTCAACGACCTGCAGGCGGTCGCCGAGGAGGCCGAGCGCCTGACCGTCGACGACGTGGTGACGAGCGAGCGCGATACCACCGAGGGCATCTTCGATTTCCTCGACGAACTGATCAAAGAGAAAGACGCCGAGGGTGCGCTGCGAGCCTCCTACGACGTCGACGAGACGCCGGACGATCTGCTCAACTGGATCGAGGACAACGTGCCGAAGGACTACGAGGGGGCCGAACTCGCCGACGCCTACGAGTTCCTCTCGAACGCCGATCGCTGGCTGGGTCGCGTCCGGGCCACACAGGACTACTCCTACTGGCGGTACGCGACGGACAACATGACCGCCGGCGTCGCCGCTTCGCGACGGGGCGAGAAGGGTGGCTGGACCCGCTACGGCCCGCCGAGCTACTGGTCGAAACTCGGCCGCACCAAAGGCACCCGGAACACCCGCGATTCGATCGCCGAGCGCATCGCCGAGCGGGAAGGCGCAAGCGTCGCAACCGCCCGCCGGGAGATCCTTCCGTTCCTATCGGCGATGACCCACCACTGCAAGAACCGAGCACTGACCGTCCGCATGGCTGCGGCCTACGATCTCGACGAATCCGAGGTCTCCTTCGTTACCGGCAGCGGAAAGGACACCAACAAAGTCGAATCGGTCGTCGCGGACGCCGACGAACTGAAAGCCGAAAAAGCGGTCGAGCACTCGGGCAACGCCTTCTTCGAGGCCGAGCGCTCGAGCGGTGCCGACGAGACGGCCGCCGCTGCGACCGACGAAAGCGGCGACGGCGACGACTCGAGCGGGCAGCAGGCGCTCACGGCTGCGAAGTCGGACGATAGTGACGGCGGCTCCGTGTCGGACGACTCGTCGTCGGTCGACGACCCCGACGACGATCAGGCCGGGCTAAGCGACTTCATGTGAGCAGTGTGCCGGCGGCGGCGTACGGACGCAGGGGGATATCGGAGCGGCGTTCGGATACCCTCGGCAACATCTGTCTACATATTGACTGACCGGCACTATTACGTCGCTGAACGATGAGAGTACTTCTTGGTGACCCGCCGAATGACTGAGACACATAGCTGCCCGCTCTGTACGGAGACGTACGACGATCGCAACGACCTCCGCGTCCATCTCGAGGTGACCCACCGGAAATCCGAAGTCGTCTCCTCTCTGGTCGAACTCGACGCGGCGGTGACCGATATCCCGTCCGATCACGAGTCGACGACCGTCGACGAAGAGCCACGGGCACCGTCCGCCTGAACGAGTGCGAACACGGATCAGCGGTCTTCTACCGGGAGTCGATCGCGAAACGCCGACGACAGTGCCTCGCTAACGCCTGCAGCGAGGGCAGGCGGCTCGCGATCGCCGTCGGGTTCGGTCCCGTCCAGCGGCGGGACCGTCGTAACTGGATAGTCGGTCATCCGCTCGAGTTCGTCGGGATTCGTCCGCTCCGCGGTCGTTTCGCCCGCGTACTCGTTGACGACGATCCCACAGATATCGATGTCGTGGGCCTCGAGTGCGTCGACCGAGAGCGCGGTGTGATTGAGCGTGCCCAGTCCCGACCGCGTGACAATGACTGCCGTGGCTTCGAGATCGGCAACGAGATCGATCACCTCCCGGTCGCCGGCCAGCGGGACGCGGAGGCCCCCGATCCCTTCGACGATCGGGACCGGGGTCGCTTCGATCTCCCGCTCGCAGGCCGTGCGGATCGACTCGTAGAAGAGGTCCTCCCCGGCGACCTCGGCCGCGACCCGCGGTGCGAGCGCTGGCTCGAGATAGCGGGGACAGGTCGCGGCCTCCGGAGCGCCACAGGCGGCGGCGACGAACGCCGCGTCGTCGTCCGGCGGATGCCCGGTCTGGGCCGGTTTGATCGCCCGGGCGTCGTGGCCCTCCTCGCGGAGCAGGCGCGTGAGCCCGGCCGTCACGACCGTCTTCCCGACGCCCGTTCCGGTGCCGACGACGGCGATCGGTCGCCGGGCGCTCATAGCAGTCCGACCTCCTTGCCCGCGGCGCGAAACGCCTCGAGACAGGCGATGATGTCGCTCCGATCGTGGGTGGCCATCGGAACGACGCGGATGCGACTGGTTCCCTCCGGAACCGTCGGCGGCCGGATCGCCGGCGCGACGACATCCCGTTCGCGGACCCCGTCGGCGAGCGTGATGGCGTCCTCGCGGTCGCCCACGATGACGGGGAGAATCTGGGAGTCGCCCCACACGTCGAACCCCATCGATTCGAGGCCGTCCCGGAGGTGGGCGACGTTCTCCCAGAGTCGCTCCCGTGCACCGCCGTGACGGGCGACGTGGAGCGCCTCGCTCGCCGCCGCGGCCGCCGGCGGCGCGAGTCCGGTCGAGAAGACGAACGAGCGCGCGTCGTTGAGTACGCATTCGATCAATTCCGCGCTACCGGCGACGTACCCGCCCTGACTGGCCAGCGCTTTCGAGAGCGTTCCCATCTGAACGTGGACACGGTCCTCGAGCCCCTCCGCCTGGACGACGCCGCCGCCGTTGGCGTAGAGGCCGGTCGCGTGGGCCTCGTCGACCATCACCCACGCGCCGAACTCCTCGGCGGCGTCACAGATCGCATCGAGGGGTGCGACGGTGCCGTCCATGCTGAACACCGAATCGGTGACGATCAGCCAGGACTCGTCGGCCGGCTGGCGGCCGTCTCGGGCCGCCCGTTCGGCTCGGTCCGCGAGCTTCGATCGCAGGCTCGCCGCATCGCAGTGGTCGTAGACGACCGTCTCGGTGTCCGTGAGTCGACAGCCGTCGATGATGCTCGCGTGATTCAACTCGTCGGAGAAGACGACATCGGGCTCGAGCGCCGTGATCGTACCGACGTTCGCGGCGTACCCCGACGAAAAGGCCAGCGCGCGCTCAGTGCCTTTGACCTCGGCGAGTTGCCGCTCGAGGTCTCGGTGGACCATCGTATCCCCGGTCACGAGTCGGCTCGCCCCGGCACCCGTTCCGACGGTCGCGGCGGCCTGCCGGGCCGCGTCCTGTACCCGCTGGTCGTCGGTCAATCCCAAGTAGTTGTTCGAGGCGAAAACGAGCGCCTCCGCCGTCTCGAGGACGGGCAACTCGCCGCCCGATGGCTCGGCGAAGTAGCCGTGCTCGGCGACCCGGTCGACGGGCGAGAGGGCACGTTTCAAATCGTTTTCCTCGAGCGTCTCGAGTCGCGTCTCGAGGTCGAACCCGCGGTCGGCCATTCGGCTAAACCGACTCAACGCCACGGTTTGACTCTCACGGTTCGGACCGAGCAGCAAGCTCGGCGTCGCTGCGGCTCGAGGCGGCCGATAGGCGACGGTTTGGGGGATCGTAGTCGCTCCCTCATCGAAACGGACTGCGACGAGATTAGAAGCCGGGCAACAGGTCGGCTGGGCCGAAGACGCCGTACTCGCCCGCTCGGTTCCGGCGGACGCCGGCTTTCAGATAGCCCAGCGCGGGCCCGTTGACGTTGGCCTCCATGCTCGTTTCGTCGCCCAGTTGGAACGTGTTCGTCGCCGTCTCACCGTCGAAGGTGCGGCCGGTCACGCGGACCGTCGTCGTCGTCGGCTTCTCGTCGTTGCGAACGTCGAGAACCCCGCCGACGGTGACATCGTCAGCGTCACAGACACCGGCGCGCTCGAGCAGGACGTCGTCGGCGTGTTCCATGTCCTCGAACTCGATGACGCCGTCGTGGTCGTCGATGATGGCCTCGATCTCCGCCTCGGAGAGGTTGCGGGCGGTCTCGATGTCGTACTCGGGGAGGTGTGCGATGTCCTCGCGGACGGTCCCGCGGTTGTCCTCGTAGCCCGACTTGAGGCCGACACCCCAGTGGATGTCGACGTCGGTGACCTCGACGAACGACTGGGCGGCCAGCGCGGCCGCGCCGGTCAGCAGGCCGGGGGTCGCGCCCGCCCCGCAGATGAACGTGATACCGTTCTCCTCGAACTCGTCGCTGCGGTCGTCGAGCATGTCGATCACGCGCGAGCGCTTGAGGACGTCGATCATGACCCCGGAGTAGCCGCCCTCGGCGAAGCGGTCGGCGGTTCGGGGGATGAAGTCGTGTTCGTAGTTCGGCAGCGCCAACAACACGGCGTCGATCCGGTCGCCGCGGTCGATGATCTCCTGAATGGCGTCCTCGCTGGGCCGGGCCTGACTCGAGGCGACGACGCCCCTGTCCTCGCCGTGTTGTTTGACGCCGCCCCCGGCGGTCGTCGCGCCCGTACCGCCGTCCGTCGCGACCTCGCTGTCTCGCGGCTCATCGCCGCTCGACTCTTCCGAGCCGCTTCGCGGCTCGCTGTCTATGTTGCCCTCGGTCGCAGCCAGCAACTCGTCCACATCGAGGCCGTCGAAGTCGACGGCGACGCCGTGGCGGTCACACGCCGCGACGGGGGTCAGCGCGTCCTTGTGCTGGCTCACTTCGAGCGCTCGTCGGCCGATACCTCCGGTTCCGAGTACCGCAAACGTAATTTCGTCCATGGTGTCGATGTGCTGTGTTCGTCGTGTCGTCAGTCGTCGCTCGGTTCCGCGCCCATACTCGCCGTCTCGCTCGACGATTCCGCCGTCTCGCTGTGACGGGCCTTCACCGCCTCCGGATCGAAGTCGTTCGTGTCCGTATTGGGCTCCAGTCCCGCACGCTCGACGATCTCCAAGTCCTTGCCGGGAGATTGGCCTCCGGTGGTCAGATAGTCGCCGGTGAGGAGGCCGTCCGCGCCGGCCTCGAGCGGCAGGTGCTGCTCGTCCGGCGCTAAGTTGACCTCGCGGCCGCCGGTCAAGCGGACCCGGGACTCGGGGTGGAGTAGTTTGTACACCGCGACCGTCTTGACGATCTCCTCGGTGCTGATGTCGACGCCCTGCTCGGCCAGCGGCGTCCCGGCGACCGGGTTCAGGACGTTGACCGGCAGCGAGGAGATGCCGATGTCCTGCAGGGCGATGGCTGCCTCGACGCGGTCGGTCGGGCTCTCCCCCATTCCGAGGATCACGCCCGCACAGAGGTCCATCCCGGCCTCCTTGGCGACCTCGAGGGTCTTCACCCGGTCCTCGAAGCTGTGGGAATCGACGATCTCGGGGAAGTAGTTCGGGGAGGTCTCGATGTTGTGATTGTAGTGATTGATCCCCTCCTCGGCGAGGATCGCGGCCTCCTCCTCGGTCAGAATGCCCAGCGAGGCGTCGACCTCGAGGTCGCACTCGTCGCGGACGCGGCGGATCGACTCGAGAACCTCTTCCCACTCGTCGGGGCGGTGTTCCTTCGAGACGCCCTTCTCGGCGACAACGATGCCAAAGCGCTGGGCACCGTCGCGTTCGGCCCGTTTGGCGGCCTCGAGGACCTTCTCGGGACCGAGGAAGCCGTAGGTGTCGATCCCGGTGTCGAAGTGGACCGACTGCGCGCAGAACCCGCAGTCCTCGGCGCAGTTGCCTGCCTTCGCGTTGACGATCGAGCAGGCGTCGACCGTGCCGTCGCCGAAGTGATCGCGGACGGCCGCACCCGCCTCCGCGAGCGCGTCGGTCGGCTGGGCCATCAACGCGACTCCGTCGGTCCGATCGAGTCGCTCGCCGGCCATCACCCGCTCGAGCGCGTCGTCGACCGTCTCGTTTCCAGTCTCGTAAACCACGATATGAGTTGTGGTTAACGAGACTATAATGATTGTGGATTCTCACTGTGGGTGAATCGTCCCGATCCGTTGGAGAGACGACCGGCGAGCGCGGGACGACCGATCGTGGCGAGGAGTGACCGGCGCGGGCGGTGCATGGTCGTTCTGTCACGCAGCACTGGTACGTATTTTGTTACTATGCCGCGGCGGGTCACCGACGGTGTCCGAACGGAACACCGAGCGCGACGTTCGTATCGATTTCCCAACGCTTGTATGATGTCGTATGGTGTCGTGCAGTATGGCCCTCAGTATCTCGGAGGAACACTTCGAGGACGTTCCGGACTTCGACTACGAACCCCAGTATGTCGACATCGGCGAGTTAGACATGGCGTACGTGGAAACGGGCGGTGGCGAGGGCAGCAACGACGCCGAGGAGACGTTCCTCTGTCTGCACGGCGAGCCGACGTGGTCGTTTCTCTACAGCAAAATGATGCCGACGCTGGCCGAGCGCGGCCGCGTCGTCGTCCCAGACCTGATCGGCTGCGGACGGTCGGATCGATACGAGGACCGCGACAACTACACCGTCGAGATGCACTACGACGCGCTCCGGACGTTCGTCGAGGAACTCGACCTGACGAATATCACGCTCGTCTGTCAGGACTGGGGCGGGTTGCTCGGGCTCTCGCTGGCGGCGAATCAGCCCGAACGGTTCGCCCGCCTGGTGCCGATGAACACCGGCCTTCCCGACGGGACCCAAGAGATGACCGATACCTGGCACGCGTTCGCCGAGTTGGTCGCCACCGCCGACGACCTCGATATCGGCGAACTCGTGGCGAACGGTTGTCATCGGGACTGCTCCGAGGACGTGCTCGACGCCTACCGCGCGCCGTTCCCCGACGAGCGATACATGGCCGGCGCGCGGACGTTCCCAGGACTCGTCCCGCAGTCACCCGACGACCCCGGGGCGGACCTGTTCGCCGACGCCCAGGACCGACTCGCCGAGTGGGAGACGCCGGCGTTCGTCCTGTTCGCCAGCGAGGACCCGATCACCGCCGGCAACCGTGACCCGCTGCGCGAGTTGCTCCCGACCGCGAGCGACCAGCCCGATGTCTGGATCGACGAGGCCGCACACTTCCTGCAGGAAGACGCCGGCGAGGAAATCGCCGAGCGCATCGTCGCCTTCGTCGATCGAACCTGATTCGATCGCTGCCCGTCGGTCCGATCCGAACCGTTACCGCGGCGTCTCCGCGCCCCACTTCTCGAGGGCCGTCGCCAGTTCCGCGTGGTCGTCGGCGTAGGTCTCGAGGTCCGTGCCCGCCATCGAGGCCTCGACGGACTGTCGGAGCGCTTTCGCACCCGCGTGCGTGCCGTCCGGGTGGCCGTGGACGCCGCCGCCGGCTTGCACGATGATGTCGGTCCCCAGCGCGTCGATGAGTTGAT
The DNA here is from genome assembly GCF_000337615.1 of Natrinema pallidum DSM 3751. Lineage (GTDB taxonomy): Archaea > Halobacteriota > Halobacteria > Halobacteriales > Natrialbaceae > Natrinema > Natrinema pallidum. Next base: position 38,828 of record NZ_AOII01000091.1, read on the forward strand.
CGACCACGCCGGGATGCAGTCCACCGGAGGCGACCGGGAGGACGGGCCTGAGGCCGTGACAGTCGCTCGTGAGCCACGCGTTGATCCCCGGCGTGTCCTCGTTCGCGAGCTTTCCCAGCCCCGCGGTCCCGGTGTGGATGTGGTCGACGCCACAGAGGCGAGCGATCTGGGCGATGACGCGCATCGACACCCCGTGGTAGTCCAGTCGGTCGAAGGCGGCGTGCATCGCGCGGTGGGCGTGGATCGCCAACCCGTGGTCCTCGCAACGCTCCCGAACCGACTGGACGGCCGCCCAGCCGCAGGTAATCACGTCGACCATGACGAACCCGCCGCCGTGTTCGGCGACGAGATCGACCCGCTCGAGCATCTCTGTGGTCTCGGCGGTCACGTTCACGAGGTAGTCCTTGCGCTCGCCGGTCTCCTCCTGGGCGCGGTCGCGGGCGGCGAGGCTCTCGGCGAGTCGGTCCGCGAATGGGTTAAACGCCTGGTCAGTGAGATTTTCGTCGTCTTTCAGCAGGTCGATGCCGCCGCGCCAGGCCTCCTCGCCGATGCGGGCGTGGGCGTCGGTCGAGAGGCCCACCTTGGGTTTCGGCACCGTCGCCAACACCGGCCGCTCGCCCGCGTCCAGTTTCTCGCGCGCGACGCTCGGCCCGAACTGCGGGCCCGGAAACCCGCCCGCGATCGATTCCGGCCAGTCACAGTCCTCGAGTCGGATCGAGTCGACGGCTTTCATCCCCAGGATGTTGCCGGCGATACACGAGAGGATCTGGGGCATGCTGCCGGCCTCGAACAGCGCGGCCGGGTACGCGACCGTAACCGTCGGTCCGTCAATACCACAGGCGACTGCACCGAGGTCCGTGAGTTCGTCCTCGTCGACGTGTAAGGCGGCCCAGGTGCCGTTCGATGACTCCGAGGCGACGCGACTCGCTGCCGCCTCCATGGACATCCCGTCGGCCGGTTCGATCGTGAATTCACAGACCAGTTCCGTCGCGGCGGGTTCGTATCCGAGGTCCAGAAAGTCGTCGTACTCGATCCCTGTCATGATACCGTCCGACATACGACGCGTCGAGTAATAGTGCTTGTGCCGGCACCCGGCGAGTCGCTACGAACGGGCAATATAGTCCGACTCTCGCCCCGTACAGCGATTCTCACGATCGCCCTCTTTCTCACCCATATTATGCACGATCGTCAACTGTAACCGCCATCGATGGCCGCTAGCGGCCAGTACACTAATATTGCACTTCGCGCATCTATCGCACCGGGAAAAATTCCGAAAATTAAAGTCGTGTGATAATCCAGTAATAGCAAGCGGGTTCATGACAGATAGTACGACAAACAGTCCGGGCGACGGGAGGCTCGACGTGGGTGCGAGCACCGACGAGCTGTTCGGGGACCTCGAGGAAACCGACACGGGAGCCGGGCAGCGGACAGAACGGGTGGACGAGGACGAACCGGACGGGGTCGAAGACAGGACGGCCGCTGAAGTCTTCGATCAGCTCCGTGCTGAAGCCGCGGACGAGGGCGATACCGACGACGTGCTCGCGGACGAAACGCCGGACGACATCATCGCGAGCGCGGCGGAGCCGGAACCCGACCCGGCGATACCCGTCGACGACGAGCTGCGAGCCGACGAGGACGAACTCACGGATCTGCTTCTCACCGGCCGCACGAAAGACGGGGAGTTCCTCTGGGTCGACACCGCTGGTTCCGACGACCGACGGGACGACGACCCCGTCGACTCCACCACCTCCACGAACGAGGGGCTCGACAGCGGCGACGCCGAGCCGCCGACCGTCGAGGCGCAGGCCGACTCGCAGACCGCGACGACGACCCCCGAGACCGCGGACGAGCCATTCGACGGCGACCCCACCCTCGAGAACGGGACGGACAGCCCCGTCGAGCCCGACGCGGCTGCGGTGACCGAAACGGACGCGGAGAGCGACGCCGACACCACACGCGATAGCGACGCCGCTCCGGAGACGCCGTCGGACGCGACTGCCGACTCGTCGGTCCAGAGCGACGAATCGGAGTCGCGTCTCGAGGACGGGGTGGACGCGTCCGCGGTCGACGGTCCCGACACGGCCGACCGCGACACCGACGCCGGAGGGGGCGAGACCGATATCGATGCGTCCGAGGCCGAGTCCGCGGCCGACGACGGCTCGGCGGGACTGCTCGGACGAGTGCGGTCGCTGTTCGGCTGATCGTCCGAGCCCGTCGAACGCGCGCCGCCGACCCGCCGTCCGGTCGGTGAGACTCACGACGTCCGTATCGCGACAGCTTGGAACCAACCCGTTGGTCCGATCGTCCCCGCCTCGAGTCCGATCAGACCTCGGGATGCCACGCGAGCCCGTTCCGTCGAACCGGAGACGCTTTTGCACCACACGCCGGACACTGCGTCCCGCCGGTCGTCCGGGTCGTCCGCTCCGGGATGTCCGCGGAGCCACAGCGATCGCATTCGAGCCGGACCGGCATACCACAGTGACGCGCTGGACGACCATGATCTGCTGCGGAAAGCGACGAGGAGCCGGCACCGGGCGGTCACAGTACTGGACGCAGGACCCGCCGCCGCTCGAGTCGGCTCGAAAAAGGACGCGAGACCGCAACCGGTCGCCCGCGATTGCGGTCGGGTCGTTGCGTACGCGAGACGGGCTAGTTACGCGAGGAACTCTTCGATGTGATCGGCGACTTCTTCGGGGGTGTCGCCGACGGGGACGCCGGCGTCGTTGAGGGCGCTAATCTTGCTCTCCGCGGTTCCCGTGCCGGAGCCGGAGACGATCGCACCGGCGTGGCCCATCCGCTTGCCCGGCGGTGCGGTGCGGCCGGCGATGAAGCCAGCGACCGGCGTGTCGACGTACTCGTCGATGAACGCGGCTGCTTCCTCCTCGTCTTCGCCGCCGATCTCCCCGCACATGACGATGGCGTCGGTGTCGGGGTCGTCCTCGAACAGCTCGAGGGCGTCGACGAAGTCGGTCCCGATGATCGGGTCGCCGCCGATGCCGATGGCGGTCGTCTGGCCGATCCCGCGATTAGTCAAGCTATCGACGACCTGGTACGTGAGGGTCCCGGAACGGGAGACGAGCCCGACGTTCCCCTCGGCGAAGATGTTGCCGGGGAGAATACCGAGCTTCGCCTCACCGGGCGTGATGAGACCGGGACAGTTCGGGCCGATGAGTCGGGTCTCCGTCTCGGAGAGGCGCTTGTTGACGCGCGCCATGTCCTGGGTCGGGATGCCCTCCGTGATGGCGACCGCGAGGTCGAGTTCCGAGTCGAGCGATTCGAAAATCGCGTCGCCGGCAAAGGCCGGCGGAACGAAGATCACGGACGTGTCAGCGTTCTCCTCGTCGACGGCCTCGTGGACCGTGTCGTAGACCGGCACGCCGCTGACCTCCTGGCCGCCCTTGTCGGGGACCGCGCCGGCGACGACGTTGGTGCCGTACTCCATCATCTGTTCGGCGTGGAACTTGCCTTCCCCGCCGGTGATGCCCTGTACCACGACGCGCGTGTCGTCGTCGACTAGTACGCTCATTGGTCGTTCACCTCCCCAGCGTACTCGACAGCACGCTGAACCGCGTCCTCGAGGGTCTGCTCGACCGTCACGAGGTCCTCGTTGAGAATCTCCATGCCTTCCTCCCAGTTCGTGCCGGCCAGTCGGACGACGACCGGCTTGGGGATCTCGTCGAACTGCTCGAGCGCCTCGTTGATCCCGCGGGCGACCTCGTCGCCCCGGGTAATTCCGCCGAAGATGTTGAAGACGACCGAATCGACGTTATCGTCGGAGAACACCATGTCGAGCGCGTTCGCGATCCGGGCGGCCTTCGCGCCGCCACCCACGTCGAGGAAGTTGGCGGGCTGGCCGCCGTAGTGGTCGACCAAGTCGAGCGTCGTCATCACGAGTCCGGCACCGTTGCCGATGATGCCGACGTTGCCGTCCAGCCGGACGTAGTCGAAGCCGTACTCGTCGGCCTTCTGCTCGAGTTCGTCGCCGCCGGCGGCTTCCTCTTCCATCTCGGCGAGTTCGGGCTGGCGGAACAGGGCGTCCTCGTCGATGTTCATCACGGCGTCGGCCGCGATGACCTCGTCGTCGGCCGTGACCATCAGCGGGTTGATCTCGGCGTCGGCCCCATCCTTGTCGTCCCAGAGCTGGTAGAGCGTGGTGAGGACGCTCGAGACATCGCGCGCGACCGACTGGTCGACACCGGCGTCGTAGACGGCCTTTCGGGCCTGATAGGGATGCATTCCGAAGGAGGGGTCGATGTGCTCGCGAGCGATGGCGTCGGGGTCCTCCTCGGCGACTTCCTCGATGTTGACGCCGCCTTTGGTCGAAACCATCGCGACGGGCTTGCCCTCGCCGCGGTCCATCGTGATCCCGACGTAGAGTTCGTTGACGAAGTCGACCGCTTCCTCGACGAGGACCCGATCGACGTGATATCCCTTCAGGTCCATGCCGAGGATGGAGTCGGCCGCTTCTCGGGCCTCGTCCGCGTCCTCGACGAGTTTAATTCCGCCGGCCTTCCCACGGCCGCCGACCTGTACCTGCGCTTTTACCGCTACTGGGTACCCGATCTCCTCGGCCGCGGATACCACACCGTCGACGTCGGACGCGAGTTGCGAGTCCGGCGTCGGAATCCCGGCATCGGCGAAGACGGTCTTCGCCTGATACTCGTGTAATTTCATGCCATTCGAACGGGCGTGCCGACCTTGCTTAAATCATGCCAGTTTCCACTCGCCGCGGGCGTTCCATCGACGCGCATCAACGATACCGGGCACGTCACGGCCGTACCGTTTTCCCAGTCGCCCTCTTTGTGTAGGTTCTCAACTGAACTCGGGTGTGATGTACCCGCACGTCCGGACTCCGGGCGGATACCTCGCGCTGAGAGGGCGTCCGATCGCTCGAACGGGTTCCGTTCCGGGGTCGAACGCGAGCGGTCGACGGAAGCCGACACAGCATTCAAACGTCGCCTCTCCTAAGGTCACGGACAAGGGGCACCCGCCGTGAGAAATTCCACTGCGACGCATCGACCACCGGGCTGGGTAACATCGGTCAAGACCGGGCTCCGCCTGTTGGTCCATAGCAACCTCTTCATCTCGCTTGCGACGGTTAGCGTCGCCGTGACGACTGTTCTTCTCGCGGACCTGCCACTCGAGCCCCTGCCGCTGTTCATCGTCTTTGCGGCGACGATGTTCGTCTACACCGTCAATCGATTTACCGATCTCGAGGAGGACGAGCGGAACGTTCCACAGCGCGCGGCGTTTACCAGGCGGTACGGAACGCTCTGGTTGGCCGCGGGGGTCGGCCTCTACGTCGCCGCAGTCGGAATCGCCGTCGCGGTCGGAGTTCCCGGCGCGGTGTACATGTTCCTCCCGCTCGTGGTCGTGCTCCTGTACTCCGTCGGCGGGGTCAAGCAACTCTTTCTCGTGAAGAACCTCGTGGTCGGATTCGCCTGGGGCGCGATTCCGCTCGGCGTCGGCTACTACTACGGTCAGTTGCGCTCGCCGGCGATCCTGTTTCTGTTCGGGTATATCACGATCATGATCACCATCGCCGCGGTGATCTTCGACGTGAAAGATATCGAAGGGGACCTCGCGGAGGGCATCCCGACGGTCCCCAACCTGTTCGGCCCGCGCTGGACCCGTCTCCTGTCGTTGGTGGCGACCGTCGCCGTCGCCGCGGCGGTGATCGCCCTCGTCGCCGGCGGCGCGATTGCACACGAGTTCCTCGTCGTGCTCGCGATGAACGCCTACGTCTGTGCGTACATCCCCTTCGCGACCACCGATCGCGGGCCGCTGTATTACGGGTTCGTCGTCGACGGCGAACACGTCTTCCTCGCGGCCGTCGTCGCCGCGCTCGAGTGGCTGATCTGGTAGCGGCGACGCTCGACGCGACACGCACTGGCAGCATCGCGACGTTTCGAAAGGGCACGAACCGCGTTCCGTCCGGCGGCGAGTGCCACGAGGACAGCGATCGCTATCGGTCGGCCGTCGACACTCGGCTCGGGCGACTCAGTCGCGGTCGGCTTCGCTCCAGTCGCAGTCCTGGCACTTCCAGCCGGTGACGAGTTCGGTGACCGACGGCATGTAGACGACCTGCAGGACGTTCCCGGCACACTCCGGGCACTCCTCGTCGGCCTCCTCGATCGAGTCGACCTCCATCACGGCGTCGCCCTCGACGAGTTCCGCGAGTTTTTCGGCCGTCACCATTCGTCCCTGAACGACGCGATTCTCGCTCACACTCGGGCTACCGGACGCGATGCCCTAAGCGTTTCCTGATCCGGTCGTCGCCTCGAGCGAGACCGGTTGGGGTTGGGGCAGGGTCGGAGTGAGTCACGATCGAGAAACGAAGCGGTTCCGACGGGTCGGAACCTGGGCCGGCGTCGCGGCGGCCCTCGCTATCGTCCGCCCGCCGGCATCCCCCATCCAGTAGCCGTCAGCGGCGTCCGAGAGCGCGCTCGAGAGTCTCCACCTACCGCACTCGTAGGTGCCGAGTGGAAGTGATATCAGTGTATCCCACACAGTCTGTGCACGGCGTGCACGCACCGCGGTCGCGGACCGGCCAGTAGTGACCCGCCGATCGTCGGCGGCTACTCGGCACCGTCCATCGCCGTCGCGCGCCGGTCGAGGGCTTCGAATCGATCGACCGCCCACTCCCAGACTCGCGTATCGGTCGATTCGAGAAGCGCCGTCGGGAGCCCGTTCTCGTCGTGGACGCCGATCTGAACCGCGTCGTCGACGATCCCCAGATAGAACGGGACCTCGTCGGCGACGACCGCGACGGCAAGCGACTCGGCGTCGGCCATCGCCGCGAACGTCTCCGCGACCGACGGCTCCGTCCGCAGCGTCTCCGCGACCGACTCCGTGACTAGCAACTCGAAGACGGCCCCCGATTCGAGTGCCTCTCGCGACGCCTCGAGCGGTTTCGCCGCCGTCGCCGGCAGCACGGCCCTGACGTGCTCCGCGTCGGCGAGACTCGCCGCGCGGTACTCGGTCGGCGCGTAGGGGTTCGCCGTCGTGGACTCGACGACCGTCGCGTCGACCAGCCCCTCGAGATCGAAGCCGAGTTCGATCGCCGGAATCCGCTCGAGCACCGGCCGCAGCCGAACCATCGCGTCGACCCGGTCCAGCGTTTTCGTCACCGCGCCCGTCGCGAGGGCCCCGGCCGACGTGAGTTCGTACCGTCGACCCCGTTCGCGGAGCAGGCCGCGTTCTCCCAATCCATCCAGATTCCGTTGTAGCGTCGTTCGCACGACGTCGACCTCGGCCCGTAGCGCATCCCTCGAGACGGCACCCTCCGCTGCCAGCGTCTCGAGGATCCGTACTCGGGTCGGTGAACGCGCCACGTACTCGAGCGTCTCGATCGCAGCCCCCGTTCGATCACCCATCACGTCTCGGTTCTCCAACCGAGCCCACTTTATCGCACTGGCCACTGCCGGGGAGTTTCGCCCCCGTAACTGCAATCCGAGCGATCGCTATGGCTGAACGCTGTCACCGATCGGGACACTGTGATCGGCCTGTGTCTGCGGGCACAATCGTATAGACGATCACGGCCGAACGACCGGGTATGGAGACGCGATGGGCGACCGTCGACGGTGTCACCCTCGAACTACCGGCCGACAGTACCGTCAACGAGCTCCGGGACGCGCTCTACAAACCCGACGACGCGGTGCTGGTCGCGGTGACGGGTGATCTCGTCTCGGTCGTCCACGACGAGGATCGACGGCTCTCCGAACTGGTCGCCGGCTGTGCCGAGACCTATTACTTCCGGCGGCAGGCCGGTCCCGCGCGAAACGATGTGCTAGCCGCGCCGGAACTCGAGGACGTACTGGCTGCCTCGAGCGACGACCGGGAGGAGGCCGAGACGACGTTTCAGCGGCCCGGCATCGACCACTAGTTCCGGCGGGTTTCGACCGGATCGCCGACGCTGAGCGTCCGGCCGCGATCGGACTCGGGGACGCGTGTGATGATCATCAGCGAGTAGTAGTGATCGAACGCGTCGAGGTCGGCCCACTCGGGAAACGTCGCCTCTCGCTTTCGAACGAACCGCGTTCGGAACTCCTCGATCGGCTCCCCCGTATCGGGATCGCGCCGGGGGACGACACAGCGGCCACAGGGTGTCACCCCGTCGAATCGGACCCCACCGATCTCGAACGCCGGTGCGTCCGCGCCGACGAACCGATCCTCCCAGAACGGGTCGACGCCGGCGATCTCGATGTTTGCTCGGAGTCGTCGTCGCGCACCCTCGACGGTCATCTCGTCGAACCAGGACGCGACCGTCTCGAGCGTCGCCGTACTGATCACCGACGGCCCCATTTCGCGCCGATCGACGAACCCCAGTGACGTGTCCCGCTCGAGCGACAGTTCGACGTCGAAAAACTCGCTGAACCAGGAGGCGGCGGTCCCACGGTCGGACTCGAGATCGAACTGCCGCACCTCGCCGTCGGGCGTCTCGACCGCGAGCAGACCCGTCGCCGGATCGTACTCGGTATCCAGAGCGTGGACGCGCTCGGTCCGTGTGCCGTTGAGAACGTCGCCATCGGTATCGAACAGTGCGAACTCCCTGTCGTGGGCCACCGTCCCGCCGTCGAGGACGTCGGCCGCCTCGAGATCGATGCCGTCCAGCCCCTTCACCGGATACACCCTGAGCCGAGCAAGTCGCGCCATTGCCACCACGTACCGGACGAACCCCTATCAGTCTTCTTTCGATCGGGGTCGGCGTGCAACTCACGGCCGCGGCTCGCGGCCCACCATCGGCGATCGAACGCGTAACCGAGCGATCGCTCGGAGACGACCCCCGTGATCAGTCGATCGTCACGATGGGGTCGTCGCGCTGATCGAACTCGACCGTTATCTCGTGGTCGGCGTAGGAAAACCCGATCCGACCGGCTCGGCGCTCGCCAGATTCGGTCGTCGCAAAGATCGCTGCGAGGGCATCGGGATCGACCGCCTCAAACAACGGCGGTAACGACAGCGGATCGATATCCTCGAGCGTCGCGACGCCGGTGACGATACGCTCGTGGACCTCGTCGGTGTCGACTGCGAGGGATTGGCCCATCGATACCTACCGCCACATCGTGCTATTAATAACTTGCGGAACGATCGATTATTGTGGCTATTACCGAGCCGAACAAGTATTGTCACGTCCCGTTCGCGGTCCGGGTCGGAGACCGCGGTAGTCGGCGGCTTACTCCGTGTCGAGTTCGAACTGTTCGTTCTCCGAGACGGAGTTGAGAACGATGCTCGTATTCGACTGGTTGATATCGGGATCGGTGATCAGCGTCTTGATCTGATCGTTCATATCGTCCGTGTCCTGGAACTTCCCGATGGCGATCACGTCGTAGTCGCCGGTAACCTCGTACACCGAGATCATCTGCCGATGCTCCTTCAGCGTCTCCGTGATCTCGGGGAGGGCGTTCCCTTCGGCTTTGAATTGCATGACGGCGGTGACATCGTAGCCGACGGCATCGTAGTCGACTTTCGGCGTGTAGCCCTCGATCACACCCTCGTCCTCGAGATCGGAGAGGTGGTTCGAGACGGTCGTGACGGAGACGTCGAGTTCCTCGGCGAGGCTTCGCAGACTCGCGCGGCCGTCGTCGAGCAGTTCGTTGACCAGATCGGAATCCAAGTGTTCGTAGGTCATTGTCCGATATAAATTCCCCCACGTACTAGGGGTTTACGAATATCCAGTTCTATCCGGTACTATTGAGACGGTGTTGCGATGTGTGCGGACGAGTCGTGGGAGGGCTGAATTAGTGATCGAGACCCGACCAACCTTCGCGGTCGCTCGCCGAAAACACCACTCCATCTCGGTGTCCGATGGACGCGTCTATAACTCGTGAACAATTCAATGAGTGCGGTCATAGAGACCGAGACGAAACGACCCGTATGACCGTCCTACTCGTCGGGGCAGTCCTTGTGCTCTGCCTCCTTCCGTCGCTGCTCTTCCTCGGGTTCTGGAACGGACTCGTCCGCATGCAACGGCGGTCACTGATCGCTCGAACGAGTTCCCGTGCGGGCTACTCCGACCCGACCGTCACGTGGAGCGACGTCATCGACGCGTCCACCGATCCACGACACCACCTCCTTGCGGCCCCGTCCGAACCGCAGTCGACGACCACTCGTGACGGGCAATGTGCCGCGTGTGCCACAGCAAACGACTCGATCGCGTCGTTCTGTCGCAACTGTGGCCGCACACTCGAGTGAGACGGCCGACCGCCGCTCACGGAGGCGGTCGCCTCGTCGCTTCCTACCGGCCACGCGGACGGATCGCACCCGTGAACTATCTCGAGAGCGGACTCGAGGCGTCCTGAAAATGAAAATCGCCTCGCTCGGATGTCCGTGTACTTCAATTACCGGAGCGTTCGCTTTCCGTTTCGTTACGTCGATCCACAGGAGAGTGCTCCGTCTGGGATTTGAACCCAGGTCATCGGCTCGAAAGGCCGAAATGATTGGCCGGACTACACCAACGGAGCGTGCTTCGCAACTGGTTGTTGCCGAGGCCTAATGAAAAACGTTCCGTTCCGATCCAGCAGTGGTACGAGATCACGCACGCTAACCCGTTATTTCGCCGACAACAGACGGTGGCACCTGATCGGCCGGGCAACCCCACACCACCTCAATCCTTTTCATCTCCTGTGCCCATTCCACCGACATGAAATACGTCCGCTTTCGCGATCCGGCCGGTGCGGTCCGCCGCGGCGAGTACGAGAACGGGACGGTTCGGTTCGGCACCGAGCGCTACGCGCTCGAGGACGACGATATCGATATCCTCCCGCCGTCGGAGCCCTCGAAGGTCGTTTGCATCGGGAAGAACTACGCCGAGCACGCCGCGGAGTTCGACTCCGAGGTTCCCGACCGCCCGATGCTGTTCCTGAAGCCACCGAACGCGCTCGCGGCCCACGGCGACACCGTGTCCCTGCCCGCGGGAAAGGACCGGATCGACCACGAGGCCGAACTCGGCGTCGTCATCGGTGAGCAGTGCCGGCACGTCCCCGAGGACGACGCGATGGAGGTCGTGGAAGGGTTCACCTGCGTCAACGATCTTTCGAATCGCGACGACCAGCGCCAGGAGCGAAACTGGATTCGCGGCAAGGCGTTCGACGGCGCTGCGCCCATGGGACCCGTACTCGCGACGCCCGACGAAGTACCCGCCGACGCGTCGGTGCGGACGCGAGTCAACGGCGAGACGAAACAGGACGGCTCCCGCGAGCAACTCATCTTCTCGATCCCGGAACTGATCGCCGAGATCACGACCTACCTCACCTTGGAGCCCGGCGACGTGATCGCGACCGGCACGCCCGAGGGCGTCGGACCCCTGTCCGACGGCGACGAGATCGAGATCGAAGTCGAGGGCGTCGGCACGCTCGAGCACGCAGTCCGGATTCCCTGAGTTGCGAGCCGCGAACCGAGCCGTCGACGCGATCGGTGAACCCTTTTCGGGTCGCTCGAGGAACCACTAGGCATGACGGTACGATTCGACGCGGTAACGCTCGAGTGGGTCGGCCTCGCGACCGTCAGACTCGAGGGAGAGACCGGTGCGGTCGTCTACACGGACCCCGGTCCGGAACGAGCCGGCGTTCTGGACGGGTCCGAGCCTCGAGACGGGGATCTGATCCTCGTTTCTCACGGCCACCACTACGATCCCGAATCGATTCGGCGGGTCGCTCGCGATGACGCGCTGGTCGTCGTCCACGAATCGATCGACGCGAGCGAGGGCAGCAGCGAGCGACCCGAGGACCTGCCGTTCGATGTCGAACGCGTCCGCGCGGACGAGTCGTTCGTTCTCGGACCGCTCGACCTATTCACGACGCCGGCGTACAACGACCCCGACGGACCGCGCACGGACGACGAGGGCGTGCCCTATCATCCCGACGGTCGAGGCTGTGGCTTCGGCATCACGATCGACGGTGTTACCACGTTCTGGCCCGGCGATACCGATGTCCACGGCTTTCACGACACTGTGACCGTCGATTGCTTCCTCCCGCCGATCGACGGAACGGTCACGATGGATCGCCACGAAGCCGCGTTGTTGGCCGAACGGATCGATCCCGACCTCGTGGTCCCGATCCGCTACGATACCGTTCCCGAGATCGAAGCCGACGCCGACGCGTTCGTCGTCGACGTCGCGAGGCGCGGGATTCCGGTCGCCCTCGACGAATAAACGGCGCGGACGGCCGCGCCGAGAGCGCGTACCTCTCGAGCGACGAACGCGGTTGCTGCGGTCGACACGGACGGTTGGCGGTGGTCGGAAAACATCCTTGTGGTGCGATTAGACGCCCAGTCGCGACCAGACGAACACCGCGACACCGACGAGTACCACCACTGCGAACGCCGCCCACTGCCCGAACTCGGTGTCCGCGATCGGTGCGAACGGATCGACGAGACCGGTCCCTTGCAGGAGGCCCAGCCCGAGCACCACCATGGCCCCGATGGCGATGAGACCGATCGTGACGCCCTCCTTTACCATCCACGCCGTTTCGTCGGCCTCCTGGGCGGGGGAGGTCGTCGGCTCGTCGATCGCCTCCTCGTCGGGCTCGCTGTGCAACGGCCGTTCGCTGTCGTTGTCGTCGGCCATATCACGAGTCTAGCCGAGAAGAGCCGCCACAGACGGGAACCGGTTGCACCTGCAGTCACAGGGCACCGACGGGAGACCCAGCCATCTCGCCGACCTCAGTGGTACCGATCCGCAAGTCGCACGATATAAGTGGCCCGTGGGAAATCCTTCGACACCCATGATGTTTGTTACCATTGTCGGAGAGACGATTCGACTCGCCCCCGCGTTCCCGGGCGCTGAGAGGACATCCGGGGCGATCGGTGATTCGGATGAGCGGTGAGGAGACGACGGTCCCCGAACCGGACCTCGAGTACCCCGAGCGGGACTGGCGGGGGTTTTTCAGGGAACACTTCGGCCCGTCGATGCTGTGGGCCCTCATCAGTATCGGTGGGAGCCACATCGTGCTCGCGCCTACCCTCGGCGGGACCTTCGGGATCGTCGCGATCTGGATGTTCGGGCTCATCTACGCCGCGAAGTACGGGGCCTGGGAGCTCGGCATACGGTACAACTACGGTGCGGGCGCAAACCCGATCGAAGCCTACGACCAACTCCCCGGTCCCAAGAACTGGGCGCTCTGGGTGACGATCCTCGTGTTCACCGGCATGTATACGTTCATCACGGCCAGCGTCGGCATGAGCACGGCCGCGTTCGTCGCCGCGCTCACCCCCGCGTGGTTCACCGCCACCATCGCGTACGTCGTCTTCGTCGGCGGGGCGGGGCTGCTCGTCGTCGTCTCACGCTACAGCCTGCTCGAGACGGCCCTGATCGCCTTTACGATCGCACTTGGCCTTCTCGTCCTCCTGGGCGTGATCGTCGGACCGCCATCGGGCGATATCGTCCGTGGGACCGCCTTTGCAGTGCCCGATCTGACCGGGCCGGTCTTTATCGGCCTGTTCGCCGCCGCCGCTGGTTTCGCGCCGACCGGCTTCAGCACGAGTATCCTGATCGGCAGTTGGAGCATGGCGAAAGGCGAGGGCGCAAGCGAACTCGAGGAGCGCGGGCTCGATCCCGACGACCCGAAGCACCACGACTACATCCGGGCGTGGATCAGGACCGGCCGCCGCGATTTCAACATCGGCTACGCGTTCAGCTTCCTGCTGATCGTCGCCATGGTACTGCTGGCGTCGAGCGTGCTCTACCCGGAGCCGCCGACGGACGCGAATCTCGCCGTCGCGATCGGGGCGATTCTCAGCGACTCCTTCGGCGACTGGTCGTACTACGCCATGCTGCTCGGGGGGTTCGCCGCGCTATACTCGACGGTCATCACGCTGCTCGATGGGGCTGCCCGGGCCACCGGTGACATCCTGCCGATGGCCCTCGAGAACGACGACATCGACAGCGAGCGGGTACGGAAACTCGTCGTCGTCGGCGTCGTCGCCGTCAGCAGCGCGATGGTTCTCGCGCTGGGCGAAGTCCCGGTGACGCTGTTGCTCTACGTCGCCGCAGTGTTAGCGGTCACCGAGATCTTTTTCTACCCGGCCAACTGGTACGTCGTCGAGAAGAACCTGCCAGACCCGTTCCGTCCCTCGCGGGCCTGGCACGCGTACTACATCGTCAGCCTGCTCTTGGTGTTGCTTTTCGGGGCGATGGGTGCCGCGGTTCGACTCGGGATCATCGGCTGACCGTCCGAGTTGGAATTCCGACGGCTCCAAAGAGTTAGTGTCGCAGTCACCGACGCACGACTATGCGCAGTGACCGCCCGCGACGCCGGCGCGACGGCCGAACTGGGTCGCTGTACTGCACCGACTGCGGCGCACCCCTCGAGCCCACGATGCGCTACTGTCCGGACTGTGGCGCGATGATTGCCCGCTCGAGCCGACGGTCGCGGTCGGCGGCGACATCGTTGTCGCGGCCGGGGACCGAACACCGCCCGCGAACGGATACGAGCCGTGAGCCAGCGGGGACGAGCGGCCGCAATTCGAACCCGGCGACAGACCGCGACCGCCTCGAGCGTCGAATCGCCGCCGCCTCGCGGGACGGCTGGCGACTGGAACACGACTTCGGCGACCACGCCGTGTTACTCCGGCGGACGTTCGGTGGCCTGGCCGACCACCTGGCGGTCGCGCTGCTCACCGGTTGGTGGACGATGGGGATCGGCAACGTTCTCTACGGCGCGTACCGATACGTCGACGGTACCGAGCGAACAGTCGTCCGAGCGGAGCCGGTCGATACCGGCCAACCGGACGACACCACGACCGACTCGACCCTGTTCCGGCGGGGGCTCGCAGTCCTCGGATGGCTGCTGGCGGCGCTCCTCGTCGCGATCGGCGTCCAACTGGGGGTCTCTGCCGTGGGCCTCGGTCTGTTCGCGCTCGCACTCGGCCTCGCGATTGCGGCGACGAGCGTGCTCCCGTCGGTCAGTGGCCGCCTCGAGAACCGCCACTCGGTGCTGACGAACGGGCGAACACACACGGTCGACGACCGCACCGTCATCGCCCCCGACGACCCGTGTGCCGCGTGTGCCGGCCCTATCGACCGCGGCCTCGAGCGGCGCTACCGCGCGGAAGTGTGCGTACTGGGCGTGCCGGTGACCGCAACCGGCGGCCGCAACTATTACTGTCGACAGTGTGCGAACGCGGAGTCGGCCGCCACCGCCGCGGGCGAGCATGCGCCGGCCGTGGAACCGGAACCGAACGATTCGTCGGCGGAGCCGAACGCGGAACGGGACCATGTTTGAAATCGCCGTTCGTGGGATTCGACCGTCCCTCGGGACACGCCAGCGATCCCGAGGCGGACTCGATCGCGTCCGAACCGACCCGTCGGGGTTCGACGACCCGCGTCGCCTCAGATAACGCCCATCTCGTCCAGTCGCTCCGGCAGATAGGTTTCGGTCACGAAGTCGAGGCCGTGAGACGCCAGCGACTGCTGTTCGGACTTCTTCCCGAGGTCGAGTTGCAGTTCGATCTGTTCCTCCCAGTAGTCGGTCTGGAACCGCGGGTCCTCGAGTTCGCTCTCCAGGGCGTTGATGTCCGAATCGGAGAGCGGGTCTGTCGGCAGTTCGTACTCGACGATGTCTGCGGGCTGGATGCCGATGAAGTCCGCTTCGGGGGTCGCGAGGTACTCCGAGAGGTGGGCGGACTTGATCGAGCCGTAAGCGACGGAGCCGTAGATGCGGTACGACCACGGGTCGCCGTCGGTAAACACGGTCACCGGGAGCCCGAGTTCGTCGTGGAGTCGCTTTGTGATCCGGCGGGTCGCCCGCGCGGGTTGGCCCTTGAGATGGACGATTAGGGCGTTGTACTGCTCGTCGAACCCGTTCTCGACGAGCC
Source organism: Natrinema pallidum DSM 3751 (assembly GCF_000337615.1). Taxonomy (GTDB): domain Archaea; phylum Halobacteriota; class Halobacteria; order Halobacteriales; family Natrialbaceae; genus Natrinema; species Natrinema pallidum. Next base: position 54,641 of record NZ_AOII01000091.1, read on the forward strand.
GGTCTCGCATCCCACCGGTTTCGACGGCGAGAATGAAGTCGGCGTCACAGTCGAGAAACTCGATCGTGTCCGGGTTGTTCGGAATCTGGTACCCGCCCTCGCCGACGTCTTCCTGACAGTGGATCTCGCGTTCGCCCCGCCGGGTCTGCTCGCGGAGGTGCAACGGCCCCATGAGGGTCGCCCCGGATTCTTCGGGGCGCATGTGGAAGTCCTCGCGGGTAACCCCGGAGACGATTTCGAGGTCCTCGACCATGCTGTTGGACTCGTCCTGATCGTTGAACTGGGCCTCGTCGTTGTCCCAGCTCTCCGAGAGGTAGTAGAGCTCACGCAGGGTCGACGAGCGGTCCTCCTCGAGCTGGTCGGCGAGGAACTCGATCGTGTAGACCGCTTTCAGGAGCTTTCGCGCGCCGCGGACGGAGTTGGCCGACCGCGTCGACTCGCGGTCGCCGTAAACCCAGACAGCCATCTCCTCGTCGTACTCGATGTTGTTCTTCGTCCGCGTCGGCACGGACATGTGGGGGATCTCGCCCAGTTCGAACTGGTCGTAGAACTGCGCCGCGAGATCGATCAACTGCTCTCTGGCTTCCTGGTTGTCGTCTGCGCTCATTGGTTTACAGTCAGCTTCTCGCTCTCGACGCCTTTGACGTCCAGATCGAACGTCGCGTCGGCCGGTACCTCGTACTCGAGGGCCGCATCGTCGTCGCTTTGTACCTCGGGTTCCCATTTGACGAACCACTCGCCGTCCATCTCGACGGTCGTCGCGCCGTCCGAGAGGGCGGTCGGCTCCGCCGAGACGATGTCGGTGATCTCGAGGGATTCGTTCGTGCTCGAGTTGTTCTCGACGACGACGGAAACGGCCTTTCCGTCGCCGTTTTCGTTCACCTCGCGCTCGACGAGGACGTTGTTCATGATGCGGGCGATCGCGTCGTCGATGTCGGGTTCGTCGCGGCCGGTGACTTCGGCGACTTTTGTGGCCATCTCCGGGAGAATTTTCCCGAGGACGTTCTGTTTCTTCCGGCGCTGTTGCATCGACCGGCGCTTGTTGAGGTAGCTCTTGAGGTCGCGGGCCGCCTCCCGGATCGCAAGCTCGATCTCGTCTTCGATCTCCGGGACGTTCGCGACGGCGTCTTTCGACTCGCTCGTGAAGGGAACGTTCGTCGAGGCGACGTGGATCATGATGACGACCGGCCCGTTCGGCAGACCGGAGCCACCGGGCTGGTCGAGCCCGTAGTTACGCCAGCCGATCGACTTGACCACGTCCGTCGTCGCACAGGCACCGCGCTGATAGACCAGCGGCACTCGGTTGGCGAATCGCATGACGTCGCCGGTGCCCTCCGCCGGTAACTCGCCGCCGTAGGCGATCCCGGCCTCGACGATGAACGGATCGCCGCCGGAGACGCCCGCATCGCGGGTCGCGGAGGCGTAGAAGTCCGCATCGAACTCCTTCTTGAGACCGGCGGTGATGAGGTCCTCGGAGATGGGTGCGAGACACCGCGTCGGCGGTGCCATGATGTCGGTCGCGCGCATCGCATCGACGAGGTCGCTGGTGGCGTCGCGGTCGCCGTCGAGTTCCCGGACGAGCGGCGGGTCGTCGGGGACGGTTGCCATCACGCCCCAGATCGCGTCGGTGACGTTCTCGCGAGCCGTCTCGCCGAAGGAGACATCGTCGTACTCCTCGGTGAGGTCGGCGACCCGGTCGACGTGTTCCCGAAGGTCCGTGCGGGTGAGTCGATGGCGAACGTTCCCGCCGTCCTCCTCGTCGCTCTCGAGTTCGGCGTCGAACTTGGCGGCGAGTCGGTCGGCGAAGGCGTGGATGATCTCGTCGTCCTTGCGGGTACTCGTCGCCTCGTCCGCAAGGTCGTGGAGGTCGGTGACCAGCCGGGAGTCGCCGTCTCCCTCGGCCCCGTCGCCCTCCGTCTCGGCGGCGTCGATCAGTTCGAGCCAGACCGCTTCGACCGCGTTCTCGCGGACGGTGTCGCCGAACGTCGTTCCGTGCTCGTCCTCGACCGCTTCGGCCGCCGATTCGACCGTCTCGAGCAGTTCGTGGTGTGCGATGCGGTCGCGGTCGGCAACTCCATCGGCGATGGCCTCTGCGAACGCCGCCGTCGCCTCGGCACCCTTGTTCGCCGTCGCGTCCTCGACCGCGGCGTGGAGGTCGACGTCCTCATGTGTGGCCGGCGGCCGCCAGCGCATTTCGCGGCCGTAGTAGCGGTCGCGGAACGCGTCGATGATCGACCCGGCCGTCTTCTTCCCGACGCGGGTGAACTCCTCCTGTACGAACCCCGAGACCGTCTGGGAGTCCGTCGCCGTCAGCATCTTCATCACCGTCCCGAGTTCGACGCCGTGGGGGTGGGGCCGGATCTCCTCGGTCTCCTCGGGGAGTTGGTCGGTCGCGCGCTCGAACTTGAAGTGTTCCTGGGGTTCGCGCAACTCGAGGCGGGCGTGGGGGTTGACGACCGCCGTGTGCTTGATGTAGTCGTGAAGTTGCTGGCGGGCGCGCATGTTCGCCTCCATCTCGAGTTCGATGCGCGTCCCGTGGGGGCGATCCCAGGTGGTCGTCTCCTCGACACTGATCTCGGGCTCGTTGCTGTCGGTGTCGACGATGAGTTCGAAGTACTCGGCCTCCTCGGACCCCTGCGTGCGACTGGTGATCTTGGCGGGTTTGCCGCTGGTCAGTTGGGCGTAGAGAACGGCGGCGGAGATCCCGATCCCCTGCTGGCCGCGGGATTGTTCGCGTGCGTGAAAGCGAGAGCCGTAGAGTAGTTTCCCGAAAACCTTCGGGAGCGATTCCTTGGTCAGCCCCGGACCGTTGTCCTCGACGATCAGGCGATAGTAGTCGCCGACTTCCTGAATTTCGACGTAGATATCCGGGAGAATGCCCGACTCCTCGGCGGCATCTAAGGCGTTGTCGACGGCCTCCTTGACGGCCGTGACGAGGCCTCGAGCGCCGCTGTCGAAGCCGAGCATGTGCTTGTTCTTCTCGAAGAACTCGGCGATGGAGATCGACTGCTGGCTCTCGGCCAGCTCCTCGGCGATCCCCGGCTCGTCACCGAGTGTCGACTGGAACGACGTCATCGTCTCCCTGTACTAACGGGGAGGCTAAAAGGTGTGTGCTACCGGAGTGAAAGTGAATCCGCAGCGGCGTTTTCACTGCATCGGTGCCACAAACCGGGACGGTTGCGGGTTCCGCCCGGTTAGTAGGTGATGATCTCGTAATCGTCGTCGATCAGCGAGCGGATGCTTGGGTGGCCCTCGTTGTCGTCGATCGTGACGACCCCGGCATCGTCGATCGCATCCTCGACGCCGAACGCGCCCGCGCAGTAGTCACAGGCCGCCGCTTTGTCGCTGACCGACCGGTAGCGGTCGTGATAGTCGTGGTCCTCGGCTTCCAGTTCCGGAATCCACTGGGTCCCGGCCCCGTCGAAAATGAGTTCGAGGTCGTCGTCGGGGTTCTCGGCGAACCCCCTGGCCGCCTCGAGGCCGTTGACGAGTCGCCCGGTATCGCTGTGCGATTCGGTGCCTGCCAGGATTACGATGGCTGCGTTCGTCATTACGGAGGGAGGGACGCCGGTGAACTACAAAAGGGACCGGCGGTCGTGTGCCGCGGTCGAAGAGCCGTCAACGGCGGCGACTGTCAGTCGACTCGAGGCGTGCGATATCGGGGGCGGAACGCGATGGGCGGTATCAGCCTGCTGGACGGCGTCAGTGATCGTGCCCGTCACCCCGCGTGAACTGCCCCGAAACGGCCCGCTGGACGACCTCCGAGAGTGCGGGGTGGATGTGGACCGAGTCCCGGATGTCCCGAACCGTTCCGGAGCCGGCCGTCATCGCAACGACGACCTCCTGAATCAGATCCGAGGCCCCGGGGCCGATGATGTGACAACCCAGAATCTCGCCCTTGAGGTCGATGATCGGCTTGACGAACCCCTCGGCTTTCATCGCCGACCCGCGGGCGGTCTCCTCGTAGCGGTAGGTGCGCGTGGCGTACTCCCGGTCCGACTCCCGCAACTCCTGCTCGGTCAGTCCGACGCCGGCGACCGCCGGCGAGCCGAAGACGGCAAAGGGCATCGCCGAGTAGTCGACCGGCTCGAGGTCCTCGCCGAACAGGTTCCGCGCGACGGTCCGTGCCTCGTGGTTGGCGTTGTGTTTCAGCAGGTACTCGCCGACGACGTCGCCGAGCGCCCAGACGCCGTCGGCGGTCGTGCGTAGGTACGCGTCCGTCTCGACGAAGCCGGCCGCGTCGGTCTCGATCCCCGCGGCCTCGACGTTCAGCGTGTCGGTGTTGGGGACGCGACCGGCGGCGACGAGCAGTTCGTCGCCGGTGACCGAGACCGTCTCGACGTCGTTCGCCGCATTGCCTCCCGGTTCCGGGAACGGGCGGGCCTCAAGGGTGATCGCGTCCCCTGACTCCACGACGGCGGTGGCCTCGTAACCGGTGTAGACATCGAACCGGTCGGCGTAGCGCTCGGTGAACTCGGCGGCGACCGCCGCGTCGGCGTCGGGAAGCAGGTGCGGCCGACGGCCGACGATCGACACGTCGCTGCCGAAGGTGCCGAAGAAGTGGCCCAGTTCCGCGGCGATGTAGCCGCCGCCGACGATGATCAGGTGGTCCGGCGGGGACTCGAGTTGCAGCGCCTCGCGGCTGGTGAGGTAGTCGACGGCTTCAAGCCCGTCGATCGGCGGGACTGCCGGGCGGGTCCCGGCCGCCACGAGGACGGTGTCGGCAGTGAGCCGTTCGCCGTCGTGGTCGCCGTCGGCGAGTTCGATCGTCCGCTCGTCGACGAACCGGGCCTCGGCCTTGTACAGATCGTGGCGGTCCGACGAGGCGAGGCCGCGCTCGATCGCGTCGGAACTGCTGTGAACGTCCTCGGTGACCTCGCGGACGATCTCGGCGATGTCGACGTCCTCGACGGTCGCGTCGATGTGGAACTCGTCGGCCCGCTCGATCGTCTTCAGGACGTCGGCGTGATACAGCAACTGCTTCGAGGGGATACAGCCGCGGTTCAGACAGGTCCCGCCCAGCCGCCCCTTCTCGACGATCGCGACCGACTGGCCCTGATTCGCCGCCGCGTTCGCCACGTCGAGCCCCGATCCGGAGCCGATGACGAGGAAGTCGTACTCCTCCATAGGCGGAGGACGGCCCCCAACGCAATGAATAGCGGGCCACGCTTCTGCAGGACTCGGGCGGAATCCGCTCCGGTGGTGTCCGAAAACTACCGAAAACCAACCCCGCGCTACTCCTCGACCGGCGGCCACTCCCAGGCGTCCGCCTCGACCACGCCGAGGAGTCGCCGTCGCCGCTCGGTCAGGTCGGCGAGTTCCTCGGCGAAGACCCCGTCGGAGACGGTCGGTATGTCGTCCTCACGCAGGCGCTCGAGGTCCGGCGCTCGCGGAACCGACGGCGCGGGCTCGATGAACGAGTCGTCCAACGTCTCGAGGTAGCTCTGTGCGCTCGAGCGGCCGTTCTCGACGATGGCGGGGTCGAGCCCCTGTCCCTCGGGCATCGCGTACCGGGACAGCATGAGCGCCTCGTCGAGGATCGGGACGGCGACGGCCGAGGCCCGAGAGGCCTGCTCGCTGTGGTAGTAGTGCAGGATCGGGTAGGACTTGTGCTGTTCGGCGAGGGTACTCAGGTCCGCCGCGAGCGACTCGACGGTCAGTTCGAGCCCGCGGAAATCCTCGCCGTTCCAGCCGGTTCGGAGGACCGCTTCGCTGCGGTCGCCCAATCCCGTCACGGTGCTGGCGAAGGAGCGTTTGTCGGCGACGGCACCGAGGACGGTCAGGACGTAGGAGACGCCGAGCGTGACGAAGGCCATTCCGGAGGCCGTCGTGAACGCGCTGGCGACCTCCCAGACGTTACCGCCGTAGACGGGGGTGTAGTCGCCGTTCCCGTCCGTGAACATCGTGTAGGCGACGTAGTAGAACCGCCCCCACCAGTCGGCGGGACCGCCGGTCCGGCTGTTGACGACGGCAAGGGGCTCGCTCGCGAAGACGATCGTCCAGCCGATCCAGATGAGCCCGATCCACGTCGCGAGCGTGAGCATCAGAATGAGGGGACCCGCGAGACTGAGCGCGCGGTTGCGGTCCCCCGTCGCGGCGCGCAGCCCCTTCCAGATCCCCGTCGTGAGCCGGCCCGAGACGGGGCCGGAGCCGCCGTCGACCCACAGCGTCGTCCAGACGATGTCGACGATGCCGGTGACGAGGATGACGACCCCGATAGCGAGATAGAACGGGTTCATTCGACGACCGCTCGCCGCTCGAGGCTCTCGGCCAGCACCTGCGCGATTTCCGCGTTGGTCTCGGGGCTGTAGTGGCCGCCCTCACCGCGTTCGACGTATAGCGACTCGACATCGCCGTCGTCGGGGATGAGATGCGTGGCCATGTCGATCGTCGTCAACGCGTCGTATCGCTCCTCGAGTCGCTCCATCAGGTCGCCGTGGATCGGCCCGTGTTCTGACTCGTAGGTCGCGTACCGGAGTTGCTGGACCAGCACGAACGTCGGCTCGAAACCCCGTTCGGCCGCGTAGTCGACGAACTCCTCGACGAGCGCGTCGAAGAGGAACTCGTGGGTCTCGAACAGCCGCTCGTGATACCGGACGCGGGGCCGTTCGAGCCGCAGCGCCGACTGCGTCTGGGCCAGGTCGAAGTCGATCCCCGGCAGCGACCGGCCGAGCCGGCGCTCGAGTTCCTTCCCGACCGTATACGCTGCGTACCGGACGTGTTCGTTCCGCTCGAGGAAGGCCGCGGTGTAGGGCCGCGTCGCGAAGTGCGGTTTGAACCAGTGATCGTAATGGAAGTCGTACTCCCGGAGGACATCGGCTTTCGACTCGAGGTCGAGCAGGTCCGTCTTCTCGTCGACGGGGCTGTCGATCCGCTCCAACTCGCCGTCCTTGAGGACGTACCGTGGCTTGACCGCGAGGACGTTCCCGAACTCCTGATAGTGTTTCCAGACCGAGAGGATGCGCGCGATCGAGGAGGCGGTGACGACCATGAACACGTGGTCGGTCGGATCGTCCGGATACTGGCGCTTGAGCCGCATGAGCGCCTGGTCGAGGCCGTAGTTCCCGCCGCCGTAGTTGGCGACGTGAGTGTCGAGTTCCGCCGCGAGGTAGTGCTGGAACGTCTCGTCGTTGTCGACCTCCCGGCAGAAGCAGTAGGAGTCGCCGTACGTCGAGACGGTGAGTTCGGCGTCGGGGTCGCGCTCTGCCGCCGGACAGACCCGGCTCGCGTACTCGTCGGTGGCGTAGGTCACGACGCTCCGGACCTCCTCGCCGGGAAGGTGGTCGCCGGTGTCTTTCTGTTTTTCCCGATTCGGCTGGGGACACCAGCCCAGTTCGGGGTCGAAACTGCTGAACTTCCCCAGTAACTCCCGGTCGATCTCGGGGAACTCCTCGGTAGCGACCGAGGGAATCAGTTCGAGCGCCCGGTACGACACGACCTCGAGGACCACCGCACAACCGACGAGAACGAGCACGCCGGCGACGAGCGGAAGCATCGGCCCATCCTACCAGAACGGGGGATAAGTCGATTGTGCCGGAGTATGCCACATTCGGAACGACGGCGACGGCCGTCCCGTTTCGCCCCGGTGGACCGGTTTAGCGGGGATCTCGACAGGCAACTCCCGACAAGCGGGAGGCGGCGGTCGAGACGCACGAACGGTCCAGCGAGCAGGCCGAAACGCAGTTCGAACGGCGGTGAGACGGACCGTTCCCGACGTATTCATACCGGGATTGGTGACCCCGTCGCTCGCCAACGGGCCGCTCTCAGAGGAGTTCGACGATCGATCGAGTCAGCGATTCGGCCGTCACGAGGGAGATCAGGAACATCAGCACCACGGCGGCGAGGAAGACCGCTTGCTCGAGTCGACTCGGATCGACGTACCGTTTGATCGCCGCGAACAACGCCAGCGAGGTGATCGGCAGGCCGACGACACCGTTGACCGCGGGCATCAGGAGCGCCAGCCTGACGGGTGTGAACTCGGTAAACGCCAGGATCGGAATCGCAAGGGCGACGGAGAGTCCGATCAGGAAGTGAACGGTCCGGCGGAAGTGCATGTCGCCGAACTGCGTGTGCAACGCGTAGGATTGGGGCACCATGAACCCGGCGGCGAACAGCGTGCCGGTTGCGCTCGTAAAGGATGCAGCGCCGACGGCGAGGACGAACACGCCGAGGACCCACGGCCCGACCATATCGATGAGTGGCCGTGCGGGTGCGGTCAGCGTGAGCGTCCCATCGGGAATGGCCATCGCCGCCGCGATGATCACCGTCGCGCTGAGGACGACGACAGCGGCCAGTCCGAACGTGTGGTCTTTCCGGTACCGGGAGACGGCCTCCCAGTCCTTTTCGTGTTGCATGCTCGTCTGAATGAAGAAGTTCGGATAGTAGACCGTCGTCCCCATCAGCGCGATGATCATCGTCAGATAGTCGAAGTCGGCGGAAATCGTCGGGACGAATCCGAGGGCGACCCCCCCGAGCGACGGCTGGAGGTTCGCGACGATAACGAGATACGAGGCGAAGATACCGAGCACGAGCGTGGCGATGACGCCCTCGATACGGCTGTAGACACGGAGTTCGACCAGCGAGATGCCGAGCGCAGCCGTGACGATAATGCCCACGTACAAACTCGAGAGCGGGGTCAGAAAGACCAGTGCAGCCCCGGCGAGCGCGTAGTTGGCGACGCTCCAGAACTGCATGATGAATGCGATGCCGATGGCAAACGGTTTGGCCGCCGTCGGTCCGATCACGTCCCTGATGTACTCCATGAGCGGTTCGTTCCTCGCCGCCAGTCGGGCCGACATCTCGTGCATCGTTAGCCCGACGCCGAGCGCCAGCGGCATGACCCACAACAGACCGAATCCGAAGCCGACGCCCGCTTGCGTCAGAATGTACACGGACCCGGCTCCGAAAATATTCGCCGCAAAGAGGAGCCCGAGCCCGTATTGATGAACGGTTTCTTTGGCCTTTTCGACGGAAACGTCCACTGCGGTACTGTGTTTTTCCATGAGTCGTGGCGTCCAGAAACGCGGCAGGTGTCTCGGCCACCTCGAGCTACCGACGGCCGCCGATTTCGAGGCGGGTCGGCCGGAAGCACGCACCTGTGTACACCTGTACGGAATGCTGTACCAGCGTAACGGCTGGGAGTCGGTTGAGGGAACCGCTTGAAATAGCAGATGGCTCTTTGGCTCACCGACTCGAGACCGGTCGTCGGTACCGGAAACAGAGACGTGTCTCAGCAACGAGAGCGACGCCATCGGACTGTAATGGCGACCGCTGAGAGGCTCCACGAGGCGGCGCGTGGGTCGGTCGAACGGCTTCGGCGCTTAACGGGCGGCTCGCTGTCGGCTCCCCGCGATTACGTCGCATTCCCGGGCTCGCGGCGTCTGCTGGCAGTACGTTCTTGCGTGTCCGGGACGAACGGGCCGCCGTAGGCCAGGTTGCCTTCAGAAGAAGGCCTATATATTTCTATCCCTTACCAGAGGTGAAGACTGAAATCTATGCAAGGACAATCCAATCAGCAGGCATACGATCGGGGAATCACCATTTTCTCCCCGGACGGACGCCTCTACCAGGTCGAGTACGCCCGCGAGGCCGTCAAGCGCGGCACCGCGAGCGTCGGTCTTCGAACGTCCGACGGCGTCGTCCTCGCCGCCAACCGGCAGGTCAGTTCGCCGCTCATGGAACGCGAGAGCGTCGAGAAGATCCATAAGGCCGACGACCACGTCGGTGTCGCGAGCGCCGGCCACGTCGCCGACGCCCGCCAGCTCGTCGATCTCGCTCGCCGCCGCGCGCAGGGAGAACAGCTCCGCTACGGCCAGCGAATCGGCGTCGAAACGCTGACCCGCGCGGTCACCGACCACATCCAAGAGTACACCCAGACCGGCGGTGCCCGACCGTTCGGCGTCGCCCTCCTCGTCGGCGGCATCGACGACGGCGAGCCGAAACTGTTCGAGACCGACCCCTCGGGGACGGACTACGAGTGGAAGGCGGCCGCCATCGGCGGCGACCGCGACACCATCCAGGGCTACCTCGAGGAGCACTACCGCGAGGACCTCGACGTCGACGGCGGCATCGAACTCGCCTTGAGCGCGCTCAGCGCCGCCGAGGACGACCTTGTCGACGCCATGGATGTCGATGTCGCGACCGTGACGACCGACGACGAATCGTTCCGTTCGGTCGAGACCGACCGCCTCGAGTCGATCCTCGCGGAGATCGACACACCGGAGGAGACCGATGAATAACTGGACCCAGCCGTCGACACCCCAGGGGAACGGCGACCCGTCGCCGTACGAGCCCGAACTGGGCTCGCTTCCCGATGGCAGCCAGGCGAGCGACGACTACGGCGAGAACGTCAACTCCACGGGGACGACGACCATCGGTATCACGACCGACGAGGGGGTCGTCATCGCGACGGACATGCGTGCCAGTCTGGGCGGCCGGTTCGTCTCGAACAAGGACGTCCAGAAAGTCGAGCAGATTCACCCCACGGGCGCGCTGACGCTGGTCGGCTCGGTCGGCGGCGCACAGTCGTTCATCCGAACGCTGCGGGCCGAGGTCAACCTCTACGAGTCGCGTCGCGATGAGCCGATGCCCATCGAGGCGCTGGCAACGCTCGCGGGTAACTTCGCCCGCGGCGGCCCGTTCCGAGCGATCAACCCCATCCTCGGCGGCGTCGACGCCGAGGGGAGCCACGTCTACAGCATCGATCCCGCCGGCGGCGTAATGGCCGACGACTACACCGTCACCGGCAGCGGGATGCAACTCGCCTACGGCCTCCTCGAGCAGGAGTACGAGGACGACCTCTCGCTTGAGGACGCCCAGTCAGTGGCGGCTCGTGCGATCAAAAGCGCCGTCGAGCGCGATACCGGCTCCGGCAACGGCGTCTTCCTCGCGGAGATCACCGACGAGGGCGTCGACATTCGGGGTCACGACGACTTCGACGCGGTTATCTAGGCCACACGACGGACCGTTCGCTCGACGCGGTCCTGTTCGCGCTCGCGCGCGTACACGTGACTTTTATTAGGGCCGGACTGCTATCCGAAAGCAGGTTTTACATGTCCCAGGAAAGCGAGTACGGAGCCGGGCAGATTCAGGTCTTGGAAGGCCTGGAGGCTGTACGTAAGCGACCGGCGATGTACATCGGCTCTACCGATTCTCGAGGACTCCACCATCTGGTCTACGAAGTGGTGGACAACTCGATCGACGAGGCACTGGCCGGCCACTGCGACGACATCACCGTCTCGATCCACGAGGACGGGTCGGTGAGCGTCGCGGACGACGGCCGTGGTATCCCCGTCGATACACACGAGGAGTACGACCGCCCTGCACTCGAGGTCATTCTGACCGTCCTCCATGCCGGCGGCAAGTTCGACAACAAGTCCTATCAGGTCTCCGGCGGGCTTCACGGCGTCGGCGTCTCCGTCGTCAACGCCCTCTCCGAACGCCTCGAGGCCGAGGTCAAACGCGACGGCGTCTTCCGTCACGCGTTCGAGGCCGGGGAACCCGTCGGCGACATGGAGCGCGTTCGCGACATGGAGCCCGACGAGGAAACGGGCACGGAAATCCGGTTCTGGCCGGATACCGACATCTTCGAGACCGGCGAGATCTCGTTTTCGACGCTGTCGAACCGGCTTCGAGAGCTGGCCTTCCTCAACTCGGGGGTTCGTATCACGCTCCGGGACGAGCGCGAGGAGACCGACGAGGGCGAGTCGGTCGCCGAGACCTACGAGTACGACGGTGGCATCCGCGAGTTCGTCGACTATCTGAACGAGACGCGCTCGGCGATGCACGACGACATCATCTACTTCGAGGACGAGGCACAGAACATCCAGGTCGAAGTCGCGATGCAAGCCACCGAGGAGTTGCAGGGCTCGATCCACGCCTTCGCGAACAACATCAACACCCGCGAGGGTGGCACCCATCTCACCGGCTTCAAGACCGCGCTGACCCGGTGTGTCAACGACTACGCCAACGAGAACGACCTCCTCTCGGACCTCGATAACAACCTCAAAGGCGAGGACATCCGCGAGGGACTGACGGCGGTCATCTCGATCAAGCACCCCGACCCCCAGTTCGAGGGACAGACGAAGACGAAACTCGGCAATTCGGAAGTTCGTGGCATCGTCGAGAGCGCCATGCACGAGGGGCTGGGCACCTACTTCGAGGAACATCCCGACACCGCCGAGGCGATCGTCGCAAAGGCCGTCGAGGCCGCGAAGGCCCGGATGGCCGCCCAGAAGGCCGAGGAGCTCACCCGCCGGAAGTCCGCTCTGGAGTCCACTTCGCTGCCCGGTAAACTGGCGGACTGCCAGACCAAAGATCCCGACGAGGCCGAACTGTTCATCGCGGAGGGCGACTCCGCGGGCGGCAGCGCGAAACAGGCCCGCAACCCCGATTTCCAGGCCATCCTGCCCATCAAAGGGAAGATCCTGAACGTCGAGAAACACCGCCTCGATCGTATCCTCGAGAACGACGAGATCCGGAACATGATCACCGCCATCGGGGCCGGGATCGGCGACGAGTTCGACATCGACGACGTCCGTTACAAGAAGATCATCATGGCGACTGACGCCGATGTCGACGGGGCGCACATCCGAACGCTCCTGTTGACGTTCTTCTACCGACACATGCGGCCGCTGCTCGAGGGCGGATACGTCTACGCGACCCAGCCGCCGCTGTACCGCATCCGATACCGCGGGGAGACCTACGACGCCATGACGGAGGCCGAACGCGATCGGATCGTCGAAGAGAAGTGCGACGGCACCCCCTCGCAGGTCCAGCGGTTCAAGGGTCTCGGCGAGATGAACCCCGAACAGCTCTGGGAGACGACGATGAATCCCGAGAACCGCATCCTCAAACAGATCACGATCGAGGATGCGGCCGCAGCGGACAAGATGTTCTCCGTCCTGATGGGCGACGCCGTCGAACCCCGCAAGCAGTTCATCAAGGACCACGCGCCCGAAGCCGAGTGGATCGACATCTAACGAAATGGTGCTCTGCGGGCGCGGCGTAGCCGCGCTCGCGGCAACAGTTCGATCAAAAGCACTCCTCCCTCCCCCCGACGCGGCGAAGCCGCGCTCTCCGGGTCGGTCGTCGGCCCGGTCGCGAGTTCGCGACGCGAACTCGCTCACGGATGCAGTGCTTGCCAGACGACCCACACTACACAACCCACAAAAACAGCGAATAAATGAGTTCAGACGTACCCGATCCGACGGACGTAGAGGCACGGTCAGTCGAAAACGTCCGTATCGAAGACGAGATGGAGCAGAGTTACATCGACTACGCGATGAGCGTCATCGCCGGTCGCGCACTACCCGACGCCCGTGACGGGCTCAAACCCGTCCATCGGCGCATCCTCTATGCGATGCACGAGATGGGCGTCTCGAGCGGCTCGAGCCACCGCAAGTCCTCCTCGATCGTCGGGGAGACGATGGGTGATTACCACCCACATGGCGACAGCGCGATTTACGACACCTTGGTCCGAATGGCCCAGGACTTCTCGATGCGGTATCCGCTGGTCGACGGCCAGGGGAACTTCGGCTCGATGGACGGCGATCCGGCCGCCGCACCCCGATACACGGAGGCCCGGATGGCTCCCGTCGCCGAGGAGTTGCTCGAGGACATCGACAAGGATACGGTCGACTTCTCGGCGAACTACGACGACCGCCTGCAAGAGCCCGACGTGCTTCCGGCGGCGTTCCCGAACCTGCTTGTCAACGGTTCCTCGGGAATCGCGGTCGGGATGTCGACGAACATCCCGCCGCACAACTTGGGCGAAGTCATCGACGCGACGATCGAACTAATCGACGATCCCGACGCGACCGTCGACGACCTGATGGAACACGTCAAGGGTCCAGACTTCCCGACGGGCGCGAACATCGTCGGCCGGGATGCGATCTACTCGGCGTACAAGACCGGTCGCGGCCGCCTCCGCGTTCGCGCCGAGTTCGAGGTCGAGGAATGGAACTCGAACCGGGAGCGGATCGTCGTCACCGAACTCCCCTTCCAGGCCAACAAGGCCCGCCTGGTCGAGCGCATCGCCGATGACGTCAACGAGGGCGAGATCGAAGGGATCACCGACCTGCGCGACGAGTCCGACCGCGATGGTGTCCGTATCGTCATCGAGCTCAACCGCGGAGCAAACGCCGAGGTCGTCAAGAACAAACTGCTCGAGAACCACCTCGAGCGAACGTTCGGCGTGATCAACCTCGCGCTGGTCGACGGCCAACCGCGCGTGCTCTCGCTCAAGGAGACGCTCGAGGAGTACATCTCCCACCGTCGCGAAGTCGTCCGCCGACGCAGCGAGTACGACCTCGCGGAAGCCGAAGATCGAGCACACATTCTCGAGGGGCGGCTAACGGCCGTCGAGAACGCCGAGGACGTGGTCGAGTTGATCCGGGATAGCGAGACGCGGTCGGACGCGAAGGCGAACCTTCAGCGGGCATACGATTTCTCCGCAGACCAGGCCGACCACATCGTCCGGATGCAACTGGGCAGTCTCACCTCGATGGAGGCCGCCGAGATCAACGAGGAGTACGAAGACGTCCAGGCCGAGATCGAACGGCTGACGGCGATCCTCGAGAGCGAGTCCGAACTGCTCTCGGTCATCAAAGACGAACTCCGCGAGATCAAAGACGAGTACGCCGACGACCGTCGGACCTCGATCGTCGAGGACGAGGGGACGGTCACCCACGAGGACCTCATCCCGGAAGAGGAGGTATTCGTGGTCATGACCGAAGACGACTACGTCAAGCGGATGCCGATCGAGCAGTTCGACCCCCAGGGTCGCGGCGGGAAAGGGATCATCGGCGCGGACGTCAAAACGGACGACAACGTCTCGACGGTCTTCCGGGCGAACACCCACGATTACCTGCTGTGCTTTACGAACCAGGGTGCAGTCTACCGGCTCAAGACCTACGAGATCCCCGAGATGGGACGGACCGCACGCGGGAAATCCGCCGTCAACATCCTCGATCTCGACCCCGGTGAGGACATCACGGCCATCGTCGACACGGATGCCTTCGGCGACGACGAGTTCGTGACGATGGCGACCCGGAACGGCTACGTCAAGCGCACAGCCGGCGAGGAGTTCGACAACATTCTCTCGACGGGAATCATCGCCGCGGACTTGGAAGACGGCGACGAACTCGTCGACGTCGAGGTCACTGACGGTTCGCAGGACCTCGTCATCGCGACCGAAGGCGGCATGACGATCCGCTTCGACGAGACGGAAGTCCGCGCGATGGGCCGGAACGCACGCGGCGTCAACGGGATCAAACTGCAGGAGGGCGATGCCGTGGCTGGCCTCGTCGCGACCGACGAGGACGACGAGCAGGCACTGTTGACCGTCACGGAGAACGGCTACGGCAAGCGGACGCTGCTCTCCGCATATCGTACCCAATCCCGGTACGGCAAGGGGCTGATCGACATCAAGACCGGTGAGCGAAACGGTCCCGTGACGGCCGTCAAGGCGGTCGACGACGACGACCAACTCGTGTTGATGAGCGAGCGCGGCCAGATCGTCCGGACCCGCGTCGACGAGATTTCGACCGTCGGCCGCAACACGATGGGCGTGATCGTCATGGAGGTCGAAGACGGCGACGCGGTCGCCGCGGTCGATGACATCCCTGCGTCGGCGACCGCCGACGACGCCTCCGACGCGGCCGAATAACGCGTTTTCGGCGGCCGGAAACGGCTCGAGACCGACCGCCATCGGAGTCCGTACCGACACCGAGTTGCACGCTGATCGCGCGGCCGTCATACGATCGGAGAGCAAGAGACGGCAGTGGCGACGCTCGAAGAGAGGGAGAACGCGGCCGCCCGGCGGATCAGTGAGCCGGTTCCTCGGCGGGCGCGACCATGTCGTCGATCCGCAGGATGAGAATGTTGTTCGTGTCGTCTTTGCCGTCGACTGTCCCCTTGATCAGGAGTTTCGAGAGCGGCGTCGGACCGACGGTGACGGAATCGTCCTCGTGAATCTCGCTGAGTGTGCCCTGAATGTGGATCTCCGCGCGGCAGAGTTCCGGATGATGAACGCTCGAGAGGTCGATCTCTTCGATAATGGTATCGTCGATGGGCTCGCCTTCGTGTTGCATCGGGACGGCGGCGGGTTCGTCCATCTGCTGGATCTCGAGGGCCTCGTAGGCGGCGGCCGTCGGTTTGTAACCGCCCTTCGGGCCGGGGACGCCTTCGACCAGTTGGAGGGCCTTGAGGCTCTGCATCTGGTTGCGGATGGTCCCCGGGTTGCGGTCGACTTGTTCGGCGATATCCTCGCCTTTGATGGCGTCTTCAGTCTCCTTGTGGAGGTTCGTGAGCGCGCGGAGGATTTTCTTCTGGCTCGGCGTGAGTTCGATTGATGACATAGGTATTTATTCGTATTTGGATTCCTTAAACCCGGCGGGTCAGCGGAATCGTTTCGCCAGGATTGTGACGTTTGAATCGGGTATGGGAAGGTGTTTCTCTTCGTTCGCCGGGGAGAGATTCGAGACATGTTATTCCGTCACCATCGTCTCGGAGAGAGTGCGCCGCTACGGCGGACGCCGTCGAGACCCTCTCGAGGCGACCGGGCCAGACTGGTCTCCCGGCGGGGTTCGACTGCATCACGGCGGCCGGGGCTGGGGCCATCCAAGCCGGGGTCGCAGTCCGGACGGCTACGGTTCGGGCTCTGCGGGCGCTGCGACCCAGACGTGGCTCGCGACGGACTCGGGCAGTGAAACGGGGTCGTCGGCCTCGCTCGAGCGGGCCGTCACCATCCCGAAGGGTGCGATCTCGATGATCTCGAGTTCGACGCCGGGTTCGACGCCGTGCTCGGCGAGATAGGAGAGGACGTCCGGATCGCGATCGGCGACCTCGGCGACGGTCACGACGGTCCCCGCCTCGAACTCGGCGATCGATTTCCCGTCGGGCCGTGTCGGAGGCTCGAGATCGGCGCTCGGAATCGGCGAGCCGTGGGGGTCGACCTCGGGTTCGCCGAGGGCGTCCGCGACGCGCGCCTCGAAGTCCTCGCTGATGTGGTGTTCGAGTCGATCGGCCTCAGCATGGACCTCCGACCAGTCGTAATCGAGGTGCTCGGTGAGGTAGGCCTCGAGCAGGCGGTGATGGCGGACGATCTCCAGGGCGACGGTCTCGCCCTCGTCCGTCAGGGTCACGCCGCGATACTTCTCGCGATCGACGAGTTCCCGGTCCTCGAGTTTGTCGAGCATGCTGGTGACCGTCGGCGACGTGACGTCCAACTCCTCGGCGATCTCCGAGGTCTTGATCCGATCGTCGGTCTCGCGTTGAAGTTGGTAGATCGCTTTGAGGTAGTCTTCCATCACGTCGCTCAGCATCATGCTGTGCCGAGTTTAGACGGGTCTAACCCTAAAGCTGTCGCCAGAGCGACCGCACCGTAATCGCCACGACCAAGCCGGGCGGTGATCTATCGGGCGTATGGAACGGACCGTCAGAATCATCGGGGCACCGATGGACTACGGAGCGAACCGCCGAGGCGTCGACATGGGACCGTCAGCGATTCGATACGCGGACCTCGCGGACGGCCTCGAGCGAGCAGGCGTCGACCCCGTCGACGACGGCGACCTGACGATGCCACGGGCGGAAGAGCGCGATCCGAACGCCGACCAGCCCAGTCGGGGGGATGCGAAGTTCCTCCGGGAGATCGAGGACGTCTGTAAACGGGTGCGCGACCGGGTCGCGACAACGCTCGCGAACGGCGAGTTCCCGCTCGTGCTGGGCGGGGATCATTCGGTCGCGATCGGGTCGCTGACCGGTTCGGCGCGCGACGCCGACCTCGGGGTGATCTGGTTCGACGCACACGCCGATCTCAATACGCCCGAGACGTCTCCCAGCGGAAACGTCCACGGAATGCCGCTGGCCGCCGCCCTCGGCCGCGGCGCGTTCGGCGAAACGGAGTGGGCACCTGCGCCTCGGCTACGGGAGTCGTCGATCGCCTACGTCGGGCTCCGGAGCATCGACGACCGCGAGCGCGAACTGATCCGCGAGAGCGAGATCACCGCCTTCACCATGGCCGACATCGACCAGCGAGGGATTTCCGCGGTCGTCGACGACGCCCTCGCGGTCGCGACCGACGGCACCGACGGCGTCCACGTGAGCCTCGATCTCGACTGGCTCGATCCCAAGACGGCACCCGGAGTCGGCACTCCCGTCCGCGGCGGTGTCACCTACCGGGAAGCCCACGCCGCACTTGAGACGCTGTCTCGACGCGACGAGGCGGAGGGAGTCCTCCGATCAATGGACGTCGTCGAGGTAAACCCGATCCTGGACGAGGGGAACGAAACGGCGACGCTGGCGGCGGAGCTAACCGCCAGCACGTTCGGCAAACGAATCCTCTGAGGGCACTGACGACGGAGTTCGGGCGAGCCGACGGCCTGTCAATAGTAAACATACCGATTCCTGTTTCAACAGCTTTGTATCATAGTGATTCCCAGTGTGGGATATGACTGAGAACGTCGTCGTGCTCGGTGCTGGATACGCCGGTACCGGTGCAATCAACAAGCTCCAGTCGGAGCTCGGGGGCAACGCGCGGCTAACCTGGATCGCCGATGTCGACTATCACCTCGTGCTACACGAAGCACACCGCGTTATTCGGGACCCGGACGTCCGATCCGACATTACGTTCCCGACCACGCAGATCGCCGACCCGTCGACCCGGTTCATCCAGGACGAAGTCACCGGCCTCGATGTCGACGAACGGACCGTCGAACTCGCCGACGGCGATGACGTCGAGTACGACCACGTCCTCATCGGACTCGGCAGCCAGACCGCCTACTACGGCATTCCGGGTCTCGAGGAACACTCCCTCACCCTCAAGAGCCTGGACGACGCCCTCGAGATCCACGAGGCCGTCAGCGAGGCCAGGCGTGATGCGACTCGTGGCGAGCCCGCACAGGTCGTCATCGGCGGTGCCGGCCTCTCCGGCATCCAGACCGCCGGCGAGATCGCCGAGTTCCGCGACGAACACCGCGCACCCATCGAGATCCACCTCGTCGAAGCGCTCGAGGAGATCTTCCCCGGCAACGATCCGGAGATCCAACAGGCGCTGCGCGACCTGCTCGAGGAAGCGGGCGTCCAGGTCCATACGGACGACCCGATCACCGAGGCCACTGCGGATCACATCGAGTTCGACGAGGGCGAGCCCCTCGACCACGACGTGCTCGTCTGGACCGGTGGCATCACGGGACGGGACGCGATGGAGAACGCCGACCTCGAGAAGGAACACAACCGCGTCAACACCGGTGCGAACTTCCAGACCTCCGACGAACGCGTGTTCGCGATCGGCGACTCGGCGCTCATCGATCAGGGCGACCAGCCCGCACCGCCGACGGCACAGGCCGCCTGGCAGGCCGCGGAGGTCGCCGGCGAGAACATCGCGCGTGCGATCGAGAATCGACCGCTCCGGACCTGGGAACACGAGGACAAGGGGACGGTCGTCTCCGTCGGCGAAAAGGCGGTCGCCCACGACGTGAAGCCGGCATTCGGGATTTCCCTGCCCGTCGACACCTTCGGCGGTCTCCCGGCCCAGAACCTGAAAAAGATGATCGCGGCCCGCTGGATCGCCGACGTTACCTCCTGGAACGAAGCGCGGAAGTCCTGGTCGTCGCTGTAGTCCCGGCATTTGAACCGGGGAGTAGCGGTGGGTCGCCCCAATCGGCACGGTCTGCGTCGCGTCTCGTGGGCCATCCCATCGCGGCCCGTTTTTGCTCACATTCGGAGCGATCCGTCCGACCGGACCGCTATCGCAGGCCGAGCGATGCGTCGGGGTCGACGGGGTCGACGTCGCCGGCCGCCGCCGCTTCGTTGTAGATGTAGCCCCACATGGCGAAGGCGAGGTTCGCACTGTACGCCGTGAACACGAAGTACAGCGGAATCAGCAGGGCGATACCGAGAACGGTAATCGCGAGGACCACCGCAACGATACTGGCCGCGGTCGACAGGATGAACCAAAACACGAACATGAGGACGACGCCCTTGAGATAGTGTCGCGAGAGCGCGAACTCGAGGAGGCGGCCGTTGGAAAACGTCTCGGTGAGGCTGCCCGTGCCGATCAGGACGGGGACGATCGCGCCGGCGACGTAGACGCACGCGAATACGAGCAGTGTCCCGATCGCGAGGAGGACGAGCACGAGCTCCGACGACTCCCCGACCACAGCTATCGCGCCGATGAACGCGGCCACGAGCACACTGAGCGCGATGACGACGCCGAGATAGATGCCGACGAGGATCAGTCCGTCCGTTCCCAGTCCGCCCCAGTCGTCGAACGAGGGGACATCGCCGTCTCCCCGCGCCGCCGCGCGACCGACGCGATAGGAGTAGCCGTAGGAAAACAGCAGCGGCACGAGGAGAAAGGACAAGAGAATGAGGACGGAGTCGATCAGCAACGGCTTGCCGCCCTTCCCGAGCGGGAACGCAAACGAGAAGTCGAAGATATCCCTGTCGTGGTACCGCGGTTCCGACGCGGCGGTCAGCCCCGATTCCCGCTGGGCCGTCGCCGCTCCACTGGTCCCCGCGGTATCGTCGCTCCCCCACCCGGAGTCGTCGCTCGCAGAAGTATCGGTCGACCAGCCGGACGTGTCATCGCTCGCAGAATCATCCGTCGACCAGCCGGACGTGTCAGTACTTGCCGAGTCGTCACTCGACCACCCGAACGTATCGTCGTGTCCGGGATCGTCGGTCGACCAGCCCGACGCAGTCTCCGTATCATTGTTCTCCTCGGTTAATTTCCCTCCACACTCCGGGCAGAGAATGGTCCCCGGTTCGAAGTCCTCGTCACAGTTGTGACAGTACGACATGGGCAGGAATTCGTTCACTTCGGTATAGTAATTCTGTTCTCGAAGACACTCGTCGCGACCGAGACGAGGACGGCACCCAAGAGACGCACACCACGACATCGGAAGGGGACCGAGCGGAGACGGTTACGTCGCGGCCGGAGCGTCACCCTCGTCGCCCATCTGTCGGGCCGGGACGCCGGCAACCGTCGCTCCGGGCGGTACGTCGCGTGTCACCAAGGAGTTCGCCGCGACGCTTGCCCCCTCGCCGATCTCGACGCCTGGGAGGACGATCGCGCCGGCCCCGATCATCGCCCGCTCGCCGACGACGACCTCGCCCGTTCGGTACTCGTCCTGGAGGAACTCGTGACAGAGGATCGTCGCGTCGTAGCCGACGATCGCGCCCGCCTCGACCGTGATCAAATCCGGCCAGAAGACGTCCGGCGTCGCCTCGAGCCCCCACGAAACGCCCGCGCCGACCGTGACGCCGATCCGGCGGAGGAGCCAGCGCTTGAGTCGGAGGCTGGGCGAGATCCGGACGAGCCAGACGACGACGTAGTTGATCGCGACCCGGAGCGGGTTGCGAGCGGCGGTCCAGTGGGCCAGCGAGTTGCGCGGCCCGGGCGTCGCGTGACGCTCGACGCGGTCGTGTCGCGGCGTCGGTTCGTCTGAAGCCGTCACTGGCTGTCACGTTTGACGCAGTGGTACATCA
Organism: Natrinema pallidum DSM 3751; assembly: GCF_000337615.1. Classification (GTDB taxonomy): domain Archaea; phylum Halobacteriota; class Halobacteria; order Halobacteriales; family Natrialbaceae; genus Natrinema; species Natrinema pallidum. Next base: position 76,130 of record NZ_AOII01000091.1, read on the forward strand.
AACCGAGCGATGCGGAACCAGCTCTCGACGCGACGAGCGCGATCGAGTCGAACGAACGCCCCCGTTCCTCAGTCGCGGCCGTCCCGCACGGCCGTTCGATTACCGGGCAAACCGACCAGTTCCCGGAACGCAGCGCCCGAGAGTGCACACCGATAGGCGGGTTTGAACATCATATTCGCGCCGCCGGCCCGAACGTGCCACTCGTCGGCGATCTCCTCGCGCAGGTAGTACTGTGCCCGCTCGTTGCCGTCACTGACGTAATAGTCGCTGAGCCGGATCGGATCGCGCTCGAAGAGGCCGCCCGGCTCGCGGCCGTCGACGATTACGACCGGCTTCTCGAGATACAGCTCGCCGTCCCGGGCGCGTTTCGCGTGGGCGTTTGCCGGATGCGCCTCGAGAACGGCCGCGCGTTCGGCCGGCGGCGTATCCGGGCCGACGACGACCACGTCGTCGACGGTGATGTAGCCGATCAGGTAGCGGTGGGCGCGGTCCCCGCCGGGTCGTCGCAGACCGGCGTAGAACCCAACGACGTCGCCCGACTCGAGCGCGCGCAGCCGCGAGACGTAGCCGCTGGTCCGGTGTTCGCCGTACGTCAGCGCCTCGAAGTTCGGGTCCCGGTGGAGCGGCCAGGACTCGAGGGCCTCGCCGGTGACCGTGTCGGTCCCGTCGTGGACTGGCTGGGGCGTGATGCGGCTCGTCAGGTCCGCGGCGGTGCCGTCGCCCGCTCGGAGCTCCCACGAGCCGAGCGTCTCGGACTCGTCGGTCGCCCGCGTTTTCTCCGGGATCGGGACGTATTCGAAGCGGCCGTCGTCGTAGAGCGGGGCCAGCGCGCCGACGTTCGTGCTGTCGGCACCGACGCCGGCGAGAACGACAGTCATGGATTCGTTTCCGTCCATCGGGCCGACGGAGCGATAAAGCCGCCGATCGGTCGCCGCACCCCGCGCGGCGGCGTCGTCGCGACCGGCTGTCACGGGCGGCCCAGCCGTCTCGCTCTCCGGCAACCGACTCGAGCCGCTCGACACGCTCCCGAGACGGGTCGTGGTCGGGTTCCTCGAACAGCAGGCCCCACTCCGATACTGCGGCCATGGACACGGATCGTGGCCCCGGTCCGCCGCCGCGGACGGATCGGTTTCATAACAACTGTTATCGGGACGGCCGTTCCAAAACCGCGTATGCGTGTCACCTTTCTCGGCACGGGCAGCGCGATGCCCACCGGCGAACGCTTTCAGGCGGGGCTTCTCGTGCAGGACGATGGCCGAACGCTGCTGCTAGATTGCGGTGCCGGCGTGCTCCAGCGACTCCAGCAGTCCGGCATCGGCTACGAGAACGTCTCGACCGTCCTCCTGACTCACCACCATCTCGACCACGTCGCCGATCTGTTACCGCTGTTGAAGGCCCGCTGGCTCGCCGGCGAGGACCACCTCGAGATCGTCGGCCCGCAGGGGACCAAGGGATTGGTCGACGATCTGCTCTCGGTCTACGACTACATGCAGGACAAAGTCGATCTGCAGGTTCGCGAGGTCGTTCCGGGTGACTTTTCGGTCGCGGGGTTCGACGTCGCCGCCTACGAGACGCGTCACTCGCTGCCGTGTTTGGCCTACCGGTTCGACGACCGCTTTACGTTCAGCGGCGACAGCGAGGCGTTCGCAGGGCTGGCGAACTTCGCGGAAGGATCGGCGATCCTCGCCCACGACTGCTCGTTTCCCGACGACGTCGACGTCTCCAACCACCCGACACCCGAGACGCTGGGTCGGCAACTGGACGGCCGCGACATCGGGCGCGTCTATCTGACCCACCTCTATCCCCACACCGACGGCCGCCACGACGAGATGCTCGAGTCGATCGGGGCCCACTACGACGGCGATGTCCGGTTCGCCGAGGACCTCATGACGGTTTCCATCGAATAGCTGACCGGTCGTCGTCCGAATCGCCGCCCCTGTCTCTCGTTGCGCAACTGTCACGGAACGCTGACAGTCATGACCGAATGAATTTATTCTGTCTTCCAATCTGTAATATCAACATCCTTGATGTACGGAACGCGTATATACTGTCGCGTTTGTAGGATCGTAACAACAGCATGGTCCTCACCGAAGAGACGGACACGGACGGAGCGGTAACCGAATGAGCGTCCCCGACCGGCTCGCGGACGCGATCACCACGCACACGCGGCTCGTGCTCGTGGTCCTCCTCGTCTCGACGGCGTTGATCGGTGCCGGAATGCCGATGGTCGACGACGACTCCTCACTCGACCAGTTCGAGAGCGACTCGGAGGAAGCGAACGCCCTCGAGCGCATCAACGGGAACTTCACGAGCCAGCAACAGGAGAACACGACCAGCGTCCAGGTGATCACGCGCGGCGACGACGTTCTCACGAGGGAGTCGCTGCGCTCGTCGCTCGAGTTCCAGCAGGCACTCCACGCGAACGAGTCGATCAACTCGACGCTCGCCGAGAACCAGTCGATCACCGGCATCGAGAATCTCGTCGCCATCACGGCGATCAGAAACGAGCAGGCCGCCGAGCTAAACGAGACGAGAGCGGGTCTCGAGGACGGCCTCAACGAGACGGTCGAGCTTCAACGGCAGTACGAGGCGTTGAACGAGTCGGTCGAGCGCAGTTCGACCGAAGCACCGGCAGCAACCGCGTCGACTATCGAGGCCGCCGAAAACACTTCGGCCAACGAGTCGACTACAGACACGTCGCCCACCGAGGCCGCCGGAAACGCCTCGAGTAACGAGTCGACCGAACCCGACACCATCAGCGAGGACGAATACCGGATTCGATCGGCCGAACTCGAGGCGCAGTTCGATGTCGTCGTCGCAAACGCGACGACGGGACTTACCGAGGCCCAGACGGCCCAGTACGCGTCCGCAGTTCGGGAGGTTCGGGAGATCGAATCGCAGCGCTCCGAGCTCCGGTCGGAAACGGCGACCCCAGCGGATGACCCCGACTACCAGCGACTCTCCGCACAACTCGAGGAGGCGTATCGGGCCGGGACGGCCGGCGTACTCGAGGACGAGTACGCGGCGCTCGAACGTGAGGACCGGCCGCCGCTCGACGAGCAGATCGCGGCGCTCGAGGAACTGAGCGACGAGGACTACGAGCGCACCCTCGAGCGCACGCTTCCGTCGAACGGTTCCGACGACAGCGTCGCGACCGCGTTACTGCCCTCCTCCTACAAGCCCGGAACCACCGAGGCCGACGCGCGGCTGACCTCCGTGATCCAGTCGATGGCTGGCGGCGGCGCGAGCGGCATGGAAGCCGGCGCGGTCAGCGATCGGATCGTCGACAGCCAACTCGCCATTCGCGACCTCGCAGCGGCTCAGGAACAGGAGCCGCTCGTCTTCGGTACCGGTATCATGACCGACGAGATCGAACGGTCGATGGGGGACAGTCTCGCCATCGTCGGTCCGCTCGCGCTCCTGTTCGTCGTGGTCGCGCTGGTCGTTGCCTACCGCGACCTGCTTGACATCGTTCTCGGAATCACCGGCATCGTCGCCGTCCTCGTCTGGACGTTCGGCTTCATGGGTTGGGCCGGCATCGCGTTCAACCAGATGTTCGTGGCAGTACCGGTGCTGTTGATCGGGCTCTCGATCGACTACGCGATCCACGTCTTCATGCGCCACCGGGAGCAGCGCGAGGCCGACGGTCCCGACGGGACGGTCCGCGGCTCGATGACGGTCGCGCTCGCCGGCGTCGGCGTCGCCCTCGTCTGGGTGACCGCCACGACCGTCATCGGCTTTCTCTCGAACCTCGTCAGCCCGATCGGCCCCATTCGGGAGTTCGGCATCGTCAGCGCGGTCGGGATCGTCGCCGCGCTGATCGTCTTCGGCGCGTTGATCCCCGCCGCGAAGATCGAACTCGACGAGTTCCTCGAAAGCCGCGGCCTCGATCGCCGTAAGCGAGCCTTCGGGACCGGCGATAGCCGTTTCGGCGACGTGCTCGCCATCGGCGCGACCGCCGCTCGGAAAGCGCCGCTTGCCGTCCTCCTCGTCGCCGTCCTGCTCTCCGCGGGGGGCGTTTACGGTGCGACACAGGTCGACACCAGCTTCCAACAGGAGGACTTCATCGCCGACAGCCCGCCGGACTGGACCGAATCACTACCCGGTCCGGCACAACCCGGCGAATACCAGGCCAAAGACGACCTCGAGTACGTCAACCAGCACTTTCAGCGCCAGGACAGTCAGGCACAGCTCCTCGTCGAGGGGAACGTGACCGATCCCGACGCGCTCGAGCGAATGGACGTCGCTCGAGAGGAGATCGCCGCGGACGGCGGCGTCGCCTACACCCTGGCGACCGGCGAGGCGGACGTTCAGGACCCGCTCTCGACGATGGAACGGGTTGCGGGACAGAACGAGTCGTTTAACGAGTCGTTCACCGCGGCCGACACCGGCGACGACGGCATCCCCGACGAGAACGTGTCGGCGCTGTACGACCACCTCTTCGAGATCGACGGGGAGGCTGCGAAGCAGGTCCTCCATCGGACCGACGACGGGGACTACCAGTCTGCGCGGCTGATCATCGCCATACAGGGCGACGCTACGAACGGTGAGACGACAAGCGAGATGCGCGACATCGCCGACACTATCGAGGACGGCAGCGACGACCGCTGGAGCGCCACCGCAACCGGCAACCCGATCGTCGGGTACGTCGTCGAGCAGGACCTGCTCGATACCGTCCTCGAGAGTCTACTGATCACGCTCGTGGCGGTCTTCGTCTTCCTGACCGTCGCCTACCGGCTGACCGGGAGCAGCGCGACGCTGGGGGTCGTGACGTTGCTGCCGGTCGCGTTCTCGGTGAGTTGGATTCTGGGGACGATGTACTGGATCGGCATGCCGTTTAACGTCCTGACGGGGATGATTACGAGTCTCACGATCGGACTCGGCGTCGCCTACAGCATCCACGTGAGCGACCGCTACGCGCTCGAACTCGAGCGGCAGGGCAACGTCTGGTCGGCGCTTCGGACGACCGTTACCGGGACCGGGGGCGCGTTGCTCGGCAGCGCGGCCACGACCGTCGGCGGGTTCGGTACGCTCGCGCTCGCGATCCTCCCAGCGCTCCAGCAGTTCGGGATCATCACCGCGCTGACGATCACGTACGCGTTCCTCGCGAGCGTCGTCGTGCTCCCGGCGTTGTTGGTCCTGTGGACGCGGTACTTCGGACCGGACGTCTCGTTCGATCCGTCCGAGCGGCAGTCGGGAACGCCGACCGCGAGCGACGGTGGCATCGACCCGACTCGAGGTGACGACGAGTGAGCAGCGACGAAACCGCGGCTATCGACGCCTTCGAACAGTTGGGTCTCACCAGCTACGAAGCAAAAGTGTTCATCGCGCTACGCCGGCTGAGCGCGGGCACGGCCAGGGACGTCGCCGACATCACGGACGTGCCGCGCTCGCAGGTCTACAGCGTCGCCGAGAGCTTGGAGGACCGCGGTCTGCTCGAGGTCCAGCAGTCGAACCCGATCCGGTACCGCCCGGTCAGCGTCGAGGAGGCCCGAGAGACGCTTCGAAGCCAGTTCGAGCGAGAACAGGAGCGGGCGTTCGAATACGTCGAAGCCGTCGAAAGCGAACCCGAGGGGGAAGAGACGCAGGAGGACATCTGGACGGTTCGCGGACGGGACCGCGTCGACGATCGCACGGTCGACATCCTCTCGCAGGCCGAGCATCGGATCGTCTTCGGGACCCGCCTCCCGGAACTCATCACGCCGTTGATCGAGCGGACGCTCGCCGAGCGCGCGGCGGCCGGCGTCTCGGTCTTCGTCGTCAGCGACCGTGACGCCGTCCGGGAGCAGTTCGCCGCCGTCGACGGCGTCACCATCGAACGCCCCCCGGCCCACCGAACGGACGATCAGCGGTCGGGCCGGATCGTCCTCGTCGACGACGACAGCGTCCTGTTGAGCGTTCGGGGCGGCGAGGACGGCGAAACCGCGATCTGGAGTTCGGGCTCGCTGTTTGCCTCCGTGCTCATCCAACTGATCGAGGCCAGCGACGAGATACACGCCGAGTGAACGTCACGAAGCTGCGAGCATCGTCGCGCGCTCACTCGAGACGATATCGCAACAGTGCCGCGATCCCGCCGAGGTTCGAGAGCTGCTGGCCGGGCGGGAACTCGCTCGAGAAGACCGTCACCTCGCCGCCTTTCTGCTCGGTCGTCCGGACGATGTCGTCGACGCTGATCGCCCACTCGCCGTCGGGCCCGCGTTCCCGTTGCAATCGATCGTCGAGCACGAGCAGGCGTTCGATCGCCCCGAACTCGGCGGCCTTTTTCACCTGTTCGGGACCGTACGCCGCCTTCGCGCCGTCGGCGATACGCCGCGTGAGTTCGTCGATGTACTCGGCCTCGCTCTCGATGCGGGTCTCCTCCTGTACGTCCGCGACCGCACCGCGTTTGAGTACCTCGTGGACCCCGCGGTCGCCGACGGCCGCCGTGTCGACCATCGTGATCTGCTCGGCGACCGCGGGCTCGTTGTTTTCGAGGTACTTGTAGGCGTCTTGCTTCGTAAAGCCGGGTCCGGCGAGAATGATCGCGTCGACCTCGAGGCGCGTGAGGACCGTCGCGAGTTCTTCGAACAGTTCCGAACGGCCGCGGGCGTACTCGCCCTTGCCGGTCGTACCGGTGATCGTCGCCCGTTCCTCGGTGCCGTACTGGGCGACGGTGTGGACGTGAGCCTGTCCTTCCTCGACGGTCGCGATCGCTACGTCCGGGTTCTCGGTGGCTTCCTCGGCCTCTTCGAGACGGGCCGTCTGATCGGGCTTGAACCGCTTCTCGATCGAGAGTTCGTCGCGCGGTTCGACGTTGAGGGTGTGGTGGAAGTTCAGCTGGTCCTCGCGCGAGCAGGCGACGATCTCGCCGCCGACCCGAAGCCGATTGGCGAACTTGTGGAACTCGACGGTCTCGACGGCGAGTGCAACCCACATGTGTTCGCGTTCGCCGCCGGTGTCGCGCATCTGGTCGTCGTTGCGCTGGATGCGCCGGGTCGTATCGCCCGCGACGCGGTCGCCGGGCTCGAGGACGTACTGCAAGTGCCAGAGGTCGTCGACGCTCTCGGGGACGACCGTCACCCGTTCGCGGCCGCCCTCGACCTGCTCCCGGTCTTTGATCTGCATGGAGGTTCGTTCGCAGGGTGGCGGTAAGTGGACTGCGATCGGTTCGTCTCGCTCGACGACGCGATCGCCGCGGCGAGCGTACGCTCCCCCACGCTCGGGAGGGGGCGTGACCGCCGACATCCATGTGGTTTGCCCACATTCTTCATAGTTAGGGGCTGCGGCTATCCGCGTTGCGCTCCAGTATCGAGTATGAACCTCGGACACCTCTCCCAACTCGAGGACTTCGGCACCCGGTCGCTCGTCACCCACGCGATCATGGCGGTGACGTTTACCAGTGCGATCGTCGTGGGGCTGTTCGTCGACGGCCAGGTCGGCCTCGTCTCGTTCGTCGCGTTCCTCAACTTCACCGCCGGGGTATGGGTCGCACAGTCGACGCACTCGCTCGGCAACGCCCGAACCGACGATTCCTACGACGGCATTCTGTCGGTGTTGTTCGATACGACCGGCGAGAAGACCTACCACGGGCTCGACACCGGCCGGCTCGCGCGACTTCTCACGTTGATCGCGGCCGTGACGGCGGTTTCGCTGCTCGTCTCCGGACAGGTCCTCTCCGGTTCGGTCGCCTCGATCGGTGCCATCGCGATCGGCGTCGTCGCGCTCGTGACCGCGATGGTCGGGTTCCTGATCGCGATGGGATCGTCCTACGACGCGGCCGAGCGCCGAGCGGTCCGCAACATCGAACGCAACGACGAGAACACCGACTCGGAACAGCCGTCCATCCCGACGACCGAGTTCGACGACGCCTCGGATATCCGGGTCTCGATTCACGAGATGCACATGGACGACTCGGCCACGAAACGACGGTAATAACCCGTTACAAACCTGTTTCGCATCAGCCCTTCGACGGCGACCCGGTTCCGTGAACGATATCGGGGGCACGAACGCGTCGGATCACCGACTAGACCGGTCACCCCCGCGTCGGCAACGCACCCTTTTTCAATCCGGGCGACGTGTCGCGACGACGCACGGTCGACTGTCGGGAAACGACGAGTGAAACCGGATGCCCGTCTCGGGTCGGTGAGACACCAGACCGCGATTCGACGGCCGATCTGATGGGGGAGCCGACAGTCGGCATCGGCCGGACGTTGTTAGCTTTATACTCCTGACTGATGGTGCCGATGATGTGGTTGCCACCGAACAGCAATAATGAGAGACGCAAACCAAACCGCCACGGAGACGGTACGTATCGAGGTGTTTCTCCGAAACAACGCCTCCGCGGCCGTCGTGGAACCGCTCAGATCGATCGTTTCGCGAGCGCGGTGCCTCGAGGAGCGAGCGATAGCGGCCGACGTACGCGTCAAAACGTGGACATCGGTTCGGACTGCGCTCGAGGAACTCAGCGACGCCAAGCCGTCGGTATCGCTCACCGTCGACGCGTTCGAGTCCTGGGCCGATCGCGAGGGATACACGCTCCGCCCGGCGTTCGACCGACACGAGACCGATTCGATGCTCGAGCACCGTCCCGCCACCGAAATCCAGGTCCCGACGGTCTGCGTCGCCGTCTACGAGGACGACGACCTCCAATGTGTCGCACCCTGTTCGGACGGCAACCGAACCTACACCGTCGAAGAGTGCCTCGACGCGCTCGAGGACGGCAGCACGCGGCCGTTCCCCGACCGGGGCGAGCCGATTCAGAACGGGTTCGGCGACACCATCGGGACCGCCGCACAAGCGGAGAACAGAGACTAACACGCGGCCCGCCAGGCAGCCCGATCGAGTCTCGAGTCCCCCGCCGCCGCTGAGGTCGCCACTCGAACTACGGATTCGATTCAGCACGTTTACTCGACGGAGACACTGCATTGGTGGGAGAGTCACGTGGATATCAGCGGTCTCACCGCGCTCTGATCGAGTGAGCGGACTCCCGTGTAGTGATCCGCCGAATGAACTAAGTTTAAATGCGACCCGGCCGTTCAGCCGAACATGAAATTCAGCCCTATCCGATCCGTGGGCATCTATTTACCGTCCTCTCGTCAACGACCTGTCCCCATCTCGAGCCATGTGTTCCTCGACTAACACCGCCCCTATCGGCACGTGCAACCCTTTGCCACCGGCTGATGTTCTCAATGGGTCCGCGTAATGTCATCTGAGGAATTGTTCGATTGGCGATCCATTCTGATTGGGTTCGTCGGTGCCGGACTCGTTCTCTCGGTGCTGCTCATCACTGTCGGTGTCGACGGAATCATTGCACAACTACGGAAGACCCAGCCTGCTGTCATCGCCATCTTGCTTGGGCTCATCCCTCTCTGGCTCGTCGCTTGGGGGCTCTGTCTACACACCGTCTTGCGCGCGCTGGGAACGCCAACCTCTCGAGTCCAGTCAATCGTCGTGTTTACTGCTGCGACCTTCGCGAATCAAGTCACCCCGTTCGGGCAGGCCGGCGGTGAACCCATCAGTGCCTTCCTGATTTCCGAGACCGCCGACACGGAGTACGAGAACGGGTTAGCCGCCATCGCGAGCGTCGATACCCTGCATTTTTCCCCTCGATTGGGATGGGGCTCGTCGGTATCGGACTGTTCGTCCTGCGTGGGTTCGACTTCGGTCGGAACCTACTCCTGGCTAGTCTCACTGTAACGGGACTCCTCGTCGGGTTTGTTCTCGCACTGACGCTCGGGTGGCGGTTCCACCATCGAATCGAGACGATAGTTCTCTCGGTGCTTCCGCCGATCGTTCACCGGGTTGGACGGACCGTTCCACGGGTTAGCGCGCCGACGCGAGCGGACATCAAACACCGCGTAAATGGGTTCTTCGAGTCGATCGCACGGATCGCCAGCAACCCGCGGCTCCTGGTCCTGGCCGGCCTGTTCTCGTGTATCGGGTGGCTCACGCTGTCGGTCTGTCTCTGGATCTCGCTCGCGTCGATCGGAGTTACTGTCCCCTTCATGGCGATGCTCATCGTACTTCCTGTTGCCAGCATCGCCGGAATATTCCCGCTTCCGGGCGGTATCGGCGGCGTCGAGACGGCGTTTATCGTTCTCGTCGTCTCCACAACCGGAGTCGCGACGACGGCCGCGACGGCCGCCGTCGTCATCTATCGGGGAGCGACTTACTGGATTCCGATGCTAGTCGGTGGCGGTATCACTGCTGTGATCCTCGACAACCTGCATCGTCGCTACTAATACCCGAAAGAGCCGCGAGCTTCATCCGTCGGACTGTGAGATCCGTGTTTACTAACGGAATATTTATAATTGTTGAAAGATGTAATACTGCTCGGAACCCATCTATATGGCAGAGTTGTGAACGTTAAACAACATATGAAGGTTTATATTACAATCGTTACAAGCCGGGAGTATGGTCGCCCTCCATCGATACCTCCTAACCACTGGTATCGTTGCCTGCGTTCTCGCTCTCACAGCACTCACACTGATGGCCGATTTTCTCGCCATCGTTGTCATCGGACACGCCCTTCCGTTCCTCAGTGCCGTCTTCGACACGCGTGTTTGGCTCGCGGTTGCTGTCGTGACCCTCACGATCTCGTTACTGTTGTATCTATCGTCGCTGTTTCGGGAGGATCCCGACGCGCTGGTCCATTCGGGCCGATCCGTCGAGGCGCTGGTCCCCGTCCACGACGAACCCGAGGTACTACACCGCTCAGTGGAACGACTGGCAGCCTCGACCTACGAGGACCTCACCATCACAATCGTCTGCGAACCGGATGATCACACCTCTATCGATCGGGCTGACGATTTGGCGGCCGACTACGAGTGTGTCCACTCGATCCAGAATCGTCGGTCGGGATCGAAGGCAGGCGCGCTCAATGATGCCATCGAACGGAGCGATGCCGACGTGATCGCGATGTTTGATGCCGATCAAGAACCCCACCCGGAGCTAATCGCCCACGGGATGGCCGCGTTACGAGACCACGACATCGCGCGGGTCCGAAGCCTCCCCCGACCGACTGGCCTCATAGAATCGATAGCGTACTACGAGTATCTGCTCCTCTTTTTCCTGCCACAGAAACTCGCTCGCTCTCTGTTGGGGCTTCGCATCGTTGGAAGCCGCAGCGTCCTCGTAGAGCGATCGGTCTTCGATGAGGTGGGACGGTTCGACGAGGGAGCGCTGACCGAGGATATGGACTTCACCCATCGGTGTCACCAGGCCAACCTCTCGATCCGAGAACTATCGTACTATCCCTGTTTCGAGGAGGCGGCGCACACGTTGCGGGACTGGTGGGGACAGCGGGTTCGCTGGATTACGGGCCATCTCTCTATTTGTCATGGCCACGTCGACGACTGGCGCAATCTGTCCGACCCGGCGTACCTCAGTTCGCTCCTGTCACTCGTGGGGACGTTCGTTGCGGGGGTTGTCCTCTCGGTAACAGTCCCGAAACTCATCGTAGCGACGCTCTCGTATCCCGGTTTCGTCGCTGCGGGGTTGGCTGGTATCTACGGCATCGTACTCACAATCCGCGCCATCGACAACTACGCCGCCGGCACCGAAGGGTTCGATCTCGCGTGGCTACTCATCCCGGTCACACTGACGCTCTACGGACTCGTTGTCGTGCAAGTCATCGTCAGCTATGCCCTCGGGCGGGAAGTCAACTGGTACCAGGTGGAAAAACACGGCTGACCGACGCCGACTTCGTTCGGACAGTTCTGATTGCTCGCACGGAACCAGAACACGAGATACTCCGACAATCGGTCCGCGTTTCGCTCTCGATTGACAACCACCCCCACCTTCAAGCGGAGGAATCCCGGTTGGGATATTACGGTTTGCAGACTGGTGTGAACCGTCCGCTCTCGCGGTCGAACAGGAAGACTTCGGACCTCAGTCGTCCGCGATCCGGCTGCCACCCGGCGGCATAAAGTGCTGAATCCGGTCCGGACTGGCGATCTTGCGGACAAACGTCTCGTCCTCGAAGCGATCGCGGAAGCGCCGATAAAGCCGTTTGGCCGCGTCCGCCTGGGCGTACCGCCCGGGCTCGAGTTCGATCGTCGTCACTGCCTGCCCCTCGATTGCCGACGGCGGGCCGCCGATGACGCGGGTGTACGGTTCGCACTGAATCCCGACCGCCGCGCCGACCGCCGTATCGCGGTAGTAGGTCCGGTCGCCCCGGATCGCGAACCCGCCTTTCTCCAAGTACTCGCCACTCTCGGGGGTCTTCGAAACCTGATCGGAGTCGACGGCGTAGACGTCGCCCGCGTAGCGGCCGTCCTTCCAGACCGACGAGTAGGAGACGGCGAACTGCGCCGCTTCCGCGACGCTCGACTCTGGGAGGTCGATGTCGCTCGAGGAGGCCTCGCTGGGATCGGTCGCCTTCAACACGGTGACGGGACCACCGTGGGCCTGCGTGTGAAGGACTTTGTCCCCGGGCTCGAGGTATTTCTTTACCAGTTCCTCGTTCTGGTCGGCGTTGCGGCCGCCGATCACGAGGTAGCCGTCGCTGGTGTGGAACCAGCGGAAGCGGTCGAACCAGGGCTCGTTCTCACGGATCGGAATGGATGGCTCCGAGAGCCAGTCGCGTTGGCTGTCTTCCTCGTCCTCGTCGGCCTCCGCTTCGTCCGCGCCACCGCTCTCGTCGTCCTCCCACTCGTCGCGGCGTCGCTTGGCATCCTCCAGGTCGTCACGGGTGTTTTCGATGGCCGCGAGCGCACCCTCTTTTTTCTCCTCGACGCGCTTGGCCTCGGTGTAGAGTCGATCGGCGTTCTGTTCGACGCCCTGCTGGGCATCGAGGCTGATCCGCTCGTCGTCGATATCGACGGTGACCGTGCCATCGCTGCCGTCGACATCGACGACGGCCTCGGCGGCGTCGATACCCTGCTCGGCCCCCTCCTCGAATCGGTCCCTGATGTCATCCCACGAGCGATCCCGTTTGCGAGCCCCCAGGATCGTCGAAAGGATGTCGTCGACTAATCCGTACTCCGCATAGAGGAGTTCGGCCTGCTCGCGCAACGACTCGGCCTCCTGCTCGAACCCCTCGATCGCTCCCTGCTGTTGCTCGATGATGCGCTCGTGTTTGGCGATCTCCGACTCGAAGTCGGGCCGCTGGTCGGTGGGATCGGGCTCTTCCTCCTCCGCGAGCTCCAGTCGAAAGAAGTAGTCGTCGAGCGCCGAGAGGAACGAGTCGTAGGGCTCGCCGTCGAGATCCTCGTGTTCCTCGAGCGGGAACGGCGTGACGTCGACAACGTGGGCGTCACCGCCTTCGGGTGTCCCGTCACCGTCCGCATCGTCGTCCTCGTCGTCGGTCTCGAGATAGAGACGGGGATCGAAGTTGCCGTTCCGGATGTCGAGCGCAAGGCGCTCGATGGTCTCGTAGAGTCGATCGTAGACAGCCTCGTCGGCGTCGTCGATGTCCATCCCCTTCTCGACGCCGGCGCGGGTACACACCTCCTCGGCGTAGAGGCCGCCGAAGTTCAGTTGAGTCGCAAGCGTCCGAACTACGTCCGTATCGGAGTCGTCCATCTCGTGGTCGAACGCCTCCCGAGAAACCGTCAGCGGGTTCGTTCGAGTGTCTGGGAACTCGTAGCGCGAGCCCGGAACGACAGTTCGGGACTTCAGGCGGACCGTCTCGAGGCAGTCGATCACCTCGTACTCGCCGTCGGTGACGGCGACGTTACCCTGTCCGAACAGTTCGACGATGATCCGGGTCGTCCCGTCGTCGCGCTCGAAGATGAACTCGAGGATGCGGTCGAACTCGTACTGCTCGACGCCCGCGAAGTCCGCTCCGGACAGTCGGTTCCGGAGCATCATCGCGAACTGCGGCGGCCGACCGGGGGCGTCGGGCACTCGCTCGGGGGCGACCGTGTGGGCCCGCTTGACCTCGCCGACCTCGAGGAGCAGTTCCATGCGGCCTCGATCGAAGTCCCGCATCTTGAGCCGGACGAGGTCGTCGCCGTAGAGGTACGCTTTGTCGACCTTCGCTCCCTCGTAGGCACCGAGTTCCCCGACGAGGGCGGCGAGATCGACGCTGGTGAGCTCCCGCTTTGGATCCATACCACACACTGCCCGGTCCGGTCAAAAAGACGTGTCGCTCCGACGCGCATACGTCCGCCCGACGATCGACAGTCCCGCTCGACGACTCGCCCCCGAGTGAGCGCGTCCGCCGACTCGCACGGCCTCGAGACGCCGCCGAGGTCGGAAAGCCTAATCCGTACCAGCACCCAGAAGGAGCCATGCACGAGGCTACCGGTGGTGCCACCCGCGAGTCGACCGGATCGATCTCGGGTGACGGACAGGGGTACCGATCGCACAACCCCCACGGGGGGCGGACCGTATGAGCGCGGGCGATGACCTCCCGTGGGAGAACGTCTCCCGGTTTCCGGACTTCCTCGAGCACCTCGAGGGGCAGGGCGGTGCCACGGTCAGGGGGATCGTCGACCGGATCGAGGCGGACATCGATATGGACGGGGTCGTCTACCACGACCGCGGCATCCGATCGCCGGGCTACGATGCCACCTTCGTCCCCGAGCCGGAAGGGGATCGACTGCGACCCGCGTTCAGCGTCGAACTCCATACCGTCGGTCCACGCAGCGTCTGGGCCGTGTTCGACGCGACGCTCTCCTGGGACTTCTATCTGCTCGAGTCGGCGGGCATCGCGGCGATCGCCTGGGTGAGCGACGAGGAGTACAACGCCGAGGAGGCCGGGATGTTCATGTCGAAACACGACGCCCTCGCCGCGGGTCGGTTCTCCTTTGGCACCTTCATCTACGCCGACGAGGACTGGCAGGAACAACTGGCACTCATCGAGGGCACCGACACGCCCGCCTTCCTCCAGCGCGACGACGGCAGCACGCTCGTGCCGACCAGCCAGTCCGAGTTCTACAACGTCGTCAACTCGACGCCGACGGAGTTCCGCACCAACGGTGGCGGTGCGCCCGCCCATCTCGGTCTGCTCGAACTCGAGGTCACGATCGACTGACGGCGGCCCCTCGGCCGGGACGCGAGCGGCGGGGCCGGCTTCGACCCACCCGATCCGAAGGACTATCCTATCAGCGCTCGAACCACTCCTATGCTCTCACGAGAGAACCGAGTTCTCGCCGTCGCCGTTGTCCTCTTTTTCGCCGGGCTGGGCGTCGGACTCGTCCTCGAGATCGAACACCTCCTCTTCGGCGTCCTCGTGATGGTCGTGATCCCGATCCTCGGACCGCAGTTGTATCTCGCGGCGACCGACGGCAACGACGAGTTCGCGCCGCGAACTCGCGTTCGAACCGCAGTCGGGGTCAGTCTGTTCTTGCTGCTGTCGTTTATCGGGGTCACCGACGGGACCGATCGGACGCTCGTCGGCCTGCTTGTCGCCGGACTGCTGATCGGCTATCTCGCGTACGAGGGCGTCGGCGGTTACCGGAGGACGCGTGACGTCTAGTCGCACTCCCACTCCGGTGTACTGATCGAATCAGCCACCGCGTCTACGACGGCCCGCTCGGCCTCGCAGCGGGAATCATGATCGGGCTGCCGTCTTCATGCTCGTCCGTCCCGGCCTCGAGTTGGGCTCGCCGCTCGAGGTTGCCGCCGGCCTCCTCGCGGGCGGCCGCTTCCTGCTCGTGGTCAACGCCGTTCTCCCGCACCGACACGGGATACCGTACTCGCGGTCTGAGACGGCCCCACACGCTGTCTCCGATGGCGGATCGCGTGACACGGAGTGACTGGCAAGCCGACGGTCTCCCCGTGGCTCTCAGGACCGCCGTGTTACCGTCGTCACGTCTCCCGCATTGCTACTCGAGACGGTCATCGGGACCGAACGGCGAAAAGGATCCGGGTGACGAGCGCGCCGCAACGGTCGCCCCAGGGGACTGAGCAACCGGATGGCGGAATCGGCGCGCCCGAACGGGACAGTGCGGTGTGTCGCTGTCGAAGTGGGGGGGGAGTTGACAGCGTGCCGACGATCGTCGGCATCGGATAGTTGATCCGTCCCCACTATAAATTTTCTGCCATCCGTTGCGAATGAAATGGGGGGCGGCGATGAACAGCTGCGAGAGTTCCACGCCGGATGTGCGGACTCGACGCCGGGACGATCGACTCTCCCGCGTCAGAGTCGTTTGCTGACGTACGGTCCGTCCTGATGATAGCCGAGCTTGTTCCGGTAGTACTCCCGCGCGCCGATGCCGGAAATCACGCTGACCTTGTCGTAGCCGGCGTCGGCCGCGAGGTCCTCGGCCCGTTCCATCAGCTGACGGCCGTAGCCCTGGTGCTGGTGTTGGTCCGTCTCGCCCTCGTCACCCATCGCGACTTCCGACCCGTACACGTGCAGTTCGCGGACGAGCGCCGCGTTCTCGAGTTCCGGTCGAACGGGATCGTCCGGGAAGCGAAGCCGACAGAAGCCGACGAGGAGGTCCTTCTCGAAGTCCTCGACGGAGATGAAGTGTTCGGTGCCGCCGCAGGCCTCGTACCGCATCACGTCGAGATCGACGGTTTCGGGTTCCTCGTCGTGCATCCCGGCCTCGCGACAGCGGATGCACTCACACTCCCAGCCGTGTTCGTCCATGCGCTTGCGCGCGAGTTGTCGGAGGTTCGACTTCCAGACGCCGGCGTCGATGAAGTCCGCCGGGATGTCCCGCTGGACGCGCTGGAGCCGCGTATACCGGGGGATCATGTCCTTGATCTCCGCGATCAGATCCGCCGCTTCGTCGTTCGAAAGGGGCTCGTACTCGTCTTTGTGCCACCAGTCGTAGGTCTGTCTCTTATACACATCTCTGATGNAGAGATGTGTATAAGAGACAGTGTGGAAGCCGACCTTGAACGCCGAGTCGCGCAGTCGCTGGTTGGCATCGATCGAGGCCTGCGCGCCGTGGCCGCGATGCATGTCGCGGTTGATCCGCTCGTAGGTCGTCTGGACGCCCACTTCGACTTTGGTGCCGCCGAGATCGAGCATCCGGTCGATCTGTTCGGGGTCACACCAGTCGGGCTTCGTCTCGAACGTCGTCCCGATGTTACGGATGTCCGCGGTCTCGTTTTCCGCGATGACGTCCTCGAGGTATTTCCACTCGTACTCCTCAGGGTCCTCGGCGAAGCTAACTCCCTGTGCCGGCTCGGGTTCCTTGTCGACGTCGTAGTCGTTCATCGCCTCGAGGGCTCGCTTGACGAACCACTCCTGATAGTCGTGGCTGCGGGCGGTCATCGTCCCGCCCATCAGGATGAGTTCGACCTTGTCGACGGGGTGGCCGATCTGGCGTAGTTGCTCGAGTCGCAGCGTCACCTGGCCGTAGGGGTCGTACTCGTTCTGGACGCCGCGGGCGGCGGCGGGCTCTTCGCCAGTGTAACTCTGCGACGAGGAGAACTCGGAGTCGGGGCCGCCGGGGCAGTAGAGGCACTTGCCGTGTGGACACCGCTCGGGCGAGGTCATGATCGCGACCGGCGAGACGCCGGAGGCCGTCCGGACCGGCTTGCGCTGGAGCACGGTCTCCAACTCCTTCCGGTGCTCCTCGGGCGCGTAGTCCAGCAACTCGGAGTTCTTCGGTACCTTGGGTGCCGAGTGTTCCGAACAGGCCTCGAGTTTGGCTTTCTCGACCTCGTCACGCTCGACCTCGCCGGCGAGGATCCGCTCGACGAGCGTTTCACAGACCCGCTCGAACGCTTCGGTTTCGGTCGGTTCTGGCGTCTCGGTACTCACTACACGTGATTCGTCGCCGTTCGCGAATAAGCGTGTCGGACTCCCGGACCGATCGCCGATTCGCGCCGACGCGCGTGCGTCGATTCCGTACAGTCGCGGCTTCCGAAAGGTAATCGTTTAAGGGTAGTCTCCCCCTATCCTCGGCGTACTGAATGTCTCCCGACCTGGCGATGGTTATCGCCGCGGTCGCGTTACCGTTCGTCGTTGCAGCACTCACGCCGGTCGTCTTTCGCGTCCTCGGGGAGGGAACCGGGTTCGCCGGGACCGTCGTGGCGCTCACCTCGTTCGGCCTCCTCGCGACCCAGTATGGGACGAACGGGACCGTCGGACTCGAGTGGGTCCCCTCTCTCGACCTCGCGCTCCGGTTCTACGTGGACGGCTGGGCGCTGCTGTTCGCGATGTTAGCGTGTGGTATCGGCGCGCTGATCTTCGCCTACTCGCCCGCATACATGCACGGCGAGTCGGGACTCGTCAGGTACTACGCCGCATTGCTCGCCTTCATGGGCTCGATCGTCGGCGTCGCGCTCGCCGCCGACCTGATCGCGATTTTTCTCTTCTGGGAACTCACCAGCCTCGCATCGTTCGTTCTCATCGGCTATTACACCGCGGACGACTCCTCGCAGTACGCCGCCCGGATGGCCATGCTCATCACCGTCGGCGGCGGCCTCTTCCTGCTCGTCGGCCTCCTCTTGCTCTCGCTCGTTGCGAGCGATGTCCTCGGTCCCGGCGCTGCGTTCAACCTCGCAGCGATGCTCGAGAGCCCCGAAACGATGCAATCGGCCCTGCGAGAGCGGGGGTTGTTCCTCCCGGTGCTCGGACTGCTCGCGATCGGTGCGGGGACCAAGTCAGCGCAGGTTCCGCTCCACTTCTGGCTGCCCAACGCGATGGCAGCCCCGACGCCCGTCTCGGCGTTCCTCCACTCCGCAACGATGGTCAAGGTCGGCGTCTACTTCATCGGCCGGGTCCGCCCGATGCTCGTGAGCACCGAGTGGCTGTTCCTCTTCGCGACGCTCGGCCTGACGACGATGACGGTCTGTGCGATCCTGGCCGTCGCATCGACGGACATCAAGGAACTGCTCGCCTACTCGACGGCGAGTCATCTCGGGCTGATGGTCGCCGGCTTCGGCTTTACATCGGTCTACGGCGCGGAGACCGGCGTCTTCCACCTGCTCAATCACGCGCTGTTCAAGGCCGCGCTGTTCCTCGTCGCCGGCATCATCGCCCACGAGGCGGGGACGCGAGAGATCGACGAACTCAACGGGCTCCGCCACGATCTGCCGGTGACAGCGGTGATTACGACCGTCGTCGCGCTCAGCATGGCCGGCATTCCGCCGTTCAACGGGTTCTACTCGAAGGAGCTCCTCTTCGAGGCCGCCGTCGAGGCGAGTCACCACCACGATATCGGCCTGCTGGGCTGGCTCTACCCTGCCGTCGCCGTCTTCGGCAGCATCTTTACCGTCCTCTACTCGCTGCGATTCCTCTCGCTGTTCTTCGGCGAGCGACCCGAGGCGCTCGGCCACGTCCACCGTCCGCCCGTCACCATGCTCGTCCCACCGGCCGTACTGGCGCTGCTCGCCGCAGTCATCAGCGTCGATCCCCAACTCGCCGTCGACGCCATCGTCCAGTCCGGGCTCGAGGCGACGGCGGTCGATCCCCACGAGATGCACGTCGGCCTCCCGACGTCCTACTCGCCCGCGCTGGGGATGAGCGCCGTCACGATCGGCGTCGGGCTCGTCGCGTACCCGTCCTACGGCCGGCTCCACGACGCGATCCGATCGGTCCCGCGGGCAGTACCGCCGATCGGAGCGAACTGGTGGTACGATACCGCCGTCGACGGCCTCAGCGACGAGGGGCGGGCGTTCGCCGAAACGGTCCACGACGGCACCCTCCGGACGTACGCGACGTGGACGCTGGCGGCGACCTGTACGCTCGCGCTCGCCGGCTTCGTCGCGGCCGGTGCCATCGCGCCGACCGAACTGGGCGTCGAGGTCTCGCTTGCCATCGCGCTCGTGTTGCTCGTCGCGGTGATCGGTGGCGTCGCCGTCGCGACGGCCGAGTCACACATCGCCGGCGTGCTCACCCTCTCGATCCTCGGCTTCATGGTCGCTATCTTCTACATCCTCGCGAGCGCGCCCGACCTCGCCTTGACCCAGCTCGTCGTCGAGACGCTGGTGCTCGTGATCTTCCTGCTCGTGATCGAGGAGATCCCCGAGCGCTACGAGGTCGAGATCGGGACGGTCGCCCGCGACGCCGTCCTCTCGGTCCTCGTCGGCGCGACCGCGTTCGTCACCGTGCTCGTCACGACCGGGGCCCGCCCCGACGGCTCGAGCGAGATCGCTCGTGCCTACGCCGAGCAGGCCATTCCGCGGGGCGGCGGGGCCAATATCGTTAACGTCACCCTCGTCGACTTCCGTGGTTTCGATACCCTCGGCGAACTCGCCGTGATCGCACTCGCCGCGATTTCGATCCTGACGTTGATCGTCATGCGCGACCGCGACGGCGATCGAACCGCGATTCGCGACGGCGACGAGCTGACCGGCGATGAGCCCGCGGTGACACCCGCCGACGGAGGTGATGACGAATGACGACGGTTATCATGCGCACGACCGCTCGAGCGATCGTCCCGATCATCCTGGTCGTCGCCATCTCGCTGTTCTTCGACGGACACAACCTCCCAGGCGGCGGTTTCATCGGCGGCGTGCTCACGACGACGGCGTTCGCGATCGTCTACATGGGATTCGGGCTCGATTTCCTGGAGCGCGGAATCCTCGGCCGCGATGTCGACCCCGGCAAGGAGCCGTCGCGGGACCGCGTCGTACTGGCGTATCGTCGCCTCTTCGCCTACGGCTTCGCGCTCGCCGTCGCCAGCGGTCTCGCGCCGCTGCTGTTCGGCAAGCCGTTCCTCACGCAGACGTTCGAGATGCTCGAGGGGGTCCCGATCTACGATCATCTCGAGGTCGCGAGCGCGCTCGCGTTCGACTTCGGCGTCTACTGCGTGGTCGTCGGTGGACTGCTGACGATCCTCTCGGTGGTGGGAGCCGAATGACCGGGGTCGTCCTCGCAGCCACGATTGGCACGCTCTTTGCCCTCGGGACGTTCCTGCTCTTGCGCCGGGACCTGATCCGGGTCGTCTGGGGGTTGGCGATCATCAGCCAGGCCGCGAACGTGTATCTGCTGGCGATGGGCGGGATCGCACCGGCCACCGCCGAGTCGGTCCCGATCCTCGCGGGCCACGGCGAGCACGTCCCGGAGACAGCCGATCCGCTGGTACAGGCGCTCGTGTTGACCGCGATCGTGATCGGGTTCGGCATGACCGCGTTCGCGCTCGTGCTGTCGTATCGGGTCTACGAGGAACACGACACGCTCGACGTGACTGAACTCGGTGAGAGCGAATGACGACAATGGCGACAGCGACGACGATGCTGAGTACCCGAAACCGGACGCCGACGGCGACGACGGGTGAGCGCCGATGACGGCGACGCCCGTCGGCACGGCATCGACGCTCGTGATCGCACCGATGCTGGTCGTCCTCGTCGCGGCCGCCGGAACGCTGCTGCTCGGCCGGCATCCACGCGCTCGGACGGCCGTCAGTCTCGCCGGCGGAGCGGGCTACGCGATCGCGGTCGCGGCGATCGACTGGTATATCGTTCTCGCGCCGGACGCACCCGGAATCGCGACGTATCAGGTCGGCGACTTGCCGGCCCCCTTCGGGATCACGCTCGTCGCCGACGGCCTGTCGGCGTTCATGCTCACGATGGTCGCGATCCTCGGTATCGCGTCGCTGGTCTTCTCGACCAGACACCTCCCCGGCGGCGAGGGACGCAGTTACTACTTCCCGCTCTTTCACTTCCTCGCGCTGGGCGTCACCGGTGCTTTCCTCACCGGCGATCTGTTCAACCTCTTCGTCTGGTTCGAGGTGATGTTGATGGCCAGTTACGTCTTCGTCGCCTACAGCGGCGGCCCCCAGCACACCCGCGCGGCGTTCTGGTACGTCACGCTCAACCTGCTCGCCAGCGCCGTCTTCCTGCTCGGCGTCGGCGGCATCTACGCGACGACGGGGACGCTCAACATGGCCGACCTCGCACAACGGCTCGCGGAGCCGGCGGCCTACGGCCTCGATCCCGTACCGGTCGTCGGTCTGCTGGGCCTGTTGCTGTCGGTGTTCGCGATCAAGGCCGGCCTCGTCCCCTTCCAGTTCTGGATTCCGACCGCCTACCGGGCTGCGCCGCCCCAGATTACCGCCCTCCTGGCGGGGGCGACGAAAAAGGTCGGTATCTACGCCATCATCCGACTCTCCTTTACGATCTTTGCGGGTGCGGAGGTCGCCGTCGACCTCCCGCTTCCGCTCGTCGGCGTTGCGATCACCGGCGACTCGCCGTTGCCGTTTGTCGGCGCAGCGCTGTTCGTCATGGCGGCCGGCAGCATCCTCCTGGGCGGTATCGGTGCCGTCGGCCGCGACTCCATGGAAGGGGTCTTCGCGTACTCGAGCATCGGCCAGGTCGGGTTCATCGCGATCCCGGTCGCGATCGCGGCGACGGCGGCCGGCCCGGAGCTACGCACGTTCGCGATCATCGCCGCACTGGTGTACGCGCTCAACCACACCCTGGCGAAGGGGCTGCTCTTCCTCGCAGTGGGGACGGTCCGGTCCGCGACGGGGACGAGTCGCTTTGCCGACCTCGGTGGGCTGGCCAAGCGGTCGCCGCCGCTGGCACTCGCCGTGTTCGTCGGCTCGCTCGCACTCGTCGGTATCCCGCCGCTGTCCGGTTTCTTCGGGAAGTTCCTCGTCTTCGACGCCGCCGCTCGAGCGGGCTCCGGCCCCGTTCTCGTCCTCCTGCTCGTCGGTTCGCTGTTGACGATCGCCTACGCGACCCGCCTCTGGAATCGGAGTTTCTGGGGCGCACGGACGGACGCCGTCGAGGCCGCGACCGTCGACCCCGTTCAGATCGCGATCCTCGTCGGCCTTGCGGTCGCGATCATCGCGGTCGGCATCGGCTTCGAACCCGTCTACGAATTCGCGGAAACGGCCGCCGAGGCCGCGCTCGATACCGAGGGGTACGTCGACGCAGTCGATCCGCAGACGGCGAGTGAACTGGCTGGCTCGAACGGAGGTGGACACTGATGCGAGTCCGGACCTGGCCGGTCGTCGGCGTCGTCTTCGCCGTTCTGTGGGTGTTCGTCGTCGGACAGCCGCTGACACCCATCTCGCTCGTCCGCGGTTTCCTCTCGGGACTGCTCGTCGGCCTGCCGGTGGCGTTCGTCTTCCGGCGGCTGTACGGCAAGCACGTGAATCTCGGGCGCGGGGTTCGGGCGCTCCCCTACGCCGGGCTCTACCTGGGTGCGTTCACCTGGGAACTCCTGCGGGCAAACCTCGACGTCGCCTATCGGGTGCTCTCGCCCGGCATGCCGATCGAGCCGGAAGTGATCCTGGTCCCGCTGCGGGTCGAGTCCGACATCGCGATCACGGTCATCGCGAACAGTATCACGATCACGCCCGGCACCGTGACGTTGGACTACGACGAGGAGACCAACGCGCTGTACGTCCACGGCGTCAACGGCCGCCACCCCGAGGCGATCGCCGACCCGATCCGCACCTGGGAGGACTACGCCCTCGAGTTGTTCGATGAGGACGCATCGCCGTCGGACCCGCCGCCGGACATCGTCGTCTCCGGCGGGGAAAGAGACAGGGGGCCGGATCGCCAAGCGGGGGGTGTCGGCGATGACTGAGAGCGATCCCGCCGTCCTCGAGACGGCGATCCACGCCGCGTTAGTCCTCGTTAGCGGGCTCTGTGTCCTGTGTGGCTATCGCGTGATCCGCGGGCCGACGAACCCGGATCGCGTGGTCGCCCTGGACGCCATCGCGACGAACGTCGTCGCGATCGCGGTCCTGTTCGCCCTGCTGACCGGCCGGGGGCTGTTCATCACCGTGAGCCTCGTGCTCGCGATCATCGGTTTCATCGCGACCGTCGCCGTTGCCAAGTTCGTCACCGACGGCGAGGTGATCGAATGATTCACACGGCCATCGTCATCGCGCTGCTCGTCGTCGGCGTCTTCTTCCTGACCGTCGGGACGATCGGGCTGTTACGGCTACCGAACGTCTACAACCGGATGCACGCCACGAGCAAGCCGACGACGCTCGGCACCGCCGCGATCTTCCTGGCCGGCTTCGCGGAGTTCGGCCCGGGCAGCGAGGGGCTGACCGCGCTCATCGGGATCGCCTTCCTCTTCCTGACGGTCCCCACCGGTTCGCACATGATCGCCCGCGCCGCCGAGCGGATCGGCATTCCCTTCCTGGGCAGCGTCACCTGGCCCGACCCGTCGGCGGTCGACCGCTCCGACCGCTCCGACGAGGCCGAGTCGACCGACGACTAGAGGCGTCAGCGTTCGAACTCGCGCTCCCGGTTCCGCTCTCGTTCCCGATCGACGGGTCGGTCCGGTCGACGCTGGTCTCGAGCCCGCGCCCGAGCGTCCGCGAGCGTTTCGGTATCCAGCAGCCGCTCGAGTTTGCGCTCGAACTGTGCGTCGGTCAATTCGCCCGCGGCATAGCGCTCGCGCAGGGTCTCGAGTGCGTCGCGAGCAGCGGTGTCGGAGTCGGTCGGTGCCGGCTCGGGGCTCCGTTCCATCTCGTCCGTCTCCGGGGCGGTCCGTTCCGGCTCGTCCTGGGGCTTTTCGTCGAACAGCATCCCGACTATCGGTACGACCGCGATGTAACCGACGAGCAACGCCGCGAGCCACCAGTCCTGACCCGTGACCATCGCACCGAGCCAGATCGCGGTGACGAGCAGCGACGCGATGCCGGACGCGTGCTCACGAAAGCGAGTCGATAGCTGCTCCCCGGTGCGATCGGAACCGGTCCCCTCGATCGCATCCATACGGCGACTTCGTGTCGGGACCGCAAATACGTTATCGGGCCACGGTTTCGTCGGCCGGCATCACCTGCCTCGGTCGGACCCGTCACCCTGCAGGCGAAACGGCTCGCGAAACGGTCGCCTCGAACGCGGCCGAACCGAACTCGACGGAGATGGGTGACGAACGGAACGCGACGGTCCCGCTCCCATCGGGTTCCGACGGGAGTCATTACGACAGGACCGGCGGCAGCATCGCTTCGTCGAACCAGAACGCCTCGACCGCACGCCCGATATCGGCGAACTCGCTGGGATCGGTCGGCTTCGTGAGATACGCGTTCGCAGCCAGTTCGTAGCTTCTGACGATGTCGTCGGTCGCCGCCGAACTGGAGAGGACGAGCACCGGCAACGAGACCAGGTCCGGATCGTCCCTGATCGTCTCGAGGACTTCGAACCCGTCCATGCCGGGCAGATTCAGGTCAAGCAAGACGAGATCGATACCCGGGCCGGACGTGGTCGCCGCCCGCTCTCGCAGGAACTCGAGGGCGGCGTCGCCGTCGGGGACCGCGTGGAACGTCGTGTCGAACCCCGCCGATTTGAACGCTTCCTCGATGAGCCGAACGTCGCCGGGATTATCCTCAACGAGCAGGAGAGAGCCGGGACCGGTGGAGAGGGACGGTGGCACTATCCGATCATCTCCACACGGGGATATAAGCCTGCGTACAAAGCACATTGGCTACGGGCCGCCCGCGGTCGAGTCGACGCCCGACCGGCGGAACGGTCACTCCCGTTCGACGAGCGTTCCGCCGGCCAACCCGTCCCACTCGACGCGATACCCCAGCCGCGAGAGCACCGCGCTCGAGTCGTCGATACCGGCTTCACCCAGGATCGTTTTGGCGTCGGCGAGTTCCATGCCGGGTTCGATCTCCTCGGCGAGCGCGTCGAGCACGGCGGGCCGAATCAGCGTTCGCCCGACGCGGTCGTGCTCGGGGACGGACGTGTCCGCGAGCGCGTCCGCACTCACGCCGTGGCGAGCGGCCAGCGTCTCCAGCGTGATCACGGCTTCGTCCGGCCGCAGTTCGTCGGGAAGCGCGGCCGCGCTCTCGGCGACGAACTGCCGCTCGTACTCCCGGAGGACGTCGACGACGTCTTTGACTCGTACCGTCCCGGAGTACGGGATCGCGCGGTGGTCGCGCGCGGCGATGTCCTCGCCCACGCCGAGGGACTCGTCGACGGCGACCAGCATGTCCACGTCCTCGAGCCCCGACAGCTGTGAGAGTTTCTTCGCGACGTACTCGGGCGTCCAGAACCCCATGATCTCGAAAAAGAGGCGGAACTCGCCGTGGGCGTACTCGAAGGCGAAGTCCGGGATCATCACTCGCGTTCCCGTCGCGAGCGGCTCGGGCTCGCGGACGAGGTCCCACTCGAGGTCGAGGTTCGAGAACCGAGCCGCGAAATCGGCTTCGACGCTACTGTCGAACGAGACATCGGCCACCGGATCGGCGTCGGGGACGCGGATCGGGTCCTCGTGTGAAAGCGAGAGGGTCCGGTCGGTCCCGCGGTCGTCGATCGTCGCTGTGAGCGACCACTGCTCGCTCGTGGCGACCGTCCGGAGGAGTCGGGCGAAGCGGGTCCCGTACCGGCGCGTCGCTCGAAAGAGATGGGTCGGGCCGGTGACGACGACCTCGCGGTCCGAACTCCCGGCCGCCCCGTCCGGCTCCTCGCGACCGGTCTGCCGGATCTCGTACATCAATCGCAGGCGCTTGATCGCCGAGATCAGCGCTTTCGGGTCGCTCGAGCGGACGCGAAGCTCGGTGGCGTCGAACAGCACCGTCTGCGCCAGCGAGAGGTTGTACTGGGCGATCAGTCCGTCGGGGTCCCAGCGCGGGTCGACCGCGGTCAGGACCTGGCGGTCCTCGAGGTCGGCGTAGAGGGCCGTCTCGAGATCGTCCGCCGAAATAGCGAGCGACTCGCTCGCACGAATCAGTGCCGCCGTGCGCTCGTCCTCGGTGACGACGCCGACCGCCTCGGCGGCCTCGAACGCGGCCCGGCGGGCGCGGTCGGGTTCGATCGCCGCATCGGTCTCGAACGTCGCCTCGCGCTCGAGCAGCGCCGAGAGCCCGCGTACGAGTTTGAAGTCGGCGGCGTCGCCCGAGCCGCCAGGCGTCCCGCGCTCGAGGTCGGTCAGCGCGGACTCGAGGGCGGCGCGCGGTTCGCCGACGTGACCCTGGTACGTGCCGATGACGCGAGCAGCGAGCGGGCGGTGGCTCCGGTCCGCGAACTGGGGCTGGTAGCCGCCGCCGGCCCGCGAGACGCGGAGCAGGTCCTTCGTCAGCATCGGGTTCGTGTCGGCGCGGCGTCGCCAAAAGTCACCCGGACGCCGGCGTCCGCGCTCGGCCGATGACCGGCGGTCGCTCGCGGGCCGACTGCGCGCCTCCGTCCCGCTCGAGCAGCACGCCCGGGTCGGTCGGTCCGTCGCGCTCCGTCTCGATCGCGGTGTCGGTTCCGTCGGTCGTCAACACGATATCGCCGTGGACGCCGGTCCAGTAGGTCTCGATCCCGCGGTCGGCGAAAGCCTGCAGGACCTCGTCATGTGGGTGCCCGTACCGGGAGTCGCGAGCGCTCGAGACGATCGCCACGGCCGGATCAACCCGCTCGAGGAAGGGCTCGCTCGAGGAGGTCGACGAGCCGTGGTGGCCCGCCTGGTAGGCGTCGGCCGCGAGGTCGTCGCCCCGCTCCGCGACCAGTCGGCGGTCGGTGCCGGCCTCGATATCGCCGGTCGTCAGGTACGAGACGTCGCCGAACGCAATCGCGAGCACGACGCCGTTCGCGTCGATGTCGCCCGTCCCGTCCGCGGGTGGGTTCAGAACGGTGGCCTCGAGATCGCCGTCCTCGAGCGGCAGCGTGTCGCCCGCTGCGACCTCGAACAGCGGCACGTCGTGTGCCTCGATCGCATCGAGATAGGCGTCGTAGGTCGCGGTGGTGTGGGGCACGCCGGAATCGTAGGCCGCGCCGACCCCGTCGCCGTCCGTCTCGAGATAGTCGATCACCTCGGGATGGCCGCCGATGTGGTCGGCGTGGCCGTGGGTCGCCACGAGATGATCGACCCGGTCGATATCGTGAGCCCGCAGATAGTCGATGACGGCCGCGCCGTCGTCGCGGTAGTCGCCCGTATCGATCAGGATCGTCTCGTTCGACGGCGTGACGAGGAGCGTCGAATCGGCCTGTCCCGCGTCGATGTGATGGATTTCGAGGTCGCCGCTGACGTCGCTCGGAGCCCGTTCGTCGGGACCGTCGAGACCGTCGAACCCGCTACAGCCCGCGAAGACGAGGAGTCCGGCGACTGCTACGACCAGCGCGGCTCGTCGCATCGTAGTCCGATCCGACGTGTCCCGTGGCTATGTCGGTTGTGGCCCGCATGCGGGCTCAACAGTCGAAGTTTCCAACACGTTTCGATCGAACCGACGCCGCGTCGCGGCCGGGTTCGTATCGCACGCACCTGGACCGCCCGTGTGCCGCCGACCTCAGAACGCGTCGCTCTCGAAGGTCGTGTCCGCGTGCAGGCCGTCTTTCAGCGCGTCGTGGACCTTGCAGAGTTCGAAGGCGCGGTCGATGATCTCGTCGCCGGTGTCGTCGTCCACGGCGGCCTCGACGCGGATATCAAACTGGACCGACTCGAGTTTGTCGTCGTCGTTGAGGTCGCCGTCGATATCGATCTCGATCCGTCCGAGGTCGTCGGCCCCACGCTGCTGGCCACCAACGCGCAGCGCCGGTACGTAACAGGCACCATAGGCAGCGAGCAGTGTCTCGAGCGTATCGGGGGCCGCCTCGCCGTTGGCGTCGACCGTCGTCTCGAAGTCGCGAATCTCGTTCGTCGCGCTGTACCCCTCATCGGAGACAGTGGTGACCTGCTTCGCCATAGCAGTCGAGTCCTCAACGGGCGGTGCTGTAAACGTTTGGTGATCGCGGGAGAGACCGGTCTCGATCAGGGTCAGTCCTATCGAACGTGCGTCTACTTGGAACGAATCGGCTGAATACCGCGGCTACCGAATCGACGCTCAGATATTGGTAACGTCTCCCTGAACCTCGTATTCCTCTACTCGAGATGGATCCTCTCCGAGGAACATCGCCTCAAACTCCCAAACGCGACCCGCGGCGAGGTCGGAGGTATTATCCAGACTTTCCTCGAATTGCACGCCGTCTGCATCAATGAAGTAGACCGAGACCTCCACGTATCCGAGCGTCTCATCGGAGACGTTTTCTACTTGTCCCCGAACCCCGGAACTGAACGAACCCTCGTTGTACCACTCGTGATCGAGGATTTTAATGAGATCGCCGCCGTCGCTTGCACCACCACTCCCGTTACTACTCCCGTCACCGTTTCCTGAGTCGTCGTTAGTCGTGTCCCCACTCTCACGATCCGTATCGTCGCTTCCACTACAGCCTGCGAGCGCGGTCGTTACTGCTGTCCCACCAGCTACCAATAATTTACGTCTGTCCACACATTCTCATTATTTGTAGTATTAATAAGACTGTTGGCCCGATTGTTTCAGCCCCGTACGTATGGGAAGAAGTCGTGGCACACCAGTTCAGATACCCTGCGTTTGCAGCGGCGTTTGTTTCCCCGATACGGGTATCTCGGTTGTATATGGACCCCATCAATAGACGGTCAGCGAACACACTCAGCATCGTCTCGACCCTGCTAGACAGCGCGCTGGCGTTTCGGCGCGGCCGTCGAAAGAGCGGCCTCCTGCTCCTCGCCGCAGCCGCGCTTTCGTCTCGAGTCCCCGGCCTCGGGACGGCCGTGTCGTTGTTCCTCCGGCTCGTTCGCCGGCTCCGATAGCTCGGGCAAGGATGATCGAACCGGGGCGACCGCGACGGCAAAAAAGAGCGCCGACGTTCGATGCCGTCGGCGCATTCGATCCCCGTCTACTCGAGTGTGAACGGTTCGTCGGCCTCGAGCGCGTGGACCTCGGTGTCGCTGCCGGTTCCGCGGACCTCGCTGGCGAACGCCGCGGGGTCCTGCTCGATCGGCGGGAAGGTGTCGTAGTGCTGCGGGAATGCGTGGTCGACATCGAGCCAGTCGACGGCGATCGCGGCCTGCATCGGGCCCATGGTGAAGTGGTCGCCGATCGGGACCGCGGCGGCGTCGGGCTCGAGGTACGGGCCGACGACCTCACGCATCTCGGTCATGAGCGACGTATCGCCCGCGTTGTAGAACGTCGTCGACTCGTCGTCGCTGACCTGCGTCGGTTTCGTATCCGAAACGACGAACCCGGCCGGCATCCCGCCGCTCGTCTCGTTTTCCGTCATGATCCCGTTCGTGTGGTCGGCGCGGGTCATGGTGACGTAAGCGTCGCCACACTCGACGGTTCCGCCGAGGTTCATCCCCATGCCGCCGACGGCATCCTCGAAGCCGAACTCCGCCTCGCAGTAGGAGACGAGTTCCGGTGTCGCGACCAGCGTCGCGTCCGAAAACTCGCCCGCGTGGGCGATGTGATCGGCGTGGCCGTGTGTCAACAGGACGTAGTCCGGCGTGTCGATATCGGACGGCTCGAGGTCGGTCTTCGGATTGTCGAAGAACGGATCGATCAGCAGATCGGTCTCCCCAACGGTGACGTGCCACGTCGAGTGGCCGTGCCAAGTGAGTTCCATAGCGACCGAGTGATTCGTACGAGAACACAATAAAGGTGGGCGAGGTCCGACCATGCCGCCGCGTATCGCGTCGACCCGTGGACCGCGTGTGGCTCCGTACTGTCCGCAACGACTGGTTTCCGACCGGCCTCGGACATGTACTATCACCAACTCTTATACGTTCGGTCTCGGAAGGAGCGGACGCCGCAAGCGAACTGACACACCACGCGTGCGGTCTGGGATCGTATTCCGGTCGGTTCCGGTGTACCGCAACCGCCCGTTCCGTTGCGATCGCCAGGCGGATCCACTCTCACCATTCGGCACCCAACCACTGCGAACCCCCGTGGCGTTCACGGGGTATCAGCACACTGGGCGGCGATGCCGTGGCGTTTTTTACCCGGGGGCCGTACGGCGACTATGCTCGCACTCACGCTCGAGGAGTTCATGCTGGAGCTCAACGACGGCGCGATCAAGAACGTCGGCCCGAACAACAAGGAAGCGACGGTCAAACTGTTCGATGTCGACACCGTCGAGGCAAGGGAGTTCGGTGACAAGCGCATCAAACTCGTCTTCGAGGACGAGGACGACAACGAAGTACAGGTCTCGCTGTTCCCGGAGGACGTTCGCCGGATCGCCGACGATATCGAGGCGCTCGAGGATGATTCGGCGGTTTTCGACTGACCGCGGGGCTATACCGCAGTTGTAACGGTGACCCGCGTCGCGAACGCATTTCGACAACCGTTTTAGGGCGAAACCGCTTGGTTCGAGTAGATGGGTAACTGTATCATCTGCGGCACACCCGTTGACGGCGAGATCTGTGAGAGTCACGAGGAGGATGCCGTTTTCGAATTTCGCGGCACGTCTGCCTCGCAGCTCACACCCGGACGCTACTACCGGGGAACCGTCGACGGCTACGCCGACTTCGGTGTCTTCGTCGACATCGGAGACCACGTCACCGGCCTGTTGCATCGAAGCGAACTCGACCAACGACTCGAAAGTCTCGACTGGGAACCGGGGGACGACGTCTTCGTCCAGGTGCTCGACGTTCGAGACAACGGTAACGTCGACCTCGGTTGGTCGATCCGCCAGCGCGAACGCGAGTTCCGCGGCAAACTGATCGAGACGGGCGACGACGAGTACCGACCCGAGGAGTTCGAGGACGACGCCGACGAGTCGGACGCCGAGACGACGACCGAACCCACCTCGTCCGAGGAGTCAGTCGCCGAACGCGACGAACCCACCGACGACCGAGCGGCGACGGCCGGCGAACTGCAGGCCGCCGCCGACGAAACCGAACGCGAATCGGAGACGGACGCCGTCGACGAGCAATCCCCGGCCGCGGAACCCGCCGGCTCCGTCGCGAGCAGCGGTTCGGTCGCGACCGAGTCCGCCGCCGCCTCGACGCCGGCCACTGACGCCGAACCGGACGGCGAATCCGAACCCGCACTCAAGCGCACGACCATCGGCTCCATCGAGAACCAGGTCGGTAGCGTCGTTCATCTCGAGGGCGAGATCACCGGCGTTCGCCAGACCAGCGGTCCGACCGTCTTCGAACTGCGCGACGAGACCGCCACCGTCGAGTGTGCGGCCTTCGAGGAGGCCGGCGTTCGCGCCTACCCCGATGTCGAACTCGACGACGTCGTCGCCCTGGAGGGCGAGGTCGAACACCACCACGGCGACCTACAGGTCGAGACCGAGTCCCTCGATATTCTCGAGGGTGACGAGCGAGACACCGTCGTCGACCGCCTCGAGAGCGCGCTCGAACGCGAGGCCCGGCCGGCCGACGTCGAGTTGCTGGCCGATCACGACGCGGTCGCGGCCGTCGAGTCGAATATCGCCGACGCGGCGACCGCGATCCGACGGGCCGTCATGGAAGCGCGGCCGATCGTCGTTCGCCACGGTGCGACCGCCGACGGCTACGTCGCCGGTGCCGCCATCGAGCGCGCCGTGCTCCCGCTGATTCGCGAGAAACACACCCGCGAGGACGCGGAGTATCACTACTTCGAGCGACGTCCGCTCGACGGCCGCGTCTACGACATGGACGCCGCCACCAACGACGTCACCTCGATGCTCGAGGCACGCGAGCGCCACGGCGAGCAACTCCCGCTCGTCGTCCTCATCGACGCCGGATCGACCGTCGAGTCCACTGACGGCTACGAACTACTCTCGCTGTACGACGCCGAGGCGCTCGTCATCGACGACAGCCGAGCCGACGACGAGGTTACCGACGCCGTCGGCGTCGATGTCGCACCGTCGCTAGCCGGCGTCGACGTCAGTGATGTCACCTCGACCGCGCTGGCAACGAACGTCGCAGCCCACGTCAACGACGACGTGCGCGACGATCTCGAGCACCTCCCCGCGGTCAGCTACTGGGAGGACACGCCCGAGGCGTACCTCGAACTCGCGACCGAAGCCGGCTACGACGAGACCGGCGTCTCCGAGCGCCGCGAAGCCGTCGCGCTCGAGGCCTACTATCAGTCCTACAAGGACAAGCGCGAACTCGTGATCGACCTGCTGTTCGGCGACGGCGACGAATCCGGACGGCCCCGGGACGGCGATCTCGCGGCCCACGTCTCCGAGCAGTTCCGCGACAAACTCGAGACCGAACTCGAGACGGCCCGCGAGAACCTCACGGTGGAAGGCGTCAACGGCGTCACCGTCTCCGTGCTCGACACGGACGCCTTCACCCACCGCTACAACTTCCCGACGACGATCCTGCTGCTGGACGCGCTCCACCGCAGCGAACGGGACCGAGCGGACTCGCCGTACGTCACGCTCGGCGTCGGCGATGACGAACTCCACGTCCGCGCGACGGCCTCGGTCAACGTCCGTGATCTCGGCGACTCGATTGCCGAGGCCGTGCCCAACGGCGGCGTCAGCGTCGTCGGCGGCCAGGACGGCCACGTCGAGTTCCTGCCCGGCGAACGCGACGCGGTCCGCGAGGCGGCGCTCGAGGCGCTCGGCGAGACGCTCGCGTAAGCCCCGCCTTCCTCCGTCGTCGACGATCGAACAGCGACGGCTCCGGCTATCTGTCCGTTTCGTTCGGCCGAGGACAAATATATACGGCAGCCTGTGGCCACGAATTTAGGTCAGCAGGTTTAATTCAAGCCCCACGAAACGGTGTCGCATGACGGAGTCGACGTGGTGGTACGGCATCGTTCCGTTTCCCGTCGTGGTACTGACGGCGTTGATAACGCGTGTCGCGTTCCGGGCGTTCGCTGCTGCGGCTCACCCGTCGACCGACGCGCCGCTGGGTGCGAGCATCGCGTGGTTCGCACTGCAGACGCTCTCCTTCTGGACGGGGGTCCTCGTGGCCGTGCTCGTCCTCGGGTGTTTGCTCGCTGACTGCCGAGCGCTCAGCGGGAACGAGACGTGGTCGCCGAGCGGCTGGTGGGGGCTCGCCGGCGTCGTCCATCTCGGCGGGGTGATCGTCCCGAAGCTCCTGCTCCTCTCGGTGCCGGCGCTCTCTGCCTATCTGTACCGTCGCCACGTCCGCCTCGGACGCCCCTGAGAGAAACAGCCGTCGGGGAGCGTATCTCGCCGAGACCGTCTCTCGAGTGGTCGCTCGCGTTCCCCGTCGCTACGGCTCGAGGTCCCGTTGTCGTCCCTTCGGGACCATCGAGCGGAGTTCGCCGTGAACGTAGAGGCCGACGCCGATCGCTTCGGACTCGCCCGCAATCTCGTGGGCGGCGATCAGATACCCCCAGTCGCCGTCCCACCACTCGAGCGTCTGGTCCTCGCCGGCGGCGAAGCGACGCGCCTGCTCGCGGTCGAGGTCGATCACGCACTCGGTGGCGTGGCTGCCAACGCGCTGGACGAAATCCGTCGTCGGCTTCCAGTGTTCCTGTCGCGTGCGGAGGCAGGTCATTCCGATCGCCTCGATCTCCAGCGGCGTCGGGGCCTCGCCGCGGTAAATCCAGATCTTCCCCGCACCCTTCTCCCAGAAGGTGTACTCGTCGAACGTCTCCGGTGGGATGCCGAACCGATCCGCGAAGTAGTCGACCACCGCCTCGCGCGTGGCTCGCCCGTCGACGGTGCGTTCGGCGTCGGTCGCGGGGAGTCGGTCGAACCGCTGACCGTCGTTGCCGTCGGCCATCAGGCGGTCACCTCCAGTTTCGCGACGAAGAACCCGCCGGTGTCGTTCTGGTGGGGATAGATCCGGGCCGCCCGCTCGAGGCGCTCGTCGAAGCTCTCGCCGTTCCACGCCGTCAGTCCCGGCGCGTGCGCTAGATCGAGGTCGAAGTCGACGACGCGACAGGACTCGTTGTCGAGGGCGTGCTGAACGACGGCCTCGTTCTCCTCGGGGGCGAAGGTACACGTCGAGTAGACGACCGTCCCGCCCTCGCGGGTGGCCTGGATCGCTCGGCGGATGATCCCCTTCTGGATGCCCGCGACGGAGGAGATGTGGCCCTCCGACCAGTTGTCGAGCGCGTCGGGGTTCTTCCGGATCGTCCCCTCGCAGGAACAGGGGGCGTCGACGAGGGTCCGATCGAACGCGTCGAAGTCGAACCGCTCGAGCGAGTAGTTGCGCGCGTCGGCGTTGGTCACGGCGAGGCTGGTCGCGCCGAGTCGCTCGGCGTTGAACCGCAGCGCCGAGATGCGGCCGAGGTTGTTGTCGTTCGCGACGACCGTCCCGCGGTCGTCCATCAGCGCCGCGATCTGGGTCGCCTTGCCGCCGGGCGCGGCACAGCAGTCCCAGACCCGGTCGCCGGGCTGTGGATCGAGAACGACCGGCGGCACCGCCGAGACCTCCTCCTGGCCGTGGGTAAAGCCGTGGAAGGAGGTCCACGTCGATCCCGGCGAGTCGGTCTCGAGGGTCAGGACGCGCGGGTTCCAGTCGGCTTGGTCGTAGTCGACGCCCGCCTCGTCGAGGGCCGCGAGCGTCCGCTCGACCGAGGCCTTGATCGTGTTGACGCGGACGGCGTTGCCGAGCGGCCGCTCGCAGGCCGCGAGGAACGCGTCGAAATCGTCGATAATCGGTCGATACCGCTCGAGTGGCTCCATCGGCTCGGGGTTCGAGCGACTGGCGCTTGTGGGTTTCGAAGCCGACGCCGGATCGCCGGGCTCACTTCCGGACGGGCGGCACCAGACCGAACGCGACACCGGCCAGCACAACGGCCCCGAGGATGAGACCGACGGCGAGTTCGGTGGACGCATCGACGAGCAGCCCTCTCGTCCCGAGGGCCAGGAACAGCAGTGCGAACCCAAGCAAGAGGACCGTTCCGATCGCGTCGAAAATCGCGTCCGCGTACGCCGCACGGACGAGCGCGTACCGGGCGTCGGAATCACGGTCGTCGGCCGGGTCGCGGTCCGTTTCCGGCGTCGGCATCAGTATCGAATCTTCGGACGCGACCGACATAACAGACAGGGTGCTCACACGAATTGCCCGAGAGATCGCCGACGGTCTCGGCCCTCGATTTTATGCCGGTGACGGCCATCGGTCGGAGTATGGCAGGTATCCGCGTTCAGGGACCGGAGCCGGACCTCGAGAACCCCACGCTCGTCGAGGGGTTTCCAGGCGTCGGCCTCGTCGGAAAGATCGCGACCGACCACCTCGTCGAGCAACTCGACATGCGTTACTACGCGAGCGTCAACTGCGAGGGGTTACCCCGGATCGGCGTCTACCGCAGCGGCGACCGGACGGCGCAGCCGCCGGTGCGCCTCTACGTCAGCGAGGAACACGACCTCATTGCCCTCCAGAGCGACGCGCCGATCGCGTCCCAGGCCGTCGAGAGCGTCGCCGACTGTCTGACCGGCTGGATCGTCGACCGGGCGGCGACGCCGATCTACCTCAGCGGCCTCCCCGCCGAGCGCGAGAACGGAACCCGTCCCGCCCTCTACGGCGTCGCGACCGGCGACGCCGGCGACCGGCTCGAGTCGACCGACATCGCGATGCCGCCGGAGGACGGTGTCATCACGGGGCCGACAGGGGCGCTCATCAACCGCGCCGCACACGAGGACTACGGGAGCCTCGCCCTCGTCGTCGAGTGTAACCATCAGTTCCCCGACCCCGAAGCCGCGAGCGTCCTGCTCGAGGACGGGATCGGTCCGGTCGCGGGCATCGAAATCGACGTCCAGGAACTCGTCGACCGGGCCGAAGAGATCCGCGCGAAGCGAGAGCAACTGGCCCAGCAGATGCAAGCGATCGGGCAGGACGAGAGTTCGCAGGCCCAGCCGCTGCGGATGTATCAGTAAGGCCGGACCGCGGTCGATCGTCGAGTCAGGGCGGTCGGACGTGACCGTCGGGAGAGCAGCGATCAGCTCGTCTCATAGTGCTAGACACATGTCACGTGAGACACCGCTCATCCGGCCGTCAGCAGTGGCACTCGCCGAGCGAATCCGCGACGCCGCTCTCGCGGCGAGTGCGACACTCGAGCGCGAACGGCCCTGGGAGCAGTTGTCCGAGTAACGGACGGCGAACGGTGCGTAACGATCACGGACCGCATTCGCCGATAGCCGAGGATCGCGCTGTCGCAAGGCGAACCCCTGTCCGCTACCCAAACCCATTTTCCCGTTCTGCTCCATCGATCGCACATGGGAACCAACGACGCCGAACAGACCGCCCCCGAAACGTATCCGTCCGCAAATGGGATGCCGATGCTCGGGCTCGGCACCTGGCAGAACGACGACGCCGAACAGTGCGCCGAAAGCGTCCGCACGGCTCTCGACGCGGGCTATCGACACATCGACACCGCACAGGCCTACGACAACGAGGCCGCCGTCGGCGAGGGCATCGCGCAGGCCGATGTCGACCGCGAGGATATCTTCCTTGCGACCAAGATCTGGATCACGAACCTCGAGCACGACGACGTCCTCGAGACGGCTCGGGACAGTCTCGACCNCTGCTGTACGTCCACTGGCCGGCCGGCGAGTACGACGCCGAGGGGACCCTCTCGGCATTTTCCGAACTCTACGACGAGGGTCTGATCGAGAACGTCGGCGTCAGTAACTTCCAGCCCGAGCACCTCGAGGAGGCCGTCGACATCTGTGACGCGCCGATCTTCGCGAATCAGGTCGAGCTTCACCCGCTGCTTCCCCAGGACGAGCTCAGGGAAGTCTGCGAGAACCACGACATCGAGGTCGTCGGCTACTCGCCGCTGGCCCGCGGACAGGTGTTCGACCAGCCCGAGATGCAGGCGGTCGCGGAGAAACACGGCGTCACCGAGGCGCAGGTCAGTCTCGCCTGGGCCCGCGAGAAGGGCGTTACCGCGATCCCGAAGGCGACCGGCGAGGACCACATCGAGGACAACTTGGCGTCGCTGACGGTCGAACTCGACCAGGACGACATCGACACGATCGACGCGATCGACGAGACGAGTCGCGAGGTCGATCCCGACTTCGGGCCCTGGAACTGAGCGACGACATCGGTTTTCGAGCCGGCCTGCGAGAACCGCCCGAACTGACGGCCGGCTGACCGATCGACAGCGAAGAAAAAGCAGGAAAGTTTACGGTACATCGGCTTTTTGGCTCGCGTATGTCTACCCGCTCGCGAAGCGGCGGTGGTGGGTTCGTCGGCGCGGTGAGAACCGACGTTCGCCGGTTGCACGGAGCCTGGATGGAACTCGTATTTCCTCGGCAGCGCGGTCGCGGTCACTCCGTCATGGGCAAGTGGGAACCGGAGACGCTCCCGCAGAAGATCAGCTATCACGGCTGGAGCACCCTGGGACTCATCGGCTTGCTCGTCCTCTATCCGCTTACCGTCCTCGGCCTCGCAACTCGCTACTACGCGGCGAAACTCGACTCGACGCAGACGCGACTCGGGATCATCGGCGTGACGACGGTGGCGCTGGTCGGCTGGGGCGCGCTGACGCTCATCTGGGGCGCGATGTCCTATCTCGAGCAGGTCGACGTCCCGATTAACGCCGTCCTCGCGGTCGGCCTCGCCAGCATCGTCGCGACGGTCTCGACGGCCCTCGCGGCGACGTGTTCGAAGTTCGGGGGCCGCGGAACGACGGTCGGTCTCGCGTACCCGTTCGCGATGACCGCGTTATTCCTGCCGCCGGTCGTCGCCGCGCTCGTCACGCCGTCGCTCGAGGAGGTCGTCCTCGAGCCCAGCTACGACCTCGCCGTCTGGGTGCTCGACAACGTGTTGTTCGTCGGCGGCTTGAACGACTACCTCCGCGGGAATTTCACCCTCGAAGGACCCGCCTACGCCGGGATGTGGGTCGGCCTCTCGTTCCCGCTTGGCTGGTTCCTCGGCGGCGTCGTCGAGTTGGCAAACCTGGTTCGTCCCTCGGAGTAGCCTCGATTCTCCCGCAGCCGCCGTGAACGGACTGCCGATTCCCGGTACCATTAGGGGCTTCCCTGCTAACGACCGTTCATGGAGTTCGATGGAACGAAGACGGCAGTGGCGTTTCTCGTTGTAATCGCACTCGGTGTTGGCGGATTACTCGCCGCACCGATGATGGCGATGAGCACCGTATTGATGATGGTCGCACCGTCGATGATCGTGTTCGGGTTGCTCATGCTCGTGCTCGGCGTCAAACACGGCGAGTATCGGGCGACTCGCTGACCTGGTCGACGGAAGCCGGTCCGAACCGTCGAACCGAACCCCGGGTATTGCTCACCGCTCGTCCGCTCGAGGCCCGAACGATGACCGCCCGTCGGCCTCGAGCGCTCGCAGCCCGAGCCAGCAGTTCGTCAGCGGATGGTATCCGGGTTCGACCGCCGGGCCGTGGTTCGGCCCGTCGCGGTCGTGGTCGCGCGTGAGTCGCTCGTACCAGTTGCCGTACCGCGGATTGATCAGGTGCTCGCCCGCGTACGCCCAGAGCCGGTCGTACCACTCGAGGGCTGCC
Source organism: Natrinema pallidum DSM 3751 (assembly GCF_000337615.1). Classification (GTDB taxonomy): domain Archaea; phylum Halobacteriota; class Halobacteria; order Halobacteriales; family Natrialbaceae; genus Natrinema; species Natrinema pallidum. The sequence goes on from NZ_AOII01000091.1 coordinate 115,048, forward strand.
GGCGATGCCCGGTCCGTCTCGCGGTCGGCCCGGCACAACAGCGCGCTCGCGCCGATCGCCTCGGCGTGCACCCAGCCGTACTTGTCGGGGACGATCGGCTCCCCGTCGGCCGTCACGGTGTAGTAGAGACCGCCGTACTCGTCGTCCCAGCCCAGGTCGACGGCGGTCTCGAAGAGGTCGTGGGCGCGCTCGAGCAGCCAGTCCTCGGGCCGGTGAGCGGCCAGCAGCGCCAACAGCTTCGCCCACTCGGCGTGATGGCCGGGCTGGTACCCCGGTGGTCTGAACCGGTGGCGGGGACTGTCAGCGTTGTACGACCGGTCCGGCTCCCACGCCTCCGTGAAGTGCTCCCAGAGGAGTCCGTCGGTCGCCGCAGTGACACCGCGGGTGAACCGGTCGGCGACCCTGACTGCCCGCTCGAGGTACCGGTCCGCGCCCGTGGCCTCGTACGCGGCGATCAGGGCCTCGCAGGCGTGCATATTGGCGTTCTGGCCACGATACGAGGCGAGGTCCCAGTCAGGCGACGCGCGGTCGGCGTAGAGTCCGTGGGACGGGTCCCAGAACCGCTCCTCGAGAACGCCGAACGCCCGCTCGAGTTCGGCTCGAGCGCCGGGGAGCCCCGCCTGCAGCGCCCGGGCGGCGGCGAGCAGGACGAACGCGTGTCCGTAACAGTACCGCGTCCGGTCGGTCGGCGTCCGCCCGTCGAGGAGCCAGTCGTATCCCGCTCGGTCGTCGTCCCAGTGGACGGTCGAGAGGAATCGAAGGCCGTGTTCGGCGGCGTACTCACACCAGTTCGGCCCGTCGGCGAGGACGCCCAGGCTGAAGTTGTGGACGCCGCGGGCCGTCGCAACGAGGTGTTTCGTCCGGGCGTCGTAGACGTGGCCGTCGCGTTCGTCGAGCTGTGCGACGTAGCCGCCGACGGCCGTATCCAGACAGTCCGGATAGTAGAAGTTCAATACGTCCCGAAACCGATGACGGAGGCCGGCCCGCGTTCGGTAGATAGTCATCACGGCGCGTGTTCACTCGAGGCAGCAATAAAGGCGCGCGAACGTGGAACGCGTTCGACGGCTCGACGATGGCGACCCGCCGAGCCGACCCAATCGTCCACTGACAGCTACGCCGAGGTTACATGTATCCGAGGTCGCGCAGGCGCTCCATCAGGTCTTCTTTGTCCTGAGCGCGGCCGGCACGTTCGGTCGTCCCCTCGAGGTCCTGCAGCCACGCGGGGTCCTCGTCGGACTTCTCGGTGCTGACTTCGCTGCCCAGCGAGCGGAAGCCGGCGAAGTACTTCGGCGAAATCGGGACATCGTCCTGTGCGACGCCCTCGGGGAGGTCGTCGTCGGCTTCGGGAACGTAGCCCTCCTCGGGGAAGTTCTCGACCGTGTCCGGCACCACGAAGTTCCAGAAGGCCTCCCAGACGGCGGCCTCGTCGAACTGCAGGATGGGCTGGATGCGGTCGTGGGGCGGGTAGATGTCGGGGTCGTGGCGCGGCGAAAAGAACGTCTCGTCGGCGCGGGCCTCCTGTTCGTCCCAGCGGACGCCGGAGATGACGCCGTCGATGTCGTGCTCCTCGAGCGCGTCGTTGAGCGCGACCGTCTTCAGCAGGTGGTTACCGACGTAGGTGTCGAGCAGGAACGGGAACGTGTCCTCTTCGTACTCGAGGATGTCCTCGACGTGGTGCTGGTTGTGCTCCGAGAGCGCCGAGATGTCGATCTCGTCGCCGGGCTCTAAGCCGTGTTCGTCGACGTACTCGCCGACGTCCTCGTTGCGCGCGTAGATGACCTCGAGATCCCACTCGTCGGCCCAGTGGTCGACGAAGTCGTGGATCTCGTCGAAGTGCTGGTAGTGGTCGATGAAGACCGCGGGCGGGACCTCGAGATCGAAGCGGTCGGCGACCTCTTTGATGAAATACAGCGTGAGCGTCGAGTCCTTGCCGCCGGTCCACATGACCGCCGGGTTCTCGTACTCCGCCAATCCCTCGCGGGTGACCTCGATCGCCTTCTCGATCTTGTCCTGGATGTGCGGATACTCGTCGGGGGCTTCACCTTCGCCGTCGGTATAATCGACGTCCGCGTAGTCGGGAGCGGTCTCGGCCATATCGTAATTAGATATAATTAGGAGGTGTAAATCTTTTGGGTCGGCGGAAAGACCTGTCGGCAGTAGGCCTCCTCACCTCGGCCCACTCGCCGGGCCCACGCCCCGGTGACCCGTTCGAAAACGCCGTCGTTGGACGACCCCGCAAAGCGTCCGAGCACGATCGCGATCCTCCCGTCAAGCAGCGGTCGGGCCGCGAACGTCGGCCGTCGAACGCCTTCTTTCTTCGATTCGGTGCTCACAGTGGGCACGGATCGTCTTCGGGCGGCTGAAGGTGACGGCCTGGCGAACGTATTACTCGATGGCCCCGAAAGCACCTGTTTGCATGCCAACGCTACACGACGAGACGATCATCGTGACCGGTGCGAGCAAAGGACTGGGGCGCTCGATGGCGCTACACCTCACGGAGCGCGGCGCGAACGTCGTCCTCGTGGCCCGAAGCGAGGACGAGCTCGCGGCCGTCGCGGACGCGGCCGACGGCGAGACGTTAGTCGCCCCGGCGGACGTGCGCGACCCCGACGCCATCGACGACGTCGTCCGGTCGACGGTCGAGCGCTTCGGAACCCCCGACACGCTGTTCAACAACGCCGGGGTTCCGGGCCGACACTTCGGCGACGACCGCGGTGCTCTCGTCAATACGGACGACGCGGAGTGGACCCGAATCATCGAGATCAACCTCACCGGTGTCGCCCTGTTCACGAAGCGCGTCCTCGAGGCGATGCTCGAGGCCGACGAGACGTCGGGCAACGTCGTCAACGTCTCCTCGGGACTCGGGACGGCTGCGGTCCCCAACGCTGCGCCGTACGTTAGCTCCAAATGGGGGCTCGAAGGGTTTACACGGGCGGTCGCGCTCGAGGTCGACGCCGACGGGATCAACGTCAACGCGATCGATCCCGGCGGCCGGGTCAACACGCAGATCTGGGAACACCTCCCCGACGCCGAACGGCAGGAGATCCTACAACCGGACGTGATGGACGACGCCGCCGCGCTGCTCGCGGCACAGGGGCCCGACGGCGTCACCGGCGAGTCGATGACCGCCGACGAGTGGGAGGACCGACTCGCCGAAAGCTAAGGGTTCGAGTCGCAGTCGTACGACACGTCTCGAATCGTCGTGTCCTCATAGATGTAGACCGGATCGGACACCGCGAACCGGAGGGTCACGTCGGCCGTCCCGTCGTCCGTGACGGTGTCCGAACACGACAGGACGACCTCGCCGGATTCCCCTTCGGTCAGCGACGCTGGCGATTCGCTGACCTCGAGCGTGTCATCGGACGCGCCCGCAATGGCGGTAACATCGGCACTGACGGTCGCATAGTCGGCGACGTATCTGTTTTCGAGCGCGGCAACCGTCCGTGGTTGCTCATCCGTATAACAGTAGAACCAAAAACAATCGTAATTGGAGATCTCCCTGGATCCGTACTCGTCCTGTATCGAGAGGTATGCATCGGTCTCCGCGGCGACGGAGGTGGATGCGTCCCGTTGTGCGACGAGTTGCTCGACGGAGCCGAGCTGTGCGACACCGAGAACCGCACCCAGCACGATCAACAGCACGCCGAACGCCTTCAGGGATCGATTCATGAGCGGGCTGAAATCGTCGAGTGACGCTCGGGGCCACACGGCGATTCGCTTGACACCGAATTATTATATAGGTACGTGTTTACCCCGAGGTCTCGACAGCCGGCACAGCGTGAGCCCGTGAGAGCATCTCATTGCTGCTGATGACTCGACGAAGCTCTTCGTA